>JACQZW010000028.1 GCA_016213675.1 Acidobacteriota bacterium | reverse complement strand
GCCCTCCCCGCCGGCCAGTCCGCCGCCTTCGCCGAGGTCCGCGTCCTCACTGCCGGCGGCAAGGCGATCTGCTTCGCCTCCGTCGTCGACGGCACCTCCACCGACCCCACCACCGTCGACCTCGTCATCCCGTAACACCCCACCACGCGAAACCCACGAGCGCCCCGGCAACGGGGCGCACGTCGTTTCGTGGAGGTCTCTCGACGCGTGGCGAAGAGGCCGGCCGCCCGGCGGGCGGCCGCTACGTCGCTCTCCGTGATGCTGGCTGCGCACACGTCGGCGCGTTTGACACCCTTCCACGAGGGCGTTAGCGTTGGGGCCGGATCTTGCAGTGGAGGTCGTCATGAAGAACCCGCACGCGTTCAGGTGCCCATGGGCTGCGTTCGTCGTCACGGTCGCCGTGTCCGCCGCCGGCGGATCGGCAATCGCCCGCGAGCTACCCCTCGCCGCGGTCCAGGCGCCTGCAAGTCCGGCCGCCACCAAGGTCGTGCTGAGCCCGGCGCAAGCCCGGCTCGGCACCGGCCTGGCCGCCGTCATCCTCGAGCCGAAGCCGCTCGAGGCGGCCGTCAGGAACGGCTACCGCGTCAAGGACGGCCGGATCCAGGTCCACGCCGTCGTCGCCGACCCGGCGGACGTCGGCGTCGTCGCCGGCTGGCTCGAGGAGCGCGGGGCGACGCTGGTCTCCTCGGCCGACACCACCGTCCAGGCGCACGTCGCCCCCGAGCTGCTCCGCTCGCTGGCCGAGCTGCCGGCGGTCGAGATGGTTCGCCGGCCGATCTACATCCGTGAGCCGGACTCGCCCCGGGACCACGTCACGGCCACGGCCGGCCCGGTCGGCCCCGTCACTGCCATGACCGGCCCGATCGTGTCCGAGGCGCTGCCGGCCATCAACGCCCCGGCCTGGCACGCCGCCGGCTGGACGGGACAGAACGTCAAGGTGGGGGTCATCGACTCCGGGTTCGGCAATTACGACCAGCTCTACGGCACCGAGCTGCCGGTCGCGGGCAAGGTGCACACCGCTGTCTTCGGCGACGCCCAGCTCAACTCCGGGAAGCACGGCCTGGGCTGCGCCGAGGTGATCACCGACGTGGCGCCGGGCGTCGAGCTGTACCTGGCGGCCTACGGCGGCACCGACGTGGACATCGCCAACGCCAAGGCATGGATGGTCACCAACGGCGTGAAGGTCGTCTCGATGTCGCAGGGGTGGCTGTCGTGGGGGCCCGGCGACGGCAGCATCGGCACCGCCACCGGCGCCGTCAACTCGTTCGTCTCGGGCGGCGGCGTGTGGGTCAACTCGGCGGGCAACTCCCGCCTCGCCCACTGGCAAGGCGCCTGGAGGGACGACAACTCGAACGGCTATCTCAACTTCGACGGCACCTACGAGATCAACTACGTGAAGACGTCGGACGGCTCGAACACGGTGTGGATCGACGCGGGCAAGGACGTCTACGCCGCGCTGGTGTGGAACCAGTGGACGAGCCCGGCGACCGACCTCGACTTCTACCTCTACCGCTACGACGGGACGAACACGCCGACCGTGGTCGCCAGCTCCGAGGACCAGCAGTCCGGCCAGGCCGGGCAGCTCCCGACCGAGGACATCTCGTTCACGACCACCGAGGCGGGGTACTACGGCTTCGGGATCAAGCTCTACTCGGGGCCGACCAACATCCAGATGGAGTTCTTCAACCGTTTCGACGGCAACCCGCTCTGGTTCAACGTCCAGGACGGCTCGATCACCCCGCCCGGCGACGCCACCGGGGCGATCACCGCCGCCGCCCTCGACGCCCTCACGCCGTTCACCATCGAGAGCTACAGTTCCAAGGGGCCAAACAACGGCGCCGGCGGCGCGTTGTCCGGCGGGGCGATCAAGCCGGACATCGCCGGCTATGCCGTCGTCTCGACCTCGGCGTACGGGCCGCGCGCCGACGGCGGCTTCTCCGGCACGTCCGCGGCGTGCCCGCACGTTGCCGGGGCGGCGGCGCTGGCCTGGTCGGGCTATCCCACGTACACCAACGCGCAGGTGCGGACGCTGCTCGAGTCGCGCGCCATCGACATGGGCACCGGCGGCAAGGACAACGACTACGGTGTCGGACGGCTCAACCTGGGCAACCCGCCGGCCGGCTCGTGCACGGCGCCCGGGGTGCCCACGGGGTTGGCGTCGAGCCGGACGACGACGTGCAGCGGACAGGCGTACACGGTGAGCTGGAACGCGGTGACGGGGGCGGCCACATACACGCTGGAGGTCGCGACGGACCCCGCGTTCACCAACAAGCTGAACCTCAGCCAGTCGGTCTTCACCGGCACCTCGGTCAACGTCACCGTCAACAGCAACACGCCCGGGACGTTGTACAACCACGTCCGGGCCAACGCGTCATGCGGGGCGTCGTCGGCCTACACCTCGGCCGTCCAGGTGGCCTTCACCGGGAGCAACTGCGGCGGCACGACCTACACGAAGACGTACTACGTCTCGGGCATTGCCCGGACCCCGGGCGTGGTGCCGGCGTACTGGTACTCCGACCTCGGGATCCTCAACCACGGCACGGGCTCGGCGCAGGTCCAGGTCCGCTTCTTCGGCAACTCCACCCCGGCGCCGTTCACCGCGACGATCGTGGCCGGG
>JACQZW010000027.1 GCA_016213675.1 Acidobacteriota bacterium | reverse complement strand
GCCCTCCCCGCCGGCCAGTCCGCCGCCTTCGCCGAGGTCCGCGTCCTCACTGCCGGCGGCAAGGCGATCTGCTTCGCCTCCGTCGTCGACGGCACCTCCACCGACCCCACCACCGTCGACCTCGTCATCCCGTAACACCCCGCCTCGCGAAACCCACGGGCGCCCCGGCAACGGGGCGCACGTCGTTTCGTGGTGGTCTCTCGACGCGTGGCGAAGAGGCCGGCCGCCCGGCGGGCGGCCGCTACACGGACCCGAAGAGCGCGGCGAACGCGGCGTCGGTGTCGCGCTCCACCTCGTCGAGGCCGGCGCCGCGGACCTTCGCCACGGTCTCCGCCACGAGCCGCACCCATGCCGGCTCGTTGCGCCTCCCGCGGTGCGGCACGGGCGCGAGGTACGGGCTGTCGGTCTCGACGAGGAGCTTCCCGGCCGGCACCGCGCGCGCGGCGTCCCGGATGTTGTCGCCCTTGGGGAACGTCACCATGCCGGAGATCCCGACGTAAAGCCCCCGCGCCACGACCTCCGCGGCCCCGACCGCCCCCTCGGTGAAGGAGTGCGCAACGCCGGAGAGGCCCGGAAACTCGTCGAGCACCGCAAGGAAGTCGACCCACGCCTCGCGGTGGTGGAGGACGACCGGCAAACCGGCCTCGCGGGCGAGCCCGAGCTGCCAGCGCAGGGCCTCCCGCTGCGTCTCGCGGGGCGACAGGTCGTAGTGGTAGTCGAGGCCGATCTCGCCGATGGCGACGACGCCCGCGGTCCGGACCGCGGACTCGAGGCGGCGCTTGAGCCCGTCGTCGAGGTGGCGGGCCTCGTGGGGGTGCACACCGAGTGCCGTGACCACCCGCCCCGGCCAGCGGGCGCCCATCGCGGTGACCGGATCGAGGTCCTCGGGCCCGGTGGACGGGACCAGCACCATGCCCACGCCCGCCTCGGCGGCGCGGGTCAGGACGTCGTCCTGCTCGGATTCGGGAAACATGACGAGGTGGGCGTGGGAGTCGATCATCGCGGGGGAGTGTAGAGCAGGGTGACGAGGAGGGGGCGCTGCGAGGTCTTGCGATGGGCTTGGAGTCCCTCACCCTGTCCCTCTCCCGCTCGCGGGAGAGGGGAACTCGGAGGTGGCTCCGCAGGTGCGCGTGCCCCGCGCACCTGCTACGCTCACCGGCCATGAGCGCGCACGCCCCCATCGCCGTCTCCGTCGTCGGAATCGGTCATCTCGGTCGCCACCACCTGCGGCTGGCGAGCACCCTCCCCGGTTGGACCTGCGTCGGCGCCTACGACCCCGACCGGGCACGCCTGGAGGCGCTGTGCACGGAGCTCGGCGCCACGCCGCTGTCGTCGCTCGAGCAGGCCGTCGAGCTGTCCCAGGCGGCCGTCGTCGCCTCCCCGACCGTGACGCACCGGGACGTCTGCGACGGCTTCCTGCGGGCCGGCCGTCACGTCCTAGTCGAGAAGCCGATCGCCGCCACGGTGGCGGAGGCCGAGGAGATGGTCGCGCTGGCAGTCGCCGCCCGGGTCGTCCTCGGCGTCGGCCACGTCGAGTTCTACAACCCGGCGGTCCAGGCGGTGCTCGCGACCGCGCCGCGGCCCCGCTACCTCGATGCCCAACGGCTGTCGCCGTTCACCCGGCGCTCCCTCGACATCGACGTCATCCTCGACCTCATGGTCCACGACCTCCAGCTCGCCCAGGCCCTCAATGCCTCCTCCGCGATCACCGAGGTGCGCGCCGTCGGCGTGCCGGTGCTCTCGCCGCGGGTCGACCTGGCCAACGTCCGGCTCGAGTTCGCCAACGGCTGCGTCGCGACGCTGACCGCCAGCCGGGTGTCGGGCGAGCGGGTACGCAAGCTGCGCCTGTTCGAACCGGACGCGTACCACTCGATCGACTACACGGAGCAGAGCGTCTCCGCCTACCGCCTGCGCCGCGACACGCCGGAGCCGACCATCGAGCCGCTCGTCGTGGCGGTGGAGAAGGCAGAGCCGCTTGCGGTGGAGCACCAGGCCTTCCAGCGCGCCTGCCTCGGGCTCGGTGGCGCCTTCGTCGACGGCAGCTCCGGCGCGGCCGCGCTGGCCGCCGCGGTGGCCGTGACGACGGCCATCAACGAGCACATCGACCGGCATTGAGTCGTCGCAGCCGGCCGTCGTAACATATTGATTTGTTTATGCTAACGTAGAACACGAAGTCTCTTGACACCGTTCCCCGGCGGTGCGAGATTAGAAGTGCCCTTCGGGCCGCGGACTTTCGACGGACCTTGTGGCCGCGCAGATATCCACTAAGGTCCGGGCGGTCATCCGCCAAGCCGAAACCCGGGATCCCCCGGGTTTCGCTATTCCAGGTCCCAACCGGCCGCGCCCTCCACAGGGACTCCGTTGACGGTCGCGCCTCCGCTCTCCTAGGATGCCGGCAGGAGCGGGGAGGTGCCATGCAGAACCTGGTGGCCGGTCACCTGGGTCGTCTGCGCGTCATCTGCGCGGCCATGCTTGCCTCGCTGCCGATTTACGCCGCCGTCGTGCTGACCGTCCCCTTCGCCGAGCGGCCGGCGTTGGCCCAGGGCGGCCACTTCCTGTGGATCTTCGCCGCCATCTCGGTGCTCAACCTGGTCACCGTGATGCCCGTGTACCGCGCCATGCTCGCCGGTGCGCGAAGGGTGTTCTCGGTGAGCGGTCAGCCCGGACCGCTGCTGCGGGCCCACGCCACCGCCCACCTCGTCGCCTTCGCGCGCCTGGAGGCCGTCGCCGTCCTCGGCCTCGTGCTCTACTTCCTGTCCGCGCGGATCGACTGGTTCGCGGTTTTCGCGGCGGTCGCCGCGGTCGGCATGCTCGTCCTGTGGCCGGCCCGCTCCAAGGTCACGGCGCTCCTCGTCGCGCCGGGGATCGGGACCCAGCCCATTCAGCCCTGAGGACGGCGGCGGTGCCCGAGCCGCTCGCGCAGTCGCTGCAGGCCTGACCGCAGCGCAGGGAACCGATCCTCGATCCAGTCGACCAGGCGGGCGAAGAGCGGGACATCCGGCGCCAGGAGGATCGCCCCCGTCGCGATCAGGAGCAGGCCCTGAAGCCCCGGCAGGAAGAGCCCGGCGACGCCGAGCAGGAGCGACCCCCAGCCGAGGACGTGCCGAATTACCGCTCGCATCCGCGCATTGTGCGCATCTTGGGAGACCCGCGCAAGCCCAACCGACGGCCTGCCTCAGACAGCTCGCCACGCGCCTGAATCCAGGGGTGGGCGGAGGAGAGGGGGGAGAGCGGAGAGGGGAGAGTGACAGGGACCACCCCGTGTCGCTGGTCTCCCCTCTCCCCTCTTCCCTCTCCCCTGTCTCTCAGGCGACGACGACGCCGCCGCCGGACTGCTTGGCGCGGAACAGCGCGGCGTCGGCGGCGGCCAGCAGGTCCTCGGCGCCCTCGACGTCCGCCCCGAGGCAGCCGACGCCGGCCGACAGGCTGACCTGCGGAGGTACGACGCGAACGAGCTCACGGGCCACCCGGCGCGCCGCCTCGCCCGGGGTGTTGGGCAGGACCACGACGAACTCGTCGCCGCCGTAGCGCGCGACGATGTCGCCGGCCCGGACGGCCGCCGCCAGCGAGCTCGCCACCGCCACCAGGATCCGGTCGCCGGCGAGGTGCCCGTGGGTGTCGTTGTACTGCTTGAACCCGTCGAGATCGACGAGGAGCACCGAGAGCGGTTGCTGACGGCGACGCGCCCGCGGCAGCTCGCGGTAGAGGAACTCCTCGAGGAAGCGCCGGTTGTACACGCCGGTGAGCGGGTCCCGCAGCGCCTCGGCGCGGTCGGTCGCCCCGAGCGCGGCGTCGAACTGGGTGATCCAGGTGACGAGCGTGAGGAAGAGCAGGCGCATCACCTGGACCTCCCAGCGGAACGATCCGTAGATCGGGTCCGCGGGGTTCAGGTTGACCTGCCGCCAGGCCACCGCGAGGAAGACCACGAGGGCGTACGACAGCGGTACCGCCACCGACAACCCACGCGCCACGCGGGCGTCGGATCGCAGCCCGGCCAGCGCGATGACGATAAAGTAGGCCAGGAAGGTGGTCTGGGAGTTGGTGGCGACGATGCTCCTCCCCATCAGCACGTAGAGCAGGAGGAGCGAGGTCACGCCCGCGAGGTCGACGCCGACGACCCAGACCCCGAGCCGGTCGTCCCACGGGAACCAGGCGAGGTAGAACTGGAAGAGCAGCGCGCCCAGAAGGATCGCGCCGAGCGCCAACAGCGAGGTGTCCTGCTCGGTCGTGTTGTTGCCGCGGAGGAGCTGATTGGTCAGCAGCGTGACGGTGAGCGAGGCGAGCATGCCGAGTCGCCACAGGTTGAGGAAGCGCTCGAGATCCTTGCCACGCCGCTGCACACGCTGTGGGACCGGCAAGAGCCGCGGAAGAGAGTCGGAGCTGTTCTGCCAGGCCATCGCAACCGCGTCCTGTCGAGTCTCCAGGTCACCGGGTCGACATGAGTCCGCGCCGAGTATACGTGCCGGAGTCGAGCAATATCAAGTGACGAGTGTTCACAATGGCCACACTCTCAACCACGAAACCGGCGCTCATCGCGGGGCCGCCGGACCCACCACGGCGACGGACGGGCGGGCGCCTCGCCGGCTTCAGGGCCGAATGTCGGCTTCCCGGCAGAACCCCTGGATCAACGCGAGGAGCTCGGCATGCACGGCCGGGCTGCCGGCGATCACGTTCCCGCTCGTGAAGATGTCGCCGCCGCCGTCGAGGTTGCTGACGACGCCGCCTGCTTCGGTGACGATCAGCCCGCCCGCCGCGATGTCCCACGGCGAGAGGCAGAACTCGAAGAAGGCGTCGAAGATGCCGGCGGCGGTGTGGGCCAGGTCGAGGGCCGCCGCGCCCGGGCGCCGCAGCGCGGCGACGCGCATGAAGGTCTCGCGAAAAACGGCGAGGAACGTGTCGAGGTACCGGTGAACTCGGAACGGGAAGCCGGTGGTGACGAAGGCGCCGGCCAGACCGTCCCGCCCCGTGACGCGAATCGGCACGCCGTTGCGGGTCGCCCCGCCACCCCGGCGCGCGGCGAACATCTCGTCACGCATCGGGTCGTAGACCGCACCCACCTCGGCGCGCCCGTCGACGACCAGGGCCACCGACACGGCGAAGTGCGGGAAGCCACGGACGAAGTTCAAGGTGCCGTCGAGGGGATCGATCACCCAGCGCGCCCCGACCGCGCCGCTCGCGCCGGCCTCCTCGGCCAGGAACCCGAACTTCGGCGTCCGCTCGTGGAGGTACGCGGTGATCGCCCGTTCCGCCGCCCGGTCGGCGGTCGAAACCCAGTCGTTGCGGGCCTTCTCGGTGATCTCGCCGGGCTTGAGCTCGCCGAAGAAGGTCCGCAACACCTCGCCGCCGATCTGGGCGGCCGAGATCGCCGACGCCAGGAGATCGCCGGTCATGATGCCACCGGAACGGCCACGGCGGCGAGGCGCGGCGCGCAAGGAATTGGTACCCTGGCGCCAGGGTTAGCGGCATCGATGGCGAGCCACGACGAGCTTCGCGACGAGGACCGGCGGATCCGCAAGCTCCGGCTGCTGGTCGACGTCACGGCCCAGGTGATCGCCGAGGACCAGAACCTCACGCTTTGCGAGGCGATCCGCCTGGTCGAAGCGGCTCGCACCGCGGCGACCCGCCTGTTCCCCGAGAACAGCTCGACCTTCGACCTCGTGGTCCGTCCCCGCCTGGAGCGCATCCTCCTCGATCGCTTCGGCATCGCCGCCATCGCCCCGGTCAACTGACTTCCACGCGCCGCGGGCGCGTGGAAGTCATCCTGAGCCCGAGCGGAGCGAGGGCGAAGGATCCCGTCGCGCCGCGAGCCCCAGTCACGCGCCGCGGGCGCGTGGAAGTCATCCTGAGCCCGAGCGGAGCGAGGGCGAAGCTTCCCGTCGCAGCGGAGTTCGCGGTCGCGCATGCGGCCTACAGCCCGATGCCGAAGCCGACGAAGTAGGCCAGCGCCGCCCCCTGGCGGACCGCGGCGACGAAGCGGAACGGCGTGAGGTTGAAGCGGACGCCGGCCTCGCCGGTAACCCGCGAGTCGTCGTACTCGTGGAGGACCAGCTCCGGCTCGCCGAACCACGCCGCCGACTCGACTTGCCGGTAGCCGACCGCGACGAAGGGGGTGACCACCGTCAGCCCCTTGGACACGGCAAGCTGGACCTCCTTGACCTCGAGGTCGATGGGCGCGTTCTCGAAACGGGAGTAGACCAGGCGCAGGCAGGCCCCGGGCTCGACCACACCGCCCCGGAGGAAGGCCCAACGGACCTCGGCGCCCCAGAACCGCTCGTCGAGCACCCGTCCGCCCTGCACGCCGACGTCGAAGCCCCCCGGCAGGCCCTTGCGCGCCACGACGCCGTAGCCGGCGAGCATGCCTCCCGGGGCGCTGCCGTCGACCCCGGACTGCCACCAGTTGTCACCGGTGTCCACCCGCGGCCCTCCCGCGACGGCCAGGAGCTCGAAGCCGGCAAGGCCGCTCGCCGACGCCGGACCGAGCAGCGGGAACGAGATGGAGTCGCCAAGGGCGTCGGACATCTCGGCGAGGTCGGCGGGCGTGAAGGTCGGCTGGAAGTCGATCCCGTCGGCGAGGGCCGCGCCGGCCACGAGCAGGACCGCGACGCCGATCACTGCGAGCTTTCGCTGCATGCGTGCCTCCGTCCGGAGTGTAACAAACGGCCCGCCGGCGCCCCTGCTCAGCACAGCGATTCGAAGAGCTCGTTCGACAGCAGCCAGCCGCGCGGGGTCAGCCGCACCCGGCCGGCCGACTCGCGGGCCAAGCCGAGGGCGAGGAACTCGTCGAGCCTGGCGCCGAGCGCAGCGGTCCCGGTGCGGCACGACCGCACCATGGGGCTCGTCACGCCCCTGGCGAGGCGGAGGCCGAGCATGACGCGCTCGCGCAGCGCCTCGCCTTCGTCCAGGCGCCGACTCCAGGCGCGTGGCGACCGGCCCGCCTCGACCGCCTCGAGGTACGCCGGCAAGTCGTCGAGGTTCGCCCAGCGCCGGCGGCCGCCCTGGGAGTGCGCCGCGACCCCGACGGCCAGCACCGGTTGCCCGCGCCAGTAACGGGTGTTGTGACGCGCCTGGTGCGACGGGAGCGCGAAGTTCGACACCTCGTAATGCCGGTACCCGGCGGCGACGAGCGTCCGGCCGGCGCGCAGGCACTGCCGCGCCGCGGCGTCGGCGTCGGGGAACAGGTCGGGATGGCGCACGGCGGGCCGCGCCAGCTCGTGGGGCTTGTCCATCTCGAGCAGGTACACGGAGACGTGGTGCGGCCGGAGCCGCACCACCTCGGCGAGCGTGGCCTCGAGGACCGACTCGTCGAGTCGCGGCAGACCGAGGATGAGGTCGAGCGACACCGCGAAGCCGGCCTCGAGGAGCGCCCCGACGGCGAATCCCGCCTGAGCCGCGGAGTGTCGCCGGCCGAGCATCGCGAGCACGTGATCGGCGAACGACTGCACGCCGACCGACACGCGGTTGACGCCGAGCCGCCGCCAGCCGGCGAGCCGCTCCGGCGTGACGTCGTCGGGGTTGGCCTCGAGCGTGACCTCGGCGTCTGCAGGCAGCTCGAAGGAGTCCCGGACGGCAGCGAGGACCGGCTCCAGCAGCTCAGGCGGCACCAGTGACGGGGTCCCGCCGCCCAGGTACAGGCTGGCGAGGCGACGGCGGCCGCCGCGGGCCAGCGGCTCGACCTCCCGGCGAACCGCGGCGAGGGTCCGCGGCATCAGTGCCGCCTCCGTCGAGGTCACGAAGGTGCAGTAGGCGCACCGGCTGGCGCAGAACGGCAGGTGGACGTAGAGCCCCACCGCCCGTCTCATGACCCGATCCCGTCGAACGCGACCCGTCCGGAACCGCGTGGGTGCGGCCCCTGCGGCCCTCCGTCGTCGTCGGAGCAGGCGCAGGGTCGGGTCCGGACCAACCCGGCCCCGTGGCTGTTCATTGCGTCGTCCAGCGCGCCAGGTGCTCCTCGTAGGGCTCGCCGGCGCCGGCCCACAGGGAGCGGGCGAACGCCTCCACCCAGGGGGTGAACCCCGGGACGATGCGCAGGTTGTCCTCGGTCACGAGCACCTGGGGGTCGCGCCCCGACGCAAGCAGCGCCCGCGCCGCGCGGCGCAGTTGCCAGCCGACCGAGTCCACACCGTCGAGGAGGTCGAGGCGTCGCGCCCACAGGCACATCGCGGTGCAGGCGCCGAAGGCCGCGCCGTCCGCGACCGAGGTCGACGGGCCGGGCAGCACCTCGCTGAGACGCTCGTGCTGGCAGATCCTGGTCACCTGGCGTTCCAGCTCCAGGGCGTAGTGCGACAGGTCGGTGTGGAACAGGAGGTCCTCGAGGGAGCCGTCGCCCTCCTCTCCCGCCTGCGCGTCGTACACCCGGTGCCGGTCCTCCGCGGGCAGCGAGAGCGGCAGTGCCACCACGAACGAGGCACCCGACGTCCGTGCCTTGTGGATCACGGTATCGAGGAGCTGGTGGATGTCGGGCGCCGGGCACAACGCGAGGAGGACGCCGGCCTCGACCCCGCGCTCCCGCCAGCGTCGCAGGCCGGCCAGTGGGCGTCCTCCCCACAGCGACGGGAACCACGGCTCGACCACGACGACCTGCCCAGGGTGCTCCGGCGCCGGAAGCTCCTTCGGTTCCAGGTGGTCGTCGGCGACGACGAGCGCACCACACCCGGCGGCGATCAACCGCGTCAGGTAGTCCCGCTCGCTCCGGACCGCGGCCGAGTGGGTGAGGAAGCGCACCGGCCGCCGCGGGACCGTCCGCTCGCCCGCACGGCGCGGCGGACCGAAGCGCCAGATCAGGCGCATCTCGACCGGGTCGAGGCGGACATCGCCGGCCGTCTCGGGAAACGGCCCGAGTCGGTGTGTCAGCGGGAGCAGGTCCGGGAACGCCGGCTCAATCCGCCGCATCGTTGAAGCCCGCCCACAGGGCCTCGAGCCCTGCACCACCGCCGCCCACCACCCGCCTGACGTACTTCGCGAGCACGTCCGTCTCCAGGTTGACCTCGTCCCCCCGGCGCCGCTCGCCCAGCGTCGTGGCGGACAGCGTCACGGGAATCGCGGCCACCTCGAACCAGTCCGCACCGAGGGCGGCCACGGTGAGCGACACCCCGTCGACGGCGACCGACCCCTTCTCCGCCACTTCCTTGGCCTGCGCCGGCGGGAGGGCCAGCCGCACGACCGTGAAGTCACCGGCCGGACGCACGGCGAGCACGCGGACCGTCGCGTCGACGTGGCCGAGCACGAGGTGCCCTCCGAGCCGGTCGGACAGCCGCATCGCCCGCTCCAGGTTGACCCGCGCTCCCGGCGCCGTGCGGCCGAGCGTCGTGCGCGCGAGGGTCTCGGGCGACACGTCGGCGGCGAAGCCGCGGGGCACGACCCGTGCGACCGTGAGGCAGGCGCCGCTCACGGCCACGCTCTCGCCGATCCCGAGCGGCTCGCCGCCGAGCGCGCACTCGACGTCGAGGGCGGCTCCGCTCCCCTGCCGCCTCAACCCACGGACCGTCCCGACGGTGGAGACCAGGCCGCTAAACACCGCCGATCTCCCCGACCAGCACGAGGTCGTCCTCGAGCCGGCGCAGCTCGCCGAAACGTACCCGCACGGCCTCCTGCGGCGAGGCGAAGCCGACCCCACCGACGGCGTGGACCGCCTCACGGCCGCCGAGGATGAGCGGCGCGACGAAGGCGTGGAGACGCTGGGCCAGCCCCTCGCGGAGGAACGACCAGTGGACCTCGCCGCCGCCCTCGACGAGGAGCGAGCTGACCTGGTGGCTGCCGAGCCACCGCAGGACCTGGCGGAGGTCGCACCGGCCGGTGCCGTCGTCACCCACCTCGACGAGGGTCGCGCCCGCGTCGCCGAGGGCGCGCCGGCGCTCGGCGGTGGCTCCCTCGAGGTGAAACACCGTCACATCCTCGGGCATGGTGTGGAAGAGCGTGGCGGTCTCCGGGGTGCGCAGGCCGGAGTCGAGCACGATCCGACGCAGGTGCGGGTCCTCGGCGAGCCCGAGGTGGCGCAGCAACCGCGGGTCGTCGGCGAGCACCGTCCCGACGCCGACCAGCAGCGCGTCGAACTCCTCGCGCAGGGCGTACCCCTCGCGCCGCGACGACTCCGAGGTGATCCACCGGGAACGGCCGCCGCGTGCCGCCAGCTTGCCGTCGAGGGTCATCGCCATCTTCAGCGTGACCTCGGGCAGCCCGGTCCGCATCCAGTGCGAGAACCGCCGGATCAGCACACGGCAGGCCTCGTCCTCGACACCCTCGACGACCTCGACGCCGGCCTGGCGCAGGATGGCGACGCCGCGCCCGTCGACCACCGGGTTCGGGTCGCGGGCACCGATGACGACGCGGGCGACGCCGGAGGCGAGGACGAGGTCCACGCAGGGCGGGGTTCGGCCGTGGTGCACGCACGGCTCCAAGGTGACCACGAGCGTGCCGCCGGCAGCCAGCGCTCCGGCGGCGGAGAGCGCGGCGACCTCCGCGTGGGGGCCGCCGCAGCGCAGGTGGGCGCCTTCGCCGACGACGGCACCGGAGGCGTCGAGGACGACCGCCCCGACCATCGGGTTGGGGCTGGTCCCGTAGCGTCCCCGCTCGGCGAGCGCCAGCGCGCGCCGCATCGGCTCGGACCAGCTCATTGCAGCCCCTCCAGCAGGGCGGTCGCGAAGGTGCCCGCGTCGAACGGCAGGAGGTCCTCGGCCGTCTCCCCGACGCCCACCCAGCGAACCGGCACACCCAGCTCCTGGGCCACCGCCAGGACGACGCCGCCCTTGGCGGTGCCGTCGAGCTTGGCGAGCACGACGCCGGTCACGCCGGCGTGGGCTTGAAACTCCCGAGCCTGCACCACGCCGTTGGCGCCCGTGGTGGCGTCGAGCACGAGGAGCACCTCGTGCGGCGCACCGGGGACCGCGCGGCTGCAGACCTTCTTCACCTTCTCGAGCTCGGCCATCAGGTTGTGCTTGGTGTGCAGGCGGCCCGCGGTGTCGACCAGCACCTCGTCGAAGCCGCGCGCGGCCGCCGCCTGCAGGGCGTCGAACACGACCGCACCGGGGTCGGCCCCCGGGCGCTGGGCCACCACCGGGATGTCCAGCCGCTCGCCCCAGCGCTGGAGCTGCTCCATCGCCGCCGCGCGGAAGGTGTCCGCCGCGACCATCAGCGGTCGCCGGCCGGACGCGCGGGAGGCTGCCGCCAGCTTGGCCACCGACGTCGTCTTGCCGGTGCCGTTGACCCCGACCACCAGCACGACGTGGGGCGACCCGCGCACCACCTCCGGCTGTGCCGCCGCCAGGACCGCCCGCATCCGGTCGGCCAGCCAGGCGAGGTCGCCTCCCGGCTTGACCAGCCCCTTCCGCTGCGCCTTCCCCAGGTCCGACGCGATCGACTCCGCCACCTCGAGGCCGACGTCCGCGGCCAGCAACGCCTCCTCGACGGCCTCCGGCGCCAGGCCGGACGCGCCGTGGCCCAGCCGCTCGCCGAGCAGGGCCCGGGTGGCGCCGAGGCTGCGTCGCAAGCGTTCGAGAATGTCCAAGCAGCACCCCCGGAGGACGACGAAAACTCAGAGATGACAGTGTACGCCGAGTCGCGGCCGCGGTGGAAAACCGCTTACGGGATCTCGCGGTCGAGTGCCTCACCGGCCTTGCGCATGGCGGCGCTGGCCAGGCACGCCGGAGTGCCCGGCTCCATCACCAGGACGAGGTAGTAGCCGGCCTTGAGCGTCCGGCTCATCACCGCCATGTGGCGCCCGGAGATCGACAGGCGTTCGAGCTCGCCGCCGTCGAGGAGTCGGGTGAGCTGTGCCGCCTTACGGAGGAAGATGCCGTGGTAGGCGCCCTCGAGCTTGAGCTCGTAAGGCGTGGCCTGCCGGGTCACGAACTCGACCGATTCGCCCTCGGGGTCGAGGAAGATCGCTCCCTGGGCTCCCGGCACGTCGACGAGCAGGTTGGTCAGGAGGTACTGGAACGGCACGTCAGCTCCCGAGGCGCTTTCGGGCGGTGTCCGCCTCCTGCGACTGCGGCGCCAGCGTGATGACCCGGCGGAACATCTCCTGCGCCTCGCCTGTCCGTCCTTCCCGGAGGAGCAGCTCCGCCAGGGACAGCGCGATGTCCGCCCGCTCGGGGGCGCGGTTCAGGCCCTCGCGCAGGGTGCTCTCGGCGAGGGCGGTCTTCCCCTGCTTGTGCAGGACCTCGGCGAGCAGGGCGTAGGCGTCGACCGGCCCGGCGGGCTTGGCGGCCTTGCGCAGGTTCTCCTCGGCCGCGGCGAGGTTCCCCCTGCCGAGGTAGAGCGAGCCGAGGTTGAAGTACACCCCCGCGCGGTTGGCGTAGGTGTTGTCCGCCAGGACCTCGAGGAAGTCGTTCTCGGCGAGCGCGAGCTGGTTGAGCCGGACGTAGGCCGCGCCCCGGTTGTTGCGGGCGTCCGAGTACGACGGGGCGTACTGTAGCGCCCGGTTGAACGACTCGAGCGCCTTGGTCGCGTTGTCGCGCTGCAACTCGGCGGCGCCGATGGCGTTGTGGATGGTCGGGTTGGTCGGCTGCAAGTGGAGCGCGGCACGGTAGCGGGAGATCCCCTCGTCGACCCGGCCCTCGGCGATCATGGACTTGCCCTGGTGGAGGAGCGTCATCGCGGCCAGCGGGTCCTTGGCGTTGACGGTCGGAGCCGCGACCGCCCCCTCTTCCGGCTTCGTCGACCCGCACCCCGCCAGGACCACCGCTGCGCCGACCAACACGACCCACGTCAAGGTGCTTCGCCGCATCACTACGCCACCTCCGCCTGGCTCAAGGGTATCAGGTCGCCGGCCTGCACCGCCGAGAAGAACGCGTCCACGACCCGCGGGTCGAGGCGGCGGTTGGCCAGCTCGCGCATCTTGTTGAAGACGTAATCGAGGCTCATCGCCCGTTGGTACGGCCGGTGCGTGGTCATGGCGTCGAACACGTCGGCCGCGGCGATGATCCGCGCGATGAGCGGAATCGCCTCGCCGGACAGGCCGTCGGGGTAGCCACCGCCCACCCAGTTCTCGTGGTGCGAGCGGATGCCGGGCAGGACGTCCCGCAGTCGCTTCATCGGGCTGACGATCGCTGCGCCCTTCAGCGGGTGGGCGCGCATCTGGGCGAACTCGCTGTCGGTCAGGGCGTCGGGCTTGGTGAGGATCGCGTCCTCGATCCCGATCTTGCCCACGTCGTGCAGCAGCGCCGACATCTCGACCCGCTTGATCTCCGTGCCGTCGAGCCCGTAGTGCTTCGCGATCGCCACCGCGTACTGCGACACGCGCTCGGAGTGGCCGCGCGTGTACGGATTCTTGGCGTCGATGGCCGCCGCCAGGGCGCGGATCGAGTCGACCATCAGCTCCTGGTTTTCGGCCAGCGCCTGCCGCAGGGAGGACACGTACTGCTCGACCTCCTCGGCCATGACGTTGAAGTTGGCGGCGAGCTGCCCGAGCTCGTTCCTCGACCCGACCGGCACCCGGCGGGCGAAGTCGCCGCCGGCGACGGCGGTGGTGACGTCCGCGAGGTGACCGATCGGCTGGATGATCCGGCGGGCCAGCAGGATCCCGAACACCATCGCCAGCACGCCGGTGATCGCCGCGAGCACCGCGGTACGGCGGGCCATGGCGGTGAGCGCCGCGAACGCCACCTCGACGTCGCGGGCGGTGACCACGGCCCAGCCCGGCTCGTCGATCGGGCACAGCGAGCCGAGGACCTCGGCGTTTGTGGGGCGCAGCGGGTCCTGATACGTCTTGGTCAGCCGCACCGCCGCCTGGAGGAACTGGGCGACCAGCGGATGGGCCGCCGCGGACCTGCCGACGCGGGTGTGGTCGGACGAGAAGAGCACGTCCCCCTTGCGATCGACGACGTCGACCGTCACCCCGACCCCGGCCTCCTCGGCCATCCGGCTGCCGACCCACTCGAGCGACACGACGCCCTGCAGCGCCCCCATCGGCTTGCCGTCCGGGCTGGCGAGCGGAACCGACAGCAGCGACAGCGGCTTCTCGCCGGGCAATCGGAGGAAGTCGTGGCGCACCGGCCTGCCGCTCATGTTCTCGGCGTACGCCTCCGCCAGGAGCGGCACCAGCGCCTCGTCGGCGCGCTTCGCCAGCGGGCGGCTCTGGACCAGCGAGCCCTGACCGCGCTCGTCGAGGAGGCGGAGCAGCACGATGTGGCGGTTGTTCTGGACGAGCTCCTCGAGAGTCGCCGAGGCGCCGCGCATGTTCAGCGGATGTGCAGCATCCGGACGCAACGCGTGGGCGACCGTCTCGATCCGACCGGCCCCGTTGAGGTGGAACACCTCGAGCTCGCGGGCCAGGCCGACGGCCTGCCGGGTCAGGTACTGCATCTCGAGCGTCTCGATCTGGCCCCGGTTGGAGCCCACGAACCCCCAACCCACCAACGCGACCGGCACCGTCGCGAGGGCGACCAGCACGGCCGTCAGCGGGTAGAGCAGCGAGCGCGAAAAAAGCCAGGTCGGCATCGGCCCAACTCACTATAGCATGCGAGAACCTCCTGATAGGGAAGCTACTTCCGGCTCAACGGCCTGTGCCCAGGCGGTCGGCACGCCGGGTTTCAGAGGACCTTTCTGGCGACCGTCAGCGGGGCGTCGCGGCGAGGCGCTGGAGGAGCTGCTTGAGGTCGGCCCACGCCTGGGCCTTGGCCGCCGGGTTGCGCAGCAGGTAGGCGGGGTGGAAGGTGGGCAGCACGTCGCGGCCCGCGAAGGAGGTCCAGCGCCCGCGGTACGACGAGATCGGCGCGGTGGTGCCGAGCAGGTGGCGGGCGGCGATCCGGCCGAGGGTGACGATCACGTCGGGACCGACCAGCTCGATCTGGCGGTGGAGGAACGGGAGGCAGGCGGCGACCTCGTCGTCCTCGGGGTCCCGGTTGCCCGGCGGCCGGCACTTGACGACGTTGCCGATGTAGACGTCCTCGCGCCTCAGCCCGATCGCCGGGAGCATCGCGTTGAGGAGCTGGCCGGCTTTGCCGACGAACGGCTCGCCCTGGCGGTCCTCGTCGGCGCCGGGGCCTTCGCCGATGAACATCACCCGGGCGCGCGGGTTTCCCACCCCGAAGACCACGCGACTGCGGCCCTGGCACAGCCGGCAGCGGCGGCAGTCCGCGAGCGCCGCGGCCATGCCGGCGAGGTCCGGTGCGGCCAGCGGATCGGCCTCGGCCGGCGCGGCCGCGTCGGCACCGGTGCCGGGCGGGCCGGCGGCCACGTCCACGTCGTTCCAGTGGAAGTCCTTGAGGTAGCGGAGCAGCTCGTCGCGACTCATCGACCCGGGGCGGCGAGGATCTCTCCGGCCAGGGCGAGGAGCAGCTCGCGGGCCAGGGCGTCCTTGCCCTGCGCCGGCAGCTCGCAGCGCAGCCCGAGCCGAGTCAGCAGGACGGCTCGGTTGGCCGGCGTCTCCATGCCGAGGCCTGCCTCGTCGATGGGGTTGGCGACGACGGCGTCCGCGCCCTTCTCGGCCAGCTTGCGGGCGGCCCGCGGCTCGAGGTCGGCGGCACGCTCGGCGGCGAAGATCACGAGGAACGGACGGCCGCCGGGGCGCGGCATCCCCTTGGCCAGGTCCGGCGTCGGCGCGAGCTCGAGGGCGAGACCGCCGGCGCGGCGGTCGAGCTTGCCCTCGGCCACGGTCGCCGGGCGGAAGTCGGCGACCGCGGCGGCGTGCAGCACGACATCGGCGGCGCCGGCCCGGCGGGCGAGCAGGTCCTCGAGATCCGCCGTGCTCTCGAACCGCTCGCAGGCCAGGCCGGCGGGCACGGACACGCCCGGTCCGGCCGCGACCGTGACGGCGGCGCCGAGGAGGCGCGCCTGCTCGGCGAGGGCGACGCCCATGCGGCCCGACGACCGGTTGGAGATCACCCGCACCGCGTCGATGCGCTCCCGGGTCGGGCCGGCGGTGACGAGGACGCGCAACCCGGCCAGCGGACCGGCCGGCGGGAGCGCGTCGAGGGCGGCCGCGGCGATCACCTCGGGCTCCGCGAGCTTGCCGTCGCCCACCTCGCCGTCCGCCAGCAGGCCGGCCACCGGCTCGACGACGGCGACGCCGCGAGCCTTGAGCGTCGCCATCGCCTCCCGGATCGCCGGCTGGAGCCACATCACGGTGTTCATCGCCGGCGCCACGACCACCGCTCGGCGATGAGCCAGGGCGTAGGTCGTCAGGGCGTCGTCGGCGACGCCTGCGGCCATCTTGGCGAGCACGTTGGCGGTCGCCGGCGCGACGAGCAGGAGATCTGCGACGCGAGAGAGGTCGGTGTGGTCGATGCCGGGCGCCGTGGGACCGTGCCACAGCGAGACCTGCGCGACCTTTCCCGACAGCACCGCGAAGGTGCGCGGGGTCACGAAGCGTGCGGCGTTGCGGGTGAGGATCGGGTGGACCCGGCAGCCGGCCTTGACCAGCAGCCGGAGCACCTCGACGGCCCGGAAGGCGGCGATCCCGCCGGAGACGCCGAGCACCACCCGGCCGCGCACTCCCTACTCCTCGGGAGGGACGACCAGCAGCTCGTCGGCCTCGGCGACCTCGGCGACCTCGACGCCGTCCGCCTCGCCGAGCTCGCCGCCGTCGAGGTCGGGACCCTCGAGCTCGTCCTCGAACTCGTCGAGCTCCTCCTCCTCGACCTCGGGCTCCTCGACGACCACGACAGGCACCGGCCGTGGCGTGGCGAGGACCGAGAGGGTGTGCTCCTCCTTCTCCTTGGCCGCGAGCTCCTCGAGACGCAGGACCTCGTACTCCTCCGGCGTCACCGGTCGCCACGGCACCAAGTCGCCGCGCAGCTCGGCCAGTGCGATCGTCGTCGGCTTGACGTGACGGGAGACGATGCGAGGCCGCGCGCCGCCGACGAGCTGCTCGGCGCGGCGCGCCGCGATCAGGATGAAGCGGAACGTGGACTCCACACCCTCGGGCAATTCCAGCATTACTTCGACTCCTCTCCAGGCGAGCGCTCGAACTCGACGATGATGTCCTCAACCTGCCCGCGTTGGCGCAGCGGCCGGAGCCGCGACGCCGCCACGACGGCGAGGAGCGCTCGCGTCGCCTCCTCGAGGTCGGCGTTGATGATAACATAGTCGAACTCGGCGTACTCACGCATTTCTTTGAGAGCATTACGGATCCGTAACGCGATGGTGGCCTCGTCGTCCTGCCGCCGGGCGACCAGCCGCCGGTGCAGCTCGGCGAACGACGGCGGGAAGATGAACACCTTCACGGCATCCGGCACCGACGCACGAACCTGCCGCGCCCCCTGCACGTCGATGTCGAGGAAGACGTCGCAGCCGCGGGCGAGCTTGCCCTCGACCTCGACGCGCGAGGTGCCGTACAGGTTGTTGTGCACCTCGGCGAACTCGAGGAACTCGCGCCGCCCGACCATCGCGTTGAACGCCGGCCGGTCGACGAAGTAGTAGTCGACGCCGTGCCGCTCGCCGGGGCGCGGCTGCCGCGTGGTGTGCGAGATCGAGAAGTAGACCTCGCGCCCTTCGCGCTGCAGTGCCGCCATCACCCGGCGGATCAGCGTCGTCTTGCCGCCGCCCGACGGCGACGCCACGATGAACAGCTCGCCCCGTGTCACGTCCAAGGTGCCCTCCCGGCTTGAGCATGATAGACAACTCCCGAATCGAGGGTGCTGTTGAGCTTGGAGGACCAACCCCACGGCTTGCCGTCAGTCACGGACCGAGGTCCATCCCCTCTTTGGCCCCTGGGGTGCGCGGCCCCCTCGGTCCAGGCTCGCCCCCGCGAGGCCGGGACGAGACTGCTCCGCTCGCGACCGGACTGGCGCGAGCCGCGATGGGGCCCCTCGGGTTGCGTACAACGACCCGACCATCGTGGTCGGCCTCCATGCACAGCCTCCGCCCACCACCTCGGGCTCCGGGCGGCAGCCCTGCATGCCGCTTCACGCCCCCCTCCCAGCCTCCGCGCGGTCCCTCGTCGCTGACGCTCCTCGGGCCCCCGATACCCGATCGCGGCTCGCGCGTCCGGTGACCCGCTCGCTCCGCAGAGATGGGCCGCGCACCCCAGGGG
>JACQZW010000026.1 GCA_016213675.1 Acidobacteriota bacterium | reverse complement strand
GCGCCGGAGGAGAGGCCGTGATCGTCGAACGGGACGGTGTGGCGCTCCACGTCGAGGTCGAGGGGGCCGGCGAGCCGGTGATCCTCCTGCACGGCCACTCCCTCGACCTGCGGGTGTGGGACGACCTGGCCCCGGCGCTGGGGCGAGCCGGCTACCGGGCGATCCGCTACGACCAGCGCGGCCATGGGAGGTCCGCCTCGCCTCCGCAGGGCTACAGGTTCGGCGACCACGCCGCAGACCTCGACGCCGTCCTGGGCGCGACCGGGTGCTCCAGCGCCCACGTGATCGGGCTGTCCAAGGGCGGCGGTATCGCCGTCGAGTGCGCGCTCAGGTTCCCGGGGAGGGTGCGGTCGCTGACGTTGGTCGGCCCGCTACTGCCCGACTTCCCGCTGTCCGCCGAGCTGCACGGTAGCTTCAAGGAGTTCGCCCGGCGCATCCGCGGCGAGGGTGTGCAGGCCGCGGTCCGCGGCTGCTGGCTGTCGCACCCGCTGATGCGCTCGGCCGCCGGGCTGCCCGGTGCGCGCGAGAGGGTCGAGGCGATGACGCTCACGTTCCCGGCCGGAGAGTACTTCGCGTCGGTGCGGGACGATGCCGACCGCGACTGGAAGGTCGTCGATCGTCTGGGCGAGATCGCGGTTCCGACGCTCGTCGTGAGCGGGGACGGCGACGTGCCGGACTTCGTCGCGATGGCGGCTTTGGCGGCCGAGCGCGTTCCGTCCTCGGTACTCGAGATCGTCCCCGAGTGCGGTCACCTCGTGCCGATCGAGAGACCCCGCGAGCTCGCGGAGCTGGTCCTGGCCTTCCTCGACACCCGCTGATCGACCCCGGGAGTTGGCAGCCGGCGCGCGGCATGGCACGATGCGCCGCGTGAAGTGGAGCTTTCACGCCCCGCGGGGCGGGCTCGGCGTCGCCTTCGACTACGCACAGATCGTCGTCGGGTCGTTGCTCGTGGCGGTCGGGACGAACATGTTCTTCGTCCCCAACAAGGTCGTTTCCGGCGGTGTCACGGGGATCTCGATCATCCTCCACTACCTGGCCGGGACGCCGGTCGGTGCAGTGGTCTTCGCCCTCAACCTACCGCTCCTCTGGCTCGGCTGGCGGTACGCCGGCGGCATGGGCTTCTTCGTCCGCACTCTCGTCTCGGTGGTCATTATCTCGGTGACCATCGACCTCACCGCGTCGTGGGTCATGGCGCCGACCTCCGATCGGCTGCTGGTCATCTGCTACGGCGGACTGATGGACGGGATCGGGATGGGGCTGGTCTTCCGCGGCCGCGGCACGACCGGCGGCACGGACGTGCTGGCGCGCCTGGCGCACCGGTGGCTCGGGGTGGGGATCGGCCAGGCTCTGCTCGCCATGAACGTGGCGATCTTCGCGGTCGCGGCCTGGGAGTTCGGCGCCGAGGCGGTCATGGTGGCGCTCGCGCTCGCCTTCGTCTCGGCCCGGGTGCTCGATCTCGTGCTCGAAGGGTTTTCGGCCGCCCGCTCCGCGCTCATCATCAGCAAGGACCCGGGCGCCGTGAAGACGGCGATCCTGGAGCGGCTCGGCCGCGGCGTCACCGTGCTCGACGCCATCGGCGGGTTCACCGGCGAGCCGCGGCCGGTGCTCTACGTCGTCATCGCGGCGCATGAGGTCGGCCGGCTCAAGCGCCTGGTCGCCGAGGTCGACCGGTCTGCGTTCGTGGCGATCACCCCGGCGCAGGAAGTGCTCGGTGAGGGGTTCGCGCCGATGCGTCGGGAGGAGTCGTGAGGCTCGGCCCGGGCGGGCGCTGGACGCTGGCGGTGGTCGTGGCGCTCGCGTCGGCGGTATGGCAGCGGACCAGCGGGCCGACCTACCCGGTGCGTGGCCGCGTCCAGCTCGGTGGACAAGAGATCGGCTTGCGCTTGACCCGGTCGCACGGCGGCGGCGGCGACCAGGCGGTACGCGTCGCCGTGGCCGACTCCAAGGTCACGGGCGAGGTCGCGTGGCGGCGCTTCCCCACCCGCGACGCGTGGCAGGTGATGCCGATAGCGCGGGAGGACGACGGGCTCGGCGCGGCGCTGCCGCACCAGCCGCCGGCCGGCAAGCTCGAGTACCAGGTCCGGCTGCGCCGGGGCGAGGAGACCGTGCAGTTCCCGCCGCGGCCGGCGGTGACGCGCTTCAAGGGCGACGTGTCACCGGCCGTGCTGATCCCGCACATCTTCGCCATGTTCGCCGGCATGCTCTTCTCCAACCGCGCCGGACTCGAGGCGTGGTACCGCGGCCCTTCGCTGCACCGACAGGTGTGGATCACCGTGGTCCTGCTCGGGATCGGCGGCTTCATCCTCGGTCCCGCCGTGCAGAAGGCGGCGTTCGGGGCGTGGTGGACCGGTGTACCTTTCGGCTGGGACCTCACCGACAACAAGACGCTGATCGCCGGCCTGGCGTGGGCCTTTGCGCTGTGGCGGATGCGCGGCGGGCGCGCTGCCCGCGGCGCGGTCGTCGCCGCCGCGCTCGCCACCCTGGTCGTGTTCGCCATCCCGCACTCCGTGTGGGGCTCCGAGATCGACTGGGACCACCCGGCCACGTCGCCCCTCCTCGGCCCGTAGCCACCCCCCGGTCCATCCTCCGGTGCCGGAACCACGCATCCCACCGGCGGGCGGGGCGAGGGCTCAGGGCGGCGCAGCGGTCCGGTCCGCGCGCCGGAAAGTGAACCACCGCCAACCCGATAGTGGAGCCGACAGGTACTCGCGGTCCAGCCGGTAGACGTTGTCGGCGGTGTCGACGAACGCCGGCGGAGGCGGCCCTTCACTCTCGAAGCGGTGGACGAGGAACCAGTCCGGTCCGACGCCCCGCCAGGTTCCCGGTGGCACCCAGACGATGCGATTGGAACGCTCGACCCGGCTCGCGTAGTACTCCACGACGAGGCCGTTGCGGAAGTCGTGGTCCCCGCTGACGGTGACGACTGGCCCGGGGCCGACCTCGGCGATGCGGGCGAGCGCCGCACTGTACTGGCCGCGCTGCTCGACCAGCAGCCGGACGATTCGCGGGACGTTCCCCGCGACGGACGCCGCCAGCAGGATCACGGTCGCCGCCTTGCCCGCACCGCTGAATGTCCACAGCGCCGCGAACCCGCGAGCGAGGACCACGAGCGCGAGGGTCGCGGTGAGGACGAAGTAGCGTTCGAAGAGGACGGTCCGGGGCAGGAGGAGCTGGAATGCGAGGGGCGAGGCGAGCGCCGCTGTCAGGTAGAAGATCCAGGAGTCGTCCTGGCTTCGCAGCGGCGGCAGAAGACACGCCGCAATCGAGGCGAGCCCCAGGGCGAGCAGCCCGCCAGCGCCGAGACCGAGCGGGAGCCCGGAGGCGTAGGCCACGGTGCGCCCGAGCACCGACAGGACGGGATCCGGGTTCCCGCCGGCGCCCATGACGCCGCGCAGGAAGCCGACGTAGAGCGCCACCGCGGTCGCGACTGGCAGCGCGTGCCAGCGCAGGCCGGAGAGTGCGAGGGGACCGAAGCTGAGCCCGGCGCGCCGCCAGCGCACGAGAGACCATGCGAGGCCGCCGGCCACGGCGTGAATCGCGAGCGCGTGGCTGAGCAGGGCGAGGGCGAGGGCAGGGGCATAGACCCAGGCCCAGCGGCTGCCCGGCCTGAACCCACTACGATGCGCTGCCGCGAGGGCGGCCAGCGAGAAGAACACGGCGAGCGAATATCCGCGTGCCTCCGAGCCGTAGTGGACGAGCAGGTACGAGGCGCCGAGCAGGATCGCGGCGATGACGGCCCGCGCCGGCGCGCCGCCCTTGTCGTGCGCTCGCGCCTGTCCGTCGGCCGCCGCGATCCAGGCGCCGAGTGCGACGCTGCCCGCTCCGGCCGCGGCCGCGGGGAGCCGGTAGACCCACTCGCTGTCGAATGGCCGCAGAATCCAGAGCAGGAGCGAATAGAGCAGGTGGTTGTTCTCGTGGTGCAGCGCGGTGACGATCTCGACGGGCGAGTGGAGGCTCGACATCGCCGTCAGCGTGAAGATCTCGTCCAGCCAGAGATCGCCCCGGGCGGCGAGCGCGCGGAGGACGAACGCGCCGGCGACGACCCACGCCGCAGCCCACCACGGCCACGGTTTCGAGCCAAGCGACATGGCGAGCGACGACGCCTGGCGGCGGGCGCCACCCCGACCAGGCGCGCGGGTCATGTCGGCGCCTCGTGGAGAGCGCGGGGAGCGCCAGTCAGGGTCATCCAACAGAGCATAGCCCGCGCGGGGAGCTGCCGACTCGCTCGGGCGCGGCGCGATCCGGCGCGCAGCGGCCTCGTGGTTCTGCCTACCCCCGCCCTCTCGAGGCGCTGGTCGTGGGCGAGGCCGCTCGCCGCCGCATCTGGGTCACGGTGGTCCACTTGACCTGCCGGGTGTTGCCGGGGTGGCGGGGTTAGTGTATATACATGTATTGATGAGCTTCATCCTCCGCCTTACCCGAGCCTTCCAGGACGCCCGCGTGCGGTTCGCCGTCACCGGCGGCTACGCGGTCGCCCTGCACGGGGCGGTGCGCGGCACGCTCGATGTCGACGTGGTCCTGTGCCGGTCGCGCGACGACTTCGTGGCCGCGGAGCGAGTCCTGAAGGGGCTGGGGCTCGCGCCACGCCTGCCGGTCGACGCCGGTCAGGTCTTCGACTTCCGCGAGGAGTACATCCGCAACCGCAACCTGATCGCCTGGAGCTTCTCCAACCCGTCGAACCCGGCCGAGATCGTCGACGTCGTCATCACCCACGACCTCGCCGCCATGAAGGTCGTGAAGATCCGCGTGGGCGCCGTGACCGTCCCGGTCGTCTCGCGCGCCGACCTGATCGCCATGAAGCGCGCGAGCGGACGCGCGCAGGACCTCGAGGACGTCCGCGCGCTGGAGGCACTCGCGTGAGGCCGGTCCAGTACTTCTCGCCGGAGTACCTCGAACGTTGCCGGGAGCTGAGCCCGGAGCAGATCGTCGCGTTCCTCGACGACTTCCAGGCCCTGCACGCCGCGGCGTCCGCGCCGCGCAAGAGCCGGCTGATCAGCCTGCGCCTCCCCGAACCGCTGCTCGCGGCATTCCGGACCCGGGCCTCCCTCGCTGGCGTCCCGTACCAGACCCAGATCAAACGCCTCATGGCCGCCTGGCTCGAGTCCCCGGACGACCCGGCCCACCATCCGACCCGCCCGCGTCCCGGCCGCTGACCCGCACTCCGAAAGATGGCCCTTCGCTCGGCAGCCCGATAGACAGCTAGGTCCGGATTCGCCCTTCCGACGGCGAACCGCACAGTGGCCTTCCTGGATTCCCCTAACGCTCGCGCTGAGTCGCCTCGCGAATGAGGGGCAGGGCCGGCGCACGGCATGATCTTCACCGAGGCCAAGCCCACCAGGTATGCAGCCCGAGAGCCGTGTCAGCTTCAGTGCCGGGTCAGGCGTCGCGGCAGTCGAGTGGATGGCGTTATTGGTCAGTCGGGGCACCTGAGAAGGTGCCGACGGCGCGGCCCCCCTGCAGGTGCTGCGGGCCATGGGCGCCGGCTACACCGGTTTCCGAAAGCCTCCCATGCAAGGTGTAGTAGGAGTCGCACCGGTTCGCAGATAGCTCGACAACCAACGCGGCGCCGGTGAGCATGTACGCGGACTTTCCGGTGAATGACGGATGCCGGGCAGGCCGCTCAGCCAGGATTTCGACCTGGCGCCAATCGCCGGAGATGCATGAATCGGCAGCCTGATCAGTGAATCGGACGGTTAGCGAGCGGACAACTTGGCTCTGATCGTCGAGGAGCACGAGGACCCAGGTAGCATCGGGCTTCCAGATGCTAGGGGTCGGTTCGGAAGCCAGGTCGCGATGAACAGAAGTCGTGGTGCAGGCTGTAAGGGCAAGGGTCAGAAGAGGCCAGGCGAACGCGGAACGCATCGGGTACCTCCACCCATTCGCTAGGCGCCTAACGCCAAGTCGGGCGGGCCGTTCAAGACCGCCGGTAGCACGGGCGACGCAGCGTGATCCGGTTCCTTGCCGACCTTTGAGGTCGCGAGGCCAATCGGCGTACAGCAGGCTCCTGCGACCTGCGGGTTGGTTCGGGCCGGCCTGGAAGAGGTAGCGGCTCGTCGGCTGCGTTGCCATCCCGCGGCGCCGTCGAAAACTTCCCGCAGCGTCGGTCGGCTGGGCTGAGAACACATCGTCCTCCTCGGCTTTGCGACATGAGTGTAGATGATTGCCGTGCCGCGGGCGTCGTGCCTGGAACGCGCAACGATCGAGCGCCTGATCGTGCGGGGGACGGGTGGGAGGCGCGTGGGCGGGTGGGGGAGAAAGACCCGCCCCTGGGGTGCGCGGCCCATCTCTGCGGAGCGAGCGGGTCCCGGGACGCGCGAGCCGCGAGGGGGTGTCGACAGCGCGACGAGCGAAGCGAGGAGCGGCCGCGCGGAGGATGGGCGGGTGGCGCGACGCGGCATGCAGAGCTGGCGCCCGAAGCCGCGGGGACGGGCGGTGGCTGTGCATTGCGGTCGACCAGGCAAGGCGGGTTGTTGTACGCAATGGCGAGGGGCCCCACCGTGGATCGCGCTGTCCGGTCGCTCGCGGAGCAGTCTCCTGCTGGCCTCGCGGGGGCGAGTCCAGCAGGAGGGGGCCGCGCACCCCAGGGGCCAATGGAGAAGACGGACCTGGGTCCGTGACTGGCGGCAAGTCTGGGTACAGGGCCGCCAAGCGCGACGGGATCGCTTCGTCGCTGCGCTCCTCGCGCTGACGGCAGAGGTCGATCGACCGCCCCTCACCCCGACCCTCCATATGCGCTAACTTATCCATCTGAAGCCACATGGACCTCGACCTGGACTTCGACCTGGACTTCGATTTGGACGTGGACATGCTGTCCGTCGCGCCGCTGGAACCTCGTCACTCGGCTGATGATGCCGGGGATCGCCAGCAACGACCGAAGGTCCAGGTCGAGGTCCAAGTCCAACTCCAGGTCCAGGTCGAGCTCATTCCTGTTGGGTACGTTGGCGCATATGCCCCGAACCTCCCGCCGGGAGAGGGAGCCGCCGCCCAGCCGCAGGGTGAGCACGAAGGGGACGGACCTCGGTCCGTGATTGGCGGCGAGTCCTGGGGGCAGGGCCGCCAAGAAGGCAGTAGATCCCTCGCTCCGCGCGCGATGACAGAT
>JACQZW010000025.1 GCA_016213675.1 Acidobacteriota bacterium | reverse complement strand
GCTCGAGGTGACGGTGCCCGATCCGCTGCCGGGCTTGCTGACGGTGAGCGTCTCGTTCCCCGGGCCGACGAGGCGGACGAAGACGGCGCTCACCGGGCCCCAGGTGTTCCCCGCGTCCCGGCCGCGGACGTACAGGGTGTGAGGGTTGGTGCCCGTCCACGCGGCGGTCGCCAGCGTGCCCTGGACGGCCTCGACGGTCGCGTTGAAGGTGCCGTCGGTGGCGGTGAGCGCGACCGGCGTGGCGCCCGTGGCCCACGGCGGGGTGTCGACGTAGACCTCGGCGGCGGCGATGGCCTGCACCGGCTCGGTGCCGTTCGTGTTGTTGTACCGCGTGTCGTTGATCGTCGCCGTGACGAGGACGTCCGTGCCCGCCGTGACGTTCCCTGACGGGGTCGTCGCCACCGACAGGGCGTCCGGGCCCGCCGGCAGCCGGTACGGCAGCCGCGCGACCCGGATCGCGTACAGCAGCGCCTGCAGGTTCGTCGGCAGGATCGTGCTCGTGAACGTCGTGCAGTCCTGGAAGAAGTCGTCGCCCATCTCGAAGGTGTACGACGCCACGCCCAGCTCGCCGTAGGTGAAGTCGTCCGTGGTGCCGTCCGTGAGGTACAGTCCGCAGCTCTGGTCCGGCTCGTGCCCGTTGAAGTAGGCCAGCTTGCGCCCGAACGTCCGCAGGCCACTCGCGTTCGGCGGAGCCGAGTAGGTGTAGCCCCACGGCCAGAGTACGAGCTCGCCGTAGCTGTGGAGGTCGATGAACACCCCGGCGGCGTCGTCCGGGATCGGCGCGACCTGCGGGTCGCCGTAGTCCGGGAAGATCGCGAGGGCGTAGTCGCGGACCGCGATGGTCTCGGGCTCCGAGACCGGGCTCGGCCCCCGGTAGGTCCCGGAGCACGGCGAGCCGCTCGAGCCGCCGCAGCACCCCCAGTTGTACGGGAAGTTGCGGTTGAGGTCGATGCCGTAGGAGCTGGGCGTGGTGCAGTAGCCGCTGTTGGTGTTCTTCCGCCAATCCGCGCCGGTCTCCGCCTTCTTGCGGCCGTCCGGATTGGTGTGGAGGACGAGGTGGACCTCCTGGTGGTCGAGGAACCACGTCACGTCGGGGTCGGTGCCGTAATTGGACAGCAGGTGCTCCGCGAGCCGGGTCGCGAGCTCCGCGGTGACGTACTCCCGCGCGTGGATCGACGCGAACATCAGGACCTTCGGTTTGGGGCCCGGCGTCGCCGAGTTCGTCAGCGTGAGGACCATCATGTCGTACCCGGGAGGACCGCCGCCGTCCGCCTTCTCCCACGAGTTCCCGATGTCCGTCCAGGTCGCGAGCGTCGGGTGGGCCGCGACGAGGGCCAGGGCCGCGGCGAACGTCTCCTCGACCGTCCGGTAGCAGGGGTAGCTCGGGATCCCCTCGATCTGTTCCGGGAGCATGACGTGCGGCGCGCGGTACTTCGCGGTGCGCGCCTCGTCCAGCTCCGGGACCATGCCAAGGTCGAGCAGCAACTGCCAGCCGGCGCGGTCCACGTCGACGACGAGCCACCCCTCGCCGTGGTGGACCTCCCACGGCTCGATCTCCGCCGCCAGGAAGTCGACCTGACTCCGGGTCTGGAAGGTGGCGCGCACGACCCAGGGGCCGTCACCCTCGGGCGGGGCGGGCTGGGCAAGAACGGTAGTCGCAGCGAGCAGCAGGACCAGGCCGAGCGTTCTCGTTTTCACAAGCGCGCATGATAGTGCGGATTCACCCTCCCGGCGCAACCGGATTGCCCGCACCTGCTGCGCGCCGCCTCCCGAGGCGCTCCGACCGCTCCGTCATCGCGAGCGAGCGCAGCCCGCGAAGCAACCTCGTCGTGTCTGGAGGGCGTTCAGGCGCGTCGAGATCGCGCGGGTGGGTGGGCGGCAGCCGCTACGCGGCCTGCCTGACCACGGACCGAAGCCGAGTGTTGGGTAGCTCCCACCGTGGCCGGAGGTTGCGCGGTGCCCCGGCATCGCTTCGTCACCGCCTGGCGGCTCCTCGTAAGCAACATCGACCCCACTTGTCATTGCGAGGCCCGAAGGGCCGAAGCAATTCCGACGCCTTTCGCGGGCCTTCAGGCGCCTCGGGACTGCTTCGTCGGCCTTCGGCCTCCTCGCAATGACGGCCGTTCTCTCGATGAAGCGACCCGGACCTCGGGTATCGGACTCCCGACCCCTGCTCTCTCAGTTCCCGTCCCAATCCCCCGCGAGGGGCTTCTCGTTGACGAGGCCGTAGACGAAGTTCACGTCCGCGAAGCCCGCCTCGTTGGTGTTCTTCAAGAACCACTCCCCCAGCGCCGCCCGGTAGATCCCCACCGTGTCGTCCCCGCCCCCGTCCCAGTCCCCCACCACCGGCACGTCCTGCGCCGGGTCCCCGTACGGAAACACTAGCTCCGCGTTTCCACCGGCATTGAGGTTGTGCAGGTACCACTGCCGGTCCGACGCCCGGAAGATCCCCACCGTGTCGATGCCGTCGGCGTCCCAGTCGCCAGCGACCGGGGTCTCGTTGGCCAAACCGTAGGTGAAGCTGATATCCGGCGGACCTGGCGTGTTGGTGTTCCTGAGAAACCACGCCGCCCCGCCCGGCCGGTACACCCCGATCGTGTCGATCCCGTCCCCGTCCCAGTCCCCCGCGATGGGAAGGTCGCCGGGAGCCCCGAAGCCGACCACGATATCCGCGTTGCCGGCAGCGTTGCTGTTCTTCAGGAAGAACATCCCGTCCCGGTAGATCCCGACGGTGTCGTCCCCGTCCCCGTCCCAGTCCCCCTTCACCGCCTGGTCCGACGGGTCCCCGTACGGGAAGACCAGGTCCGCCGCCCCGGAGGCGTTGCTGTTCTTCAGATACCAGCTCCGATCCGAGGCCCGGTAGATTGCGGGGGTGTCGGTACCTCCTCGGATGGAGAACACCGTCCCGAAGCCCGCTCTGCCTCCCGAGGTCGTGACGCCGTAGAGCAAGTGGCCGCGGCAGACCAGGCCGGCTATCGGCTCGCTCCCATCGGCCATCGAGCCCGAGAAGGAGCGTCGCAGCATGAACCCCGAACCGTCGGTCTCGAGCCCGAAGATCGTGCCTTGGCCGTATTGGCCCCCGAGGTAGGTAGTGCCGACGAGCTTGCGAGGGCCGACCAGGATCACCGGCGCACGCGGCTCGCTCCCGTCCGACGTCCCCCCCACGAACGAGTGGAGCAGTCCGAACCCGGTCCCGTCCGTTCTCACCGTGAAGACCGTGCCCTGGTCTGCGGTCCCTCCCCGCCAGGTCGTGCCATAGAGGTTCCCGAGGCTGTCGATGCTCAAGGCGGCCCAGGGCCTGCTCCCGTCGAGTGCCCCCCCGCCGAAGCTGTGCAGTAGTTGGAAAGCCGACCCATCCGACCCCAACGCGAACACCACGCCCAGGCTCGCGGCCCCAGCACCGAACGTGGTCCCGTAGAGGTTGCCGGCACCGTCAAGGACGAGCCCTCCCCTGGGGTCGCTGCCACCGGACGTTCCTCCTTCGAAGTGATATATGACCGCAAACGCCGTCCCGTCCGTGTTGAGCGTGAAGATCGTTCCGTCGCCGTGCTGGCCACCGATGGAAGCACTTCCCAGCAGCTTGTCTGGTCCCAATAGGACAAGCGGGGCCAAGGGGATGCCCCCCTCCGAGTCGCCCGTTGGGAACGAGTGCAACAACGAGAACCCCGACCCATCGGTCTTCAGCGTGAAGACCGACCCTTTGTCCGCATTCCCTCCGTATGCCGTTGTTCCGAAGAGGTTTCCCGCCGCATCCAGCACGAGACCCGCCCTTGGCATCCGTCCGTCGACAGGTCCCCCGGCAAAGAAATGCAGGACCTCCTGGGCCGTCCCATCCTTGGATACCTTGAAGACAGCTCCCATGCCGGCCGGTCCCCCATTCGGAGTCGTTCCATAGAGGTTGCCAACCACATCTGCGGTGAGCGAGGCCTCCGGCCACTTGCCATCGGCGGTTTCGCCCGAGAAGCCGTGGACCACAGAGAAGTCCGAGCCTGAAGTCCCCATCGTGAAGAGCGCGCCTCTGCCGCCGGGTCCCCCATCGCTGGCTGTCCCAAAGAGAGCGCCCGCACCGCGGAAGACCAGTGCCGACAGTGGGGTGCTCCCCTCGCTAGTCGAGTCGAACGAGTGCAGGACGGAGAAGCCAGAGCCATCGGTTCGGAGGGTGTAGACGACTCCCGCGCCCACGAGGCCGCCACTTGAGGTCGTTCCATAGAGGCCTCCGGCTCCGTCCGCAACCAGGGTCCCTCGGGGCGTTATGCCATACAGGCTTCCCCCAAACGAGTGAAGCAGCTCGAAGCCCGTACCATCAGTGCTGATCGAGAAGATCGTTCCCATCGATCCTCCTGATCCGCCACCAGCCGTCGTTCCGTAAAGGGTGCCCTCACCGTCGAGAATTAGCGGCCCCTCGGGAGAGGCCCCGTCGCTGACGCCGCCGGCGAATGAGTGCAAGACCCAGAAGCCAGAGCCGTCCGCCTTGAGCGCAAAGACCGCGCCCCCACCGAGGCCCCCGGAGCTAGTGACGCCGTAGAGCTTGCCCGCCCCGTCGTAGAATAGGGCAGCGAGTGGCAGTCTCCCGTCGCTGCCGGACAGGTGCCTCAAGACCGAGAACCCGGACCCGTCCGAGTTGACCCGGAACACGGTCCCGCTTCCGTACCAACCCCCGTAGCTGGCACACCCGAACAGCACCCCAGCACCGTCAGTGACGAGAGCGGCCCTCGAGTTGCGTCCGTCCGGGACTCCTTGGAACCGATGGAGGACTGCGAATCCCTGCCCGTCCGGCCGCACCCTGAAGATGGTGCCCATGTCCTGGATTCCGCCGTAGGTTGTCGTCCCATAGAGAAACCCGTCTCCGCCGTCGAGGAGCGACGCCACTGGAGAACTCCCATCGGTGGAGGCGAGGAAATCGTGGATCACCTCCAATCCTCGTCCGCCAGGATCGACGCTGAATACAGTTCCGTCATTGAAGGGACCACCCCCCTCCGTCGTGCCGAACAGTCGGTCTCCAACTCCAACGATCACCGCGGCCACGGGCTTGGACGGCTGTGGCGCAAAGTCGTGGAGAATCCTCACGCTTGGACCGGGCACGTTCCACGCCGTCACGCTCGTTGCCCAGCCAATACCGAGCCAGAGCACCAAGCGCGCCAGGTCGATCGCCCGGAGCCTTCGGGTTGCAGCCAAGCCCCCTCGCACTGGGTCAGTGTGTGGCCTTTGCGGGAGAAGTTGCGTCATCTGCTTCTCCCAGTTCCACCGGGTCAGCCATCGACGGGGAGTCCCCACAGACGCTATCGTCCTGGGCACGCTACTGCCCGTCCCAATCCCCGGCGAGGGGCTTCTCGTTGACGAGGCCGTAGACGAAGTTCAGGTCCGCGAAGCCGGCCTCGTTGGTGTTCTTCAGGAACCACTCGCCGAGTGCGGTCCGGTAGATCCCCACCGTGTCGTCGCCGTCGCCGTCCCAGTCGCCCACCACCGGAACGTCCTGCGCCGGGTCGCCGTACGGGAAGACCAGATCCGCGTTGCCTCCGGCGTCCGAGTTGTGCAGGTGCCACTGCCGGTCCGAGGCGCGGAAGATGCCCACCGTGTCCACGCCGTCGCCATTCCAGTCGCCGACCACGGGGGTTTCGTTCGAGAGGCCGAAGGTGAACGACAGGTCCGGCGCACCGACCGAGTTGGAGTTGCGCAGCAGCCACCCTGCCGTCGCGGGCCGGTAGACACCGATCGTGTCGACGCCGTCGCCGTCCCAGTCACCCGCCACCGGGATGTCCCCGGGCGCCCCGAACCCGATCACCAGGTCCGCGTTTCCAGGCCCGTTCGTGTTCTTGAGGAAGAACACTCCGTCCCGGTAGATCCCGACGGTGTCGTCGCCGTCCCCGTCCCAGTCGCCCTTGACCGCCTGGTCGCTTGGATCGCCGTACGGGAAGATCAGGTCCGCCGCGCCCGGCCCATTGCTGTTCTTGAGGTACCACTGCCGCTCGCTCTCAACGTGGATCGCCGGTGTGTCCGTTCCCTGCTGCACAGGCTCCACCACGTTCACATCAAGGGTCAGCGGCGGGTTCTGGCAGCCGACCGATCCACCGGCCGTCCCCGCACCGTGGACGCTCACGATTCGAGGTCCTGCGCTCCCTCCGACTACGAACGTGATCTCGACCGCGACCTCGGCAGGGGAATACGGGGGAGAGAACTCCTCGGACCAAAAGAAGAAGCGCTGATAGCCGTCCGGAAGCGGAGGAAGGCTGAAGTACCCAGGATCGGTCATAGACACCGTCGCGGAGCCGTCGACCTTTCTCAATCCGACGATACCGCGGTAGGTCGCCGATACTGCTGTCCAACCGACGGGGACCTGTACGACGATACAGCCACGTCCGCTGTGGACGGTGGAGGAGTTGTCCGAGTACGTCATCGTGAAAGTCGCGGTGCCTCCGATCGTCACCTGGTCGGGCCCGGACAGCGAGCTGACCACGCAAGCGACCGCAAGCGGCACGGTCAGGACCAGCAGACCGAGTGGCACCAGGCTGAATAGCCCGGCTTCGCGAGTTGGGTGCAGCGTTGGCTCAATCCGATTCAAGCCTACCTCCCCCTGTCCCGGCTTCCCCGAAACGGTCAGCACCGACGTATCCTCTGAGCCGCATGCCGTTCACCCCGCCTTCCCGGCCAACCAAATCTCAGAATGCGAACGCGGAACCTGGTTCCACGGTCCCCCGGCCGGGGGCATCTCAATCGCCGTCCCAGTCCCCGGCAAGGGGCTTCTCGTTGACCAGGCCGTAGACGAAGTTCAGGTCCGCGAAGCCGGCCTCGTTCGTGTTCTTCAGGAACCACTCGCCCAAGGCCGCTCGGTAGATGCCGACGGTGTCGTCGCCGTCGCCGTCCCAGTCGCCCACGACCGGCACGTCCTGCGCCGGGTCGCCGTACGGGAAGACCAGCTCGGCGTTGCCGCCCGCGTTCGAGTTGTGCAGGTACCACTGCCGGTCCGACGCGCGGAAGATCCCCACCGTGTCCGTGCCGTTGCCGTCCCAATCGCCGACCACGGGGGTCTCGTTCGCCAGGCCGAAGGTGAACGACAGGTCCGGCGCGCCCGCGGTGTTGCTGTTGCGCAGGAACCACGCCGCCTCGCTCGGCCGGTAGACGCCGATGGTGTCGATGCCGTCCCCGTCCCAGTCCCCCGCCACCGGGATGTCTCCGGGCGCCCCGAACCCGATCACCAGGTCCGCGTTGCCGGGTCCGTTCGTGTTCTTGAGGAAGAACACGCCGTCCCGGTAGATCCCCACGGTGTCGTCGCCGTCCCCGTCCCAATCGCCCTTGACCGCCTGGTCCGCCGGGTCCCCGTACGGGAAGACCAGGTCCGCGGCCCCGGGCGTGTTGCTGTTCTTCAGATACCAGCTCCGATCCGAGGAACGGTAGATTCCGGGCGTGTCGGTGCCGACGGGCGCGGCGATCGTGAACGTCGCCTCCGGCGCGAACGGCGATCCCGCGAACGCGGTGTCGACCGCCTGCACGCTCCAGAAGTACGTGCCCGGTTCGAGCGAGCTCAGGAGTGCAGTCGTCCCGAGGTTCGCATTACCCATGGCCGGGACGTGACGCCAACCGGTCGCGACCGACGCCATCGGCGAGAGAATGCCCACTCCGCCGGGCGTCGTCGAGACGCGCAGGTTGTAGGTCAGACCAGCGCTAGGGGTCTGCGCATCCCAGGAAGGAGCCCAAGAGAGCAGGACGTCACCCAAGCCTGGCTCCGCCGACAAGCCCGATGGCGCCGTAGGAACGGTGTTTGCCGTGCCGTTCTCGTTGCGATACAGCCTCCCGTCCAGAACGAGGTCGAGGTCTCCGTCGTTGTCGAAGTCCCCCCACTCGCCGAGGCTGTAACTCGATCCGACCACGTTCGCTTGAGCATCCGCGAACGACCCTCCGCCGTCGTTCCGAAGTACTGTCCCCCCAAGGAAAAGGTCGAGGTCGCCATCGTTCTCGAGATCGCCCCAGGGTGCGCCGGTGCAGCAGGTGTTCTCGAACATCGGACCAACGGCGGAGAAGGCTCCACCCTGGTTCGAGTAGAGATGCAACGGTACGAGCGCGTCAAGATCGCCGTCGTTGTCGAAATCGGCCCACGCGGTCGCACCCCAGTAGCCGCTGCCGAAACCGGCCTGGATGTCGGTGAAGACCCCGCCACCGTCATTCCTGTGAACAGGAGAGATGTGGCTGGACGGGTCGGCGACGCCGCCGATCAGAATGTCCAGGTCGTCGTCGTTGTCATAGTCGCCCCAGGCAGCACCTCCGCTGTGCATGCCCGGCAAGCTCACGCCGAGGTCCGCGAACGCCCCCAAACCAGTGTTTCGATATACCTTGGCCACGTAGCCGTCGTCGTTGCCGCCAGTCAGGAGGATGTCGAGTCGACCGTCGTTGTCGAAATCGCCCCAGGCAACGGAACTGCTGGCCGCCCCAACCAGCCCGGCACCGATCTCGGTGAACATGCCGCTGCCGTCGTTCCGGTAGACGTGCGACAGCAGTTGGTACGCGCTGGCGGCGTTCCCTGCGACGAGGAGGTCGAGGTCGCCATCGTTGTCGTAGTCGCCCCAGGCCACCGAGCTGTTCCCCAGGCCAACCAGCTCAGCGCCCACGTCTGTGAACACGGTGTCACCGTCATTGCGGTAGACCCTCGTCACGGGAAGTGCGCCACCCGCCAAGCCAGCGACGACGAGATCGAGGTCTCCGTCGGCGTCATAGTCACCCCATGCAACCTGGCCCGCGCTGATGTCGGCAAAGACCCCTCCGACGTCCTCGAATCGGCCCCCGGCCTGGCTCAGCGTGAAGGTCAGCCCGGCGATCGTGATCGTTCCGATCCTCGGGCTCGCGGCGGTGTTGACGCCAGCAGCATACTCAACGACGCCGTTGCCTGATCCACCTGTGCCACTCACGACCGTCAGCCAGGCATCGTTACTCACTGCCGTCCAGGCGCAGCCTGAGGTCGTCGTGACCTGAACGGTCCCGGTTCCCCCTCGCACCGGGGCTGTCGCGGTCACCGGATCCATCGAGTAGGTGCAGCCCGAAGCCTGGTGAATCGTTGCCTCGCGTCCCGCGATCGTGAGCGTCCCGCTCCGCGCCGGTCCGACGTTGGCCGCGACAGACAGCTCGACGCTCCCGTTTCCGGCTCCGGTGGCCCCAGCCGTGACGCCGATCCAGCCCACATGGCTCGCTACACTCCACGAACACTCGGCGGCAGCCGTCACCGAGACGAGCGCGGCGCCACCGCCCGAAGGGACGCTCTGCGCCGACGGGTCGATCGAGGCACCGCAGACCGAGACCGTCCCTTCGGCGGAGAACGGAGAGCCGGCAAACGCGGTGTCGATGGCCTGGACGCTCCAGTAGTAAGTACCTGGCGCCAGCAGGGTGAGGACAGCGCTGGTGCCGTGGTTGGCGTTCCCCATCTGCGAGACGCGCCGCGAACCCGTGTCGACCGACGCCATCGGCGAGAGGATGTTCACCCCGCCAGGCGTCGTCGAGACGCGCAGGTTGTAGGTCAAGCCGGGGCCCGGCGTCTCCGCGTCGATCGACGGCAGCCACGACAGCGACATCTGCCCCGCACTCGCATCGGCCCAGAGCGCTGAAGGCGCGGCAGGCACTGTATTCGTGACACCGAAGTCGTTTCGATACAGCGCGGTTGTCTGGCCAGCGACGAGGAGGTCGAGGTCTCCATCGTTGTCATAGTCGGCCCAGGCAAGACGGTAAGGGTCGCCGGGGAAGTCGTGTCCGACATCGGTGAACCTCCCCCCCTGGTCGTTGCGGTAGAGCCGCGTGACACGACGGCCCAATTGGTATGAGTACCCGGTGAGGGCAACGTCCAAGTCCCCGTCGTTGTCGTAGTCACCCCAAGCACTCGACCCTTGGACCCCAACCAGGCCAGCAGCGACATCGGTGAAGACCCCGCCCACGTCGTTTCGGTAGATCCTAGAAATGGCGTCTCCAGAGCCCTGACCCGTCTGCAGGATGTCGAGGTCGCCGTCATTGTCGAAGTCACCCCAACTGACCGACCCCCAGTAGCTTCCAGCCAGGCCTGCCGGAACGTTGACGAACGTCCCGCCGCCGTCGTTCCGTCGAACTTCGGCGACCGCACCGGAGGCGCCCCAGCCGCTCAGCAGAAGGTCGAGATCGCCATCGTTGTCAAGGTCGCCCCAGGCCGTGGAGCTATAGACCAACGGGGGCAGACCGGCCTGCACCTCGACAAACAGGCCGGCGCCTTGGTTTCGGTAGAGGCTCGTGGTTGCCGTGTCATAGCGGTAACCCGAGATCAGTACGTCAAGGTCGCCATCGTTGTCGTAGTCACCCCACTTTGCCGAGCCGTACTCGATACCGACAAGGCCTGCCCCGATGTCGGTGAACGCACCAAGGCCATCGTTCCGACAGATGACCGTGACCCATCCCGACATGCTCAACCCGCCAAGGACGAGGTCGAGGTCCCCATCGTTGTCGTAGTCACCCCAATCGGCTGCCCCCTCGCTCACCCCAGGCAGGGCGATGAACGTATCCGAGAGGGTGCCCCCAGCGTTGCGGTAGAGCTTTGTCACATAGCCCGATGCCGTTCCGCCAGTGAGGAGGAGGTCGAGGTCGCCGTCGGAGTCGTAGTCTCCCCACGCGACGCTGCCGATCGAGCCGCTTATCAGAGGTGTCTCGGTGTCTTTGAACAAAGCTCGGTCCTGCTCCACGGTGTGCGCCGCAACTCCGACGGTGATCGTCCCGATTCGCGAGCTGCCCCAATTGGGGTCGACGAGGTACTGGACGATCCCGTTCCCCTTTCCGCTCGTTCCGCCCGTCACCGACATCCATCGCACTGCCGTGCTCGCAGACCATTCGCACGTCGGATGGGTCGTGACTGCAAAGGACCCGTCACCGCCGCGCTGTGGGAACTGTGCATCTGGCGGGTCAAGGGTGTAGGTACAACCCGACTCCTGCGTGACCGTGTGGATCCGGCCGGCAACGAGGATGGTCCCAGTCCTGGCCGGGCCTGGGTTCACCGCCACCGAGTACTCGACAGTGCCCTCACCACTGCCGCTCGTTCCTGCGACGATGGAGACCCAGGGAACCTGGCTGATTGCGAGCCAAGCACATTCCGCACTGCTCGAAACCCCTACCGTGCCGTTGCCGCCTGCCGCACCGATCGTGGCGGCCGGCGGGTCGATCGTTGCCTCGCACGTCGAGAACGTCCCCTCGCCCGCGAACAGTGACCCCGCGAACCCCGTGTCGATCGCCTGCACGCTCCAGTAGTACGTGCCCGGTTCCAGCGAAGTGAGGAGTGCTGTCGTCCCAGGACCGATGCTGCCCCGCTTGGGCAGTCTGCGCCAGCCATCTGCGAGCGAGGCCATCGGTGCGGCCACATCGTAGCCACCCGGAGTCGTGCCGACGCGAAGGTTGTAGGTGAGCCCCGGGCTCGGGGTGGCCGGATCGGAGGACGGATCCCACTGGAGGACGACATGGCCTGCCCCGCCTACCGCATCCAGACCCGCGGGCGTGGTGGGGGCCACATTCGGGGCGGTGGTCCCGTTGTTGCGGTAGATCCTGGATGTCGGGCCGAGACCGGGTGTCGTGCGTCCGACCGTGAGGACATCGAGGTCGCCGTCGTTGTCGTAGTCCCCGCACGTGGCGTTCCCTTCGCTGATGCCGGCAATGCCAGGATCGGTCTCGACGAATCCCCCGGCGCCGTCGCCCAGGTGGACTCTCGTGAGAACCTCACCGCCCCCGACCGCAGCCGAGTAGGAGTACCCGGTCACGAGTGCGTCCAGGTTTCCGTCATTGTCGAGGTCACACCACTCTGCCGAACCGTTGTGCACGCCCACCAACTCGGCGTTGGCTTCCGTGAAGGTGCCACCTCCCTCGTTCCTGTAGACCTTCGTGACGGAGAGCCCCCCTATGGCCGCGATGTACGTGTAGCCCGCGACAAGTAGGTCGAGGTCGCCGTCGCTGTCGTAGTCGCCCCAAGCAACCGAGCCCGACGAGACACCCACGAGGTCAGTACCGAGATCCGAGAACGCGCCTCCGCCGTCGTTCCGGTACACCTTCGACACTCGTTCGGTGGCTTGTCCAATCAGGGCCAGGTCGAGGTCCCCGTCATTGTCGAAGTCCCCCCAGTCCGTGCTCCCGTCACTGACTCCGATGATCTCGACGCTCACCTCGGAAAACGTGAGGCCGCCATCGTTGCGATAGAGCCTGGTCACCGAACCGGGGATCGATCCGTCCCTGCCCGTGATCAGGAGGTCGAGGTCGCCATCGTTGTCGTGGTCCCCCAAAGAGGCGGAGGCATTGACAACATCGATGAGGTCGGCCCCGGTGTCGACAAAGGCGCCACCTCCGTCGTTCCTGTAGACGGCCGCAAAGCCCGGGTGGGGCCAGGACGAGTTGTCCCCGACCAACACGAGGTCCAGATCACCATCGGCGTCGAGGTCACCCCAGGCCGTGGCGCCTCTCGTTACGCCGACCAGGCTCGCTCCGCTATCGGTGAAGACACCACCGCCATCGTTGCGGTAGAGCTTCGAGTAGTGTTCGTACGACCCACCCGTCCAGCAGTCGTGGCAGCCGAACAGGAACACGTCGAGATCGCCGTCGTTGTCGTAGTCTCCCCACGAACCCATGCCTGACCAGACGCCCAGGAGGTCCGCCCCGATCTCCGTGAAGATCTGCTCCTGAGAGACGGTCAGCGCCTGCCCACCGATGTCGATGGCATAGCTTCTCGCTGGCCCGGCGTTGGGCGAGACTGAGATGGTGACGGTTCCAGGACCGGCTCCCGTCATGCCTGAGAGGACCTGGATCCAGTCGGGCGCAGCACCCACGGTCCAGGTGCAGTCGGGTTCAGCGCTCACAGTCACCGTGAGCGTGCCACCGTCGTGGGGAAAGGTGCGGAAGCTCGGGTCGATCCCGACGGAGCAGACCTCGACAACACCCTCCACGGCGAACGGCGAGCCCGCAAAGGCCGTGTCGACGGCTTGCACGCTCCAGTAGTAGCTCCCAGGAGGCAGCGGCTTGACGAACGCCGAGGTTCCATGTTGGGCGTTTCCCATGGCGGCGAGCCGACGGCTGCCGTCCACCGTCGAGGCCATCGGGGAGACGATGTCGACACCCCCTGGCGTCGTGCCGACCCTGATGCTGTAGGTCAGGCCGTCTGCGGGGGTCTCCGGGTCGCTGGCGGCGAGCCAGCCGAGGTCCGCCCGTCCAGCCAACTTGGGCGCCGACAGATCCGCAGGCGCCTCAGGAACACCATTGGGGAAAGTCCCGTCGTTCCGGTAGAGCTTCGTTACGTACCCTCCTGCACCGTAGCCGGCCAACAAGAGGTCGAGGTCCCCGTCGGCGTCGGAGTCGCCCCACGCGACCTTCCCGGAGCTCAGTCCGGCGAGGCCCGCGTCCAGATCGACAAACGACCCGCCGTCGTTGCGGAAAACCTCGATGATGTTGCTGGAACCGCTCCGGCCCACGAGCGCGAGGTCGGCGTCGCCGTCGTTGTCGGCGTCGCCCCAGGCCGCTCCGCCAGCGCTGATCCCTGCGAGGGCCACACCCGAGCCGACGAACCCGCCGTGGCCGTCGTTCCTGAACATCGTCGCGCTCGTTCCGGACACGCCGGTCGCGTTGGCCAAGAGGTCGAGATCCCCGTCGTTGTCGAAGTCCACCCAGGTAGATACCCCACCCACGGCCTCCGCCGGCAGGTCCCCTGCGGCCTCGAACTCGCAGCGTCCCTCGTTGCGAAACAGTCGCGTGACCGACGCTGATCCAGTCCAACCGGTGAGGCAGACGTCGAGGTCCCCGTCGTCGTCGTCGTCGCCCCACTCTGCATACCAGACCTCAAGTCCGCTCACGACAGGCGTTGTCGCCAAGAAACCAGCGGCACCTTCGTTGCGGTACACCACGGCGCCAGTGATCCCATCCGAATCCGCACCGGCGAGCAAGAGGTCGAGGTCACCGTCGTTCTCGCAGTCGCCCCACGCGACCGATCCGCGAGCGGATTGGGGCAATGAGAAACCGGTGTCCTCGAAACTGTCGTTCCCGTTGTTTCGATACAGCTTCGATCCCATTCTGGTCGCAAGTGCGAGGTCCAGATCACCGTCTCGGTCGAGGTCGCCCCACGCAAGCGCGGCGCCATAGCCAGAGAGCAGCGGCGCCCCGATGTCCGAGAATGCGCCCTTCCCGTCGTTTCGGTAGATCCTCGCCACGTACGCCGAACTGGTGACTCCAGCGATGGCAATGTCGAGATCACCGTCGTTGTCGTAGTCGCCCCAGTCGATGCTGCCGACCACGCCCACGAGCGCCGCCCCGATGTCCACGAAGGTCGCGCCCGGGCTCGCGGGCGCCATGGCGTCCTGCCCACGCGCGGGAACGGCCAGGCCGGACAGCGCCAGCACTGCGACCAGGGTTCGCCAACGTGGAGTTGCCATCATGCCCGACCTCGATTCGTCGTCGTTCCCACTACGCCTGAAGCAATGACTGCTGCCGAGCGACCCGATCCGTCACGTCCGGGACGACCCATCGGTCGCCCGCTCGTCGCGCCCCCCCGGGCACGCGGCCTCGCGCGTCGCCAGCTCCGCGCCAGCGGTCGACCATCGCATGTACCGACGACCTAGTTGCATGACGCAGATCTTATCATCTTGCAGGAAGATCACGGTTTCCTCACGCTGACTCCCGCGACAGGCCGCGTGCCGGATTGGGCGCCCGGGGTGTCCAGCCGAGAAACAGCGAGGGCGCGCGAATCTCGCGCGCCCTCGGGATCGGCGTGAGCGTACAGCGTCGGCGCCGCGGATCAGGTCCCCTCGCGCCAGCTCGCGAGGTAGGCCTCCTGCTCGGCGGTCAGGGTGTCGATGGCGAGGCCCATGGTGGCGAGCTTGAGGCTGGCGATCTGCTGGTCGAGCTCGAGCGGCAGGCGGTAGACCTTGGCGGTCATCTCGTGGCCGTGCGCGACGAGGTGCTCGGCGGCCAGCGCCTGGTTGGCGAACGACATGTCCATGACCGCGGCCGGGTGGCCCTCGGCGGCGGCGAGGTTGACCAGGCGCCCCTCAGCGAGCACGTACAGCGTCTTGCCTGAGCGCAGGCGGTACGCCTCGACGAACGGCCGCACCTCGCCGACCTCGCTGCACATCGCGCGCAGGCCGGGGAGGTCGATCTCGACGTCGAAGTGGCCGGAGTTGCAGACGATCGCCCCGTCCTTCATGAGCTCCGCGTGGGCCGGCGTGATCACGTGCGTGTTGCCGGTGAGGGTGACGAAGATGTCGCCGACCCGGGCGGCCGCCGCCATCGGCATGACCTGGAAGCCGTCCATCGCCGCCTCGAGCGCCTTGACCGGATCGACCTCTGTAATGACGATCTTGGCGCCCAGGCCGTGGGCGCGCATCGCCAGGCCGCGGCCGCACCAGCCGTAGCCGGCGACCACGACGGTGAGGCCGGCGAGCAGCACGTTGGTGGCGCGGATGATGCCGTCCACCGTCGACTGGCCGGTGCCGTAGCGGTTGTCGAACAGGTGCTTGGTGTCGGAGTCGTTGACCGCGACGACCGGGAAGCGCAGGACGCCGTCGCGCTCCATGGCGCGCAGCCGGATGACGCCCGTGGTGGTCTCCTCGGTCGAGCCCATGACGCCGGCGATGAGCTTCTCGCAGCCGGCCCGGCCGAGCCCCTCGGCGAAGGCGCGGACCTCGGGGTGCACGCCGTCGAGCTCGCCGCGGGCGACGAAGAGCAGCGACGAGACGAGGTCGGCGCCGTCGTCCATGGTGATCGTCGGGGCGAACTCCAGGCAGGCGCGGATGTGCCGGTAGTAGCTGGCGTTGTCCTCGCCCTTGATGGCGAACACGCCGATCCCGTAGTGGTGCGCGAGGGCGGCGGCGGTGTCGTCCTGGGTCGACAGCGGGTTCGACGCGCACAGCCGCACCTCGGCGCCGCCGGCGACAAGCGTGCGCACCAGGTTGGCGGTCTCGGTGGTGACGTGCAGGCAGGCGGCGAGGCGCTGGCCGGCCAGCGGCTTGGTGGCGGTGAAGCGTTCGCGGATCGAGGCGAGGACCGGCATGTGGCGGTCGGCCCAGAGGATCTTGCGCAGGCCGGCATCGGCCAGCGACAGGTCGCGGACGTCGAACTGAGGGGCGGCGGTGGTGCTCATCGTGGTTCCTCCGTGACGCCCGCGAGGCGGACGCAACGCGCATCCTAGCGTGAAGGACGGGGCGGCGCCACTCCGCTATCATCGGATCGAACCATGAGTGCGACGCCCGAAAGGCCCACGCGCCGCCGGAAGCGCCGGCTCGCCGTCGCGGCCGCGGTGCTCCTGCTCCTGCCGCTGCTGCTGGTGGGCGGTGGCGTGCTCGCGCTGCGCTCGGCCGCGGTCCGCCAGCGGCTACTCCACCGGGTCACCGCCGAGGCCGAGTCGCGCTTCGGAGTGCACGTCACGGCTCGGGACTTCTCGCTCGACGCGCGCCGCGGCACCCTCGACGTCCACGGCCTGACCGTGGGCGCGCCCGGGGCGGCGCCGTTCCTCACCGTCGAGCACCTCCGCGCCGAGGTCGACGTGGCCTCGCTGCGGCGCGACACGATCGTGGCTCGGTCGGTGCTCGTCGAGGCGCCCCGGATCGACCTCGGCGCGCCGATCCCGACGCTGAATACCGCACCGGGTCCGGCGACCGGGCCCGGGCGCCGCGTCGACGTGCTGGAAGCCCGCCTGACCGGCGGATCCGTCGTCAACGGCGCCGTCCCCGCCCGGCTGGCCCCATGGGTGAGCGGCTGGACCGTGACGGACCTCGGGGCGCGCGGCTCGTACCGCGACGACCGCGCTGTCGTCGAGCTGCTCGGCGCCACCTTCGAGGCGACCAAGCCGCAGCAGCCGCCGGTGCGGCTCACGGTCACCGCGGCCGCAACCGTGGCCGGCGAGGAGGTCACGGTCTCGTCGCTGGCGATCAGGGGGGACGGCGTGGACGTGCGTCTCTCCGGCGAGGGCCGGCTGGGCGACGCGCCGGCGTTCGGGGTGGCCTTCGAGCTGGCCGTCGAGCCCGATGCGGTCGCGCCCGAGCTGCACGCGGGCGGCCGGGTCGCGGCCAGCGGGCAGGTCGCCTGGCCGGCGCTCACCGGCCACGTCGCGGCCGAGGCGATCGGCGTCGCCGCCGAGGCGGCCCGCCCGTGGGTCGACGCGGCGCTGTTCGACAGGCTCAACCTGGCCGGGAGCACGGTCGACGCGACAGCCGACGTCGTCCTCCCCGGGCCCACGATCGACGCGGCGAGCGGGACCCTGGCGGCGACCTGGCGGCGGGAGGGGATCCGGCTCGGGACGCTCGTCGCGACCGTGCCGCCCCACGAGGAGCGCGGCGGCGCCGCGACCGCGGTCGAGGTCGTCGCGGACCTCCTGCCCGACTCCCCCGGCACCCGCCACCTCGACGGTGTCGTCGAGCTCCGCGAGGCGGGCGGCTCGCGGACCATCGCCCTGCGCCGGAGCCGGCTCGAGCTCGCCTCGCCCGACCTCGCCGCGACGTACGGCGAGCTGCGCAACCTGTTCCCGGGCCTGGTGCCGCCGGCCGATCCGAGCTGGCCACTCATCGGCACCCTCGAGGCGACCGTCGAGGCGAACGGGCCGCTGGACCGCCCGGTCGCGACGGCCCGCGCGGCGTGGCGTCCCGAGGCCGGCGCGCGGGTGACCGTCGAGGCGCGGGGCGAGCCGCTGACCCGCCGCGGCGAGGCCACCGTCACCTTCGAGTCGCTGCGCCTCGGCACGCTGCGGCCCGGCCTCGCCGGGACCGTCTCCGGCACCGCGACCGCCGCCGGTTCGCCGAAGGCCTGGCGCGCCGAGGCCACGGTCGACGGCACGAACCTCGTCGCGGCGCCCGACCTTCCCGCCATCGACACGCTCCACCTCCACGCCTCGACCGACGGCCGCACCCTCGACGTCCACGAGCTCGCGGTGTCCCAGGGCGAGCGGCGACTCACGGCCCGGGGCCGCGCGCACCTGGCGCTGCCGCTGCGCGACGCCGTGTTCGACGTCCACGTCGAGCGGCCCGTTCCCGAGCTGGCCGCTGCCGACGCGACGCTCGTCCTCCGGGACGGCGTGCTCTCCGTCCGGGGTGGGGCGGACACCGTCGCCGGTCCGGTGGCCGCCGACGTCGACGTCCCTCTCGGGGCGCTCGCCGCCGTCCCCACGCTGGCCGAGGCGTTGCGCGACGCGCCGGTCGTGCGGGCCGACGGCCCGGTCCACGCCAGGTTCGCCGTGCCGGAGCTCGACTCCTGCACGCTACGCCCCGCGCTCGGCCTGGGCGACCGCGAGGAGCGCGTCCGCGCCTCGGCCGCGGGCGAGCTGTGGGTCGACCTCGACGACCTCACGGCGGCGGTCGGGTTCGTCGAGCTGCAGCACCTGCGCGCCGAGCTGCCGGGCCACGAGGTGGTCGCGGGCGGGCCGGTGCGGCTCGTGATCGGGGGCCGGCGGGTGGCGATCGAGCCGGTCCGCCTCGCGGCCGACGGCGTCGGCATCGACCTCGCGGCCTCCGCCGACCTGGCCGCGCGCTGGGACCCGGCCACCGACGACCCGGCCGCGCTGGTCGGCCGCTTCGAAGCGACCGCCCGGGGCGCCCTGCCTGCTGCGCTCCTCGAGCCGTTCCTCGCCGGCGGCCAGGCACGCGGCAACCTGGCGTTCGACCTCGCCGCCTCCGGCACGCCGCAGGCGCCGACCGGCGAGCTGCGCATCTCGGGCGACGGCGCCAGCCTGTTCTGGCCCACGCCGTACACGACCCGGATCGAGGAGCCGCGCTTCGTCGCCCGCCTGGCCGGCGGCGACGCGGTGCTCGAGAGCGGCACCTTCCGGCTCCACGGCGGGCGCGCCGAGGTGACCGGCCGCCGCGCCGCCGACGGCACGGTCACCGCCGAGCTCCTCCTCGACGCGGTCCGCTACCGCCTCGACTACGGCCTGCGCACGGTCCTCTCCGGCGGCTTCTCCCTGACGCTGCCCGCGACCAGGCGCGGCAGCCTGGTCGGCACCCTCACGGTCGAGCGCGGCGTGCTCGACCGCGACATCGACCTCGAGCGCGAGTTCCTCCCCCGCTTCCTCAGCCCCACGCCGTCGACCGGGACCGAGTCGGGCTTCCTCGACACCATCGACCTCGACGTCTCGGTGGACACCCTGCAGGGCGTCCGGGTGAAGAACAACCTCGCCGACCTGCGCGCGACCTGGGACCGCCTGACGATCGGCGGGACGGCCTGGAACCCGGTGATCCGGGGCGAGATCGAGGTGGATCGGGGCGGTCTCGTGTACGCCTACGGGCAGACCGTGCGGCTCGACCGCGCCGTCGCCCGCTTCACCGGCGACCCGGTCAACGACCCCGTCCTCGACATCGAGACGACGACCTCGATGGAGGACCCGAGCATCGGCCAACCTCCGGCCTCGGCGGCCCTGCTGTCGGGCGCGCTCGAGCCCGAGGCGCTCAAGGATCGCGCCGCCGGCGCGGTCTCGGCCGGGGCCCTCGGCTACCTCGGCGAGCGCCTGGCCTCCTCGCTCGGCCTCGGGCGGATCTCGGTGAGGCCGCTGCTGGTCTTCGGCGAGACCGACCCGTCGGCCCGTCTGACCGTCGAGCAGAGCCTCAGCCGGTACGTGTCGTTCGCCGTCTCCCTCGACCTCCGCAACGCCCAGCGGCAGACCTACCTGCTCGGCCTGCACGGGCTCGACCGGCTGCCGACGCTCACCGCCCAGGTGTTCACCAACGACACCGGCGGCCAGGGCGTCACCGTGCAGCAGAGCCTCGTGTTCGGCGGACCACGCCAGGCGACCGAAACCTCGCCGCGACTCGACAAGCTGGTGATCGACGCCCCCGAGCAGGCGCCGCGAAAGGCGCTGCGCCGTGCCGCCCGGGTGCGGCGCGGCGACCCGGTCACGGCCGACCTCCCCTTCGACCTCGAGGTGGAGCTGGCCCAGACGCTGCGCGACCGCGGCTTCCCCGACGCCGAGGTGCGCGTCTGGGCGCGGCCCTCGACGCGCAAGTCGGAGCGGGTGGACCTCGTCGTCGCCGTCGTGCCCGGCCCCCGCGCGACGTTCGACTTCGTCGGCGACCGCCCGCCGAAGGGGCTCAGGGGCGTGATCACCGGCCTCTACCGGACCGACGGCTACGAGGCCGCGTCGATCGACGAGATGCGGCGCGCCACCGTGCGGGCGCTGCGCTCCGTCGGCTTCCTCGAGCCCGACGTCGAGATCGAGGTCCGCCGCGAGCGTCCCGACGACGCGACCAGCGACCGGGCCGTCGCGATCCGGGCGACCGGTGGGCGCCGCGCCGCCCTCGCCACGGTCGAGTTCACCGGCCTGCCCGCGGAGGAGGGGCAGCTCCTCGCGAGGCGGTTCCCCACCCCGTTGGAGCGGGCCGAGCTGGCCGCGGCCGTGCCCGACGCCGACCGGCGCGCGCTGGCCACGCTCGCGGCGCTGGGCTGGCGCGACGCCGCGATCGCGTCCCGCGCTCTCGCCGAGGACGGCGAGCGCCTCACGGTGCAGGTCGAGCCGGGGACGCGGACGATGATCGGCGAGGTCGCCGTGAGCGGCCTCGGCCCGGACGAGGCGGCCCGGGCCCTGGGCGCGACGAGCCTGCGCGAGGGCGAGCCGGCCCGCGCCGACCGCGTCGCCGCCGCCACCCTCACGCTCGAGGACCGGCTGCGTGCGCGCGGGTTCGGCGATGCCGTCGTGCGCGGTTCACTCCGCGACAGCGGGCCGCACGAGGTCGCCGTCACGCTCGTGGTGGCGCCCGGCACGGCCTCCCGGATCGCGGCCGTCGAGTTCGCCGGCATGCGCTGGACGAGCGCCTCGCTGGCCCGCCGCGCCGCCGACCTCGCACCGGGGCAGCCGTTCGACCCCGGCGAGGTCCGCCGCGCCCGCGGCCGCCTCCTCGACCTCGGCGTGCTCACCGGGGTCGGCGTCACCACGACGAAGCGCCCGGACGGCACGACCGCGGTCACCTTCACCGCCACCGAGGCGCCGCGGTTCTCGCTCGCCTACGGCGTGCGGTGGGAGAGCGACCAGGGCCTCGGGGCAGTGGTCGACTACACGGACCGCAACCTCTTCGGCCGCACCCTGATCCTCGGCGTGCGCGGCCTGTACACGCGCAACTGGAGCGAGCCGGCGCCGGACGAGGCCACCGACACCCTCCACGAGCTGACCGGCGTCCGGGTCTTCCTGGCCGCCCCGGACGTCCTCGGGACGGGCATCACCTCCGAGGTATTCGGCGACGTCCGGCGCGAGCTGTCGTGGGGCGGCCTGGTCACCGACCGCAAGGAGGCCGCCATCCAGTTCTCCCGCCCCATCGGCCGCGACGCCACCGCGCGGATCTACGGCCGCTACCGCGACACCCACCTGTACGAGGAGGAGCCCGACCCGTTCTTCCCCTTCGACCTGCGCATCTCTTACCCCTACGTCGGCGTCCAGGCGATCGTCGACCGCCGCGACGACCCGGTACTGACGTGGCGGGGCTGGATGGCGACCCTCGACCTGTCGGGGAGCGCGACCTTCCTCGGCAGCGACTACGAGTACCTCCGCGCCTTCGCCCAGCTCAACACCTTCACGCCGTTCTCCCTGGCGTCGCGGCGGGTGACCTGGGCACAGTCGGTGCGCGTCGGGCTGGCCAACTCCTTCGACCAGGAGCTGCTCCCCGACGCCCGCTTCCGCGCCGGCGGCGAGTTCTCGGTGCGCGGCTACCCGAGCGAGGGCCTCGGCCCCGTCGAGGAGCTCGGCACGCTGGTCACGCCGGTGGGCGGGGCGGCGCTCCTGGTCATCAACGAGGAGCTCCGCGTGCCCCTGCCGCTCGACCTCACCGGGATCGTCTTCGTCGACGCCGGGCAGGTGTGGGCCGAGACCTCGGAGTTCGGCCGCGACCTCGCAACCGCCCTGGGCCTCGGCCTGCGCGCCTCGACACCGCTCGGCCTCTTCCGCTTCGACGTCGCCTACCCCTTCGACCCGCGCCCGGGAGACGCTTCGTACAAGCTCTACTTCGGCTTCGGGAATGTCTTTTAGTTAGAGCGGGGGGCCGGGCGCCCCCACCCACACCTCCGCGCCCTTGCCCCCCGAGCCCCCCGGCGAGCGCCGGCGAAGCCGGTCGCTCGCCGCTCTCACCACCGACACACCCCAACCACCCATCGGCCAGCGCCCGGTTCTGCCCCGGTCAAACCGGCGTTCCCCACCTGTTCCTCGACGCCCTCGCTCGCGGGAAGTGAATTCCCGCTCGCGGATCTCGCCTCCATCACACCCCACCCACCCTCCCACCAGCCCCCGGTTCTTCGATGTTCGACTTGTGGCAAGGGCCTGAGCGCGGCCCGCAGAACCGTGTCGTTCGTGGCGACCGGCCGTCGCCGGACACGCAGGCGCGCCGCACAAGAAACCGGCCGCCCGGCGGGCGGCCGCTACATCACAAGCCTCAGGTCTCGAGCCCCAGGCCTCAAGCCCCAGGCCCCACGCCTCAAGCCTCAAGCCGTCCCTTACCTTCTCGCGGCCTTGACGACGGCGGCGGCGCGCTCGGCCTCGGGCGCGGTGGGGGCGAGCTTCAAGAAGCGGTCCATGTCGAGGACGAGCTGGTCCTTCTTGCCGAGCTTCTCCTGGGCGATGCCCCGGTAGTAGTAGGCATAGGCCAACCCGGAATCGGTCTCGATGGCCCTGGTCAGGAGGTCGACGGCGTCGGCCCACTTCTGCTGGTAGGCGCGGGTCATCCCGAGTTGGAGAAGCGTGACGGCGCCACCCGGCTGCAAGGTGCGCGACTTCTCCAGGTTGATCGCCGCCGCGTCGAACTGGCGGGCGCGCTGCTGAGCCACGCCGAGCCAGTAGGCGGCGGAGGCGTTGTCGGGCGCGGCCGTGGCCGCGGCCTGCGCCACTTCGACGGCCTTGCGGAATGCGGCGTCGGCGTCGGCTTGCTTCTTCAGGCGCACGTAGGCGTCGCCGAGGTAGACGTAGGCGGCAGGGTCGCTGCCGGCGAGCTCGGCGGCCTTGCGGAGCTGGGTCACGGCTTCGGCGTACTTCTTCTCCTGCTCGAGGACGCGGCCGAGCGCGAGTGCGACGCGGGCGTCGGTGGCAGCCTGGCCGGCCACGGCACCGAGGGCGGTCCGGGCTTCCGAGGTCTTGTATCCAAGCAGCTTTGCGTCGGCCTGTCCGACGGCCACGGCAATCGGGTCGGGCACCGGTGTCGGCGTGGCAGTCGGTTCGGGCGCCTGCGCCAGCGCGGCGACCGCGGAGGCGGCGAGGGCAAGCACGAGTGCGAGGGCGAATCTCTTCATGGCATCTCCCTTCCGGCCAGGTGAGCTGCGCCTTCACGCGCACCCGCAGGGCCGGCGTTCCTGAAACCCATGGTAGCCCTCCAGCGATTCCATCCAACGTGAGCGAAGTCGCGATCCTGGGGGATGTACACGGAACGGCCGGGTGGAGGACTCTTAGGGGCGTGAACACCGGCGAGACACACCTGGTGGAGGCGGCCCGGCGCGGGGAGCGGGAGGCGTACGGGGCGCTCGTCGAGCGGCACTGGTGCCGCCTGGTCCGCCTGGCCCGCTCGGTGGTCGGCGACCTCGAGGCCGAGGACGTCGTGCAGGACTCGCTGGTCGTCGCCTGGCGGCGGCTCCCGCAGCTCGCCGACGCCGACCACTTCGGCGCCTGGACGACGCGCATCGTGGTCCGCCGCTGTCTCCGCCGGGCCGGCTTCCTGCGCCGCTTCCTGACCTTCGACAGCGTCCCGGAGCGCAGCCACGCGCCCGACCCGGCCGACGGCATCGCGGTCTGGGAGGTGCTCTCCCGGCTCGCGCCGCGCCAGCGGGCGGTGCTCCACCTGACCGTGGTCGAGGGCATGACCGACGCCGAGATCGCGGTGCGGCTCGGGATCACCGCCGGCTCGGTGCGGGCCCATCGGCGGCGGGCGCGCGAGCGCGTCGCCGTCATCGTCAAAGGAGGTACGAAATGAGCAGCTCCGGTCCCGACAACGACCGCGATCGCTTCGACGCGGCTTTCCGCACCTGGAGCGACCGCCAGCCGGCCCGCGACCCGGGACGCGCCGCCCGGCGGGTCCTGGCGGCGCTCCCCGAGCGGTCCGAGCCGTTCCCCTGGCGGAGGATGGCCGCGGCCGCGGCCGTCCTCGTCCTGGTCTTCTTCGGCTCGTGGTACGGCGCGCGCGAGCGCGTCGCGGTCCCTGGCGCGACGGCGATGGCCACGCCGGCGCTGCCCGAGAACGTCATGGTGTTCTGGATCGACGCCGAAACCCCCGTGTACTTCGTCCTGAGCCAGCTTGGCTCGCAGAAGGGAGAACCGTCATGAACCCCGTCCGCTGTGCGCTGCTTGCCCTCCTCGTTGCCCAACCGCTCCTCCTCGCGGTTCCGCTCCTCGCCGCGGAGCCCACCCTCAAGACCACCGTCATCCTGCTCGTGGGCCAGCCCGTCCTGCCCCAGGGCGAGCACCCGACCGTCGACATCGTGCCCGGCACGGTCATCCTGGCCGGCCCGCAGTCTTCGGCCGCGTCCGGAAACGGCTACACCTCCATGTACCGCAAGCTCCGCGACACCTACCGCCTCGAGTGGCTCGCCACCGAGAAGCGCGAGCTGCTGGACCTGACACTCGGGAAGGAGCACCGCCTGCCGCTCGTCGCCCCGGACATCGAGGCAGCCATCGTCCTGCGCGAGGTCGACGGCGAGCACGCGTCCTACGAGGTCCGCTTCCTCGAGCAGGGCAAGGTCGTGGCGCAGCCGACGGTCAAGGTGGCCCGGGGGACCTGGGCCACCATCGGCAGCCGCGACGGGGAGGCCGCGCCCTATCTCTTCCTGCTCCTGGGCCCCTGGACCGCCGACGACGAGGGCCTCGCCCGGGCCCAGAAGGACTTCATCCTGCCGAAGCTGATCAACAGGACGGCCCCGGTCTACCCCGAGGCGGCGCGCCAGGCGAAGGTCACCGGGATCGTGGTGCTGCGCGGGACCATCGGTGTCGACGGCGCGGTCTCGAACATCCGGGTGGTCGAGTCGCCCGACGACGACCTCTCCAAGGCCGCGACGGAGGCCTTCGCGGCGTGGCGCTTTGAGCCGGGTAAGGACCAGAAGGGCACCCCCGTGGCCTTCGACTACACGATCACGATATCTTTCAAGCTCTCCTAGCCCTCCACCGGAACATTCGCGAGCCCCGCCGGTCTCACCCACCGGCGGGGTTTCCCGTGGACGACACACTGACCTATCCTTCTCGCATGCTCCTCTGGGCCGTCATCGCACGGCGCGCGACCGCGGTCACCGACCAGGATGCGGCGGCGGTGGCGCGCGCCCGCGACGGCGACGAGGCGGCCTTCGAAGCGCTGGTCAGCCGGCACGAGCGCGAGGTGTTCAACCTCGCCTGGCGGATGCTCGGCAACCGCGAGGACGCCCTCGACGCGGCCCAGGAGACGTTCCTCCGGGTGTTCCGCTCGCTCGCCTCGTTCCGCGGCGACGCCACGTTCCGCACCTGGCTGACCGGGATCGCCATCAACGTCTGCCGCAACCGGCTCGTCAGCGTCGAGGTGCGAGCCCGGCGCGCCGCCGTCCCGCTCGTCTCCGAGGACGCGGCGACCGGCGAGGCGGTCGAGCTGCCGCTCCCCGACCCGGCGCCGGGGCCGGACGCGACGGCCCGCGGCACTGAGCTGCGCCGCGCCCTGGAGCGCGCCCTCGCGGCGCTATCGCCGGAGCACCGCGAGATCCTGCTCCTGCACGAGATGCAGGGGCTTTCCTACGACGAGCTGACGGCGACGCTCGGCTGCCGGCTCGGCACCGTGAAGTCGCGGCTGGCGCGGGCGCGGGAGGCGCTGCGCGGGCTGCTCGAGGGGGTGTGGCCATGAGATGCGAGGAGTTCCTGCGCGAGCTGGACGAGTCCGGCCGGGCCGCCTCCCCCGAGGCCCGCGCCCACGTCCAGGGCTGCCCGTCGTGCGCGCGCGCCGCGGAGAGCTGGCAGGCGGTGCGCAGCGAGCTGCAGGCCATGGGCGAGGAGGCGCCCCCGCCGTTCCTCCATGCCCGGGTGATGGCGCACGTGCGCGCCGACGCGAAGTCGCCGCAGCGCGAGGCCTGGTGGGCGCGCGTCCCGCGCTGGGCGTGGGCCGGCCAGGCGCTCGCGGTCCTGCTCGGCGTGACCCTCGCCGGGTGGGGCCTGTGGCAGGGCCGGATGAGCCGGCAGCCCGGCGAGGCCCTGGTGGCCGTGAAGGCCGCACCCCAGGTGAGTCACGACTTCGAGAAACGTTCTCTGGGCGAGGAGCAGCGACGCGAGCGCGCGATGCCCGGAGCCGAGGCACCCGTGAACGAGGCGCCGGCCGTACCGCCTCGCGCCGCGTCGCGCCAGTCTCCCAAGGGACTCCGCGGCGCGCCGCCGCCGACCGCCGCGGTCGTCGCCGCGGCCGAACCGGTGGCGGACGGCGGCGCGGCCGGGGTGATGGGAGGCGTGCCGGCGCCGGCGAGCGTTGCGCCTGTCGAGGCCGACGCCGAACGCGCGCGCGCCGAGGGCGAGCAGGCCGCCAAAGACGAGCGCATCTACGCGGAGGAGCTCCGCGTCACGGCCGGGAGCCAGACGGTCGAGGCGAGCCGCGACCAGGCCGCCGCGACGGGTGCCCCGGCGTCCTCCGACACCGGGATGCCCGTACTCGGGGCGGCAAAGTCGAAGATCTGCGACATCAAGCGCGAGCGACCCGTGCTGGCCTGCGTCGCGACCCGCCTCGACGCTCCCGGCCGGGTCGCCTTCTGGCTCACCGACGACCTCGCGCCGGGGCCGGGCGAGGCGATCGTGCTCGACGTCGCGCACGACGGTGCCGTCACCGTGGCCGGCGACCGCGGCCGGGACAAGGCCCGGGCCGACGTCCTCGCCGCCCGGCTGCGCGACATGCGCCTGCCGCCGGGCCGCTACCGCCTCACCCGCGCCGACCCGTAGCGGCCGGCCGCCGGCCGGCCGTCTTCGGACCTGCAAACGCCACGCGCTAGAAACCGGCCGCCCGGCGGGCGGCCGCAACACCCCCACCCACCCGAGGGAACCTTCGTGTGGGCGCCCGGTCCAACGGAGCAGAAGGGAGGGCACCATGAACACTCGCAAGCTCGCAACCCTGCTCCTCGCCGCCAGCGCGGCGATCCCCGCCACCGCGGCCCACCGCGACGGATTCGGTCTCGAGGTCCTCGTCAACGGCGCGCCGCGGCCCGAGCTCCACGGCCGCGGCAACGTCTACGTCGAGGCGCTCAAGGGCCGCGAGTACGCGCTGCGCCTGACCAACCCGCTCCCCACCCGGGTCGCCGTCGCGCTCTCGGTGGACGGCCTCAACACCATCGACGCGAAGCACGGCGAGGCTGCAACCGCCTCGAAGTGGGTGCTCGGCCCCTACGAGACCGTCGAGATCGAGGGGTGGCAGGTCAACGGCAGCGAGGCCCGCCGCTTCTTCTTCACCGGCGAGCGCTCCTCGTACGGCGCCTGGCTCGGCGAGACCGACAACCTCGGCGTCATCGAGGCGGTGTTCTACCGCGAGCGGGTCGTCCGGCCCCCGGTGCGGATCTGGCCGGATCACGGCAAGGGTCGCGACCACGAGGGCGGCGCCCGCGGCGAGTCGCGTTCCGACGCGGCGCCCGCGCCGCAGGCCGGGGCCGCCGAGAAGTCGCTCGGGAACGAGGGCGCCCTCTCGGACGAGTACGCCGCCACCGGGATCGGCGACCGCACCGACCACCACGTTCAGCGAGTCAGCCTCGAGCTCGAGAAGTCCCCGGCCGCGGTGGTCCGCCTCCGCTACGAGTTCCGCCCGCAGCTCGTCAAGCTCGGCTTGCTGCCGGAGTGGCGCCATCCCTCACCGCTGGAGCGGCGCGAGCGGGCGCGCGGCTTCGACGGCTACTGCCCCGAGCCCTCGGCCTGGCGGCGTTGACGCAGCGGACTCCCCATAGACCCGGCGGCCGCCCGGTGGGCGGCCGCCGTCTCATCCGTCGGGTACTTGCTGCCGCGCTACCATGCGCGCCGCGAGGTGGACGATGGCGGATTCCCATCACTGGACCGATGAGCTCAGGGCAGCAATCACCGTGACCGACGACGAGGGCACGATCATCGGCCTGAACGCCCGGGCGATCGAGACGTTCGCCGCCGACGGGGGCGCGGCGCTGATCGGCTCCAGCGTGTTCGACTGCCACCCCGAGCCCGCCCGGACCAGGACTGTCGAGCTCTACGAACGGCAGCAGCCCAACCACTACACGATCGCCAAGAACGGCCAGCGGAAGATGATCCACCAGATGCCGTGGTACCGCGACGGCGTCTTCGCCGGCATCGTCGAGCTGTCGGTCCCGATCCCCGACGAGCTGCCGCACTTCGACCGGGGCTGACCGTGTTCCTGGTCCTCATCCTCTACACCCGCCCGATCGACGAGGTCGACGCGGTCCGCCCGGAGCATCGGGCCTTCTTGCAAGAGCAGTACCGGGCGGGCCTGCTCGTCTGCTCCGGGCCGCGCGTCGACCGCACCGGCGGCGTGCTGCTCGCCCGCTCCGGCGACCGCCGCGCGGTCGAGGCGATGTGCGCCGCCGATCCCTACGCGCTCGCCGGCGTCGCCGTGCACGACGTGATCGAGTTCGACTGCCTCTCCCACGCCGACGGCTTCGCGCCCTTCCTCGGCCCGAGCCGGTCATCCGATCGACGCCGCTGTCATCCTGAACGCCCCTGAGCGAGAGCGAAGGGGAGTGAAGGATGCGGGAGCACCGCGTCATTTGCGGCGACCGGGCCTGCGACCCGCCACCCGGCCGCCATCGGGTTCCGGCCTTGGCCCTGCAGCCCGCGTCGCGCCACCCGCCCATCCCTCCGCGCGATCCCGGCGCGCCTGGAGCGCCACCATGCACGTCTGAGTCGACCTCAGGCGCCTCGGGGTCCTTCGTCGTCGCTGCGCTCCTCCTCAGGATGACGGAGGGTGGGGGGCTGTCCCCTGTCCCCCTTCTTCTCAGGCCGGCGGCGTCTCGTGGTGGACGAGGTGGCGCTTGATCTTCTGCGTCGTGGTCTTGGCGAACTCGGTGTCGCGCACCTCGACGCGGCGGATCTGCTTGTAGTTCGGCAGCTTCCGGTTGAGCGCGCGGATCTCCTTGTTGAGCATCGTGTCGATCAGCTCCGGCGTCACCTCGACGAAGCTGCGCTGCGCGTAGGCGACGAACTCCTCGGCGTTGGGGACGATCGTCACCGCGATCTCCTCGTCGCCGTCGGGCCGCCGGTTGCCGTAGACGACGCACTCGAGCACGTAGGGGATGCGCTTGACGAGGTCCTCGAGCTCCTCGGGGTAGACGTTCTTGCCGCTCCGCCCGACGATGACGTTCTTCTTCCGTCCGGCGACGTGGAGGAAGCCGTCGGCGTCGAAGTAGCCGGTGTCGCCGGTGTAGAACCAGCCGTCCTCGAGCACCTCGCGGCTCGCCTCCTCGTTCTTGTAGTAGCCGAGCATCACCGACGGCCCGCGGGCGACGATCTCGCCGCGCCCCTCGGTGTCGGGCGCGACGATCTTGATCTCGACGTTCGGCAGCGGCACGCCGGCCGCGTCGTCGCGGAACTTGCGCAGCCGGTTGAGGGCGAGGATCGGCGAGGTCTCGGTGAGACCGTAGCCCTGGATGAGCGTGAACCCGAGGCTGCGCAGCCCGCCGGCGATCGCCGGGTCCGGCGCCGCGCCGCCGACGATGAAGATCCGGATCGCGCCGCCGAACTTCGCGTGGACGGTCTTGAACAGCTTCCGCCGCAGCCCCTCGAAGCCGAGCGCCTCGCCGGTCGTCGCCGCGCCGCGCAGCACCTTGACGAGCATCGCCGCCAGCGGCTTCTCCTCGAGCGCCGCGCTGATCCGCTTGAACATCTTCTCGTACAGCATCGGCACGCCGAGGAGGATCGTCGCGCGCACCTTCTGGAGGTCCTCGACGACGGTCTTCAGCGACCGCGCGAAGTGCACCGAGGAGCCCGAAAAGAGCGGGCAGAGCAGCCCGCAAGTGCACTCGTAGGTGTGGTGCATCGGCAGCACCGAGAGGAAGCGGTCCTCGGGCAGCAGCTCGATCATCGACAGCATGCCCATGAGGTTCGCCGCGATGTTGCCCTGCGACAGCATCACGCCCTTGGCCCTGCCCATCGAGCCCGAGGTGAAGACGATGATCGCGACGGCGTCGGGGTCGACCGGCGGGAACGGGTCCGCCCCGAGCGGGTCGCGCTCGGCGGCGACCATCTCCGGCATCGACAATGCGCGCCCGTCGCGCGCCGGCAGGTCCATGTCGACGAGCACCTTGAGGCCGCGGACCGAGTTGGCGTGCGACAGGATGGTGTCGCGGAACGCCTCCGAGTACACCACGGCCTTCGCGTCGGAGGCGTGGAGCACGGTGACGATCTCGTTCTCCTGCAGGCTCTTGTCGATCGGCACGACGACCAGGTCGAAGGTCACGGCGGCGAGGTAGGCGACCGCCCACTGGACGCGGTTCTCGCCGATCACCGCGACGTGGTCGCGCGGGCCGAGCCCGGCCCGTCGCAGCGCGCGGCCGAAGCGGACCACCCGGTCGAGCAGCTCGGCGTAGGTGAGCCGGTGGATCGGCGTGTCGTTGAGGTCCTCGATCGCCAGCTTGTCGCCGTGGCGTCGCACCACGACGCGCAGCAGGTCCTGCAGGTTCGCGATCGGCTCGACGGGGTAGAGCGGGTACTCCTCGGTGAGCGGCTTCACGTGACCTCCCGAGACCGGCCCGGTCTCAGCGCTTCGCGAGTCTACCCGATCGTGCCGCGCCGCAGCGCGTTCCCGGCGAGCTTGCGCCGGGTGATAGGCTGCACGAGTGAGCCCGACGGTGCTCCGCGTAGGCCATCTCCGGTTCTACTTCTTCTCACGGGAGGAGCCCCGCGCGCACGTCCATGTCGAGGGGCCTTCCGGCGAGGCCAAGGTATGGCTCGATCCGGCCGTCGAGCTCGCGGAGGACCACGGACTCGGTGCCCGCGACCTCCGCGCGGCACTACGGGCGATCAGGGAGCACGAGCGTGAGATCCGCGCAGCGTGGAACGAGCACTTCGGCGGTTGAAGTCACCAACGTCTCCCGGCACGGCTTTTGGCTGTGGCTCGGTGAGAGGGAGCTGTTCGTGCCGTTCGCCGAGTTTCCCTGGTTCAAGGAAGCGCCGATCGGGCATCTGCTCGATGTCACGCTGTCCCACGGGGATCACCTGTACTGGCCGCAGCTTGACGTCGACCTCGCCGTGGACTCAATCGAGCACCCCGACAAGTACCCGCTTGTCAGCCGCGCACCCGCACGAGTCGCGGAGCCGAAGCCCGGGCCTCGGCCTCGTCGTCAGTCGAGTCGCCGTTCGCCGGGCGACGACTGATCGCGTTCACAGAAGGGCAAGACTCGTCCGCCCAGGTGCCTGGCCATCTCGGTCGGAGGAAGCCAATGTGCCTGGGCGTTATGGCGAGGCGAAAGCGACTGCTAGTCAACGTAGTACCCCGAGAGCCTCCGGGTCACCTTGCAGTCCCTGAGGCGCACGACACGCTCGTGGTAGGAAGTGTCCTTCCGGCGCGAACTGTAGAGCCAGGCCTGCTCACCCTCGGATTCGTGCACCTTAAGAGGGCGACCGAGTAGCGCCTCGACCTCCCCGCAGGACATGCCGGGCTTCACCTTCAGGAACGCCCTGTCCGAGTAGCCGGGGGCGTAGTACGTCGTGTCTACCAGCGGCCCATGCGAAACCACGAATCCGACCGTGCCCTCGAGCACCCACCTTGGGTAGTTCCGAACGACAAGCACGCAGACGCCCATCCATGCGAGACCTGCCACGGCGAGGAGCACGGCCACACGGCGACGAGACAAGTAGCCTTTCATGGGTGTCCTGCTCATTCGATGGGTGCCAGGGCCGACGAGTTTTGCACTGTCCACACGTGGGCTGCCACGGCGCGCAGAGGCACGCGGCGGCGTCACGGCTCGATCTCCCGTCCCCACGGGGCTTCGCCGCGGCGCACCAGGCTAGGCTCGGATTCGAGGGCGTAGAGCACGTCGGGTGACTCCTGGAACCTCTCGAGGACGCAGAAGAAACCGTGGTGCACAGGGGCCACCCGATCCTCCCGGTCAGCGCCGCACGGCGCGGACCGCCACCGCCGCGACGGCGCGCACGCCGGTGGCGGTCGGGCCGGTGACCTCGACGGCAGCGACGCCGCGCAGCAGGACGAAGAGGTCGTGGCGCGCAGACTCCGGATCGACGGCGACGAACGCGGCGTCGCCGAGCCCTTCGACCGGCGTGACCGGGTCCTCGAAGACCGCGCGCAGGTCGTCGAAGTCGCCCGCCGCGTGGAGCCATACGATCACGACCGCGGGCCCGCCGGCCTCGGTCTCGACCGTGTAGCGACAGCGGGCGTGGTCGCCGCCGGGGCGGACCAGCAGCGCCTCGGTGAGCGTGCCGCCCAGCGCCTTGGCGACCTCCGCGCCGGGGACGACGGCACACACGTCGGCGGTCGTGACGTCCTTCGGCAGCTCCACCGCCATCGCCGACGTCGCGACGGCGACATTGGCCACGAGCATGAGCATGTGGACCCTCATCGTTCTCCCCCTGTCAGCCCCGGCTTCAGGCCCTGATTCTCGCACCCCGGCCTCCTCGAGGGAAGGCGCCGGCGGCCGCAACGCACGTTGGTGATCGCGACGGCCCCGTGGATGCCGGCGGGCTACGTCGCCGCGGCTGGCGTGGCGGCGGCGGCTGCCGCGGCCTCGGCGGCCTGCTGGGCGGCGACCGCGGCGGCGACCGAGGGGCCGGAGGCAAAGGCGACCAGGCCCATGCCGAGCCCCTTGAGCCGGTTGTGCCACAGCACCTCGCCGGTCGCGGGGTCGAGGCGGTAGAGCTCGCCGCCCGTCCCGGCGAAGAGCATGCCGTCCTCGAGCAGGACGGTCGTGAACGACGCCGTGCCCTTGAGGCGCCGGCGCCACAGCTCGGTGCCGGTGGGCCGGTCGATGGCCAGCACCGACCCGGCGATCCCGATGAACAGCACCGTCGATCCGCGACCCGTCATCGTCAGCTCCCTTCGTCATCGCTGCCCGGCCGGCGCAGCCCGCGACGCAGCCGCCGCAGCCGCTTCGGCAGCCGCGGCCAGGCCCTGGCGAATGCGTCGCGCCGGCCGATCGCCTCCTCACGCTGGACCTGCTGCAGCGCCCCGAGCGCGACGAGCAGAGCCGGCCTCGCCCCCGACCTCGCCGCGGCGCCGACCAGCCCGTCGAGGCGGTGGAGCGCGACCACGGCGTCCTGGTGGGCGCCGAGGATGTCCTGGAAGCGCACCAGCTCGCGGATCGCCTCGCGCACCTCGTCGCCGAGCGCGTCGGCGAAGAACTCGCAGGTGTAGCGGAAGCGCTTGAACGCGATGCGCAGGCGGTGCAGCTCCGCCCCCGTCGGCTCGCCGGCCGCCGCCTGCCAGCTTCCGACGCGGCGGGCCGCGCGGCGGATCGCGGCGGCGCCCCAGTTGGCCGCAGTCGCCGGCCAGCCGTCCGGCGGCGATGCCTTCACCGCGTCGAGCGCCTCGACGAGCGCCGCGAACCGCGACGACCGGAGTGCCTCGACGAGCGCGGCCAGCGCCGCGCGGCGCTCGCGCTCGAGCCGCCCGAGGACCCACCTCGCCGCCGATCGCGGGACGCCGGTCCGCGCCAGTTGCCCGCGCAGCCGGTCGAGCAGGACGTCGAGGTCGCGTACGGCGCCGAGCACCCCGGCGGCCCAGGTCAGCTCGGCCCGGAGCGCGGTGACGCTCTCCTCGGCGAGGAGCGGGCGGAAGAGCCGGAGCGCGGCTCGCGAGCGGCGGGTCGCCACGCGCAGGTCGTGGACGAACTCCGGGTCGAGGTCGAGGGCGGCACCGTCGACGTTGGTGCGCAGCGCGAGGGCCTGCCTGGCGAGCACCTTGCGGACGACCTCGGGCGGCGGGTCCTCCGCCGTGACGCGCAGCCCGGGCGGGAGCGGCGCGCCGGGCCGCGGCAGTCCGAGCCGGCGCAGCCCCTCGGCCACGACGTCCGTGACCGGCTCGAGGCCGGCGAGGCGGCGGAGCGACTCGGCCAGGCGCCCGACCTGCTCCCCGGCGCTCGGGGCGAGGGTGAGGACCCGCAGTTCCTTCTCGGCACAACGCCCGAGCGGGTCGCAGAGCCGCCACGTCTCGAACGCCGCATCGACCGGGCCGCCCGGCCCGCCCAACCGCACCGCTCGGCCGGTACCTCGGACCTCGAGGAGGGGCAGGAGACGGGCGTCGCCGGCTACCTCGGCGACCCGCCGCGCGACCGCGCCCCGGGTCGGGCCCGCGGCCGTTCCCCGCTCGACCAGCAGCTCGTCCGCGCCGAAGAGCTCCCACCGGCGGCGCTCGCGGCACCGGCGGAGCTGCAGCCCGGCGCGGGCCAGGTGCCCGTCGTGGGTGTCGACGAAGGTGTCGTGGCGGCGGGCCGGCGCGGCCTCGGAAACCTGCCAGCCGAGGGCGCCGAGGGCCGCGCGCACGCGGTCCTCCGAGAGTCGGGGGGGGACGAGGAAGGTGCAGCCGGGTTTGTCCACGCCCGCGCTCCCGGCGCCGCCGTCACTCCTGGTGCGGAAGCTGTCCGACCAGCTCCTCGACCAGCTCCTGGATCCTCACCAGGTCCTTGGCCCGCCCCTTCTTGGGCTTGAGCTTGACGTCACGGAGCTGTGCGAGCATCGCCGCGGCGAGCTTGGCCGGCAGCCGGCGGGGCTTCTCGCCCGCCGTCCCCTCACCTTCGGCGAGCCGCAGCACCTCGGCGAGCTGGGCGTTGACCCGCAGGGTGTACTGCTCGACCGCGTCCTGGGCCTGCAGCCGCAGGGTGTGCAGCTCGACGACGAGGGACTGGCGCAGCTCGTCGCCCCGCTTCGCCGGCCTCGCTCCGCGCCCGGTCGCGGCCGCGGCAGCCGCGACCTCGGCCTCGCCGCCGTCCTCGGCGCCCTCGGCCACCTTGCCGGCCCTGCCCGTCCCCGATCCGATGCCGCGCGTCATCGCTGCGCTCCCTTCTGCTCCCCGCCGTTTCCGAGCACCCGCCCGACGCGGCCGCGGAGGTCCTGCTGGATCGCGCGCGCCGCTCGGTTGCCGCCGACCACTTCGAAGCCGTAGCGCTGCTGCAGCTTGGCGAACTCGGCACGGATGCGGCGCTGGTAGATCACGAAGCTGTCGAGCCAGTCGTGGGACAGCCCGAGGTCCATCCCCGACTCCCAGTAGTCCAGGCTGGCGTGTGCCTTGAGGCTGCGCTCCACGAGGTTCCGCGGCGAGACCTGGAGGTAGAACACCGCGTCGGGGACGAGCGCCCGCGAGTAAAGCGACTCGAGCCAGGCGGGGTCCGCGCCGCGGACGAGGTCGCGGGCCATGAGCGTGAAGATGTAGCGGTCGGCGAGGACCACGTAGCCGGCGCGCAGGGCCGGGACGATGCGGTTTTCGAGCTGGTCGTAGAAGTCCGTCGCGTAGAACAGCGACATCGTGCGCGGCGACAGCACGTTGCCCTTCTTGGCCTGCTCCAGCTCGGGGCCGATCAGCGGCGAGCGCTTGAGCCCGACCTCGACGACCGCGTAGCCCTGCTGCTCGAGCCAGGCCTTGAGCATCGACACCTGGGTCGAGCGGCCGGACGAGTCCGGGCCTTCGAGCACGATCAGCGTGCCGGTGAGCTTTGCCGGGTTCACACCGGGAGGCGGCTGGACGTAGCAGCGGTGCGTGCTCACGGGCGTGCCCTCAGGTGGAACCGCGCGAGGTCGATCCGCTCGGCGACGAAGTCGCGGACGACCTCCTGCTGCTCGTGGATCTGCCTGGTCGCGTCGATGCGGGTGAAGCCGAACTCGTCGGCCATCGCGTCGTACTGCGCCATGACCCGGCCCTGGAAGATGCGGAAGCTCTCGGTGATGTCCGGCGACAGCGCGAGGTCCATCCCGGCCTCGAAGAACTTCAGGCTCGGCCGCCCGTCCAGGATCCTGCCCAGCGACACCTCGAGGGGGAGCCCGAAGTAGAAGGTGATGTCCGGCCGGCGCGCGTAGCCGTAGAGGTTGCGCAGCCACGCGCCGTCGCAGCCGCGCACCGCGTCGCGGGCGAAGGCGGTGAACATGTAGCGGTCGCACAGCACGATGTAGCCGCCCTTGAGCATCGGCAGGATCTGCCGCTCGTAGCGGTCGGCGAAGTCCGTGGCGTGGATCAGGCTGAACGTCGTCGGGGTGAGGAGCTGGCGCTTCTTCCCCTTGCGCGTGGCCTCCTTGACCAGCTCGGAGGAGTTCCACTCCGAGAAGAACACGCGCAGCCCGAGCCCCTGGAGCCACTGGTGGACCAGGTGGATCTGCGTCGACTTACCCGAGCCGTCGAGCCCCTCGACGGCGATGAGCCTGCCGGGGATCCGGTCGTCGTTCCTCATGCCTCGCCCGCCTCGCTGGTCACCTTCAGCTTGACACCGAACTCGTGCCGGAAGAACTCCCCCTTGCGCTCGAGTGCCCAGCGCTCGAGGAGGAGGTCGCCCCCGCCCTCCAGGTGGAGCGAGACCTCGCCGTCGCCGCTCTCCGCCCGCAGCCGCCGCACCCGGTGCGCGTGCTCGCGGTCGAGGGCGTCGGCGAGACGGAGGATCGCCGCCAGCTTGCGCACCCGGACCTGCTCGTCGCCGTCCAGCGCCGCGTATGCCTCGTGGGTCGAGTCGGGCTCGCCCTTGCGGTGGTAGCGGGCGACGTTGGCCATCACCAGCATCTCTCTCTCGGAGAAGCCCGGCAGCTCCGACTGCGAGATCAGGTAGAGGGAGTGCTTGTGGTGCCGCTTGTACGACACGAAGGCGCCGATGTCGTGGAGCATCGCGGCGGCCATCAGCGTGCGGCGGTCGTCGTCGTCCAGGTCGTGCAACGCGGGGAGCTGGTCGAACAGCGACACCGCGAGGTCGGCCACGTGGGACGCGTGCCCCTCGTCGAACATGTAGCGCCGGCCGAGGTCGACCGCCGCGTCGCGGAGCAGCGACGTCTGGCGATCGGCGTGGTCGCGGCGGGTGGCCAGCTCGTCGACGAGGTCGAGCGCCACGCCGTCCTTGACGCCGACGTGAGGGACCGCGATCTCGGCGGCACCGGCGAGCCGCGCCAGCCGCTCGTAGACCATGGCGGCGGGCAGGATGACGTCGGCGCGGTCCTCACGCAGCCCGAGCTCGTCGACCCGTTGGCGGTACGACAGCCGCGACAGCGTGCCGATCACCGCGGCGAGCGCGTCCACCCCGACCACGCTGACTCCCTCGGGACCCGGCGCCGCGCCCGCCAGGCGGGCCAACGCCTCGATGTTGCCGCCGGTCGCCGCGAACCCCGCCGGGGCCCGGTGCCGGGCGGCCGAGGGGATGCGCAGCGTCGACACGTACTCCTCGAGCAGGCGGCGAAACCGGCCCGGCTCCTGGCCGGCCCCGGCCAGCTCCTCGAGCAGCCGCACCGACCCCATGGTGTGCGATTCGCTCCAGATGATCCCCCTGACGTCGACCAGCGAGACCTCGACGCTGCCCCCGCCGAGATCGACGAGGATCCACGGCTCCGCGGCGATCGGGATCCGGCTCTTGACCGCGAGGTGGACCAGCCGGGCCTCCTCGGTGCCGGTGATGACCTCGAGGTCGATGCCGGCCTCGTCGCGCACCCGCTCGACGAAGCGCTCGCCGTTCGAGCTCTCGCGAACCGCGCTCGTCGCGACGGCCCGGTAGCGGGCGATCCCGAGGAGGTTCATCCGCTCGCGGAAACGTGCGAAGGCCGCCACCGCGCCATCCATGGCGTCGCGCGTCAGCTTGCCGGTGAGGAAGACATCGTGCCCGAGTCGGACCGACGCCCGCTCGCTCTCCAGGACCGTCCACGTCGACGGGTCGGCGAACTCGGCGGCGTGGAAGCGGATCGCGTTCGAGCCGACGTCGATCGCGGCGACCCGGAGCGGGAACGTCACCTCAGCCGCGGCAGCCGGTCCGCCCTTCCGCCTCTTTCCTGCGTCTCCGCCCACCTTCGTCACCCGTTCGGCCCGCTCCGCCCGTCGCCGCGTACCCTTCGGCCCGGAGCGGCGCGCCGGCCGCTTCCGAGCTTTCCCGAACGTTCCTTTCGCGCTGCCCATTCTCGCGCGTCCGCCGCCTCCTTGCCAAGCCCAGGAAGGTACGAGGCCGCCGTGAAGCCGCGGTGAAGACCCGCTGCCCCCACGACTGCGACGAAACGAGCGGCCCGAAGGCCGCTCGTCCAGACGCACCGTGCGATCGCGGACTACTTGGTGGACGCGGCCTGCTGCTTGACGAACTCGACGTCCAGGACCAGCGTGACCTCGTTGGCGACCACCAACCCGCCGGTCTCCATCGCCGCGCTGTACTTGAGGCCGAAGTCCTTGCGGTTGACCGTCGTGGTCGCGTGCGCCCCGACGCGGCTCTTGCCGTACGGATCCTTGATCGGACCGGTGATGTCGCTGACGTCCAGGGCGACTTCCTTCGTCACGTCACGCATCGTCAGGTCGCCGGTGATCTTGAGGCCGGACGCGGTCTTCTCGACCTTCTTGGAGACGAAGGTGATGGTCGGGAACGTGGCCACCTCGAAGAAGTCGGCGCTCTTCAGGTGCTCGTCGCGCTTGGCGACGCGGGTGTCGATGGACGCCGCGTCGATGCTCACCGTGATCTTCGCGGTCGCGGGGTCGTCGCCCGTGGTCTGCATGCTCGCCGTGAACGAGTTGAACTGACCGCGCACCGTCGAGACCATCAGGTGCTTGACGCCGAAGCCGATCGTCGAGTGACTCGCGTCGATCTCCCAGGTGGCCGTCTGCGCCGACGCGCCGGCCGCCACGGCCAGGATCATGAGTGCAGCCAAGAGGATGAAGCTCCTGTTGCTTTTCATTGTCGAACCTTCCCTTCAGTTGCATAGACGTTTGTCTATGAATCGATATTCCCGATCGCCGCGGCCCGACCCGGTCGGCCGCGCCGCGATCCCCTCGTGAACTCGCGGAGGGCGTCCCGGTACGCGACCAGCGTATCCGGGACGAGGCGGAAGTAGCTGTGCTGGCCCTCGCGCCGGACCGCGACGAGGTCGCTCTCGCCGAGGATTCGCAGGTGGTGCGAGACCGTCGCCTGGGCGATCGGGAAGCGCGCGGCCACCTCGCCGCACGAGATCTCGCCGGCGGACACGATCGCCCGGAGGATCGCGAACCGCGTCGCGTCCCCCAGCGCCTTGGCCACCTTGACCATCCGTCGTTCGTCCACGGTCCCTCCGTTCGATAGAAACTTGTCGATAGATCGATTCATTCCCACCGGGACCGGCCGTCCCGACCGGGCCCGTATACTCGCGGCCGTGGACGCGCTGGTCCCGACCGCCCTCGCGCTGTACGCCGCGGCCCTGTTGGTGCTGGCCTGGCGAAGCCGGACGCGGGGCGAGCTCGAGTTCCTCCTGGCCGGGCGGCGTCTCACGCTGCCGGCGTTCGTGGCGACGCTGGTCTCGACCTGGTACGGCGGGGTCCTCGGGGTTGGCGAGTTCTCGTTCCGCTTCGGCATCGCCAACTGGCTCGTCTTCGGGGTGCCGTACTACCTCGCGGCGCTCCTCTTCGCCTTCGTCTTGGCGGCCCGGGCCAGGGCGACCGCGGCGGCTTCGATACCCGACCAGCTCCGCACCGCGTATGGCCCATGGGCGGCGCGCGTCGGAGCCTCCCTGGTGCTGCTCATGGCCATCCCGGCAGCCTACGTGCTCATGCTCGGCGAGCTCGCCAGGATCTACCTCGGCTGGCCCCTCGCCGCCGCCGTGGTCGCCGGGACGGCGTTCACGATCGCCTACGTGGCGGCCGGCGGCTTCCGGACGGTCGTGGACACCAACGCGCTGCAGTTCGTCCTGATGTTCCTGGGCTTCCTCGTGGTCCTTCCCGCAGCGCTCGCCCGCGTCGGCGGCTTCGGAGCACTCTGGGACGCCCTCCCGCCGGCGCACCGGACGTGGGACGGCGGGCTCGGCGTCCAGGCCGTCGTCGTCTGGTACTTCATCGCGATGCAGACGCTGGTCGAGCCGACGTTCTACCAGCGTACCTACGCCGCGCGGACCCCCGAGGTCGCCCGGCGCGGCGTGCTCGTGTCGGTGGCGTTCTGGCTTCTCTTCGACTTCCTGACGACGTTCGCGGGTCTCGCGGCCCGCGTCCTCCTCCCCGGCGCCGACCCCGTCCTCGCCTACCCCGAGCTCGGCCGGCTCGTCCTGCCGCCGCTGGCCAACGGCCTGTTCGCCGTCGGGCTGTTCGCCACCGTGATGTCGACCGCCCACTCGTACCTCTTCCTGGCGGCGGCGACCGTCGGCCACGACATCGCCCCCGAGCTGTCGCGCCGCGGCAGCCAGCGGCGCTGGACCATGCTCGGACTCCTCATCGCGGGCCTCGCGGCCGTCGTGCTGGCCCTCCGCCTGCGCTCCGTGGTGGCGATCTGGCACGACGTCGGCAGCATCGTCACCTCGGCCCTGCTTCTCCCCCTGGCGCTGTCCCACTTCGCCCCCCGCATGCGCTACCGGCCCGCCTTCGCGACCGCCGCGATGCTGGCCGCGGCGGCGGTGGCGCTCGCGTTCATCCTCGCCCGCGGCGACGACGGCTCGTACCCGCTCGGGCTCGAGCCGATCTTTCCCGCGCTGACCGCGTCCGCCGTGCTCTGGCTGGTCGGACGACGACGCGCGGACCCGCCGCCCGGCGGCGATCCGGAAGCTCGGCCGATTGACCCGTAAGCGGCGCTGCGCGCGGCCTTGTGAAGGGTCGCACGCGGAGTTATGCTCGACCCGACTCGACAGACAGAAGGAGAGCAGCCATGCGCATCCTCGTCTTCGGCGGTTCGGGCAAGATCGGATCCGCAGTCGCGTGGGACCTGGCGGCGGACCCGCGGGTCACGGCCATCGGCATCACCGGTCGCCGGCGCGACGCGCTGGACCGGGTCAAGGCGTGGGTCGGCAGCGAGAAGATCACCGCCCACGTCGTCGACATCCACGACCGTGCGGGCATGCTCGCGGTCATGCGGGGCTACGACGCGGGCGCCCTCGCGCTACCCGACCGGCACACCAGCTACAAGACCGCGGAGCTGGCGATCGAGGCGCGCCTGCCGATCGTCGACATGCTCGAGGAGTACCACCGGCGCCCGGACGCCTACGAGGTCGAGGGGCTGGATCTGCCCGCCGGGCTGACGCTCGACGAGTACGGCGACCGGCTGCACGAGCAAGCCGTCGCCAACGGCATCTGCTTCCTCGACGGCATGGGGTTCGCACCGGGGCTGTCCAACATCACCCTCGGAGACGGGATCCGCAAGCTCGACCGTGCCGACGTGGCGATCGCCCGGGTCGGCGGGATCCCGGCCAAGGAGGCGGCCGCCAGGCACCCGCTGCGCTACATGATCACCTGGGCCTTCGAGCACGTGCTGCGCGAGTACATGATCCGTCTCAAGGTCGTGAAGGACGGCAAGGTCGTGGAGATCGACGCCGGGAGCGACCGCGAGCCGTTCCGCTTCAACCAGTTCGGCAAGGACGAGGAGCTCGAGTGTGCCGTCACCCCGGGCATGCCGAGCTTCATCTTCTCGCGCACCCAGCTCCGCGAGTTCGCCGAGAAGACCGTCCGCTGGCCCGGCCACTGGCAGGGGGTCCAGACGCTCAAGGAGTGCGGGCTCCTCGAGCTCGAGCCCGTCGAGGTGAACGGGACCCGCGTCGTCCCCCGCGAGGTCCTGCTGGCGCTCATCACCCCGCGACTGCAGCAGCGTCCCGGCGACTCGGACGTCTGCGTCATGTACAACACGCTGCGTGGCGAAAAGGGCGGCCGGCCGGTCACCATCGAGTACTTCATGTGGGACGAAGCCGACACCCGCCACGGGCTGTCGTCGATGATGCGGGCCACCGGGTTCCCGGTCGCGATCGCCGCTCGCATGCTCGCCGAGGGCCGGATCCGCGAGACCGGCATCGTCCCCCCCGAGGACGGCATCTACGGCGCCCTCTACCAGGAGTTCCTCGCCGAGCTGGAGAAGCGCGGCATCGTGATCCGCGAGGTCGTCACCGAAGGCTGACCGCCGGCCTCGACCTCTCGCGCCTCGCGACTCGGGAACAGCTAGCCGGTGTACTTGACGACGAGGAGCGTGACGTCGTCCTGCGCCTCGCGACCCTCCCGGTGGGCGGCTGCCGCGTCGAGCAGTGCCCGACCGGTCTCCGCTGGACTCGCGCCGGCGAGGCCCTCGAGGGTGCGGTGCACGCCCTCGATGCCGAACTCGACGTCGGTCGGCGAGAACGACTCGGTGATCCCGTCGCTGAAGCTGACGATGGCGTCACCCCGCTCGAGCGTGAGGTCGCTCCGTCCCCAGTGTGCCCCCGGCAGCAGGCCGATCACCGGGCCGGTCGGATCGACCGTCTCCAGCCGACCGTCGCGACGGACGACGACGAGGGGACAGTGGCCACCGTTCACCGCCGCGAGGTGGCCGTCGGGGTGCAGGAGGCACGCGCCGAGGGTGAGGAAGCGGTTGCCGGGATTGAACGTGGCGAGGTTGCGATCGAGAGCGGACACCATCTCGCCGAACGGCAACCCGAGGTCGGTGACGAGCGCGAGGAGCCCCTGGGCCATCGCCATGATCAGCGCCGCGGCAACGCCCTTGCCCGAAACGTCGCCCACCGCCGTCACCACGGCGCCGTCCGGCCGGACTCCCGCGAAGTAGAGGTCGCCCCCGACGCTCCGCGCCGGCTGGGAGAGCGCGTGGATCTCCGCGAAGCTGACCTGCGGCGGCTCGCGCAACATCGCCGCCTGGATCGTGCGGGCGAGCGCCATCTCGTGCTCGATCTTGGCCTTGTCCCGGGTCTCCCGGTAGAGGCGGGCGCTGTCGATGGCCAATGCGGCATCGGCAGCGAGTGACTCGAACACGGCCAGCTCGTCGCGAGAGAAGACGGCACCCGCCTGGCGGCGCTCCACCAGGATTCCGCCGATCACCTCGAGCGTGGCGACGAACGACGCGTCCTTGCCCCGGCCCATGGGGTGGCGGGCCACCAGCAACGGCGCCGCCAGCGCCGACGAGATTCCGCGCGCCACCATGGACTTGGACTGACCGTCGCCGGGGCCGACCACCACAGTCTCCCGACCGCCGATCGCCCGGTCGAGGATCGAGCTCTGCGCGACCCACGTGGTCTCGGCGCTGCCCGGCGGATACGACACCACGGCGCTGCGGCCGCCGTCCCCGCCGAGCAGGACCAGGTAGCCGCGGTCGGAGCCGACCAGTCGGACCGCGGCCTGGAGGACGATGTCCAGCACCTCCTCGAGCACGGTCGCGGCGTTCAGGGCCCGGGCCACCTCCAGGAGGACCTGCAGGTGCCTGACCCCCTCGCCCTGGCCGCTCTGTTGCGCCGCCGCTCCGAGGGTGCTGCTCGCGGCCTCGACGTCCACCCGGTACCCGACACGCGGGCCCAGGCGGATCACGTCGCCGCGGCGCGGGTTGGCCCGCTGCACCCGTTCGCCGTTGAGGAAGGTCCCGCCCGACGAGCCCAGGTCCTCGAGGGCCAGCTCGCCGTCGTCCCAGAACAGGCGCGCATGGCGGCGCGACACGGTCAGGTCCGGAATCACGACGTCGCAGCCGGGATCGCGCCCGAAGCGGAGCGACTCGTCCCCGACGCGGACCCGCTGACCACCGTGATCGACAGGCTCCAGAAGTGGCCGGGAAGCCCATGACTCCCGCTTGTGCCGCGACATTGCGGGAAGTCTATCAGAGCCAGGCGTGTTAGACTGCACAGCCGCTCCCGCGGCGCCGAATGAAAACAGTCAGCTACGTCACGCGTCGCAATGTGCTCTCCCGGGGGGCGATGGGTGCTGTCGGCGGCCTGTTCTTTGCGCGCTCCCGCTGGGTCGAAGCCACCGAGCTGCCCCTGGTCCGCCGCATCACCCTCACCCATCCCGAGCTGCCCGCGGAGTTCTCCGGCCTCCGCATTGCCCAGATCTCCGACATCCATGCCGGCGTGTTCATGCCGCCACAGCGGCTGGCCCGTGTCCGCGAGCTGGTCGAGGAGGCCGCGCCGGACCTCCTGGCCTTCACCGGCGACCAGCTCGACCGTCGCGAGGTCGATGCCGAAATGTTCGTGCACGGCTTCGCGGGCATCCACGCGCCGCTCGGGGCCTATGGCATCCTCGGCAACCACGACCACCTCGCCGGGCGCGACCTGGCCGTTGAGGCCCTCGAGGCCGTCGGCATCACGCCGCTGGTCAACACCGCCGTCACCCTCGAGCGCGGCGGCTCCCGACTCCGCGTGGTCGGCGTCGACGACCTGAGCGCCTGGCCGCCCCACGGACCTTCGTTCCGTGTCGTCGGCGAGGACGAGGGCTTGTTCCGCCTGCTCCTCTGTCACCAGCCGTCGGGCTTCCGTGCCGCCCGCCACGCGGGGGCGCACGTAATGCTCGCCGGACACACGCACGGCGGGCAGATCACCTTCCCGAGCCGCGCGGTCAACGTCGCCCGGCTGCAGACCGCGTACATCGCCGGACCGTACCAGCGGGGCGAGCACCTGCTCTACGTGTCGCGAGGGATCGGTGTCGGCGCGGTCCCACTGCGCTTCGGAGCGCCGCCGGAGCTCGACCTGATCACGCTCGAGCGCGGCCCCCTCGGCTGGGACGCAGGCTAGTCCCCGGCCCCGCCGGCCACCCTGCCGCTGCAGGCCCGCGTCGCCTCACCGCACCACGATCGGTGGCTGCCACACCGGGCCGAGCAGTGCTCCGGTCGGGTTGTCCAGCTCCTTCAGTATCCCCGCGAGCCTGGCCGCGGTGTCGGCATCCCGGTCCATCAGTCGTTGCAGGAACGGCCGTGTCCGCGGGTAGAAGACGAGCTCGACCGCGGCGTCGGCCTCGAGGCCCGCCAGCTCCCTGGCGACCGCCAACGCCTCGTCGAAACCGCCAAGCCGGTCGACCAGCCCCTTGTCGACGGCCTGCGCTCCGGTGAAGACCCGGCCGCGGCCGACGGCATCCACCTCGTCGCGGGACATCTTGCGCGAGGAGGCGACGCGGTCCAGGAACGACCCGTAGATGCGGTCGAGGAGTCGCTGCGCGGAAGCCCTCTGCTCCGGTGTCCAGGGATCCAGCGAGTCGAACATGTCGGCGTTCGGGGTTCCGTCGATCCGTCCCCAGGTGACGCCGAGCTTGTCCGCCCAGAACTTCTCCATCGCGAGGTGGCCTCCGAAGACCCCGATCGATGCGGTGATCGTCCCGGGGTCCGCCACGATCCGCTGCGCGCCGCAGGTGATCCAGTAGCCGCCCGAACCGGCGACGTCTCCCATCGATACGACGACCGGGATCTCCTTCGCGGTGCGCTCCATCTCGGTGCGGATGACCTCCGAGGCGATGGCGCTGCCTCCCGGCGAGTTGACCCGGAAGACGACGGCCTTGGCTCCGGAGTCGCGGACCTGCCGAAATGCGCGCGCGATCGTCTCGGAGCCCATCACGTCGCCGCCGAACAACGGCATCGGCGAGTAGCCGCTCTCGCCCCGCATGATGCTGCCCCCGGCGACGACGACCGCCACGGTCGTCCCGCTGCGGTCGGGCCGGCCGGACTTGAGGTAGCGCCACAGCGAAACCTCGTCCTTGCCAACCCCCTTCTGCACCTCCTCGACGAACTCGCCCCAGTCCGCCAGCCGGTCGACGAGGCGCGCCTCGAGGGCATCGTCGGCGACGAACGGCGCGCGGGTGATCAGCGCCCGCACCTCGGCGGGCGTCATCTTCCGCGAGTCGGCGATCCCGCCCACGAGCTGCTCGGTGAACGAGTCCAGGAGCCAGGTCATCATCTCCCGGTGGGCCGGCGTGAAGTCCCTCTCGGTGTAGAAGAAGCGCGCCGTCTTGTAGTCCCCGATGCCGGGAAATTCGGGGTCGATCCCGAGCTTGTCGAAGGTGCCGCGGGCGAACGGCGTCTGGATGCGCAGACCGGTCAAGTTGATGTCGCCCATCGGGTTGAGGACCACGCGACGGCACGCGCTGGCGACGTAGTACTGCAGGTTGCCCGGAGCGAACTCGCCGGCGGTGTCCATGTAGGCGGTCGTCGACTTGCCTGCTCGATTGACCCGATCCAGCAGCGCGCGGATCTCCTGTGCGGTGGCAAGTCCGGCCTGAATGTCCTCCACCCGCACCCTGACCGCCCGGATCCGCGCGTCCGTCGAAGCCTTCACCAAGGCGTCACGCAGGTCCTGCAGCGAGACCACCCGCTGCCCCAGCAGCTCGCCGAGCGGCGAGTCCGGGGCTTGCTCGGGGATCGGGCCGGCAAGGTCGATGGCGAGGACGGCGTTGCCGGGGACGTGCCGGGCCAGGCCGCGGATCCCGAACACCGTCACCGCCAGCCCGAGTGCCAGCACGCCGACGAGAGAGAACACAGCCACGAGCGCCTTGGAACGCGAGGTCATCGCCGCCTCCAAACCCACCGGATCATACTGCACCACCTGAGGAAAAGTTGAGCGGCCGCTGGCCTCATGTCGGCGCCGTCCGGCCGCCGCGAAAGGGCGCTCCGCCGTTTCGCCTGCGTAACGCCGCTAACTCACTCCCGAGAATAGACAAGTACAGGCGCCTCGAACCGGCTGCGCCGCATGGCGTCCGGGACCCCGTTGCCTTTTCGTAACGGCAGGTACGTCAAGCCCCCTTCGGACTGACCGAGAAGCCTTCTCCCACCGGCGTCTTTGCCCTCTTGTGAACTGCGGCACAAGAATTGCTTATAACCGAGCCGTGCGAACGGTCGAGATTCATTCGAATCCAGGTCCGGGAGGTGATGACATCGCCGAGGTCCAGCCGAACCCCTCCACCCAACCAGTCCTCTCGCTAACCCGGGAGGAGGCTCCCACCGGGAGCAGACCAGTGATGATGCGATCCACCCCATCCGGGTCGGTCGCGATCAGGAGGTGATGCATGCCGAGTTTTGTCAACCCGGAAAAGTGTGACGGGTGCAAGGCGTTAGACAAGACAGCATGCCAGTACATCTGCCCCAACGACCTCATGGTCCTCAACAAGGACACCATGAAGGCCTACAACCGGGAGCCCGAGATGTGCTGGGAATGCTACAACTGCGTCAAGATCTGCCCCACGCAGGCAGTCGACGTGCGTGGCTATGCGGACTTCGTCCCAATGGGCGCCTCGGTGGTGCCGCTGCGCTCCACCGACAGCATCATGTGGACGGTCAAGTTCCGCAACGGCATGGTCAAGCGCTTCAAGGTCCCCATCCGCACCACACCCGAGGGCCAGGCGCAGCCGGCCGGTGGCTGGGACAACAAGCCATCGATCGACGGGCCGGTCCTCTACACCGAACCGGAATCCCTCGGCCTCCCCGCCGTGTGGACGAAGTGAGAGGAGGCGGAAATGGTTGACTTCAAGACGCAAGAGGTCGAGACCGATCTCCTCATCCTCGGTGGCGGCATGGCGGCGTGCGGCGCCGCGGTCGAAGCGGCGTACTGGGCCAAGCAGCACGGCCTCAAGGTGACGCTGGTCGACAAGGCGGCGGTCGATCGTTCCGGCGCCGTGGCCATGGGCCTGTCGGCCATCAACCAGTATGTCGGCCTGCGGGACGGACAGAACACGATCAAGGACTACGTCGACTACGTGCGTAACGACCTCATGGGCGTGACCCGTGAGGACCTCGTGGCCAACATCGCCCGCCACGTCGACTCCTCGGTCCACCTGTTCGAGAAGTGGGGCCTGCCGATCTGGAAGGACGAGAAGGGCGGCTACGTCCACGAAGGACGCTGGCAGCTCATGATCAACGGCGAGTCGTACAAGGTCGTCGTCGCCGAAGCGGCCAAGAACGCGCTCGGCAAGGAGAACATCTTCGAGCGCGTGTTCATCGTCGGCCCGATCATGGACGGCGACAAGTGCCTCGGCGCGTACGGGTTCTCCGTTCGCGAGAACACCTTCTACGTGTTCAAGGCGAAGGCCACGCTGGTCGCCATGGGCGGCGCGGTGCACGTCTTCAAGCCCCGCAACTCCGGTGAAGGCCAGGGCCGCGCCTGGTATCCGCCGTGGAACGCCGGCGCCTCGACGTTCTTCACCCTCAAGGCGGGCGCCGAGATGACCTGCCAGGAAGTGCGCTTCATCCCGGTCCGCTTCAAGGATGCGTACGGCCCGGTGGGCGCCTGGTTCCTGCTGTTCAAGTCCCGTGCGACCAACGCGTTCGGTGGCGAGTACATGGTCGAGCGCAAGCCCGAGCTGGAGAACTGGGGCGCCTACGGCAAGGTCAAGCCGATTCCGGCGAACCTGCGCAACTACCTCGGCATGCTCGATGTGATGGCGGGCAAGGGCCCGATCTACATGCGCACCGAGGAGGCGATCCAGAAGATCGCCGCCGCCGCGGGTGACGAGAAGGCCGCCAAGAAGAAGCTGAAGGAGCTCGAGGCCGAGGCGTGGGAAGACTTCCTCGACATGACGATCTCCCAGGCCATCCTGTGGGCCGCCAGCAACGTGTCGCCTGAGGAGAAGTCCTCCGAGATCGCCGCTGCCGAGCCGTACTTCATCGGCTCGCACTCCGGCGCTTCCGGCGCCTGGGTGTCCGGTCCCGAGGACCTGGCCCCCAAGGAGTACTTCTGGGGCTACGAGAGCATGTCGACGGTCAAGGGTGTCTTCTGCGCCGGCGACGCGTCGGGAGCGTCCTCGCACAAGTTCTCCTCCGGCTCGCACGCCGAGGGTCGGATCGCCGCCAAGGCCGCGGTCCGCTACATCGTCCAGGAGAAGCCGGCTGCCCCGTCCGTCGATGCGACGCGGGTCGAGGCCCTCAAGGCCGAGACGCTCAAACCGCTCGCGACCTTCGACGAGTTCAAGAACACCACCACGCAGCAGGACGTCAACCCCAACTACATCCGGCCAAAGATGTTCCAGATGCGGCTGCAGAAGCTGATGGACGAGTACGCCGGCGGGGTCACCTCGCAGTTCACCACCTCCAGGCCCCTGCTCGAGAAGGGCATGGAGCTGTTGGTCTTCCTGAAGGAAGACTCCGAGAAGCTCGGTGCTGCCGACCTTCATGAGCTGATGCGGTGCTGGGAGAACGTGCATCGGATGTACCAGGCCGAGGCGCACGTCCGGACCGTTCTCTTCCGTGAGGAGACACGGTGGCCCGGCTACTACTTCCGCTCCGACTTCCCCAAGCTCAACGAAGAGAACTGGCACTGTTTCGTCAACTGCAAGCTCGACCCTGCTACGGGCCAGTGGGAGATGTACAAGCGGCCCATCCTGCACATGTTCAAGCAGCCCGGCGAGCACGAGTTGCTCGGCGGCTGACCGACGTGATTCGGCCCCGGGCGCCGCATGGCGCCCGGGGCACTCTTCGCGCGAGGACAGCGTGACCCCGAACGTACAGCTCCCTCCATGCCCGCACTGTGGCCAGTCGCTCCTGCCGTTCACCCTGCCGGCCGACGGCGGATGGGACGGCTCGGTGCAGTTCGCCTGCTTCAACGACGACTGCCCGTACTATGTTCGGGGGTGGACGTGGATGGAGGAGAAGTTCGGCGTCAGGTCGTCGTACCGTCATCGCGTCGATCCCAGGACCGGCGCGGCGTCGCCGATCGCCGTTTGGTCTTCGACCGCTCTTCGCGACCGCATCATCGAGGATGACGTCGTCGCCGCGTCGCCCGACGCCGACGTGATCCCCGGCAGCGGCCCGGGATCTGGGGGGGAAGGCATATGAGCACGACCGCACCGGAGCTCCCGGAGTCACTGCGAGAACGCAAGCAGCTCGGCCACGACGACGCCTTCCGCTTCGGCTGCCACCCCCGCGTCGCGTGCTTCAACCAGTGCTGCGCGGACGTCAACATTCTGCTCACGCCGTTCGACGTGCTGCGCCTGGCGCGCCGGCTCAGGATGCACACGCGCGACTTCCTGCAGCGCTACACCCTGATGCCGATCACCAAGGACCTCCACCTGCCGGTGGTGATGCTGCGCATGAACGACGAGGACGGCAAGAAGTGTCACTTCGTCGGTGCGCAGGGTTGCACGCTGTACGACGACCGCCCGTGGGCGTGCCGGATGTACCCGGTCGGGATGGCACTCCCGCCGGCGAAGGCTGGCGTCGAGCCCGAACCTCTCTACTTCCTGTTCGAGGACGCGTTCTGTCACGGCCGCGAGGAGCCCACCGAGTGGTCCGTCGACCGCTGGCGCCACGACCAGGGCGTCCCAGAGCGCGAGGCGATCGAGGCAGGCTTCCGGGATGTCGTCGGCCATCCGTGGTTCATCGGCGGCCGTCAGCTCGACCCCAAGCGGATGGAGCTGTTCCACACCGCGTGCTACGACCTCGATGCCTTCCGCGAGTTCGTCTTCGAATCGAGCTTCCTCACGCGTTTCGAGATCGAGCCCGCGGTCGTCGAGGCCATCAAGACCAGCGACGAGGCGCTGCTCGCGTTTGCCTTCCGCTGGCTCCGTTTCGCGCTGTTCGCCGAGCCCACGCTCACGGTTCGGGCTCGAGGTCCGGAATCCGGGAGGAACCCATGAGCGCAACCAGACCCCGACCCCTCCTCGTGGTGGGTGCGGGCATCGCCGGCATCACGGCGACCCTGGAGGCCGCCGAGGCCGGTCACGAGGTGGTGTTGGTGGAGCGGGAGCCCGCGGTGGGCGGCCGTGCCATCCGCAGCCACCACTACTTCCCGAAGCTCTGCCCGCCGTCGTGCGGCATGGAGCTCAATACCCGGCGCCTGGAGCGCAACCCGCGGGTGCGGGTGATCACCGGGGCGACAGTCACCGCCTGCCGCGAGTCGAACGGCGGCCGCGAGGTGACGGTCGCTCGCACGCCCGCCTTCGTCAACGACCGCTGCACCCTGTGCGGCGCGTGCAGCGCCGTGTGCCCCGCCAAGGTGAAGGACCCGTTCAACCTCGGGATGGCGGAGGTGCCGGCGATCCGACTCCCTCACCCGTACGCCTGGCCGAAGCGCTTCGTCCTCGACCGTGACGCCTGCCCGGCCGGCTGCAGGAAGTGCGCGGAGGCGTGCACCTACGACGCCATCGACCTCGACGCCAAGCCAACGCAGGAGACCATCGAGGCTGCCGCCGTCGTCGTCGCGACCGGCTGGAACCCCTACCCGATCGACAAGCTGCCGGAGCTCGGCGGCGGCGTCCTGGCCGACGTGATCGCGAACGTCCAGATGGAACGGCTCGCCGCGCCGGCCGGACCAACCGGGGGCAAGATCCTCCGTCCCTCCGACGGCAAACCGCCGACGCGCGTGGCCTTCGTGCAGTGCGCCGGCTCGCGGGACACCAACCATCTGCCGTACTGCTCCGCCGTGTGCTGCCTGGCCACGCTCAAGCAGGCCATCTACGTCCACGAGCAGCTTCCCGAGGCCGAGATCACCATCTTCTACATCGACCGCCGCACTCCCGGACGCAACGAGGACATGCTGACCCGTGTCGCCGAGCTCAAGGGGGTGCACTTCGTCAAGGGCAAGGTCGGGAGCGTCGTCGCCGGGGCCGATGGCTCCCTGGTCCTCAAGGCCGAGGACGTCGAGCTCGGCCGGATCGTCGAGACTCGGGTCGACCTCGTCGTCCTGGCGACCGGCATGGTGCCCAACCTCAAGAGCGACGAGACGCCGTTCGGCCTGCTTCGCGACGAGGACGGGTTCGGGGTCGAGGGTGCGGCCGGCGTGATCGTCGCCGGCGTGGCCCGCCGGCCCGAGGACGTGGCCGCGACGACCCGGGATGCCACCGGCGCCGCCGCCAAGGCGTGCATGGTCACGGGAAGGAGCGCGTAGATGGAACGCCTGGGGGTCTTCCTCTGCACCGGGTGCGGAATCGGCGAGGCGCTGAAGGTCGATGCGCTGGCTTCGACGGCAGGCGAGCTGGGCGCCGCCACCTGCACCACTCACCCGTGCCTGTGCTCTCCCGAGGGGGTTGCGACCATCCGCGCCGCCTTCGAGGACGGCACCATCGGCGGTGCGCTCGTCGCCGCGTGTTCGCCTCTCGCAAAGTCGACCGAGTTCCGCTTCGACCCCGCGAAGTGCGCCGTCGAGCGGGTCAGTCTGCGCGAACAGTGCGCGTGGTCGCATCCGGCGGGCGATGAGGACACCCAGGTGCTGGCCGACGACCTCGTGCGCATGGGCTACGCGCGGTTGGCGAAGACCAACCTGCCGAAGCCGATCGCCGAGACCATCGAGCGCACCGTGCTGGTGGTCGGTGGCGGTGTCGCCGGCTTGGCGGCGGCCAGGGCCGCGGCCGAGATGGGCCACCCGGTGGTAGTCGTCGAGTCCGGCGACCACCTCGGCGGCCACGTCGCCAAGCTCTCGCACCTCGTTCCCGATCGCCCTCCCTACGACACCCTGCAGCCGAACCGCATCGCCGACCTGATCGCGGCCGTCACGAGCAAGCCCGACGTCCGCGTCTACACCTCGGCCAAGATCCGCAGCATCACTGGGCAGCCCGGCCAGTTCCACGTCGAGATCGACACGCCCTCCGGCGGGCACACCCTGATGGCCGGCGCCGTAGTCCAGGCCACCGGATCGAGACCGTTCGACGCCGGCAAGCTCGGACACCTCGGCTATGGCGCCTCCCCGAACGTCGTCACGGCGTCTCGCCTCGACGAGATGCTCGCCGGTGGAGGCGTCACGCGGCCCACCGACGGCAAGCTTCCTGGACGGATCGTCTTCGTCCAGTGCGCCGGCTCCCGCGATCCTCAGCACCTCCCCTACTGCTCGGCCGATTGCTGCGGGACCACGCTCCGTCAGGTCGCGCAGATCCATCAGGCCCACCCAGAGGTGGAGACGGCGGTCATCTACCGGGACATGCGCACTCCGGGCCAGATCGAGCGCTTCTACGCCGCGGTGCAGCAGCAGCCGGGCAGCATGTTCACCCGCGGCGAGGTCGCCTCCATTAGCGGCAACGGCACGCTCGTTGTCCACCTCAAGGACAGCCTCCTCGGCGACGACGTCGAGCTGCAGGCCGATCTCGTGGTCCTCGCCACCGGCGCCGTGCCGAACTCGGCCGACGGCGAGGCGATCCGGACCTTCCGCGACGCCACCAAACGCTCCCAGACCGCCGAGTCCGAGACCCAGCGGGACGAGGCGCGCAAGATCGCCGAGCAGTTCGCCGCCCACGAGGGCACCGAGATCCTCAACCTCGGCTACCGGCAGGGGCCGGACCTTCCCACGCTTCGCCAGGGCTTCCCCGACTCGCACTTCATCTGCTTCCCGTACGAGACGCGCCGCACCGGGATCTACGCCGCCGGCTCGCTCCGCGCCCCGATGGACTCGGTCCAGGCAACCGAAGACGGGTTCGGCGCCGCGATGAAAGCGGTCCAGTGCATCAACGCAGCGGGCCGCAGCGAGGCGGTCCACCCGCGCTCAGGGGACATCGGCACTCCCGACTTCTTCCTCCAGCGCTGCACCCAGTGCAAGCGTTGCACCGAGGAGTGCCCGTTCGGCACGCTCAACGAGGACGAGAAGGGCACGCCTCAGCTCAACATCCTGCGCTGCCGGCGCTGCGGCATCTGCATGGGTGCCTGCCCCGAGCGGATCATCTCGTTCCCCGACTACTCGGTGGATGCCGTGGCCAGCATGATCAAGGCCACGAGCGTTCCCGAGGACTACGAGGAGAAGCCGCGGATCATCGCCCTGATCTGCGAGAACGACGCGCTGCCGGCGCTCGACGCCGCGGCGGCCCGCCGGATCCAGTGGAACCCCTGGGTGCGGGTGATCCCGATCAGGTGCCTCGGCTCGACGAACATCGTCTGGATCGCCGACTCCCTGTCCCGCGGGATCGACGGTGTCGTCCTTATCGGCTGCAAGTACGGCGACGACTACCAGTGTCACTACGTGCGCGGCTCCGAGCTGGCGCACACGCGCCTGGGAAACGTCCAGGAGACCCTGCAGCGGCTGGCCCTGGAGAAGGAGCGCATCCGCGTGGTGGAGCTGTCCCACGACGAGTTCGAGCGCATCCCGGCGATCCTCGACGAGTTCTGCAAGGAGGTCGTGGACCTCGGGCCCAACCCGCTCAAGGGCTTCTAGGGGAGGTGTGACGATGGCAGCCATTCCTTCACTCGCTCCGTCGCTCCCGGCCCGCGAGGCGCTGCTCCGCCGCGGGGCCGCGAACGTCGGGCGCTGCTACCAATGTGCGACGTGCTCGTCGGTGTGCGAGCTGGCGCCCGCCGAAGCGCCGTTCCCGCGTCGGCTCGTGCTGCTCGCCCAGTGGGGGCTGGTCGACCGCTTGGCCGCCGATCCTGCGGTCTGGCTGTGCCACCAGTGCAACGACTGCACCGTGCGCTGCCCGCGCGATGCGCGCCCCGGCGACGTCGTCGGCGCCGTGCGCTCGCTGGTCATCGAGAAGCTCGCCTTCCCGGGCTTCCTCGGCAGGCTCGTGGGCGCGGCCCGGGTCTCCTGGCCGCTGCTGCTCGCCCTCCCGGTCCTGTTCTGGGTCGCGCTCCTCTCCTGGACCGGCCACCTCGCCGTGCCGGCGGGAATCGAGGCCAACTGGGCGTACGAGGACCTCGTGCCGCACCGCTACATCTACGCGGTGTTCTTCCCGGTCGCGGCCTGGGTCCTGCTGGCGGCCGTGGTCAGCGGGACGCGCTTCTGGAAGCTGATCGGATCGAGCGGACAACGCCAGGGCTCCCTCCTCGGCAACCTCCTCCCCGTCCTCACCGGGGTCGCCACCCACGATCGTTTCGCCAAGTGCACCGCGGCCAAGCCCCGCAGGCTCGGCCACTTGACCCTGCTGTGGGGCTTCGTCGGGGCCGCCGTCACCTCCGGCCTGCTCATCGTCGGCATCTACGTCCAGCACCTCGAAATGCCGCTGGCGCTGGCGCATCCCTACAAGATCCTCGGGAACGTCTCGATGGCGCTGCTCCTCGTCGGGATCGCGCTGCTGGTCGGGAACCGCCTCGGCGATGCCAAGGTCGCGGGCGCCTCGAGCGCATTTGACACGTTCTTCCTCAGCCTGGTCGTGCTGGTCGTGCTGACGGGCACCGCCGTCGAGCTGGTCCGCCTGGCCGGCGACGCCGACCTGGGACGGACGCTCTACGTCCTCCACCTCGGCGTGGTCATGTCGCTGTTCCTGACGTTCCCCTACTCCAAGTTCGCGCACATGCTCTACCGGACCTTGGCACTCGTGCACGCCCGCATGACGGGGATCGACATGCCGAAGCAGTAGGCTGATTCGCCGCGAAGAACCTAGGGGAGGGGCTTGCCTCTCCCCTTTTCGCGTCATGTCGATCTCTGGAGATGGGCGGGGACGAGCCCCGCCCCAACCCGCTACTTCTTGGTGGCGACGAGCTTCTCGATCTCGTCCATCGCCCAGTTCATCTGGGCTTCCAGGGCACGGTACGGCGCCGGCGAGGCGAGGTCGACGCCGGCTTCCTTGAGCAGCTCGTAGGGGTAGCGCGAGCCGCCGGCCTTCAGAAGCCCGAGGTAGCGCTCGCGGGCGCCCGGCTTCCCGTCGATCACCTCGCGCGCGAGCTGCGTCGACGCCGCCAGCGACGTGGCGTACTGGTAGACGTAGAAGTTGTAGTAGAAGTGCGGGATATACGCCCACTCGACGGTGTAGGCGTCGTCGATCCGGACGACCCCCGCATCGTGGCCGTGGTAGCGGCGCAGCAGCTCGCCGTACATCGCCGACAGCTTCTCCCCGGTCAGCGCCTCGCCGCGCTCGGCAGCCTCGTGGATGGCCAGCTCGAACTCGGCGAACATCGCCTGGCGGAAGAACGTCCCGCGCAGCCCCTCGAGGTACGAGCCGAGCAGGTAGAGCCGCTCGTCGTCGGTCTTCGCCTCGCCGAGCATCTTCTTGAGCAGCAGCGCCTCGTTGAAGGTCGAGGCGACCTCGGCGACGAAGATCGAGTAGTCCGCCGTCGGGTAGGGCTGGGCTGCGTTCGCCAGCGAGGAATGCATCGCGTGACCCCACTCGTGGGCCAGCGTCGACACGCTCTCGTAGTCGTCGTTGTAGTTCATCAGCACGTACGGGTGGACGTCGTACGCCGAGCCGTTCGAGTAGGCACCCGAGCGCTTGCCGGGTTGCGGGTAGGCGTCCATCCAGCGCGAGGCGAAGCCCTTCTCCACCACTCCGGCGTACTCCCGCCCGAGGGGCATGACCGCGTCGACGACCAGCCTCTCGCCGGTCTCGATGGGGAACTCCCACTTCAGGCTCGGCACCAGCGGCGGGTAGATGTCGTGGTAGGCCAGGTCGGGGATACCGAGGAGCCTGGAACGCAGCTTGAACGCGCGGTACAGGGTGGGCAGCGCGCGGTTGGCTTCGGAGATTAGCGTGCGATAGACGGACTCCGGGACGTTCCCACCGTCGAGCGCCGCGGCCAGGCAGGAGTCGTAGTTGCGGGCCCGCGCGTAGAAGAGGTCACGCTTGGTCTGGGCGTCGAGGGCGACGCCGAACGTCCGCTCGAACTCCCGGTGCACCCTCCAGAACTCGCGGAAGACGAGGATGCGGTCGTCACGGTTTGGCAGGGCCCGGTACTTGGTGTAGGCCGAGCTGTCGAGGCGGACCTTGGTCCCGTCCGACAGGGTGACGTCCGGGAACGGCATGTCGGCGTTGTGCAGCACGCCGTAGAGCGACGATGCCGCCGGAGCGACGAGGCCGGCCTGCGCCAGGAGCTTCTCCTCGGCGGGCGACAGCGTGTGTGCCCTCTGCCGCTCGAGGTCGAGCAGGAAGAACCGGTACGGGGCGAGGCCCGGCTCGGCCGCGAGGAACTTCTCCACGGTCCCGGCCGGTAGCGCCAAGACCTCCGGCGCCAGCCACGAGGTCCGCGCGGCGAACTCGGTCGAGAGCTGCTGCACCTCCTGGCGGGCTCCGAGCGTGGCGGCGACGCGGGTGTCCTCGTCGGAGCGCATCCCGGCGAACGAGGAGATGCGGTTGAGGTCCTTGGCGACGCCGAAGAAGGCGTCGAGCGCCGCCTTCATCGCCGCGGGCGAGGCGGACAACCGCCCCCGGTGCTCCTCGAGCCCGGGAAGCCTGCCGGCGAGGGCCTTCCGGGCGGCGTCGAACTCCGCCGAGCTCGGGTATAGATCGTCGAGGTTCCAGCGGTGTCTTTCGGCGACGGCCTTGGCGTCGTTGGCGGCGGCTGCTCCGGTCATGACGGCTCCCAACAGCAACATGGTGACGACCATTCTCCCCATGCGACCCTCCGTCCGCCAGTCCGGGCGGACTGGAGAGTGTACCCCACGTCCTGCTCTCTCGACGGTCAACGGCGCAGCGCGTTCGCCCCGGTCCCGACCGTCCCGTGTAGCACGCGTAACAGCGCGAGGCCAGCCGTTACGCAGCCTCCCCAGATCGGGGCAAGATCGCCCCGAGACACCACGCGCATCGGCCTCCCTGATGATTGTGAAATCTGGTACAAAACTTGCTTCCGTCACTCGACGCGGGAACGGAGTGCATGGATCGGTCCCATCGCCGCGGCCGGGAGCTCGCGCGTCGAGGCGCGACGGTCGCGGTGTCGCCGGCTAGACCCAGGAACCGCCGCAAGGCGAAACGTCAACGAGGCGCGAGACGCCAAGGAGGAACCGCATGAGCAAACTGGTACCGCCGCACGGAAGCAAGGAACTCAAACCGCTGCTGCTGGAGGGCAAGGCGCTCGCCGACGAGGTGAAGAAGGCGGCCGGCCTGAAGAAGGTACCGATCACCAGCCGCGAGTGCGGCGACCTGATCATGATGGGCATCGGCGGCTTCACGCCCCTCGACGGCTTCATGGGCTACGAGGACTGGAAGGGGTGCTGCGACACCTACTCGATGCCCTCGAAGAACGGCCTGTTCTGGCCGATCCCGATCACCCTCTCGGCCACCAAGGACCTCGCCGCCACGATCACCATCGGCGAGGAGGTCGCGCTGTGGGACACCGAGACCGGCACCCTGATGGCGACAATGAAGGTCACCGAGAAGTACACCATCGACAAGAACCACGAGTGCCAGCAGGTGTTCCGCACCACCGACCCGGCGCACCCGGGCGTCAAGATGGTGATGGACCAGGCCGACGTCAACCTCGCCGGTCCGGTCAAGGTCCTCTCCGAGTCGTACTTCCCCGAGCAGTTCAAGGGGCTCTACCAGCGCCCGGCCGAGTCCCGCAAGATGTTCGAGGAGCGCGGCTGGAACACCGTCGCCGCCCTCCAGCTCCGCAACCCGATGCACGGCTCGCACGCCTATCTCGCCTGGATCGCCATCGAGGTGTGCGACGGCGTGTACATCCACCAGCTCGTCGGCAAGCTGAAGCCCGGCGACATCCCGGCGGACGTCCGCGTCAAGGCGATCGACGCCCTGGTCAACAAGTACTTCCGCAAGGAGCGCGTCGCGATGGCCGGCTACCCGCTGGACATGCGCTACGCCGGTCCGCGCGAGGCGCTGCTCCACGCCGTGTTCCGCCAGAACTACGGCTGCTCCCACCTCATCGTCGGCCGTGACCACGCCGGCGTCGGCGACTACTACGGGCCGTTCGACGCGCAGAAGATCTTCCTCGAGATCCCCCAGGACGCCCTGGCTCTCAAGCCGCTCTGCATGGACTGGACGTTCTACTGCTACGAGTGCGGCACGATGGCCTCGATGAAGACCTGCCCGCACGACAGCAAGGCCGTCATCGACGACAACGGCAACTACAAGGGCGGCGCCCGCCTGCTCCTCTCCGGCACCCTGCTGCGCAAGCTCATGAGCGAGGGCAAGCCGGTCCCGGCCGAGTTCTCGAAGCCCGAGGTCATCGCGGTCCTCAAGGAGTATTACGACAAGCTCGAGGAGAAGGTCGAGGTCAAGCTCCACGGCGCCGCTACCGGCGACGTGAAGAAGTAGCTCTCATCGCCCTGCGGGGCGTCTCCTGTTCTACTGGCCGGGGCCGCGAGGTCCCGGCTTTCTTGTGTGTCGGGGGCAGGAAGAGGTCAGACCAAGAACAGGAAAAGGGTAGAGGAAGGGCAGACTGAAGCGACGACGACCGAGAGTCTCCCTGCCTTCTTCCTGCCTTCTTCCTGTCTTCTACCTGCCTTCTTCCTGCCTGCTACCCGACCAACATGGCGTCGCCGTACGAGTAGAAGCGGAATCCGGCGGCCATCGCGTGGCGGTACGCCGCCAGCACCCGCTCCCGGCCGGCCAGCGCCGACACCAGCATGAGCAGCGTCGAGCGGGGCAGGTGGAAGTTGGTCAGCAACGCCCCCACGGCGCGCAGCCGGGTGCCAGGCAGGATGAAGAGGTCGGCCCGATTTGGGCCCGGGCGGATCCTGCCCCCGCCGACCGCGAGGGCGTGCTCGACGGCGCGGCACGAGGTAGTCCCGACGCAGACGATCCGCCGCCCGCTCGACAGTGCCCGGCCCAGGGCGGAGGCGGTAGCCGGCGTGAGCTCGTAGTCCTCGCCGTCGAGGCGGTGGTCGCGGGGATCCTCGGCCTGGACCGGCTTGAACGTCCCGGGGCCGACGTGGAGCGTGACCCGCGCGATCTCGACGCCACGGTCCTCCACGGCCGCGAGTTGCTCGGGCGTGAAGTGAAGCCCGGCCGTCGGCGCCGCCACCGCCCGCCCGGCTGCGGCGTACACGGTCTGGTAGCGCTCGCGGTCGGCCTCGTCGGGGCCCTGCCGCCGGAGAATGTAGGGCGGCAGCGGCACCTCCCCGACCGTCGAGAGCAACAGCGCGTCGAGGGGCGGGTCGAACGCGACGATCCACCGCCCCTCGTCGACCCGCTCGATTGGAGTTGCCGTCCCCGCGGCAAGGGTGAGCGCCACGCCGGGTCGGAGGCGCTTGGACGGCCGCGCCATCGCCTCCCATGCACCGCCGCCCGCCGGCCGGACGAGCAGCAGCTCGACGCCACCCCCGCCCGGGCGCCGCGCCCGCAGGCGCGCCGGGATGACGCGCACGTCGTTGAGCACCAGCAGGTCCGTGGGTCGCAGGAGCGCGGGCAGTGCCGAGAATCGGCGCACCGCCGTCTCGCCGCTCGCCCGATCGAGCACCAGGAGCCTCGACGTCCCGCGCGGTCGCGCCTGCTGCGCGATCAACCCGGCCGGGAGGTCGTAGTCGAAGTCCGCCGTCCGCACGGGGCGATCGTACATGGCCCGGATCACCCCGCCTACCGGCACGGCAACTAGAATGAAGGCGGATGGCGGACTGGTGGCACAAGCGCAAGGTCGAGCGGCGCCCGGACACGATCGAGCTCCAGGGCCGCACCCTGTACCTGACCGACGATCCGGCCGTCGTCCGCGCCCAACTCGCCGGCTCGGATCTCGATCCGGACGCCCGGCCCGCGCTGCGGCACGACGTCTCGACCGACGAGATCGTCCCTGCGCGGGCCTGCTACCACTTCGACGACGCCCTCGGTGAGTTCCCCTACACCGGCCTCACCTGCCGGGGCCAGCGCCCGGTCGAGCCGGGGGCGGTCAAGGCCGGCGGGTTCGTCGCCTCGGTGTGCGGCCGACGGCGCGGCAAGGGCTCCTCGCGCGAGGCGGCGCCGTACGCCGAGATGTCGGCCGGCATCCGGCTCGCCGTCGCCGACAGCTTCGAGCGCATCTACGAGGCGAACTGCATCAACCTCGGCCTGTTGACCTCCACCGACCTCTCCCTCCTCGCCGACCTGCGCGCCGGCCGCGGCCTGCCGCTCACGGCGTTCACCTTCGGCCGCGACCCGATCAGCGCCGAGATCGTCCGCTTCGGCGGGCTGTTCCCCTACAACGTCGCGCGCGTCCAGGGCACGGTGACGCCGCCGGCGATCGCCACGCCGCCGCGCCCGATGACCGTCGCCGAGAAGATCCTGGCGGCCCACGTGCGACAGGCCGGACCACGACCGGCGGCGGTCGCTCCGGGCGACGCGGGGTTCGTCACCGTCGACCTGAGGTTCTCCCACGAGTACGTCACCCCGATGGCGGCAATGTTCTGGGACAACGCGGTCGGGCCCGACGTCCCGCTCACGGACGGTGATTCGGTGCTGGCCTTCCGCGACCACCTGACGTTGCTGGCCGACGTGACCTCCGGCGATCTCGCAGCCGCCGGCCGGCTCGCCCTCGCCGAGCGGCTCGCGGCGCACCAGGAGGCGTTCGCCCGGCGCGCCGGCATCCGGCTGCACGGTGAGGTCCGCGGCGGTGGCAGCGAAGGGATCTGCCACGCGATCGTCCTCGAGCGGTACGCCCTGCCCGGCCAGATCGTCCTCGGAACCGATTCCCACACGTGCCACGCCGGCGCACTCGGCTGCCTGGCGTTCGGCTGCGGGACCACGGAAATGTTCAACGCCTGGTTCACCCGCGACGTCCGGATCGCCGTGCCGCCGACCGTCAGGATCGAGCTCGGCGGCCAACCGTCGGCGGACGTCGCGGCCAAGGACGTCATGCTGCTCCTCCTCGCCCACGACTTCATCCGCCGCGGAGGTGCGATCGGTAGCGTCCTCGAGCTGGGCGGCGAGGCGGTTCGCAGGATGGACGTGGACGAGCGGGCGACGCTCACCAACATGGCCGCCGAGGTGGGGGCGTTCTCCGGCATCGTGGAAGGGGACGGGCGGACCGCCGAGTTCCTCGTCACCCGGCGCGGGCTGCCGGCCACCGACGCCGAGCGATTGACCGAGGGGCTGCACTCCGATCCCGGCTGCTCCTACGACAGCGTGATCCACCTCGACCTCGGCGAGCTCGAGCCGATGATCGCGACACCGGGCGACCCGGGCAACGGCCGCCCCGCCCGCGAAGTCGAGGGGCTGCGGATCGACATCGCCTACTGCGGCTCGTGCACCGGCGGGAAGCGCGGGGACCTGGACACCACGGCGGCGGTGCTGGCCTGGGGCCTCGAGCGCGGGCTGCGCCGCGCCGGCGGCGTGCGCTTCTTCATCCAGTGCGGCAGCCAGGACGTCCTCGAGCACTGCGCGCGACGCGGCCACCTCGAGGTGTTCCGGCAGGCCGGCGCCGAGCTGCTGCCACCGTCGTGCGGGGCGTGCATCGACGCCGGTCCCGGCGTGTCGCGCCACGCCGGCGAGGTGACCGTCTCGGCGGTCAACCGCAATTTCCCAGGCCGCTCCGGCCCGGGACAGGTCTACCTCGCCTCGCCCTCCACGGTGGCCGCCTCGGCCCTCGCCGGGACGATCTGCACCTGGCCCTCGCTCCGCCGCAGGCACGGCGGCTGAGACAGCGCGAACGAGTTCCTCCCCGTCCCCGATCACCTCGGCACCCGACTCCGCTATCCTCGCGGCGTGCCAGAGCGCGGACGCATCGTCTACTCCACGGAGCGCGGTCGAACCTGCCCGACCTGCGGCTGGCCGGTGGACGACTGCCGCTGCTCGGCCCACGCCCCTGAGCGCGTGGCGGAGCGGCTCACCGCGGTGCTCCGCATCGAGACGAAGGGTCGCGGCGGGAAGTGCGTCACCGTGGTCGACGGGCTGCCACGCAACGCCGCGTTCCTCAAACAGCTCGCCTCCGAGCTGAAGCGCGCGTGCGGCACCGGGGGAACCGTCTCCGCGGGCACGGTCGAGGTCCAGGGCGACCAGCGCGACCGGCTCCGTGCCGCGCTCCGGGCGAGGGGCTGGACGGTCAAAGGGTGATCGCGCCCGCCGTGGGGCGGGCCGTGGGAGGGACGATGCAGCGCGTTGCCGTCGAGGACCTGACGATCCGGCCGTTCCACCTGCTCGACAAGGAGTGGGCGCTGCTCGTTGCAGGCAAGGAACGCCCGAACCCGATGACGGTCTCGTGGGGCGGCTTCGGGACGCTGTGGAACCGCCCGGTCGCGACGGTCTACGTCCGGCCGACCCGCTTCACCTTCGGCCTGCTGGCCGAGGAGCCGCACTTCACGCTCAACTTCGTGCCGGACATGCTGCGGCCGGCGCTGGAGCTGTGCGGTCGGGTCTCCGGACGCGACTCCGACAAGTGGTCCGCCGCCGGGATCGTCCCCGAACCCTCCTCGACCGTCCCCGTGCCCCGCGTCGCCGGCGCCCGCCTCGCCCTCGAGTGCCGCGTGCTCGCCAGCGTCGACCTCGACCCGGGGCGCTTCCTCGACCCCGCAATCCTCCCGCTCTACCCTCGCGGTGACTTCCACCGCGCGTTCCTCGGCGAGGTCTTGGCGGTCTGGGCCGCGGAATAGTCGAGCCCGACGTCCGCGCGGCGCATTCGCCGAGGCCCGTCCCGGAGGGTTGCGCTGCAACGCTCGCGGCCCTACGTTTGATGCAGGGACCCCGACACAACCCGCTCTGGTCGCGTCCGCCACGGATGCGGGCCAGAGCGTCGTCGGGGTCGAGGTGGCCGATGAAGAAGCTCGCCATTCTGGTCAGCGGCGGTCCGGCGCCGGGCATCAACAGCGTGATCTCCGCGGCGACGATCCGCGCCGCCCTGCAAGGCGTCGAGGTTCTCGGGATCCGCGACGGCTTCGAGTGGATCATGCAGGGCAACATCGATCGGGTGACCCCGCTGACCATCGACGAGGTCAGCCGCATCCACTTCCGCGGCGGCTCGCACATCGGGATCTCGCGCGCCAACCCGACGCTCGACCCGCAGCACCTGGAGCAGTCGGTGATTTCGCTGCTGCGCCTGAACGTCGCCCAGCTCATCACCATCGGCGGCGACGACACCGCGTTCTCGGCGATGAAGCTGGCCGAGCGGGCCGACGGCCGGATCCGCGTCGTCCACGTGCCGAAGACCATCGACAACGACCTCGACCTCCCGGCCTACGTCGACACCTTCGGGTTCCAGACCGCCCGCCATCTCGGCGTCGAGATCGTCAAGAACCTGATGGTCGACGCCCGCACCACGTCGCGCTGGTACTTCGTCATCACGATGGGGCGCAAGGCCGGCCACCTCGCGCTCGGCATCGGCAAGGCGGCCGGCGCGACGCTGACGCTGATCCCGGAAGAGTTCCTCGATCGCCGCGTCCACCTCAAGGCGATCGTCGATACCCTGTCCGGAGCGATCGTCAAGCGCCTCGCCGCCGGCCGGCGTGACGGCGTCGCGATCATCGCCGAGGGCCTGGTGCTCGACATCGACCCCGCCGACCTCGCCGGGATCGAGGAGGTCGAACGGGACACCCACGGCAACGTGCGCATCGCCGAGGTCAACATCGGCGAGATCCTCAAGGCGCAGGTCGCCAAACGGCTGAAAGACTTCGACCTCAAAACCACCATCGTCGCCAAGAACATCGGCTACGAGCTGCGCTGCGCCGACCCGGTCCCCTTCGACCTGGAGTACACCCGCGACCTCGGCTACTGCGCCGCCAAGTACCTGCTGTCCGGCGGGAACGCCGTGATGATCTCGATGCAGGGCGGCAACTTCGTGCCCATCCCGTTCGCGCAGCTCATCGATCCGGACACCTGCCGCACCCGGCTCCGCCTGGTCGACATCCACTCGACGCGGTACGCGATCGCCAGGCGCTACATGATCCGCCTGCGCCGCGACGACTTCGAGGACCCGCACGAGCTCGCCAAGTTCGCCGCCACGGCCGGCGTCACGCTCCAGCGCTTCCGCGAGGAGTTCAGCTACCTGATCGCGAGCGAGCCGCCACCACTCGAAGTCGACGCCTCCTCCGGCGGGCTCCAGATGATGGCGGAGCCGCCGGGCCTGCAAGACCTCGACGGCCCCGACCAGGGCGGCTGAGCCGCGGGAGGCCCGCCACCGCACTCGGCCGGCTACGCACCCAGGCCGAGCAGCTCCTCGAGCTTCTTGCGCGAGGCCGACTCGACCTCGGCGTGGAGCGAGCCGCCGTGCGAGTCCATCGTCACGACGACCGGGAAGTCCTCGACATCGATGACCCAGAGCGCCTCGGGAACGCCGAACTCCTTGAGCTGGAAAACGGTCTCGACCTTCTTCACGCATGCGGCGAGCACCTGGGCGGTGCCGCCGACGGCGTGGAGGTAGACCGCACCGTGCTCCTTCAGGCCGGCCAGGGTCTTGGCGAACATCCCGCCCTTGCCGATCACCCCGCGCAGGCCGTAGCGACCGATCACGTCGGCCTGGAAGGGCTCCTCGCGCGCCGACGTGGTCGGTCCGGCCGCCACGAACGAGTAGGTGCCGTCCTCGTGCTTCTTGACCACCGGGCCGACGTGGTAGATCACGGAGTTCTTCATGTACGGCGCGACCTCCTCGCGGAAGCCGTGCATGAGCCAGTGGTGGGCGGCGTCGCGACCGGTGATCATGCGGCCGGTCAGCTCGACGAAGTCGCCGACCTTGAGCTTGCGAACGGTCGCCTCGTCGCACGGAAGCGTCAGTCGAGCCATGTGACCTCCCCGGAGGGCTGGATCCGCGCGGTGCAACGCCGGTTTGCCCAGCACATGTACGACACCGAGACGAAGTAGGACGCGGGCAGGCGACCCAGGTAGCCGACCTTGACGCCGAGCACGGTCGTCTTGCCGCCGAAGCCCATCGGACCGATGCCGAGCTGGTTCGCCTTCTCGAGGATCTCCTGCTCCATGGCGTCGAGCTCGCCGACCGGGTTGCGGTCGGGCAGTGGCCGCAGGAGCTGCCGCTTCGACTCGAGGAAGCCGGAGCCGCGGTCGCCGCCGAAGCAGGCGCCGATGATCCCCGGCGCGCAGCCCTTGCCCTGGGCCTGGTGGATCGCGTCGAGGATGCAGCGCTTGACGCCCTCGAGGTCGCGGTCGGCCTTGAGCTTGGGGTTGGGCAACGTGTACTGGGCACCGACGTTCTCGCACCCACCGCCCTTGAGCATGAGGTGGACCTCGACGTCGCCCGAGTCCCACTCCTCGCAGTGCACCGTCGGGATGCCGGGCGCCGCGCCGTTGCCGGTGTTGCGGTCGGTCAGGGTGTCGACGGCGTTCGGCCGCAGCACCTGCTTGGCGGTCGCTCGCCGGACCGCCTCCTCGAAGGCGGCGGTCAGCATGCGGGTGGACATGCCCACGGGGTGATGGATCCACACCAGGGGCGTGCCGGTGTCCTGGCAGATCGGCTGCCAGTTCCCCTTCGCCACCTCGATGTTCCTCAGCACGCTGTCGAGTGCTTTCTGCGCCAGCGAGTCCGGCGCCTCGGCATCGCGGCCGCGCCTCAGCGCGTCCACCACGTCGGGCGGCAACTGCGACGAGGCGCGCGCGATGACGTTGACGAAGTGCTCCGTCCACTGTTCGGGGCCTGCCACGGAATGTCCCTCCTTCCCTGCTGTGCGGCGCCCGTCCCCAGCCACGGCCGCCGCACGCGGGGCGAGCTTACCCCGATCGCCGCCGGCGTGCACGCGCGGGCGTCTTGCGACGCAGGATCAGATTGTGACGATTGAACTTGCAGGAGAACGGCCGACGGCCTAGAATCACCGCGGCTGGAGGGAAGGGGGAGACCCGTATGAGTTCGAACGCACCAGTCAAGCAGGGCAAGGGCACGATCTTCGTCCGGACGGAGATCTGCAAGGGCTGCTCGTTCTGCATCGACTTCTGTCCCACCCACTGCATCGAGTTCTCGCGGGAGTTCAACGCCAAGGGGTATCACTTCCCGGTGCTTCCGCGTCCCGAGGACTGCACCGGTTGCGACCTGTGCGGATTGTACTGTCCGGACTTCGCGATCTACGGCATCAAGTTCAAGGACATCGAGAAGCGCCGCCAAGCCGCCGCGCCGGAACCGCTGGTCCCAGCGCAGCCCTGACCATCACCCGGCGGCTGGCCGGGTCACCCATGGTCGTGAGGGAGGGAGGAAGCCTTGCACGCGGACCCAAAGGGAGTTCTAACCGGAATCCACTTCATCGACGGCGACCACGCCGCCTGTGAGGGCGCGCTGGCAGCCGGCTGCCGTTTCGTGGCCGGCTACCCGATCACGCCGTCCACGGAGGTGGTGGAACGCTTCGCCAGCCGCATCCCGCTGGTCGGCGGCGTCTTCATCCAGATGGAAGACGAGATCGCCTCGTCGATCGCCATCCTCGGCGGCGCCTGGGCCGGCAAGAAGGTCATGACCGTGACCTCCGGGCCCGGCCTGTCGCTGATGATGGAGCACATCGGCCTGGCGGTCATCACCGAGACGCCCTGCGTCATCGTCGACGTCCAGCGCGGCGGCCCCTCGACCGGCCTGCCGACGCTTCCCGCCCAGGCCGACCTGATGCAGGTCAAGTGGGGCTCGCACGGCGACTACGAGATCATCGCCCTGTCGCCCAACTCGCCGCAGGAGTGCTTCGACCTGATGATCAAGGCGTTCAACCTCGCCGAGACCTATCGCGTGCCGGTGTTCTTCATGATGGACGAGGTCGTCGGCCACATGACCGAGCGCGTCGAGATCCCGGCCCCCGAGGACATCGACGTCGTCGACCGCAAGTGGACGACCAAGAAGCCCGGCGAGTACAACGTCTACCAGGCCGGCGCCGATCTGGTCCCGGAGATGGTCAAGGCCGGCGACGGGTACCGCATTCACGTCACCGGGCTGACCCACGACGAGCGCGGCTACCCCGCGATGAACCCCGTCGCCCAGGACAAGCTGGTCAGGCGCCTGATCAACAAGATCCGCGACCACCGCGAGGACATCGTCGACGTCCGCGAGGACGGCGTCGAGGGCGCGGACGTGGTGGTGGTCTCCTTCGGGATCACCTCGCGCGTCGCCCAGGCCGCCGTGGAGCAGGCGCGGGTGCGTGGCGTCAAGGTCGGCCACCTGCGCCTGGTCATCTGCTGGCCGTTCCCCGCGACCCGGATCGCCCAGCTCGCCGAGACGGCCAAGGCGTTCGTGGTGCCCGAGCTGAACATGGGCCAGATGGTCCTCGAGGTCGAACGGGCGGTGTGCGGCCGGGCCGCAGTGCTCCCGATCGGGCACGCGGGCGGCACGGTCCACGAACCGGCCACGATCCTGAACAAGATCATGGAGGCGGCACAATGAGCGGCCTGCCATCCCTCAACGCCAACCTCGAACAGGAGTTCGGCCTCATCAACCCGGTCATGCCGTACCTCCGGCAGGACCGCATCCCGCACATCTGGTGCCCCGGCTGCGGCATCGGCACCACCGTGAACTGCTTCGCCCGTGCCCTGACCGACTCCGGGATGGACCTCGACAAGGTGGCGATCGTCTCGGGGATCGGCTGCACCGGCCGCGTCGCCGGCTACATGAACCTCGATTCGTTCCACACCACGCACGGGCGGGCGATCCCGTTCGCGACCGGCCTCAAGCTCGCCAACCCCGGGATGAAGGTGGTGGTCTACTCCGGCGACGGCGACCTCACCGCGATCGGCGGGAACCACTTCGTCCACGCGGCGCGGCGCAACATGGACCTGATGATCGTCTGCGTCAACAACTTCACCTACGGGATGACCGGTGGGCAGGTCGCGCCGACCACGCCGATCGGCCCGACGCAGACGACGATGCCGTACGGGAACTTCGAGAACCCATTCAACCTGCCGTTCCTCGCCGATGCCTGCGGCGCGGTCTACGTGGCACGCTGGACGGTCTACCACGTCAAACAGCTCGCCAAGGCGATGCTCGATGGACTCAACAAGAAGGGGTTCGTCTTCATCGAGGCGATGTCCCCCTGCCCGACGCTCTACTCGCGCCGCAACCGCCTCGGCGACGGCGTCGACCAACTCAAGTACTACAAGGAAAAGAGCGTGATCCGGAACGGCGCCGACACCAAGGAGGTCGGGATCGCCTACCAGGGCGAGATCGTGGTCGGGAAGTTCGTCGACCGCGAGCGGCCGACCTGGCTCGACTCCATGAACAGCCACTTCGGCAGCGTGTTCGGCGACCGCTTCACCCCCTACGGAGTGACCGATGGCCAAGAGTGAGATTCGCGTCGGCGGGCTCGGCGGGCAGGGCGTCATCCTCCTCGGCCACATCATCGGCAAGGCCGCCTCGATCTACGACAGCAAGCACGCGACGCTGATCCAGGCGTTCGGCCCCGAGGCGCGCGGTAGCGCGTGCAGCGCGCAGGTCACCGTGGCCGACGAGGCGATCGGCTATCCCTACGTCAAGAGCCCAGACTACCTGGTGATCATGTCACCCGACGCCTACACCCAGTTCGCCCCGCAGCTCAAACCCACCGGGACGCTGCTCTACGAGAACGAGCTGATCACCATCGACGACCGCCTGCCGGCTGGCGCCAAGGCGCTGGGCATCCCGGCCACCCGCTTCGCCGAAGAACTGGGCCGCCGCCTGGTGCTCAACATCGTCATGGTCGGGTTCTTCGCCGGCGTGACCGGGCTGCTGTCCAAGGACGCGATGGAGAAGGCCGTAAAGGGGTCGGTGCCCAAGGGTACCGAGGAGCTCAACCTGCGGGCGTTCCGCAAGGGCTACGAGTACGGCGTCGAGTTGATCGGCGCCGCGACGGTGACAGGCTAGGCGGCAATCGCCGAGGAGGGCGCCATGGACGAATCCCCCGAGCTCGTGAGCCTGCGTAACGGCACGAAGGTGACGATCCGGCCGATGGTGGCGGGCGATGGACCCGCGCTGCTGTCGTTCTTCCGGGGCCTACCCGAGGAGGACCGGCAGTTCCTCCGCGACGACGTCACCCGTCCCGAGGTGGTCGAGCGCTTCGTGGCCAAGCTCGACGACGACTCCGTGATCCCGCTCGTCGCCGAGCACGAGGGTCGCCTGGTCGGCGACGGCACGCTGCACCGCACCCGCCACGGCTGGGCGGTCCATGTGGCCGCGCTCCGGGTGGTCGTGGACCGCGAGTTCCAGCGCTCGGGCCTCGGTACGGCGCTGGCCCACCAGTTGGTCAGGCGTGCGGTCGGTCTGGGCCTGGACAAGCTGGTGGCCGAGGTCGTCGACAACCAGATCGGCGCGCGCCGCGCGTTCGAGAAGCTCGGCTTCCACCAGGAAGCGACGCTCAAGGGCCACGTCAAGGACATCCACGGCGCCAAGCACGATCTGGTGATCATGGCCAACGACGTGTCCCACATCTGGGAGAGGATGGAGGCGCTGGTCGCCGACTACTCCCCCACCGCCGGCGACTGAGCTCCCTCCGGGGCCGGGGCTGCAAACCAAGAGGCAGAAGCGCGACGTGCGCTTCTGCCTTTCGTTACGTGCTTCCCTGACTCAGCCCGCTGCCGGTTCCGCGCGTCAGTTCTCCTGCTCGGCGACGGCTTCGAGCTCCCGGATCCGGGCACGGATCAGCATCTCGCCCATGTCCGGGATGACCTCCCAGGCGATCTGCTCGATCAGCGGCCGCGCCAGCTCGAGGACGCGCCGGGCGATCGCGTCGGTCTGCTCGGGGGTCAGCGCGAGCGACGGCTCGGCCGGCGGCGCCGGTGCCGCCACAGGAACGGGCTCCGGGGCCGGCAGCAGGGCGAGCACGCGTTGCGCGACTCGATCGATGTCGGCTTCGGTCATCTCGTAGGGTTGCACGGCCTGGGCCGGCGGAACCGGCTCGCCGCGGCCCTGGGCGGCGGCCGCCGCCGCCTCGATGACCGCCATGGCCGACATCGGCGGCTCCCCTTGTGGCATCAGCGATTGATACGACTGAGCAGCCGCCTCGGAGAGCGGCGGCTCGGGTGCGACCACCCCGGGCGCCTCGGCCCCGAGCGCCGCCCCCGGCAGGAAGCCCTCGCCGGTGTCGCCTTCATCGAGGCTCGCGGTCTGCACCGCTTCGGGGGCGATGGGGATCCGAGCCGTCGGGACGTCCTCGTCGGAGATGGGCGGGACCGCCTGAGAGAAGTCTCCGAACGGCGCAGCAGGCGCGGTGACGGAGTACGCAGGGGACTCGACCTCGACGACTTCGGTGGCCCGGGCGGAGGGGAACGTCTCCTCCCCGATTCCGGCGGGCGGTGCGGCGGGCGGCACGCTCCACGGCTCACCGACCGGCGCCGCTTCCGACGCGAAGGGCAAAGCAGTCGCGAGCGAAGCCTCCTCGGCAGGCTGCAGCTCAACCGGCGGCGGCGGCGCAGGCGAGGCGTACGAGCTTCCCAGGCCGCTCGACGACAACTCCATGCCGTGCTCCGGAGGAAGCTCCGGGGCCGGCGGGGCCGGCACCATCTTGTCGAAGCCGGTGGTCGTGAAGTCGAGCGAAGGCACGCCCTCCGGGATCCCGAAGTCGCTCATCGTGGCGTGCTCCACAGGCGCCGCGGTGCGCATCGCCTGGCTGCGCCGAATGAGCTCCTCGACCGTCGCGATCAACTCCCGGGCCTCGAACGGCTTGGTGACGATCGAGTCACTCCCGACGGCGAGCGCACGGTCACGGTCGAACGGCTCGAACGTCCCGGTGAGCAGCACGACCGGAATGTGCAGGGTGGCCGGATCACTCTTCAGCGACTGGCACACGTCGTACCCGTTCATGTCGGGCATGACCACGTCGCACAGCACGACGTCGGGGTTCACCTCGCTCATGCGCCGCAGGAGCTCTCGGCCGCTTCCGACCGCCACCACCTTGTGCTCGGTCTCCGCGAAGGTCAGCTCGACCACCTTCTGGATGGTGATGCTGTCGTCGGCCAGCAGGAGTGTTCCACTCATGACCACCTCGCCTTCAGGAGGCACTTCGCCTCTTGGTACCATGAATCACCCGGGGTGTCAACGAGTTGCTCGGTCCTCGCCGCCCTCGAGCTCGAGCCGGCCGTCGTCGGAGATCCACCCCACCGTGCCGGTCTCGGCCCACGCCGGCATGGCCATGGCGAGTCGCCCGCCGGAGGAGAACTGCCAGTCACGGTGGAAGTGCCCCCAGAGAACGACATCGACGCCGGCCTCGAAGTGCCGGCGGGCGCGCTCCACGAGATCGGTGACCGGCAGCTCGCGCCGGTGGGTGAAGTTGGTCCGCGACAGCCTCGCCTCGGTGCCGCGGACGATCCGCCGCGCGAGCGCCCGGGGCAGCAGCCGCGCCCAGAGCCTCGCCGTGCCGCTCTTCGAGACCGCCCGCCAGAAGCGGTACGCGCGGTCGCGGCGGTTGATCAGGTCGCCGTGCTCCAGGAGGAACCGGCGGCCCCCAGCGCAAAAGGAATGCGCGAAAACGCTCGCATCCCGGTACGGGTCGAGCTCCGGGACGTCCAGGAAGAAGTCCCGGTTGCCCTCGACCAGGACGATCCGGGCGCCGGAGCCCCGCAGCTCCCGGATCGCTTCGAGACCAGCCCTGATCGTCTCGTCCCAGTAGCCCGAGTAGCCGACCAGCGTCCGGAAGAGGTCACCGAGGAAGACCACCTCGCCGGGACCGCGCCGGGCCAGGTCGACGGTGAGCGCCGTGAACCGCTCCAGGTCATCCTGCTCCTGCCCCACGTGGAGGTCCGCGATGACGGCGCGCAGCATGACTCATGCTAGCATTCACGAGGCGACCGGAGCTGATGGGACAAGGCAGAACGCCGAAGCGAACGCGGCCGCACCACGGGTCATCGGCACACTCCCCGGGCGAACCGACGCTGCCTCTCGCAGCGCCGGCGCCTATGCGCCCCCGGGAAGCGGCGCCACGGCGCGTCTTCCTAACCGGCGCCACCGGTTTCGTGGGCCAAGAGGTGCGTCGGCAGCTCCTGGCGGCGGGCTGGGAGGTGGTGGCGATCGCCCGGCACATGTCCGCGGCCACGGCGGCGCCTGGGGTGATCCAGGTCGCAGCCGACATCAACGGGGACGCGTGGCCCCGCTGGTGCGAGGGATGCACTGCGGCGATCCACCTGGTCGGGATCATCCGCGAGGTGCCGGGCCGGGGGGTCACGTTCGACCGGGTCCACCGCCAAGCGACCGAACGGGTCGTCGCCGCCTGCAAGGATCTCGGGATCTCGAGGCTGGTACACATGTCGGCGCTGGGGGCGCGCAGCAGTGCCCTCACCGGGTACCAGCGCACCAAATGGGCCGCCGAGGAGGCCGTCCGCGCCTCCGGCCTCGCCTGGACGATCCTCCGCCCCTCGGTCATCTTCGGCCCGGGCGACGGTTTCACCACCAGCCTGGTCGCGCCGCTCAAGCGCGCGCCGTTCTTTCCGGTGTTCGGTGACGGGAGGGTGCGCATGCAGCCGATCGCCGTCTCCGAGGTGGCCCGTGCCTTCGTCCGCTCGCTCGACACGCCAGCGAGCATTTCACGGGTCATCGAGATGGGCGGGCCCGAGGCGCTCACGTACGACGAGCTGCTGCGCAGGACCGCCGGCGCACTCGGTCGCCGGCCCGTCTTCGTCCATCTCGCGCCCGGTCTCTCGCGAGCCCTCGTCGCCATGCTTCAGCTCGTCCCCGGCGGCCCGATCACGCGCGACCAGCTCACGATGCTGTTCGAGGGCTCGACGTGCGACCCGACGCTGGCGGGCGAGCTGTTCGGCCCTTCCCGGATCCGTTTCGAAGGACCGACCTGGCTGAAGCCGTAGCGGCCGACCGGCCGCTACCCAGACCTGCATTCGACCACGACCGCCCAGGGGAGGCCGCTACGCCTCGGCCGACGGGAGATGCGGGCTGCCGATCCGGGGAGCGGCGGCGACTGCCGCCTGGACGACGGCCGCGACGCTGGCACCGTTGGTACGGGCGGCGGCGACGCACTCGTCGTGCTCCGGCTTGGCCGACACGACCTGCCCGCGGAAGATCCCCAGCTTGACCTGGATCTCGCCGAAGCGCGTGGCGACCCGGAGCACGGCCCGCTCGAGCTCGGGCCGCGTACAGCGAACCAGGCGGACGCCGAGCGTGGCGCCCTCGGCGAACAGCGCCGCCGCCACGCCGTCGGCTCGATCGGCCTCGGCGAGGGCGCGGAGCTCGACGACCGGCCGGCCCTTGCGGCCGGTACCCGGGAGACACCAGGCATCGAGCGCGCCTGCCGCCCGGAGCTGCTCCAGCATCGTGCCGAGAAACTCGCCGCTCACGTCGTCGAGGATCGCCTCCACGACGACCATCGGCCGCCCCGCCAGGCGCGGCGCGTCGTCGGTCTCGACGACCAGCACGCGGAGCAGGTTGGGCAGGCCGGCAAACTTGCGGGTGCCGAGCCCGACGCCGACCTTCCCGAGCGTCCCGGCGGGGAGCGAGGAGAACTCGTCGACCAGCGTGACGAGCAGTGTCGCGCCGGTCGGCGTCGTCATCTCGCCGTCGGCGGCGTGAGCCGCCAGCGGAACACCGCGGAGCAGGTGCGCCACTGCGGGACCAGGCACCGGCAGCAAGCCGTGCGCGGTCTGCACGGTGCCCCGCCCTACCGGGATCGGACCGCAGATCACCCGGTCGACGCCGAGCAGCTCCACTGCGGTGCAGACGCCGACGATATCGACGACGGCGTCCACGGCCGCCAGCTCGTGCAGGTGTGCCTCGTCGACGGCGACTCCGTGCGCGTCGGCCTCGGCCGCGAAGAGCCGGCGGAACGCGGCCCTCGACCGCTCGCGCACGCGGTCCGGCAAGGTCGCTAAGGCGAGCAGCGCCTCGACGTCGCGGAGACGCCGCGCCGGGTTGGTCTCCTGATCGACCTCGACCGTGACGCGCACCCCGGCGAAGCCCTGGTGCCGCTCGCGAGAAGCCGCCAGCCTCCACCCGGGCAGCCGCAGGCCGGCCAGGACGTCGCCGACCGCGGCGACATCGGCGCCGGCATCGATCATCGCTGCAAGCAGCATGTCCCCGGCAGCGCCACCGAACGGGTCGACGAACAGCACTCGGCTCATGACCTCAGCCCCCGATGCGCCGCGACGCGAGGCGCGCGACGACGCGTCCCTCGCGGCCGTACTTGACCTCGAAGTTGGACTCCGGGACACCCGCGAACGACTCCTCGATCGGCGCAGCCGCCAGGCGGGGCTCGGCGGCCAGCAGCTCGGCGATCGATGCGGCGTACCCGGCATGATCGGACTTAACCCGCAGCAACCCGTCGGGACGCAGGACCTCCGCGATGCGGGCCACGTTCTCGGGGCGGAAGAAGCGCCGCTTGAGATGGCGCTTCTTCGGCCACGGGTCGGGGAAGTAGACGTGGACCGCGGCGACGCTGCCGTCGGCGAGACAGCGGAACAGCAGGTCCTCGGCGGTGGTGTGCACGGCACGCACGTTCGCGAGGCCTCGCCGCACGGCCCGGGCCGCGGCCTGCTCCAGGTAGACCCGCGCCCGCTCGACGGTCAGCAGGCCGATCTCCGGATGCGCGGCGGCCCACTCCACCGCGAAGCGACCCTTGCCGCAGCCGAGCTCGACCTCGAGGGGCCGGGCGTCGCCGAAGAGGTCCTCCGCCCGCAGGGGCAGGCCGACGGCGCCCAGATCGAGGACGGCGGAAGCCTTGTCGCCCGCCCCCACCGCTACCCCTCGGCCGCCTCGACCTCCTCGGGGTCCTCGTCTCCGAAGACGATCCCCACCTCGCGCGCGGTCCGGACGAGCTGCGAGTCGGGGTCGACCCGCTTGAGGTGTCCGACCGCCTCCGCCAGCGGGACGGCGACGATCTCGTTGCCGTGGAGCGCGACGGTGTGGCCGAACTTGCCCTCGAGGACCAGCCGGACGGCCTCGACGCCGTACCGCGTGGCCAGCATGCGATCCGGGGGCTCAGGGGTACCGCCACGCTGGATGTGGCCCAGCACGGAGACGCGCACCTCGCACCCCTCGCGATCGGCGAGCACCTTGCCGATGGAGTGGGAGATCCCGCCGAGCCGCTTCCACCCCGTCACCGCGTCCTCCGACTGGAACACCTGGCCGCCGCCGGCGGGGGCGGCGCCCTCGGCGACGACGATGAGCGAGAACGGCCGGCCGAGCCGCTCGCGGGCGCGGATCTTGGCGATCAGCGGCTCGAAGTTGAACGGTATCTCGGGAATCAGCACCATGTGCGCGCCGCCGCAGATCCCGGCGTGCAGCGCGATCCAGCCGGCTTCCCGGCCCATCACCTCGAGCAGCATCACCCGGTGGTGGCTCTCGGCCGTCGAGTGCAGGCGATCGAGCGCCTCGGTGGCGACCTCCAGCGCGGTAGCGAAACCGAACGTGGCGTCCGTCGCCGAGATGTCGTTGTCGATCGTCTTGGGGACCCCGACGACGGGCAACCGGTGCTCCCGGAAGAGCCGCTCGGCGATCGCCAGCGAGCCGTCGCCGCCGATGACGATGAGGGCGTCCAGGCCGAGCTTCTCGAAGTTCTTCACGACGGTCTGGCTGGCGTCGATCAGCTCCTCCCGGCCGTCCGGTCGGCGGTACACGAAGTCGAACGGGTTGCCCCGATTGGTCGTGCCGAGGATCGTGCCGCCCCGAATCAGCAACCCGGCGATCGAATCGCGGTCGAGCTCCCGATGCTTGTTCTCGACCAGACCGGCGAACCCGTTGAGGATGCCCGTCACCTTGATCCGGTGCGTGAGCAGCGAGGACTTCACCACCGCACGGATCACGGCGTTCAGACCGGGCGCGTCACCGCCTCCGGTCAAGACGCCCAACCGACGTACCACGCTCATGACTTCTCCTCCAGCCCGAGGAACGCCAGCTCGATTCCGGCCTGCTCGGCGAAATCGTGGATGCGCTCGTCCCGGTAGAACTCGCCGTACAGGATACGCCGTATGCCCGAGTTGGCGATCAGCTTGAAGCAGCTCCAGCACGGCGACGCCGTCACGTAGATGTCGGCGCCGTCGATGCCCACCCCGTGACGTGCGGCCTGGAGGATGGCGTTGGCCTCCGCGTGGACGGTCCGCACGCAGTGCTCGTTCTCCATCAGGCAGCCGATGTCGGTGCAGTGCTCGAGGCCCCGGAGCGAACCGTTGTAGCCGGTCGCGAGGATCGCCCTGTCGCGGACGATGACCGCGCCGACGGCCTTGCGTGGACAGGTCGAACGCGTCGCCGCCTCGACGGCGAGGTTCATGAAGTAGCGGTCCCAGGACACGCGCGCCATCCGCGAAGTGTACACAAGCCGACCGGGCGCCACGGCCACGGATTCCGCGGTAAGCTTGCGGTTGCAAACCCATGGAGACCCACCCGCCCGGTGCCGTCGAGCGACCGGAGCTCCTCGCCGAACTCCGGAGCGTGCGCGCGTTTCGGCACTTCACCGACGAGCCGCTTGCCACGCTGGCGCGGCTTGCCGAGCCGGTCACGCTCGGGCCCGACCAGGCGCTCTACCTCGAGGGTGACGACGGAGCGGATTTCAGCCTGGTGCTGGCAGGCCACCTCGAGATGGCGCGGGAGACTCCGGTGGGCCGGCAGGTGCTCGTACGGCTCGGGCCGGGCGACCTCCTCGGCGAGGTCTCGTTCATCGACGGTCTGTCCCGGTGCGGCACCGTGGTCGCCCGGGAGCTGTTGCGACTGGCGCGGTTCTCCGCCTCGGCGGTCCGCGTCCGGGTCGCCGCGGATCCGCCTTTCGCCCTCGCGCTGCACCGCTCGTTCTGGCAGTCGCTGGCCATCAAGGTACGCCAGGCCAACGGGCTCATGAGCGAGATTCTCGAGGCTCCGACCTCACGCGTTGCGCCCGGGCTCGATCGCCAGGGCGAGCGGATCGAGCTCGACGCCGGGAGCAAGGTCGCGGTGCTCGCCGACGGCGGTCTGACCGCACGGGAGCTGGCCACCCTGGCCTTGACCCTGCGCGCCGAGCGGTTCGGGGCGGAGTCGTTCGTCTTCGCCGAGGGCGATCCCGGCGAGGCCCTCTACATCGTCGCCGACGGCCAGGTCCGCATCTCGCGCCGGCTCCAGGGGATCGGCGAGGAAGCATTGGCGATCCTCAAGCGCGGCGACGTCTTCGGCGAGCTCGCACTCATCGACGACCGGCCGCGCTCGGCCGACGCCCGCGCCCATCTGGGTCCCTGCACGTTGCTGTCCATCAATCGCCGCCGCCTCGAGGAGGTCGTGCAGATCGACCGCGAGACCGGCCTGCAGTTCCTCCAGCTCCTCTGCCGGATCCTCTGCCGCCGCCTGCGCGCGATGAACAACCAGCTCGTCGCGTGGCGCGTCATGGCCGGCTTCCGCTGACCCCCGGCCGCACGGGTGGTCGGGTTCCGCTACAATCGGCCGGCTCGCCGGGCCGAGGTCAGGGCGCGACGGTGCACGAAAGGGAGACAGCCATGAAATCCAGCCTCGCGTTGCTCGCAGTCGTCGCACTGCTCTCCGCCACGGCGGTGTGTGCACAGGACACCCAGGCCAAGGCGTCACCGGCGTTCGCCAACCAGACCGACAAGGTCAGCTACGCGATCGGCGTGGACATCGCCGGCAACTTCAAGAAGCAGGGCATCGACATCAACCCCGAGCAGTTCGCCAAGGGCCTCGCCGATGCCTGGACCGGCGGCAAGGTGCTGATGAACGACGAGGAAGTGAAGGCCACGCTGACGGCGTTCCAGAACGAGCTGAAGGCCAAGATGCAGGAGAAGGCCAAGGCGGCCGGCGAGAAGAACAAGAAGGACGGCGAGCAGTTCCTGGCGGCCAACAAGGCCAAGCCCGGCGTGATGACCACGGCGTCAGGCCTGCAGTACAAGGTCGTCAAGGAAGGCTCCGGAGCCAAGCCCACGCCCGAGGACACGGTGTCGGTGCACTACAAGGGCACGCTCATCGACGGCACCGAGTTCGACAGCTCCTACAAGCGGAACCAGCCCGCCACCTTCACCGTGAAGGGCGTCATCCCCGGCTGGACCGAGGCGCTGCAGCTCATGAACGTCGGCTCCACGTACCAGCTCTTCATCCCCTCCAACCTCGCGTACGGCGAGCGCGGCGCCGGTGCCACCATCGGGCCGAACTCGACGCTGCTCTTCGAGGTCGAGCTCCTCTCCATCGAGAAGAAGTAGCGTCCGGCCGCTGGCCGGCCGTCGCCAAGCCCTTCAGGATTCACGTAGAAACCGGCCGCCCACGGGCGGCCGCTACGTTTCCGGGGACGTCAGGTCCTCGCCGCCCGGGCCGGGCCGCAGCCACCACCAGGTCGCACCGACGGCGGCGGCGAGCACCGCGAGACCGTGGAGCACGTACGCCGCACCGACCTGAGCGAGCAACGGCGCAGCGGCGGCGACCGTGGCGGTCAGCCCAACGGCCAGCACCCAGGCGACCGGGTTCCCGCCGAGCAGGCCGCGAGCCAGGACGGCCATGACGACCAGACTCAACGCGCTCATGGCGAGCCCCATCGCCAGCTCGGCCGGGCTCGCCTCCGCGCCGGGCGCGAGGAGCGCGACGGCCACCCCGGCCGCGGCGCCGACGCGCTGCCAGCCGGGCCGGGCCTGCGACCACCAGTGGGCGGCGACGCCGGCGATGCACAGCACGGCGACGCCGCCGAGCGCGGCGCCACCCAGGACGGCGAGTGCGGGGACGCTGGTGGCGAGCTCGAACGGCACGTCGAGGGGAACGTCCGGGAAGAACCCCGGCAGCCACTGCCTGGCGAACCCCTCGAGGCCGTGCAGAAGGGCCACGGCGCCGACGACCGCGAGGGCGGCCCAGCACGACGAGCGGGCGACGTTCCTCCTGACGCGACGCGAGGCGACCGAGGCCGCGGCGGGGAAGCAGGCGACCACCACTCCCATCGCGAGCACGACCAGGCCGGTCCGGGCCACGGCGCCGAGGCCGAGGCCGACGAGCAGCCTGGAGTGGAAGACACCCTCGGGCCACGCGTTCGGGTAGCGGATCCAAGCCAGCGGCAGCGCCAGCGCCTGCGACGCCACGCCGAGCGCCGCGACCAGCCCCGCAGGCCACCAGACGGACGACCACGGGATCGAACCGGCCCGGACTGCGCGGTACAGCACCAGCAGGCCGTGCATGACCAGCAGCGAAATGACCACGATCCTCACCACGAGCAGGCCGTAGCGAACGACGGTGCCTCGCTCCCTGGCCCGTTCCCAGGCCTCCGGCAGCTTGAGGCGGCGCTCGCTCCCGTCGACTCGGTCGCCCTGCACCGTGACCGCGACGAGGTACTCGGCGTCTCCCACGGCCCTCGCCGGGTCCTTCCAGACCAGCTCGTGGTCGGTGCGCGCGGGCCGCTCCTCGCTGCGGGTTTCCTTGAACACCAGCGTGGAGGGGTCGGCTCCCGCAGCTCGCAGCGCGGCCTCGGCGAGCGTCCTGGCCTCCGCGACCGGCAGGCGGGCTCCCGGGGCCTCCTCGCGCAACTCGTGGCGAAAGCGGGTGACGGCGAGGGTGGCGTCGTCGATCGACAGGTGCCACGACTCCCGCTCCTCGGGCCGGAAAGCGCGCGCCTGCCACTCGGGCACCTCGGCGGCGAATCGCGTCACCGCCGCGATGCCGCCGTGCTCGAGCAGCCAGCGGCGAGCCAGCGGGCCGAGGACCTCGGGGCGGGTGACCACGACGACCCGCCACGCCTCCGGGTCGACGCCGCGTGCCTCCAGGAAGGAGCGGGCGACGACACGGACCTCGGAAGGCCTGTGCTCGACCGCGAGGCCGAGGCCGGGATCCGGGGCGATCCAGGCGAGGACGAGCCCGATCGCGAGCAGCGCCACGGCGACGACCGCCGCCCGACGGGCCGGCACGGCGACGATGACCGCCGCGGCGACCGGCGCGGCCGGCGGCGGCGCGGCAGGAGCCGGCTCGGCCGCGTTGAGCGCACCTGCCTCGGCGACGAACCCGCCGCGGCGCGCCGCCCCGACCAGCGAGACCGCGAGCGGCACCAGCAGCGCGGCGGTCCCCGCGATCGCCGTGGCCACGAAGTAGGGGTTGCCCGAGCGCACCAGCAACATCGACGTGTAGCCGGCGTCCACCACGTAGTGCCAGACCAGGCAGGGGACGACGCCGAAGCGGTACAGCACCGCGCCGACGGCAATCCCGGCGATCGTCACTTCCACGCCGCGCACCCAGAACGGCTGCGCGGGGTAACTCGCGTGGGCGAAGCCCCAGATCGCCGCCGACACCACCACGGCAGCGACGCGAGAGCGGGCGAGGCGTTCCAGGAGCGGGATCGACAGCACCCGTGAGAGGAACTCCTCGCTCACGGCGGGGTAGAACCCCATGAACAGGACCGCCACCCAGGGGAACGCGGTGTTGAGGAGGTTGTCGAACGGCACCTCGGCCGGGTTCCAGGCGCCGAAGGAGCGCCCGGCGAGGTAGAAGGCGACCTGCCAGGCGATGAAGAGCACCGCCAGGCAGTAGCCGAGGATCAGGCCCAGCGCCATCCGCCGGCCCTGCCAACCGGTGCGCTCGAGCAGCGCGCCGACCCGCAGGTGGGCGGGGAAGCGGGCGCGGTAGAGCGCCTCGCCGGCCGCCACGACGATGAACACCACGAGCGCCTGCACACCCCCCTCGGCCAGGGCGCCCAGGGCGACGAGCACGTAGAACGCACCCAGCGAGTCGGTCGTCTCGAGACCGTACATCGCGAGCGGCAGCCCGTTGAGCGAGGTCAACACGGTGAGGAGGAGGCTCGCCGCGGCGAACGCGCCGGCAACACGCCACCGAACGTTGCCCCTCCGGCCCTCGCGCACGATCACGACGCTGCCGGCCAGCAGCGTCAGGGCGATGCCGAGGAACGCCGCCTGCGAGGTCACGTTATTCGCCGACCGCAGGCGCTGGTACGCCTGGCGCCAGGTGTCGGGGATCTTGAGGAACTGCCGGCAGGAGCCGACCCGGTCGCCGTGGACCTCGACCTGCAGCCGCCAGGTCGCCTCGGCCGCCTTCCACCCGGAGCGCTCGAAGGTGAACGTCCAGTCGCGACGACTCGGACGCTCCTCGCGCTTCGACTCGACGAACGACAGTCGGTCCGGCGGGACGCCAAGGGCCTCGATCACGAATCGCTCGGCCGCATCGCGAGCGGCCGCCTCGTCGAGCGACCGGCCCGGAGCCTCCTCGGGCAGGAGGTGAACGAATGCGACGACGTCGCCTTCCGGCGCGACCTCGACGGTGACCTCCTCCTTGTCGAGCGGGCTGAAGTAGCGGTGGGACCAGGTCCACAGCCGGACTTCGCGGCGCTCGGTCAGCTCGCCGAGGCGTGTCAGTCCGAGCTCCCGCTCGAGGTACACCTTCGCCTCGTCGTCACCGCGGAAGATCGCGGCGTGCCGGCGATCGAGGCAGCCCGCGGCCGCGGTCGCGTGCTCGCGCAGGAACCGCTCCGCCACTTCGCGCGAGCTGCCGCGGTTGACGGTGAAGGCGAGCCGAGCCTCCGGAAACGCCCGCGTGAAGCTCGACCAGACGAAGAAGCCGGCCGCCGCGGCCAGGACGACCGCGACCAGGATCGTCAGCCTCTCACCGCGCGAGAACCGCTCCACTAGCCGGCAACCCGCAACGCGCCCGGCAGGATCGTGAAGGTCGCCGGCCCGGACGGGTAGGTCTCGCCGTCGACGTCGAACATCGGGAGCTCGTCGAGCGTGGTGAGCCGCACCGACCGCGCCCGTTGGAAGTGCACCTCCTTGAGGCCGAGGTGGCTGCCGGCGTACACCTTGGGGAGCTTGCGGAGGAGCTTGAACCCCTCGATGGCGTCGACCACGCCGACGTCGAACAGCCCGTCGTCGACGACCGCGTTGGGAGTGAAGCGCATCCCCTTGCCGAACGTGGTGCCGTTCGCGACTCCCATGAGCAGGATCTCGCCGTGATACCAGGCGCTGCCGTCGAGCTCGACCGAGACCCGGACCGGACGGTAGTGGCGGACCGCCTGCAGGGTGGCACGCAAGAACGAGGTCGTCCCCCGCCCGGGCATGGCGTTGACCAGCTCGTCGACCATCCCGCCGATTCCGGCCGACGCGATGTTGACGAAGTAGAAGCTCGCCGCCTCGCCGGTGCACCGCCCGGCGTCCATCGGCCGCGGCACGCCCTGCAGCGCCCGGCGCAGCGCGGCCAGCGGCTCACGGGGGATGCCGAGCGCGCGGGCGAGGTCCGAGCCGGTCCCGGCGGGCACCACGCCGAGCGTGACGGCGGCGCCCAGGCCGGCCTCGAGGAGTGCACCGGCAACGAGGTGGACGGTGCCGTCACCCCCGACAGCGACCACGCGCTCGCAGCCGCCGGCGATGGCCTCGCGGACCGCGGTGACCGAGGCCTGCGCCCCGACGGGCGTCGCCACGTCGATGCGCGCCAGGCTCTCGGCCTCCGAACGCAGCCGCTCCCACAGCTTGCCGGCGCGCATCCCTCCCGCGGTCGGGTTGACCAGCACCAGTACACGGCTCATGTCGCCTCCGGGGGCAGCCAGTTGGCGACGGCCGGCTCCAGCCGTCGCAGCTCTGCGTTCCACCGCGCCACGCTCCAGCCGGCGGCCCGCCGCACGACGCGGCGGAGCCCGGGCGCGACTTCCAGGCAGCGGCGTGGCTGCCACATCCCGAGCCGGACGCGCCGCAGCAGCAGGTCCTCGAGGTGGACCACGGCGCCGCACCGGACGTGCCACTGCAGCTCGGCCGCACAGACGTCGAGGTCCTCGGCCACTGGCGCGAGCGACTCCGGTGGAGCGGCATGGGCCGCCGCCAGCGCCGCGGCGCCGAGCCGTCGCACCATCCCTCGCGCCACCGCGTCGCCGGTTCCGCGGCCGACGAGGGCCTCGACCGCGGCCGCCGGGTCGCACCGCCACGGCAGCGAAACCGCGGCGGAGAAGCTTGGCAGCGCCTCGCTCCGCCTCTCGTCGGGGAGCAGCTCCAGGAGCGCGTCCACGACCTTCTCCGCCGTGGCCCGAAACGTCGTCAGCTTGCCACCCGCCGTCGACACCAGGCCGTCCTCGACCCACACCGCCTCCTCGCGCGAGGCGGCGGACGGGCTGGACGCCCTGGTGTCGAGGATCGGCCGCACACCGGCGAACGAGCCGCTCACGTCGGCCGCCGTGAGGCGCGCCCCGGGGAACGCGTGGCGGGCGAAACGCAGCAGGTAGCCGGACTCGTCGCGGCTCGGCCGCGCGCCGTCGATGGGTCCCTCGTGAAACAGGTCGGTCGTGCCGACCAGCGTGCCCTCCGGGTGAGGCACGGCGAAGACCGGCCGGCCGTCGTCCGGCGACAGCCCGGTGACCGCCACCTCGAGGGGGAGGCGGGCCCGCGGGAAGAGCAGGTGCGATCCCCGGGAGGGGCGGAGGCGCGCACCACCGGAGCCGAGGAGCGCGCGGACCTCGTCGCACCACACGCCGGTGGCGTTGACCACGACGGCGGCGCGGGCCTCGTGGACGGTGCCGGTCTCGAGGTCGTGGACGCGCGCGCCGACGACGCGGTCGCCGTTGCGCAGCAGCTCCACGGCAGGGGCGTAGTTCAGCGCGGTCCCGCCGGCCAGGACCCCGGCCATCGTCACATAGAACACGAGCCGGGCGTCGTCGCCCACCGCGTCGTCGTACACCAGGCCGTACTCGAGGCGGCGGGCGAGGATGCCGGGGATCGTCTTCCTCACCGCGTCGGCGTCGATCCGCTCGTGGCGGTGGCGGACCGGGGTCAGGTGGTCGTACATCGACAGTCCGAGGTCGACCTGCCACCCCGGCGTGCGGTCGTCCTCGTACGACGGGTAGAGGAAGCGCACCGCCGAAACCAGATGCGGGTTGTGGAGCGCGAGCAGGTCGCGCTCCCGGCACGCCGTCCGGGTGATGCGGAGCTGCATGCGCTTGAGGTAGCGGAGCCCGCCGTGGACCAGCTTGGACGAGCGCGACGAGGTCCCGCTCGCGAAGTCGCCACGCTCGACGAGGGCCACGCGCAGGCCGCGCAACGCCGCGTCGTGGAGCACCCCGGCGCCGGTGATGCCGCCGCCGATCACGAGCACGTCGAGGGGCTGTGCCAGGGCCGCGAAACCGCGATCACGCCAGCCGGCAAGGAACATCTAATCCCCCTCCCTTCCGCCCGGGGTAGGGGGGAGAGGGGTGAGGGGAGAGTCAAGACCCACGCGCTCACCCCCCAACCGGGGATCAGGTTCATCCACTCCTTTTTCGCCGCGCTCCCCTCTTCCCTCTCCCCTCTCCCCTGCTTCCTCTTCACCCGTCGCCCCGGCCTCCGACACGGCGCGTCGACTGGCGTCTCTTTCTCCCGCCGTTGCCGCCATGTCCCCTCTCCCCTCTACCCTCTCCCCTTCTTCCTCTTCACCCAGCAGGACGCCGGGATTGAGGGTGGCCGCGGGATCGGACGCTGCGGCGACGGCACGGAGCACGTGCAGGCCGTGCGGGCCGATCTCGTCGCCGAGGTACGGTGCGTGCATCGTCCCCACGCCGTGGTGGTGCGTGAGCGTGCCGCCGGCGGCGAGCAGTCCGCGGGTGGCGGCCTCCTTCAACGCGCGCCAGTCGGCCACCGCGCGCCCCGCCCGGAGCGGCCAGAAAAACGTGAAGTAGTGCGAGGCGCCGTCGGTGTAGGCGTGCGACAGGTGGCAGAGCACCGCCACGCCCAGCCCCGACGACCTCCCGGCGTCGTCGAGCGCGGCGCGGACGGAGGCGTGCAGCGCCGGCAGGTCCGACCACGTCGCCGCGGTCTCGAAGGTGTCCACCCCCCAACCCTGACCGAGCAGCGTGTCGCGCAGGTATGGATGGTGGAAGCGGTCGCCCCGCCAGCGTCGCCAGCCGCCGCGTCCGACCGCGAGACCGCCGTGGGTGCGCCAGATCTCGGCCGCCGCGAGACGCGCCGAGCGCACCTCGGCGGGCGTGCCGGTCCAACCGAGCAGCAGGGCGCACCCTTCGCGGAAGCGCTTCGTGCGGAACAGCAGGCCCGAGACCCGGGCGGCCACCGGCGACAGGTGGATGAGCGTCTGGGCGAACGACGTCTCGGTCGGGTCGGACAGGCGCAGCACCTCGATCGCCACGCCCGCCTGGATCAGCTCGCGGCACGCCGTCACCCCCGCCTCCCAACCCGGCATCAGCACGACCACACCGTCCTCGTGCATGGGCAGCGGGCGGACCCGCAGGGTCGCCTCGGTGATGACGCCGAACCGGCCCTCCGACCCGACGATCAGCCGGCGAAGCTCCGGGCCGGCCGCCGACGCGGGCAGCGCCGGCAACCGCCACAACCCGTCCACGGTCGCCACCTCGAGCCCGGCAACGAGCTCGTCGATCTTGCCGATGCCTGTCGACCGCTGGCCTGCCGACCTGGTCGCGACCCAGCCGCCGACGGACGACAGGTCGAACGACTGCGGCTCGTGGCCGAGGCGCAGCCCGTGCGGGGCGAGGGCCGCCTCGACGGCCGGTCCGAGCGTGCCGGCACCGAAACCGGCCAGGCGGGACACCGGGTCCAGGCTCGTCAGCCCGCTCAGGCGATCGAGCGACAGGACCACGATGGGACGGTCGTCCCGCGCGACGGTAACGCCGCCGACCACGCTGGTGCCGCCGCCCCGCACGACGACCCTGACGCCCGCCGCGGTCGCGGCCCGCAGGACCGCAACGACCTCGCCAGCCGTCTCCGGGAACGCCACCGCGTCGGGGAACGCGGCGATCGTCCCGGTGCGCAGCGCGACGAGGTCCGGGAACGACGCGCCGCAGGCGTGGCGCAGCCGCCGGGACGGGTCCGAGGCCACCGCGGCCCCGAGGTCCCCGACGGACCGCGCGTCCGGCAGCGCGATCGCGGCCTCGGCCACCGCCGCCATCGACTCGCCGCCGCCGAGCCGGCGCGACAGCCACGCCCGCGCGGCGTCCGGCAGCGTGAAGGTTACGTCCGCGAAGCCCCAGCCGTTCCAACGACGGGCCTGTCCGGTCATATCGACCGATGCTACCGCAGTTTCCGGAAACGGAGGTTACCCGCGCCCGAGAAGCTTGAGGACCCCGAGCGACAGCGCCGGGATGTAGGTGATCAGCAGCACCCCGACCCCGCGGATAACGAGGAACGGGACGACGTCGCGGTATAGCCGCGTGATCGGCACCGAGAAGCGCGACGACGACAGGAAGAGGTTCAGCCCGACCGGCGGGAACAGGAACCCCATCTCCAGGTTGGCGAGGAAGATCACGCCGAGGTGGACCGGGTGGACGCCGAAGGCGACGCCGAGCGGCACGACCAGCGGGGCGAGCACCACGATCGCCGAGTAGATCTCGAGCACACTGCCGAGCACCAGGAGCAGCACGTTGAGGGCGAGGAGGAAGACGAGCTGCGAGTCGATGTGCGCTTGCACCCAGGAGAGCAGCGCATCGGGGACCTGCGCATCGACCAGGTACGACGTCAGGCCCATCGCCGACGACAGCAGGATGAGCACGCCGCCGACCAGCGCCGCCGCCTTGAGCAGCACCTTCGGCAGCTCGCGGACGAGGTGGATGTCCCGGGTGATGAAGCACTCGACGATCACGGCGTACGCGCACGCCGCCGCCGAGGCCTCGACCAGCGAGGTGAGGCCGCTGGCGAAGAGCCCGACGACCAGCACCGGGACGGACAACTCGTACTTGGCTTCCCACGTCGCCCCCGCGAGCTCGCGCCACGAGAAGGCCGTCGTCCGGGTCTGCACCCGGCGGCCGACCATCACGCCGTAGCCCGCGACGAGCACGACCAGCAGCAGGCCGGGCAGCAGGCCGGCGAGGTAGAGCTGATCGGCGGGGACGCTGGCGACGACGCTGTAGAGGATGACCGGCAGGCTCGGCGGGAAGAGCAACCCGAGGCTGCCAGCGGCGGTCACCAGGCCGAGGGAGAAGCTCTCCGGGTAGCCGTCCTCGCGCAGGATCGGGTAGACCAGGCCGCCGAGGGCGATGATCGTCACCCCGGACCCGCCGGTGAACGTGGTGAAGAGCGCGCAGACCGCCGCCACGAGGACCGCGAGGCCCCCGGGCATCCAGCCGAACAGGGCGCGGAAGAAGCGCACCAGCCGGGTCGCGGCCCTCGACTCGGCGAGCACGTAGCCGCAGGCGGTGAGCAGCGGGATGGCCGGCAAGGTCGGCGAGGCGATCAGGCGGTAGATCTCGGCGGGCACGGCGGCCACCGGCGTGGAGTCCTTGAAGAACAACACCAGCGCGACCCCGGCCATGGCCACGAAGACCGGCGCGCCGAGCAGCGCGGCGACGAGGATGACGCCGAGCAGCAGCCACTGGACCGGCTGCGCGGGCGGCGGCAGGAGGCCGAGGGCGAACGCCGCGGCGACCGCCAGGAGCGCCACCACCTTGCCCACCCAGTGCGGTGAGGCCCGCCAGGCGAAGCGCAGCGCCATCAGCGCAAGCGCCACCGGCATGACCAGCTCGCTGACCCAGCGCGGCAACCCGCCGGCGAGCAGGTCGCCTTGGGCCCGCGTTGCCATCACCACGTGCCAGGCTCCGTACGCGAGCACTGCCGTGACGATGGCCGCAACGCCGTACGCCAGGACGGCCGCCGCACGCTTGAACCGAGGCGCACCGCCAAGCAGCTCCACGGTGGAGAGCGTCAGGTGCTTGCCCTCGCGGACCGCGTAGAGCCCGCCGAGGAACGTGAGCCAGATCGTGAGCTGCTGCATGTACGCGGCGGTCCCCGGAATGTGGAGGCCGCCGAGCGGGCGCCCCAGGGCCTCGATCAGCGGCAGCAGCACCGCCAGCGCAAACGCCGCGACCAGGGCGGCCTCTTCGACGCGTTGGGATGCTCCGACCAGACGAACGCTCACCGGCCGCCCTTGGCCTTGCGGAACTCGTCGCGGAAGGCCATCGCCGCGTCGAACGCCGCGGCCGGGACGAACACCTCGCGGACCCGCGGGTAGGCGCCCTCGGCCGTCTTCCGCCAGGCCGCCTCGGTCGCGGCGTCGACGTGGACCACCGTGAGGCCGCGCTTCACCATCGCCTGCACGTCGCGGTCGGCGCCGGATCGCGTCTGCTCGCGCAGCTTGCGGGCCGTCTCCTTGGCCGACTCGAGCAGGGCGGGCCGGAGGTCGGCCGGGATCTTCTCCCAGCCGCTCCTGGTGATCACCGTCCCGCCGAGGAGCACCGCCCAGGGCAGGTCGTTCATGTACTTCGCGTGGTTGTACCACTGCAGCAGCACCGCCGCCTGCGGCGTCGTGGGCAGCGCGTTGACCAGGCCGGTCTGCAGCGCCGTCGAGATCTCCGTCGCGGGCAAAGGCACCGGGTTGAAGCCGGACGCCTTCCAGATTTCCACCGCCGGGTTGTCGCCGCTCCAGGTGAAGACCTTCATGCCCTTGAGCTCGTCGGGGGTGCGCATCGGGCTCTTGGTGAAGAAGTGGATCCAGCCGGCGTCGGCCCAGTTCAGGACGATGAAGCCCTTGTCGGCATATATCTTCTCGAGCTGCGGAGACATCTTCTCGAGGACGTGGTCGAACTCCTCGTACGAGCCGTAGCCCATCGGAACGGCGAGGGCGAACACCGCCCGGTCGATGTCGGCGAGGCCCGCCGCGGTGATCAACCCCGCGTCGAGGGTGCCGAGACGCATCTTGCGGACCACGTCGCTGTCGTCGCCGGCCACGCCGCCCGGGTAAAGGCGGAGGGTCACCTTGCCGCCGGACAGCTTCTGCCACTCCTGCGCCATCTCCTGGACCGTCGTGTACCACGCCGACCCCTGCGGCACCAGCGTCGCCATCTTGATGACCACGTTCTGCGCCGTCGCCCACTGCGCCAGCAGCAGTGCCGTCGCGGCCAGTAGAACTCGAACCCTCGGTTGCTTCGTCGCCATCGTTCCGGTCCCTTCGGTCACTCGATGAACAGCTCGTCGGCGCGGGTCTTGAGCCACCGCGCACGCTTCTGCGCCACCAGGTTGGCCAGCCTCTGCTCGGGCCACGCGTCGGGGTCGACCGCGAGCGCCGCGTCGAGGAGCCGGAGGAACTCCGTCCGGTCCTGTGCGCCGAGGCACACGCTCTCCGCCAGGCTGACGTAGGGCGCGGCGCGACGACCTCCGGAAATCGCCACCGCCCGGTCGAACGCCGTTCGCGCCCGCTCCGGCGAGCCGCCGGCGGCGGCCGGCTTGCCCCCCTCGAGGGAGATGAAGAAGTCCCAGATCGCGCCGTCGCCGAAAGAGGCGTCCAGCTCGAGGGCGCGCCGCAGCATCGCCTCGACCAGCGGCAGGTCAGCGCTCACCTCGCCGTCGTCCTTGGACAGCGAGATCAGCGCGCCCCACGCGGCGCCGGTCCAGTAGAGCAACGGCACCTCGTTCCTGCTCCCGACCTTGGCCAGGGCAGCCGCGGGATCGCGCCGCAGGGCCGTGCCGACGCCCGGATGCGACGTCTCGAGGCCGCGCAGCCCGTAGCCGACCGCCCGCCGGTACAGCCGCTTCGCCCGCGCGCGCATCGCCGTCGCCGTCGCCAGGTCGGACGCCTCGACGTAGTCCGCCTCGCTGTGGACGTAGACGAAGGTGTACTGGGTGAAGCCGCTCGCCGCCGCCAGGAGCAGGTCGCCGTTGTCCGGCGACGCGGCGATCAGGCTCTCCATGGTCTTGAGGGCAAACGGCGTCGCGTCGCGCACCAGCTCGAGGTCGTCGTCGCTCGCCCACGTCGAGGAGCCCTCGGCGAGCGCGGCGCCGAGCTGGTCGATCGCCATCTTGCGCACCGAGCAGCCCGGCATCGCGGCGACGGCCGCCAGGGCCAGCGCCAGGGCAGGCAGGCGGCGGCGGAGCGCGGGGAGCTCGTTCATGCTCGATCTCTCGGAGACTCGATGGTAGGCCAGCCTCGGGACCATTTCAACCGCGCAAACCCGGCCGCGGCCGACTACCTTCCCCGGAATCGCTCGATCTTCCGGCGGTCGCGCTTCTCCGGGCGGCCAAGCCCGCGCGGCGGCGCCGGCGGGGGCGCGAGCCGGTTCATGCGGCGCATCTCGAGCTCCTCCTCGGTGGGCGGCGGCGTCAGGTCCTCATAGAGCGTCCGCGCCTGCGACTTCGCCACGTGCCGATCGGTCAGCACCAGGACCTTGACCTCGCGGCGAAGTGCCGGCCCGAGCGTCACGCGGATCCGGTCCCCGAGGCGCAGCGCCCGGTGCGACTTGGCCGGCTGGCCGTTCACCTCGACCTTGCCGCCGTCACACAGCTCCTTGGCCTGCGAGCGCGTCCGCGCCAGGCAGGCGACGTCGAGCCAGACATCCAGTCGCACGTCCTCAGCCACGGCGGGATTGTAGCGGGCTAGAATGTCGCCGTGTCCATCGCCCTCGGCATCCTCCTCGTCGCCGGCGTCGTCGGCGCCACCCTGCTCGGTGGCGGGCTTCCCCTGCGCTTCGAACGGCAGGGGCGGATCTTCCTGCTGTTTTCCGCCGGGACGCTCGTCGGGCTCGCCCTCCTCGAGCTGATCCCCGAGGGCATGGAGGGGCTCGGCGGCGGCGCCCACACCAACATGCTCCTCGTCCTCGGCGCCTTCCTGGCGACCATGCTGCTCGACAAGCTGCACGTCCTCCACCCCCACGAGCACGGCATGGACGCCGACTGCCCGCACGAGGAGCACGAGCACAAGCCGCTTGCGATGCACGGGGCGATCGGCCTGATGGTCCATTCGGCGGTGGATGGCCTGGCCCTCGCCGCCGCCCTCCGCGAGTCGCTGGCGGCCGCGGTCGCGGTCGCGCTGGCGCTCTCGGCGCACAAGTTCGCCGACGGGCTGACCACGGTGTCGCTCGTGCTCAGCCACCACCACCGCAAGCGCACCGCCGTGCGGGTCCTGGCGGGCAACGCCGGCTCGTTGCTCGTCGGCTTCGCCGTCGGCCTGTTCCTGCCGCTCGGCGAGCAGCAGCTCGCCGCGCTCCTGCTCGTGATGGCCGGGTTCTTCCTCTACCTCGGCGCGACCGACCTGATCCCGTCGCTGACCGCGTCCACCTGCCGGAAGCGCGACGTCTTCGCCACCGCCTGTGGGATGGCGGTGATCGCGGCGATCGCGGTGTTCGCACACTGAGAGGAAAGGGGCGCGGGGGAGGGGCCCGCCAAGCCCCGACCGGCTTGAGGCTTGGGGCTTGGGACCTGAGCAAAGGCCAAGACCACAGCCGCGACCCTCAGGCCACAGGCCTCAGGTCTCAAGCCACAAGCCCCAGGCCCCAGGCCCTCACTCGGACTCGCCGGAGCAGAAAGGGGCGGCCCCGGCGGCCGCCCCTGAACGCTGCGGCGGATGTTCCTCTACTTCGACTCGTAGCCGATCACGACACGGGTCGAGCCGCCCTCATGGGTGACGGCGATGGTCACCTTCTTGCCGCCCGAGCTGGCGGTGAGGTTCGCGATGGTCGTACTCCCGGCCGATTGCTTGCCGGAGCTGTCGATGGAGAATCCGGCGTCCTCGAGCTCGCGGCGGAAGAACGACGCCACCTCGTCGGCGCCGTCGTTGGTCTCGAAGCTGTAGCCGCCGGTGTCGCCGTCCGGGGTCCGGGCGCTGTAGGTGCCGTCAGGCGTGCTTCCGGGATAGCTGGGGAGCCAGGCCGGGATCGAGGCGGCGTCGCCCGAGCCGAAGTGCATCTCGCCCTTGTCGGACTTGACCGACAGGCCGTCCTTGCCTCCCTCGCCCTGGGCCTCGAAGGTGACCTCCTCGCCCTTCTCGTTCTTGAACTTCAGGCGGCCCTGCTTGATGTCCTCGGCGTTCATCGTGATCTCTTCGCCGGTCTTCGTGTTGCGCAGGGTCACGGTGCCGGCCTCGTCGTCCGAGGAGACGATCTCGATGTCCGGGTTCACCAAGGCCATCACCTTCGCCGCCGCGACGGCCGGGTTCCTCTCGGCGTCCTTGGCGAAGTTCGAGATCTTCTTGCCGACGAAGTACGTGCCGAGGGCGAGGACGAGAAGCCCGATGAGGACGATCCCGCCGCAACCGACGAGGATCCACACCAACGGGCTGGTCTTCTTCTTCGGGGCCGGACCCGGAATCGGCGCTGCCTGGGACGGCGGGGGTGGTGGCGTCACGGTGCTCATGTCCATCCTCCTGCGCGGCCTGTGGAGCCGCGACTTCTGGTCGTTGTGGATCTACGGCAATGAGCATACCGCAGAATCCCCGGCCGGCGCCGGTTGTCGCGACGACGTCTCGAAAAAGGGATAGAATCCCGTCAACGGGAGGACACCATGGGCGACAAGGTCTACAAGAAGATCGAGGTGGTCGGCTGCTCCGCGAAGAGCGTCGAGGACGCAGTGTCGCTGGCCGTAGGAAAGGCGTCGGAGTCGCTCCGCGGCCTGGGCTGGTTCGAGGTCAAGGAGGTCCGCGGCGCGATCAAGGACGGCAAGGTCAGCGAGTGGCAGGTGACGGTCGACGTCGGGTTCAAGCTCGACTGAGCAAGGCAGGCTTGAGGCTTGAGGCTTGAGGCTTGAGGCACCTTCCAAGGAGGGCAGTCAGCCGTCTCTCACCGTATTCCCAAGGCCCAAGCCTCAGGTCCCAAGCCCGGGAGGGTGGGTGGTGGAGCTCAGGCCCCAAGCCTCAGGTCCCAAGCCCGGGCGAGCGGGCGGCGGAGCTCAAGCCCCAAGCCCCAGGTCCCAAGCCCGGGTGGGCGGGTGGCCCGCCCAGGCCCCAGGTCCCAAGCCCGGGCGGGCGGGTGGCGCTCACAGCCAGTGGCGGCGGCGGAACATCACGACCATGCCGCCGGCGATGACCGCCATCAGCAGCATGATCGCCGGGTAGCCCCAGGGCCAGCCGAGCTCGGGCATGTTGAGCGGGCCCGCCGACGTGTCGAAGTTCATGCCGTAGATGCCGACGATGAACGTCAGCGGGATGAAGATCGTCGAGATCACGGTGAGCAGCTTCATCACCTCGTTCATCCGGTTGGACACGCTCGACAGGTAGAGGTCGAGCATCCCCGCCGTCATTTCGCGGAACGTCTCGACGATGTCGATGATCTGCACGGTGTGGTCGTAGACGTCGCGCACCCACACGCGGGTCGGCTCCCGGACCAGGGCCGACTCGCTGCGCGCCAGGGCCCCGACCATCTCGCGCAGCGGCCACGTCGCCTTGCGCAGCCGGAGCAGGTCGCGCTTCAGGCCGTGGAGCGCCTCCAACGCCTCGCGGCCGGCGTGGTCGAGCAGCGAGTCCTCGATCTCCTCGACCCGCTCGCCGACCCGCTCCAGCACCGGGAAGTAGTGGTCGACGGCGGCGTCGATGAGGGCATACGCGAGGTAGTCGACGGCCATCTTCCGCATCTTGCCGCGCTCGGCGCGCAACCGGTCGTCGACCAGCTTGAAGACGTCGCTCTCCCGCTCCTGGATCGTCACCAGGAGGTTGTCGAAGAGCAGCAGGCTGATCTGCTCCTCCTCGAACTCGCCGTTGGCGCTGCGGCGCAGCACGTCGACGACGACGAACAGGTAGCTCTCGTAGTCCTCGACCTTGGGGCGCTGCCCGACGTTGACGACGTCCTCGAGGACCAGCGGGTGGACGCCGAGGTGCGTCGCCAACTCGCCGAGCACCTGAGGCTGGTGGCCGACGATGCGCAGCCAGGCCTGAACGCCCTCGGGCGCGAGCTTTCCCAGCTCGGCGAGCGAGCGGATGCGGTGCTCCTTGACAAAGTCCGGGCCGTAGCAGATCAGCGGCAGGTCGACTGTGACGGCCACCGCCCCGGGCAGCGAGACCGTGCCGGGAGACGTCCCGGGCGGGTGGAACTTCTTGATGACCCGACGTTTCACTGCGTCCTCCCTGCCTTCGCAACACCGACGCCGCCGCCAGCATAGCGCCGCGAGGGACGGCGCGGGAACCCGGGTGCGACTCCACGCGTAGGAGGGGAAGCGGCGCCCCGGCGCCGGGAGGTCCATCCGTGCGACGCCTGCTGCCCTGCCTCGCAGTTCCGCTCCTGCTCGTTTCCTCCGTCGTGCGCGGCGCCGGGCTCCCCCCGGAGACCGCGGCCCGCCTCGCGTCCGCCCTCGACAGCCTGCAATCTCCGGCCGTCGCCGGCTACACGATGACCGTGAAGGTCACCGTCGCCAAGCCGAACGGCAGCGACCGCGAGGACCACCTCGAGGTGATGAAGGCCACGCGGGCGGCCGACGGCACCCTGGTGAACGAGGTCGTGCGCTCGTTGGAGAACGGCAAGGACGTCACCGACAAGCGCCGCGCCGAGCAGTCGAAGCGGGAGTCCCGGAACGACCAAAAGACCGACAACGAGAAGTCCGGCGAGAAGAAGGAGGTCGGCATCAGCGCCTCGCTCAGGCTCCCGCTCGGCGACGACGCCCGCCTGTTCGCGTTCTCCCCCGCCGCCTCCGGCGGCCCGCACGCCGTCGCGTTCGCGCCGTTGCCCGGCCACGCCGAGGACGAAGGGCTGGCCCGCGGCACGCTCGCGTGGGATCCGGCCACCCTCGACCCACTCTGGCTCGAGGCCGAGCCGGCGGTCATGCCCGACCACGTCTCGGCGATGAAGATGCGCTTCGAGTTCGCCCGCGCCGGCGAGCTCGTCTACCCGCGGCGGACCGTCACCGACGGCACCGGCGGCTTCCTGTGGATCAAGCGCACCTTCCACATGGACATGGAGGTCGCCGACGTCGTCGCGGCGCCGCCGACCCCGGCACCGTGACCTCTCCCCGTTTCCGCCCCGATTCACGCTAAGATCGCTCCGCGCGCCGGCGTCGCGACGCATCGACGGGCGCAAGGAGAGGGCCTGGCGATGACCGACACCCTGCCGCCCGCACGACCGATCACGCCGCCTCCACCCCCCGCAGGACCGGTCCCGGCCGGACGCCCCGGAGCTCCCGCGGCGGTCCGTTCAGGCGGCGACGCGCTCCTGGAGGTGGTCAAGGGGAACGCCCGCGTGGCGCAGGTCCGCCTCGGCAGCGCCCCGGTCCGGATCGGTCGCGCTCCCGACAACGACCTGACGCTCGACGACGACGGCGTGTCCCGCCGGCACGCCGAGGTGGTCTTCGCCGACGGCTCGTACTCCATCCGCGACCTGGGTTCGTCGAACGGCGTGTTCGTCGACGCCACGCGAGTCTCGAGCGCCGCCCTGACGAGCGGCTGCACGGTCACGCTGGGCAGGTCGGAGCTGCGCTTCACCTGGCGCCGACCCGAGGTCGCGGCCGACGCGCGCGTCGCGCTGCTCGACCGCTGCGACGTCGTGGCCGGCTTCGACCACGCGACCAAGGTCGCCATCGCCGGCCGCGCCGTCCTTCGCTCCGTCCCCGGAGGCGCGGTGGTGCGTGCCCAGGGTGCGCCCCACTCCGGCCTCCTCATCGTCGCGAACGGCCGACTCGACGAGGTGGAGGTCAACGAGGAGGGCGGCGAGCGCGTACTCGGCAGCCTGGGCCCCGGCGACTGGACGGGAGACGGCGTCATGCTCGCCGCCCACGCGGGCGGCTGCGCGCTCGTGGCCGCGGTGGACACCACGATCCTCGAGCTGCCGCAGGAGCTGCTGCGCGAGTTCGTCGCCGCCAAGCCCGACCTCAGCCGGTCGATGATCGCCGGGGTGCAGAGCCGTCTGAAGAGCGGCAAGGTCCGGCTGCCGGGCGCCGCGGCCCGTCCGGCGGCCGCCGGCCCCGCCGTGACGGCCGAGGTGGTGATCGTCGGCTCGGACGCGCGGGTCACGGGCGCCAGGAAAAAGGTCGAGGCCGCCGCAGCGGCGGGGAAGTCGGCGCTGATCTGCGGCGAGGCCGGCACCGGCCGCCGACTCCTCGCCCGCCACTTCCACCGTGCGGGCGCGGGCCGCGACGAGGCGTTCGTCGAGGTCAACCTGGCGGAGCTCGACGCCGGCCAGGCCGGCGAGGCGATCTTCGGCGCCGAGTCGCCCGACGTCGGCGCGACCCGGGCCAGGTCCATCGGCGCCCTCGAGATGGTCGGCGCCGGCACGCTCCTGCTCACCCATGCCGACCGCCTCGACGCCCACTCCCAGGTCGTCCTCGCCAACTACCTCCGGCTCGGCTGGTTCCACCGCGTCCACGGGCAGGACGCGGTGCGCGCCGCGGCGCGCGTCGTGCTCATCGCCGACGGCGAGGAGACCGAGGTCGCGGCAAGGCTCGCCCCGCAGCTCCGCCAGGAGCTCGGCGCCACCGCGTCCCTGCCGCCGCTCGCGCTCCGGGTCAAGGACATCCCGGCCCTCGCCGAGCACTTCGCCGCCGCCGCCGCGCGCCGCCACGGGAAGCGGCTCGCCGGCGTGTCCCGCGAGGCGCTCGACCGCCTGGTCAGCTACGCCTGGCCGGGCAACGTCAGCGAGCTCGAGAACGTCATCGAGCGCGCCGCCATCGTCGCCCCCGACGGGAACGCCATCGCCGCCGACCTGGTGTTCGTGGTGCCGCCTGTCAAGGAGGTCCACCGCCTCAACCTGCTGCGCCACGAGGGCGTGCGCGCGTTCCTCTCCCACCCCCGGGTGTTCGCCACCGCGACCTGGGTGAATCTGGCCTTCGTCGGCGTCGTGCTGGCGTTCACGCTCGTCGGCGCGCTCAAGGCAACCGGGCATCCGCTCGCCGACGCGACGACCAACCCCGGCATGCTGGTGACGTGGCTGGTGTGGTTCCCGGTGCTGCCCCTGTCGGCGCTGCTCCTCGGGCGGGTGTGGTGTGGCATCTGCCCGATCGCGGGCTTCGGCGAGCTCGTCGCGAAGGTCAAGAGGTTCTCCAGGCCCGTGCCGAAGATCTTCAAGCGGCTCGACTTCTGGATGCTGCTCGGCGCCTACCTGGTCGTCGAGTACGTCGAGGGCGTCATCGAGGTCGACAGTCGGCCCGGCGCGACGGCCGGTTTCCTGCTCGTCATCCTCGGCCTCGCCGCCCTGTTCACCGTCCTCTTCGAGCGGCACGCGTTCTGCCGCTACCTCTGCCCGCTCGCGGGCTGGCTCGGCGCCTACGCCACGCTCGCCCCGTTCGAGGTGCGCGGCAACAAGAAGATCTGCCAGACCCAGTGCGGCCAGCACACCTGCTACAAGGGCACCGACCACACCGCTGGCTGCCCGGTGTTCCTCTACCCCGCCTCGGTGACGAGCAACTCCGAGTGCCTGATGTGCGGCAACTGCCTGAAGAACTGCGAGAGCCGCGGCGTCCAGGTCAACGTCCGCCCGCCGGTTGCCGAGCTGTGGCAAAACAGCCAGCCGATCCAAGCGCTGTCGGTGTTCGCGCTGGTCATCCTGGCGGTGATGCTGATGCACGGGCTCAACCAAGTGCCGTGGTGGAAGGGCGTGAAGGAGGCGATCCCGTTCGGCCCGGAGCTCAAGCGTTTCACCATCTACGCGGGCCTGATCGCGAGCGTACTCGCGGCGTTCTCGGTGGCGGCCACGCTGTCGGCGGCTGCCTCCCGCGAGCGGTTCGGCGTCAACCTCACCCGCTACGGCGTCGCCTTCATCCCCCTCGCCCTGGCGCTCCACCTCAATGCGATGACCCGCAACGTGCTGCGCGACGGCATGGCGACGATCTTCGCGTACCTCGGCAAGGTGCGCGACGCGCTGTTCCGTGCCGTGCCGATGACCGCCGGGATCGAGGTCGGCGATCCGTTCGCTCCGCCGGTCCTCGTCCGCTTCATCAACGCCCTGATCGTGCTCGGCGGCATCGCCGCGACGCTGCTCGCCATCGTGATGATCGCCCGCCGGATCTCCCGCGAGGCGGTGTTCGCCCGGGCCCTGCCTCACCTCGGGTTGGCCGTCGTGCTCGGCGCCCTGGCGTTGCACACCGCGACCGCCGTCAAGCCGGCCAAGGCCGCCGCGCCCGCCGCGCCCGCCGCGCCGGCGACCGCGAGCGAGCCGGCGCCTCCCGCCGACTTGCCGCCAGGCGCCCCGACGTCCGGCGATCCGCCGCGCTGACTGCCGTCCGGTCTTGGTTGCGTCGGACACGTTCCTCCATTATGCTATCAACATGGAGGAACCGTGGCGACGCTCAACATCAAGGACTTCCCCGAGGGTCTCTACGACCTGCTGAAGAGCCGGGCGAGCCGCGAACGCCGCTCGGTGGCCCAGGAGGTCATCCGGCTGCTCGAGGCCGCCGTCGACGTGCCGGAGCCCTTGTCGATCCTGGAGCTACGCGGCCTCGGAAAGGAGCACTGGCAGGGGATCGACGCGGGTCGCTACGTCGACGAGGAACGGTCGGAATGGGGCTCGTAGACGACCTCATTGGTGGGCCGGTCGCCCTCGACACCTCGCTGTTCATCGACCTGATCGAGGAGGAGGCGACGTTCTTTCCCGTCGTCGAGCCGGTCTTCGCGGCGATCGCGGACGGGCGCCTCACCGCGGTGGCCTCGGCGCTCACGCTCCTCGAGGTACTGGTCGTGCCGTTACGTCACGGGGACGCCGAGCTCGCCCGACGCTACGAGGCGCTGCTCACCCGCAGCCGCGGACTCGAGCTCGTCGAGGTGTCGCGGGCAATCCTCCGCGACGCGGCGGTGCTGCGCGCCGCAAGCGGCGTGCGCACACCCGACGCCATCCAGCTCGCCACCGCCCTGGCGCATCGCTGCCCGGCGTTCCTCACCAACGACCGGCAGCTCCCTGCGCTTCCCGGCCTGCGCGTGCTCCAGCTCGCCGACCTTCTCCCTGCCCATCGGAGCCGGAAAGCCACACCCCGCGTCAGCGAGCGCTAGAACGAGTCGGAGGCGCCGCCGCCGCCGAAGGAGCCGCCGCCCGGCTCGAACGAGGGCTTGGGCTCCGGGGGCTTCGCCTCGGGGGTCAGGGTGGCCATCGAGACCGCGAGCTCGGCGAGCCTGACCTTCCGCTCGTCGCCGAACAGCGGCTCGGCGGTGAGGCCGCGCCGCTCCTTGTTCCGTCCCGAGTCGAGGACACGGCGCGCGACCATCGCGAGGACCACCAGGACGATGCCGGCAGCGGCGAGGATCGCCCACAGCGGGCCGAGGTGAACGTAGTGCCGGAACGTCACGGCCGACGCCGCGACCATCGCGCCGGCGGTCCACAGCAGCCAGCGGTCGCGACCGCGCAGGGCCACGACCAACGTCACCGCCGGCAGCAGCAGGAAGGCCCCCAGGCACAGCGTGCGGAGGAGCCCGGGACCGGCGGGCGGCAGCTCGGCGAGCCGCTCGACGAACCCGACGTCGTGGGCCCAAGGGTTCCAGGCGACGGCGAGGGCTGCAAAGGCGACGAGCTCGGCGAGGCGCAGTGCGGCGCGATGCGACGGTGCGCGGCGGTCGTTGCGGGCGGCCCGGTGGAGGAGCGGCGCCGCGGCCAACGGTACGACGAGCCAGCTCACCCGCCCGATCGGGAGCTGCGCGAGGAACAGCCACGCGGCCGCGGCGGAGACCGCGGCTGCGGCTCGCATCCCCCAGCGCCACGCGACCAGGCCGGAGAGCACGGCGACGAGGGCCGTCGCGGCACGGATGGTCGCGTCGGGACCGAGGTGGAGGTCCCGGTTCAGAGTCCACACGATGCCGACGACGAGCAGCAGCACGGCGAGGAAGGCGCAGGCCCCGGCGGTACCGCTTTCGGCCCGACGGAGCGGTCCGGCCTGGACCTCGGCGGCGACGGCCGCGAGCAGGCCGAGGACGATCGGCACCACCGGCGTCTCCCGACCGGCAGCGAGCAGCAACCCCGTCGCGGCCAGCCCGGCGAGCACGGTGAAGCCGGCGAGCAGGACGCGGAACACCGGCCGGGCGCGCACCCGGTCGTCAGGGTAGCGCTCGTCGACGGCGCGGCGCGTCGCCTCGTCGACCTCGCCGGCCTCGCGCCACGCGGCCGCGGCCTCGCGCACGGCCTGCGCGCGTTCCGCCGCCGCGGCGTCGGGCCTCACGTGTCCTCCCGCATCCGCCGCTGCGCGGCCAGGAGCAGCACCACGAACGCGGCCGCGCTCACGGTGAAGTACGCGAACACCGCGGTGTCGCGGTGGATGACCTCCACCGCCAGCCGGCTCACCGCCCAGTACACCGCCACTGCCCCCATGGCGAACAGCCAGAAGCGGCCGACCTTGAACGCCAGGGCGCCGAGCGCAGCACCTGCCGCGAGCAGCACGAGCGTGAACGGGAGCCATGGCCCGCCCAGGCGCGTGCTCTGCGAGGCGCCGTCGGCGAGGCCGCCGAGGACGAGGAGCCAGCCGAGGTGGACCGCCACCGGCTCGAAGTGGGCCTTCCGCCCGTACCGTTTGAGCAGCCAGCCGACGAGGGCGAACGCCGCGCCGCAGGCGATTGCGTTCGCCCGCACCGTCGGGTCGCCCCACCAGTCCCACGGCTCACGCTCGAGGAACCGCACGCTCACGCCGCGCCAAGCCGCGAACGACGACAGCGCGAGCGACCACACCAGGCGCGAGTCGAAGCGGAACGCCAGCGCCGCGTAGAACAGCGCGACGAAGAGCAGGTGCCACGGCCAGTCGGCGCCGAGAGGGGTGAAGCGGTACTCCACGTACGCGAGGTCGGTCGCCGCGAGCAACGCGCCGAGGAGGAGCAGGTAGTCGAAGGCGAGGTGCGGCGAGGTGACCTCGCCCCACGAGAAGCGCGGGGCCTTCACCGCGACCCACGCCAGGCACGCGGCCGCCGCTGCGCCGAGCCCCAGCGCGATGGTCAGCGGACCGATGCGGTCGAGGTTCTCCTTGACCAGCAGCGCCGCACCGCCGGCGATCAGGGTCACCCCGAGGTAGAGCACGACGCGCAGCTCGGCGCGCAGCGAGACGAGCTCGCCCCGCGCGACGCGGGTGAGGAACGCGCCCTTTCCCGCGGGCAGCACGTCCTCCGCGACGAGACGCGGGATGGCGGCAGCGACTTCCGGGTCCATTTGGTTGGCGAGCATATCAGGGAACGCAGACCCGCCCGCCCACCCGGGGGAGAGGGCAGAGGACAGAGGGGAGTGCTTCCTCCGCTGGATGAGTGGCTCCTCCCTCTCCCCTCTCCCCTCTTCCCTGTCCCCCTTGCCCTTGACATCGACGGCGGAGAGATCTATAACTAACTCGTCAGTTCAACCGACTGGTTAGTTGGAGGACGCGAAAGGTGGCCAGGCAGTCAAGCAGCAAGGCCGAGAGCGAGCCGCGCCGCCGGATCCTCGACGCCGCGGCCCTCGTGTTCGCCGAGCGCGGCTTCGACGGGGCCGGCGTCGACGAGATCGCCGCCCGGGCCGGGGTGAACAAGGCGATGCTCTACTACCACGTCGGCGACAAGGCCACGCTCTACGGCGCCGTGACCACCGAGTTCATCTGCCGGATCCGCGCCGAGATCGAGCGGCGGCTGGCCGGGCTCGACGACCCGCTCGCGAGGCTGCGGACGGTCCAGCGCACGTTCCTCGACGTGATGTACGCCCATCCCCACTACCCGCAGCTCATGCAGCGGGAGCTCGCCGACGGCGGCACCCACCTGCCGTCCGAGGCGCTCGCGTCGATGGCCGAGGTCATGCGCATCACCCGGTCGATCCTCGCCGACGGGCACCGCGCTGGGGTGTTCCGCGCGGTCCACCCGCTGCTCGCGCACCTGCTCATCGTGTCGAGCGCGATGTTCATCATGAACGCCCAGCGCCTGCGCAGCCGGCTCGACGCGCAGGGGCTGCTCCCTGCCGACACCCCGCCCGACCTGCTGTCGATCGCCGACGCCCTCGCCGACGTGGTCCTGCACGGCATCGCCGTCGAGAAGAAACCCGGAGGCAAGAGATGAGGCTCCAGACGCGCCACGCGCTCGTCCTACTTCCCGTCGCGCTGGCCCTGGCCGGGTGCGGCCGCGGCACCAACGGCAAGGCGATCCACGCCTCCGGCCACATCGAGGCGACCGAGGTCCGGCTCGCCGCCAAGGTCGGCGGCCGACTCCTCGATCTGCCGTTCCAGGAAGGCGATGCGGTCGCCGCCGGAGCCGTCGTCGCCCGCTTCGAGACGGTCGACGCCGAGCACGAGCTGGCCCGCGCCGCGGCCGAGCTCGACGCGGCGGACGCGCGGCTGCGCCTGCTCCTCGCCGGCTCGCGCACCGAGGACGTCCGCCAAGCCGAGGCGGAGCTCGCACGCTCCCGCGCGGAGCTCGAGGCTGCCGAGCGGGATCTCGCGCGTTTCGAGGGGCTCGCCGAGCGCGGTACCGCCACGATCAAGGCGCGCGACGACGCCCGCACCCGGCGCGAGGCCGCAAGCCGTGCCGTCAAGGCGCTCGAGGCGGTGCGCGACAAGCTCGTCGCCGGCCCGCGGCGCGAGGAGATCGAGGGCGCGCGGGCGCAGCGGGCCGCGGTGGAGGCGTCGATCGCCACGATCCGCCAGCGCGTCGCGGACGCCACCGTGGTTGCGCCGCGCGCCGGGGTGATCACCCAGCGCGCCGCGGAGCCCGGCGAGGTGTTGCCTCCGGGCGCGCTGCTCGCGGTGCTCACCGACCTCGCCACCCCGTGGCTCACCGTCTACGTCGACGAGCCCTCGCTCGCCGGCGTCCGCATCGGCGACACCGTGACGGTCAGGGTCGACGGCCGGGCCGAGTCGTTCACCGGCCGGGTCAGCTTCGTCGCGGAGGCGGCGGAGTTCACGCCGAAGAACGTCCAGACCCCCGAGGAGCGCGCCAAGCTCGTCTTCAAGGTCAAGGTCCTCCTCGACAACGCGGCCGGCGTGTTCAAGCCCGGCATGCCTGCGGACGCCTACTTCACCCCCACCCTTCCACCCAGTCGAGCGTCGAGCGTCGAGCGTCGACGGGTCCCCCGACCGACCACCGGCCTCCACCCTCCCGGTCGAGGGTCGAGCGTCGAGAGTCGAGGAACAGACGTCGCGCTGGCGGGAGCCCTCCTCGACCCTGGACTCTGGACTCTCGACCCCGTAGCCGGAGACAGGGGTCCCAGCCGCGGAGAAGCCTGATGGTCGACAACGCCGTGATCACGGCGACGGGTCTGGCCGTGCGCTACGGCAAAGTCGAGGCGGTCCGCGGCATCGATCTCTCCGTCCGGCGCGGCGAGGTCGTGGGGCTGATCGGCCCGGACGGCGCCGGCAAGACCTCGACGCTGCGCGTCATGGCCGGTCTCCTGCAAGCCTCCGCCGGGACCGTCGAGGTGCTCGGCCACTCCGCCTGGAAGCACCGCCGCGCCCTGCACCGACAGCTCGGCTACCTGGCGCAACGCTTCGCCCTCTACGGCGACCTCACGGTCGACGAGAACGTTCAGTTCTTCGCCCTCCTGTACGGCATCCCCGGCTGGCGCGAGCGCCGCACGATGCTCCTCGAGCGTGTCGGCCTCGCACCGTTCCGCGACCGCCAGGCCGACCGCCTGTCCGGTGGGATGAAGCAGAAGCTCGCCCTCGCGTGCAGCCTGATGCACGCCCCGGAGGTGCTGCTCCTCGACGAGCCGACCACCGGCGTCGATCCGGTCACCCGGCGCGAGTTCTGGCGCCTCCTCGCCGACCTCGTCGCCGAGGGGCTCACACTGCTCGTCGCCACCCCCTACCTCGACGAGGCCGAGCGCTGCTCGCGGGTCGTGCTCATGCACCACGGCAGGGTGCTCGCGGACGCGACGCCCGCAGACCTCCGCGCCCTCCTGCCCGGCACCGTCATCGAGGTCGATGCGCGCCCGCGCACCCTTGTCGAGAAGGCGCTCGCGGCCTCGCCCGCGGTCCTCGACGTCCAGCCGTTCGCCGCCCGCTTCCACGTGCGCCTGGCCGCCGGCGCGGATCAGGCCACCGTCCGGTCGGCGCTCGAAGCCGCCGGGGTCGCCGTCGACGAGCTCCACCTCGTCGCGCCGAGCCTCGAGGACACCTTCCTCCACCTGACCAGGAGCGCCGCGGCGATCAACTCGGAGGCAGCATGAACACCACGTCGGGAGTCGAGCGTCGGGAGTCGAGAGTTCCCCCACCCACGGTGCCCGCGACATCGAGGCATCAACCGTCATGGAGCGGCGCCGTGCAGCGGCACCGAAGCAAATTCCACGCAGTCGCGCGCCCACCTCAGGCGGCGGGATTGCTTCGCTCGCACCCCTCGCTCGCATTGACGGCGGGGACCCGCCTGGAGATCTCGAGGCGCGCCCTCGCCGTCGCGTTGCTCTGTCTGACCAGCGCGGCCACCGCGAACGCGGAGACGATCAGGCTCGACGCGAACGCGGCGGCGGAGCGCGTCGTCGCCGTCTCGCACGGCGCGCTGGCCTCGGCCGCACGAGTCGAGGCGGCGCGCGCGTTCGTCGCGGCCGCCGACGCCTCCCGTCTGCCCGCGGTCGCCGCCACCGCCACGGTCGCCCGGCGCAGCTCGGTGCCCGAGTTCGCCGTACCCCTCGCCGGCGCCCAGGCGCCCCCGGTGGTCATCGCCCCGGACATCACGACGACCTATGCGACCGGCGTCCGCGCCACCCAGGTCCTGTACAGCGGCGGCGCGATCTCGGCCGGCCGCCAGGCGAGCCGCGACGACCTCGCCGCGACCGACGCCGCCCGTTCCCAGGCGCTCGCCGACCTTCGCCTCACCGCCCGTCTGGCCTACTGGGACGCGGTCCGCGCCGACGCCGGCCGCGAGGCGGCGACGGCACAGCAGCAGCGCGCCGAGCGGCTCCTCACCGACACCCGCGCCCTCCTCGACGCCGGCATGGCGGTGCGCGCTGACCTCCTCGCGGCGGAGTCGCGGCACGCGTCGGCCCGCGTCCAGGTGAGCCGCGCCGAGACGCGCGCCGTCGAGGCCACCGCGCGCCTGCGCTCCCTGCTCCTCCTCGGTGACGGCGACACGCTCGAGCTCGCCGACCGCCTCGGGACCTCGCTTCCCGCCCCGCCGGGCGATCTCGCGAAGCTGCAGCGCGACGCGCTCGCGACGCGCCCGGAGCTCGCCGCCCTCGCCGCGCAACGCGCCGCGCTGGCGGCCCGGGAGACCGCCGTCCTGGCCCAGGCCCGTCCCTCGCTCGCCCTGGCGGCGCAGTGGGACCTCGCCCGCCCGAACCAGCGCTACTTCCCGCTCGCCGACGAGTGGAACGACTCGTGGAGCGTTGGCCTCGCGGCGGGCTGGACGCTGTTCGACGGCGGCAGGGCCCGGGCCGACGCGGCGGCCTCGCGCGCCGGCCAGCGGGCGCTCGCCGAGGAGCGCGAGGATGCGGCCCGACGCGTCGCACTCGACGTCGAGCTCGCCCGCCGCGACGTCGAGAGCGCGCTCGACGAGGTGGGCGCCGCCGACGCCGCCCACGCGGCAGCCACCGAGCGCGAGCGGGCTTCGCTCGAACGGCAGCAGGCGGGGCTCGCGACGATGGTCGAGATGCTCGACGCCCAGGCCGACCTGGCCGCGGCCGAGCTGCAGCAGATCGACGTCCGGGCCACGGCGTGGATCGCGGCCGCCCGGCTGCAGCGGGCGGTCGGCCGGTGACGCAGGCGCCGGTCGTCGTGGCGCGGGAGCTGTCGCGCTCCTTCGGGCCGTTCGTCGCCGTCGACCGCGTGTCGTTCGAGGTCACGAGGGGCGAGGTCTTCGGCTTCCTCGGTTCCAACGGCGCGGGCAAGACCACGACGATCCGCATGCTCTGCGGGCTGCTCGCGCCATCCTCGGGGAGCGCCTCGGTGCTCGGCCTCGACATCGCCCGCCAGGCCGACGAGGTGAAGCGACGGATCGGTTACATGTCGCAGCGCTTCTCGCTCTACACCGACCTCACCGTCGACGAGAACCTGCGCTTCTGGGGTGGCGCGTATGGGCTGTTCGGCGCGGCGCTGCGGGCGCGCGCGGAGTGGGCGATCCGGACCGCGGGGCTCGAGGACGAGCGGTCCGCCCTGGTCCGCGAGCTCCCCAGCGGCTTCCGTCAGCGCCTCGCCCTCGGCGCGGCGCTCCTCCACGAGCCACCCGTGGTGTTCCTCGACGAGCCGACCGGCGGCGTCGACCCGGAGGCGCGCCGGCGGTTCTGGGACCTCATCGACGAGCTCAGCGCGGGAGGCACCACCGTGTTCGTCACCACTCACTACATGGACGAGGCGGAGCGCTGCCACCGGGTCGCGCTGATGCACGCCGGGCGCCTGCTCGCCCTCGACACCGTGCCGGCCCTCAAGAGCGTCTTCGCCGCCGGCGCCGTCGTCGAGGTGAGCTGCGTCCGCGCGCCCCGGGCGCTGCGCGAGCTGGAGCAGCTCCCCTGGGTGAGCGAGGCCGCGCTGTTCGGCGAGCGCCTGCACGCGGTCCTCGACGACCCGGCGCGGGCTGCCGAGCTTGCCCGCCGCCTCGAGACGGCGGGCTTCGCCCCCATCGAGGTCCGGCCGATCGCGCCCTCGCTCGAGGACGCCTTCATCCACACGATCCGCCTCGCCGACCAGATGGCCGCGAGTCCCGGGTCCGGAGTCCCGAGTCGCCCGGCAGCCGGTTCTCCCGGACCCGGGACCCGGGGCGCCGGACCCGGGACTCGGGACTCGGGACACGGAACTCAGGGCGTTGGCGGCGAGCCCGGAGGTGCGGCGTGATCAGGAGAACGCTGGCGATCGCCATCAAGGAGCTGCTCCAGCTCCGCCGCGACCTGCGCACCTCGTTGACGCTGCTCGGCATGCCGATGGTGCTGCTGCTCATCTACGGCTACGCGCTGTCGTTCGACATCCATCACATCCGCCTCGCCGTCGTCGATCACGACGGCGGCCGCGCGGCGCGCGACGTCCGCGCCGCGTTCCTCGACAGCGGCTACTTCGACCTCGTCGCGCACGGCCGCGACGAGCGCGTCCTCGACGGACTCTTCGACACCGGGAAGGCGCAGGCGGCGCTGGTCATCCCGGAGGGCTACGGCGCCGACCTCGCCGCCGGGCGCGAGATCACGCTGCAGTTCGTCCTCGACGGCGCCGACGCACAGACGGCGACCACGATCCTCGGCTACGCTCGGCAGATCGTCGCCTCCGTGTCGCCGGTCCTGCACCGCGCGGCCCGGGAGGGTCCGGTGCTGGCGCGACCGTTGATCTGGTACAACCCCGACCTCTCCTCGTCGCGCTTCCTGGTGCCGGGGCTGGTGGCGTTCATCCTCATGGTCACTTCGGTGATCGCGACCGCCCTCGCGGTCGTGCGCGAGAAGGAGCGCGGCACGATGGAGTCGCTCCGCGCGACGCCGCTCCTGGCCCTCGAGCTGCTCGTCGGCAAGACTCTGCCGTACCTGCTCGTCGCCTCGGTGTCGGCGGCCGGTTCGCTGTTCCTCGCCTGGGCGCTGTTCGACGTCCCGGTGCGCGGCTCGTTGTTCTCCCTCGCGCTGATCACGCTGCTCTACCTCGCCGGCGGCCTCGGCTGGGGCGTGTTCATCTCCACGCTCGCGGACACCCAACAGGTGGCGTTCCAGATGGGCCTGCTCTCGTCGATGCTACCGACGCTGCTCCTCTCCGGGTTCATCTTCCCGATCTCGTCGATGCCGGTGCCGGTCCAGGTGATCACCCACATCGTCCCCGCCCGCTACTTCCTCGTTGCCCTGCGCGGCATCGTCCTCAAGGGAACCGGGCCGGAGGTCTGGTGGCCGCAGGCGGTCGCGCTGATCGTCTACGGCGGTGTGGTCCTGGCGGCCGCCACCGTCCGAACCGTGAGGAGCCTGTGATGACCGGGGTCCGGGGGTCCGGGCCCGGGGTCCGTCAGACGCGTCGGGACGAGGTTCTGCTCACGCCCAAAGCCTTGAGCCGGGGGCCTGGGCGGGCGGGAGGTGGGGAGTGAGGGCGCTGCTCAACCTGCTCGTCAAGGAGCTTCTCCAGCTCCGGCGCGACCCAAAGATCCTGCCCATGCTCTTCGTCGCGCCGGTACTGCAGCTCTTCATCCTCGGCTACGCGGCCACCACCGATATCAAGCACATCGAGCTCGCGGTGTGCGACCTCGACCGGACGGCGGAGAGTCGGGGGCTGGTTGAGGCGTTCACCGCCTCGACCTACTTCCGCCTGGTCCGCACGGTGGATGCCCAGGAAGCGCTCGATCCCCTACTCGCCGCCGGGGACGCCCGCCTCGCGGTGACCATCCCTGCCGGCTTCTCCGCCGATCGCGCCGCGGGGCGACCGGGCACGATCCAGCTCCTCGCCGACGGCTCCGACGCGACGGGCGGCACGATCGGCCTCGCGTACGCCGCCAACGTCGTGCAGCTCGTCAACGCGAGCGGCGGCGTGCGGCCGCTCGTCGAGCTCCGGCCGCTCGTCCTCTACAACCCCGACCTGAAGAGCCGCAACTTCATGGTCCCCGGCGTGCTGGGGCTGATCATCATGATCATGACGATGATGCTCACCTCGATGGCCCTGGTCCGCGAGAGCGAGCTCGGGACCATGGAGCAGCTCCTCGTCACGCCGCTCAAGCCCGGCCAGCTCATCGTCGGGAAGCTCGTGCCCTACGCGCTGGTCGGCCTCGTCGAGATCCTCACCGCGATGCCCGTTGTGGTGTTCTGGTTCCGCGTGCCGATGCGCGGCTCGTACCTGACGCTCTTCCTGCTCACGCTGCCGTTCGTGCTCTGCACGCTGGGGCTCGGGCTGCTCGTCTCGACGCTGTCGCGCACCCAGCAGCAGGCGATGATGCTCTCGGCCTTCGTGTTCATGCTGCCGCAGATCTACTTGTCGGGATTCATCTTCCCGATCCAGAACATGCCGCAGGCATTCCAGCTCGCGACCTACCTGGTGCCGCTGCGCTACTACGTGGTGATCTTGCGCGGCGTGTTCCTGAAGGGGGTCGGCTTCGCCGAGCTGTGGCCGCAGGCGGTCGCGCTGCTCACCCTGGCGGCCGTGATCCTGACCGCCGCGCGGCTGCGCTTCCGCCGCCGGCTCGGCTGAGACACCGAGGACGACGCCACGCCGGTTCGCTTTCCCGGGCCCAGGCCTCGCGCCCCAGCCCTTAGGCCCTCGTCACATCGGCTCGTCGGCGGACGGGCCGTAGATCCGCGGCACGGGGATGTCGAGCAGGCGCAGGTAGACCGAGAGCTGGCCCCGGTGGTGGATCGAGTGCGACAGCACCAGCGCGCGCACCGCCGCGACCCGCGGCAGCTCGACGATGACCTGCTCGCCCCGCACGAACCGCCACCGCTCCAGCATCTGCGCGTCGGTCCGCTCGCCCAGCGACGCGGTGAACCGTGCGATGGCACCTTCGAACGCCGCCAGGATCTCGTCCCGAGTCGTCGCGGCGGGACGAGCCGCGCCGCCGCCGGCCGGGGTCGTCTCGTCGACCAGGATCGACGTGAAGAACGCCGGGATCTCCGCCAGGTGCGTCGCGAGCTTGCCCAGCGTCATCGATTTCTCGTGGGGCTTCCAGCCGAGCTTGTCGTCGGGCAGCCGCTCGAGCAACCGGCGAGTCGTGTGTGCCTCGTGGTTGAACTCCGCCAGGAGCGGATCGACCAGTCGCTTCATCGTGCCTCCTCCGAGGGTGCGTTCGCATCGGTGCGATCGCCCCCGGCTACAACCCCGCGACCCTGTGCAACAATCCAGGTGGAGGGACCTCGGTGCCGCCCGTCGTGAAGTGGACGCTCGCCGTCGTGGCCGTCGCCGCCCTGCTGGCCGGCCTCGACCGGCTGCTCCTCGCCGCCGAGGCGCGCGGCGTCATCTACTACCGCCGCCGGAAGGCGAGCCCCGGCTCCCTCGGCAGCGCGATGCTCGAGATCCACTCCCTGGTGCAGCCGTCCGCGCGCCACGCCGTCGAGGAGCAGCGCCGCGTCGTCGAGGAGGAGGACGACGAGGGCGCGCCCCCACCCGACCACCCGGGGGTGCCCTCCCGACCACCCGCCCAGGGGTGCACGCCCACCCAACCCTCCAGGGGTACCCGCCGACGCTCACGCCCAGGGTCGAGACGCTGATCGGTTCGGGATTCGCCTGAGGCTTGGCCCGACCCTTCGACCCGCCACTCGGGCTGGCCACCCGCCAAGCACGCGGCCAGGCGACTCTTCCCTCCCCCTCTTCCCTCTTCCCTCTTCCCTCTCCCCTGTCACTGGCGGGTGGGTGGGATGGCGAAGGAGCCGTCGAGACGGGCGAGCATCTCGTCGTAGCGGCGATCGAGATCCTCGACCGCGGCGGTGAGCTCGGCGTCGTTCAGCTCGCCGGCCGCGCCCCGGCGCTTGAGGGCAGCGCGCTCCCGCTCGTACCACGCGTCGGCGTCGAAGTTGTAGGTCACGGCCCCCGCCGTGCGGCCGGCCGCACGCGGACCACCGCGGTGTTGACGACGCGGTCGTGGGGCATGCGACGGTTGGGGTCGCGCCAGAGGTCGAGGAGCGCCGTCCCAAGCGAGCCGGGGATGTGAAGGTAGCCGATGAAGCGCTCGAGGCCCTCGGCCAGTGACAGGCGGTGGCCGTCGAGGCGCACCACCCGGATGCCGGCCAGCCGCTTGCCGAGCGTCCGTCCCCACCGCGCGGTACAGAGGGTGAAGTAGATCGCCATGACGCCGAACAGCGCGGCCGCGCGCAGCGCCTTGGGGATCAGGTGGGCGACCTCGACGCGGATCTTCCGGGGCGGCAGCGCCGGCTCGCCGAAGTCGCCGATCTTGAGGCTGAACACGAAGTCGTAGTCGTCCCGGATGAGGCGTTCGACGGCGCCGGCCAGGTCGCCCTCCTCGACGGCCGCCGCGACCGCCGGCGGCAGGCCGGGGGCGTCGTGTCGCACCAGCAGCGGCAGGGTCGCCCCGAGCGCTTCCCGGTACTCGGCCTCAGCCAACGCCCCCCGCTGGAGCAACCGCTCGATGCCGCTGAGTGCCGCCGGCTCGGTGACCCGCAGCGCCACCCAGACGATGCCAACGGCCACCGCCACACTGGGAACGATCAGCAAGCTGTAGTCGATCGCGAACGCGACAGCGCGGCGCAGCGGCGACGCGAGCTCGGCCCCGAGCAGCTCGGGGACGACGCGGAGGGGCTGGTCGGAGAGTCGGCGGATGGCCATGCCGGCACGGTAGCAAACGTGACGTTCCCGTGGCGAGCCGTCTACACTGTCGCCAGGGGGACATCGAAGATGGCTGACCGGCCGCGGCGCCAGGCGCTCTACCACAACCCGATGAGCTACTTCGGCGGCCTCGTAATGTTCGGCAGCGCACTGCTCATCGTCATCACGCTCGTCATCCAGTTCCTGGGCCGCGGGGGAAATCCCTACCTCGGCATCTTCGCATTCCTCGTCCTCCCCGGCTTCGTCGGGCTGGGGCTCTTCGTCTTCCTCTGGGGTATGAGGCGAGAGAGCCTGCGCCGCCGGCGCACCGGTTCAACCGAGGCGCCCCCCTACCCGCGGGTCGACCTCAACGTCCCGGCCCAGCGGCGGAGGTTTTCCGTCGCGGTCGCGGCGGGCGGCCTGCTTCTCGTGGTCGTCGCGGTGGCCAGCTATCACGGTTTCTTCTTCACCGAGTCGGTCACGTTTTGTGGGAAGGTCTGCCACTCCGTGATGGAACCCGAGCACACGGCCTACCTTGCGTCGCCTCACGCCCGGGTACGCTGTGTCGACTGTCACGTCGGCGAGGGCGCGGGCTGGTACGTCAAGTCGAAGCTCTCCGGGGTGCGCCAGGTGCTCGCCGTCGTGAGGAACAGCTACGAGCGACCGATAGCCGTGCCGGTCAAGAACCTCCGCCCGGCCCGCGAGACGTGCGAGGAGTGCCACTGGCCGCAGAAGTTCTACGGCGCTCAGCTCGTCCGCAACCCGCACTTCCGCTACGACGAGAAGAACACCCCCGAGCAAATCACGTTCCTGGTCAAGACCGGCGGCGGCAGCCCAAAGCTCGGACAGAACGCCGGCATCCACTGGCACATGATCCTGGACAACCAGATCACCTACGTCGCGTCCGACGAAAAGCTCCAAGTCATCCCATGGGTATCCGTCCGTCACGCCGACGGGTCGGGCGACGAGTACGTGTCGACCGAGGCGAAGACCGACGAGGCGACCGTCGAGAAGCTCGAAAAGCACGTCATGGACTGCATGGACTGCCACAACCGCCCGACCCACATCTTCCCCGCCCCCGAGTACGCGGTGGACCAGACGATGTCGTCCGGGCAGATCCCCGCCGACCTGCCGTGGATCAAGAAGGTCGCGGTCGACGCGCTGGTCCGGGAGTATCCCGATCGGGAGAGCGCCGTCGCCGGCATCCGCAAGGAGATCGCCGGCTTCTACGCGGCGAAGTACCCGGAGCTGGCGCAGGGGCGCAAGGCGGACCTCGACCAGGCGGCCGAAACCGTGACGGAAATCTACGGCCGGAGCGTCTTCCCGCGGATGAACGTCAACTGGACCACCTACGCCTCGAACATCGGCCACCGCAACTGGCCCGGCTGCTTCCGCTGCCATGACGGCAAGCACGTCAACCCGGCGGGCCAGGTGCTGACCACCGACTGCACTATCTGCCACACGATGCCGCAGCGGTCGAAACTGTCGCCGATCGGTGCCGAGGTCCCGTCCTCGACCGAGAACTGGCACCCCTGGACGCTCAAGGGCACGCACGCGACGATGCTGTGCAACCGCTGCCACGCCGCCGGGTTCCGCCCACCCACCGACTGCGCCGAGTGCCACAAGGTCGACCCCGCCGCGCCGATGATGGCGATGGGCTGCGACACCTGCCACGCGAAGGAGCAGGAGGTCCAACCGATCAACGACTGCAAGGCGTGCCACGAGTCGCTGGCCGAGCTGCATACCGCAGGCGGCCACCCCGACGCCGCGTGCACCGACTGCCACCAGCACCACGTCTGGAAGGTGAAGGCCCGCGACGCCTGCCTGACCTGTCACGAGGACAAGAAGGACCACATGACCGACGGCGGGCCCTGCGCCGAGTGCCACGCCTTCCGGACGTAGGGGTCAGGTCTTGTACTATGTGAGTTCGCTGCGACTGTCAGCCCGGGCCGGTCCCGACGCGGTGCCACAACCCACATACTACAAGACCTGACCCCGTTTGCTGTGCGTTCTTGCCACCGTTGACGTTGTCCCGATCAGGAGGTGACCATGCCCATCACCCGCACCGTACTCGTCATGGCGGCTCTGGTCGCCGTGCTTGCTGTCGTGGGATCGCCCGCCGCTCCGCCGACTCCCGGTCCCGCAACCACCGCGCCACCCGCACCAGCGACCCCCGCGGTCAAGCAGGTCTATGACATCGCCGTGAACGACGTGTGGGTCGACCCCCAGACTTGCCAGCTCTGGGTGCGTTACACGAACCTCGGCACCAGGCCCATCACCAAGACGCTCGGCTACTCGATCAAGGTCGCGGGCGTCGAGGTCGACAAGGGATTCCAGGCGTTCAACCTCGCCCCGGGAGCGTTCTGGGCGAACGGTGTCGGAACGACGCAGAACCCCGTCAAGGTGTTCGACCGGAAGCTCGCCGACGCGCACGTCGACACCGGCCAGCAACTCCCCGAGCCGTCGACGAAGCGTGCCAACAACCGTCTGCGCAAGTGGGTCGACGGCTGCAAGCTCGTGCTCGACTTCCCCAAGACCTGACCCGCACACCCGGGGTCAGGTCTTGTAGTATGGGGGTTAAGCACTTGCAGCGACGTCGTTCCAGGTGCAGCCCCACGACCAACTCACATAGTACAAGACCTGACCCCGCGAACTGTGCAGTCGGGCACCCGGCGGCGTTGTCACCTGTAGGAAGGAGCACGGACATGCCTGATCGGATCCCGGCAAGAAGGCCACATTCCGGCTGGCTCGCCATCGCGGCGGCGATCCTGGCCGTCCCGGTTGTTTCGTCGGCCGGCATCATCATCGAGGACAAGCCTGTCTCGTTGATCAGCCGCAACCTGGTCATGGAGCAGGGCGTCCCCTGCATACCGCTCGCCGACCTCGCGAGGGCGCTGGGCGGCACGTTGCAGGTCGACCTCCCGGGACGCAGGCTCACCATCACCCCGGGCCAGGGCGGTGTCCTCAAAATCAACCCCGGATCACCCGTGCTCACGAGGTCGAACGTCGCCGCAGGTCAGGCCGCCGGCCGGACCGGCGTCATGCTCCGGCTCGGTGGCGGCGATGTGATGACCGAGGATTTCGAGCGGATCCTGCTCCGCCCAAGCCCACTGATGCCGCTGCCCCTGCTCGCCAAGCTGCTCGGCGGAACGGCACGTCTCGACCCTTCGAAGAACATGTGGGTGCTGCCCCACGGTGGCCCCGGCGACCCGCTGGCGTTCCGCTGACGCCGGAATGGACGACTTGATGCGAACCACCATGAACCGAGCCGTCATGGCGGTAAGCTCGATCGCGCTGCTTGCGATCCCCACACTGGCCGGCGCCGCACCCACGCCGCAGGTGGTCGACCGGGCACCGTGCCGGGTCTCCGGTGCGTTGGGGCTTGTTCCGCCGCCTTCGACACGCGGTGTCGAGCCGTCGCCGTTTCGCTACCGCGGGATGATCACGCTCACACCGGCGCCTCGGATCCAGGTCTACACGCTAGAGCTGAGCGCGGCAGACGCGACGTGCACGTGCATGCGCGGACTGCCCCGGACGCTCGGCGTGCCCTCGCCGAGGCCGTTTCCCTGGCACGGGGACGCGCCGCAGACCCTCGACGTCGAGTGCAGCAGCAAGACGAAGCTGAAGGGCCTGCTCGGCATCGTCCGGATCGCCACTTCGGCCGAGCAGGCGGCGCCGAGGATCGTCGGGGCGCCGCCGCTCCCCGAGTGCTCCGGTCGTTTCAGCTTCGAGCAGTGATCACGGGCACGACCCGCGCGGCGGCGACGGCGTCACCCCCTGCGGGTGGGTCACTGCGAAACCCGACCACGCGGAGGCGTCAGGCACTCTCGAGCAGCTCGCGGGCCTTGGCGACGGCGTCGGCGAGCGGCGCGGTCACCTTGACCCTGTCGCGGCGCAGCGACAGCTCGGCCTGCCCCAGCTCGACGCCCTTCTTGCCGACGACGACACGGACCGGGAAGCCAATCAGGTCGGCGTCGTTGAACTTGACGCCGGGGCGTTCGTCGCGGTCGTCGTAGAACACCTCGACACCGGCCGCCTGGAGATCGGCGTACAGCTTCTCCGCGGCATCGCGGACCGCCGGGACGTCGGGGTTGAGGGCGATGAGCTCGACCTCGAACGGGGCCAGCGGCCGCGGCCAGACGATGCCATGCTCGTCGTGGTTCTGCTCGACGGCGGCGGCCACGGTGCGGCCGATGCCGAGCCCGTAACAACCCATGATCATCGGGTGGCTCAGCCCCTTCTCGTCGAGGTAGTTGCACGCCATCTTGCTGGAGTACTTGATGCCGAGCTTGAAGATGTGGCCGACCTCGATGCCGCGTTTGATATCGAGCGGCGCGCCGCATCGCGGGCAGGGGTCGCCGATCCGCGCGACGCGGACGTCGGCGACGACTTCGGGGGTGAAGTCGCGGCCGGGGACGACGCCCACGAGGTGGTGGTCGGCGCGATTGGCGCCGGTGGCGGCGACCGCGAGACGCATCACCTCGGGGTCGGCGACCACTCTCACGCCGGTGAGTCCGACCGGCCCGGAGAAGCCCATCGCGCCCCCGGTGAGCTGCTCGATCCTGGCCTCCGAGGCGAGCGCCAGGTGCGTGCAGTCGAGGACGTTCTTCAGTTTGACCTCGTTGACCTCGTCGTCCCCGCGCACGAGCGCGACCGCGAACTCCTTGTCGGTCTCGACGATCATCGTCTTGATGAAGTGGGCGGCGTCGAGCTTCAGGAAGGCGGCGACGTCCGCCACCGAGGAGGCCCCGGGGGTGTGCACGGCCTCGGGCTTCGCCGGGACCGGCGCGGGCCAGGCGGGCGGCGGCGCAATCGGGCCGGTGATCGCCTTCTCGACGTTGGCGCCGTAGCCGCAGGCGCAGGCGGCGACCGCGTCCTCGCCGGTCGAGGCGAGCACCATGAACTCGTGCGACTCGCTGCCGCCGATGTTCCCGGTGTCGGCCTCGACCGCGGTGTAGGACAGCTTGCAGCGGTCGAAGACCCGCCGGTAGGCCCGCTCCATCGCGCGGTACGTCTCGTCGAGGCTCTCCGCCGAGGCGTGGAACGAGTAGGCGTCCTTCATGATGAACTCGCGGCCGCGCATCAGGCCGAAGCGGGGACGGATCTCGTCGCGGAACTTGGTGGTGACCTGGTAGAGGTTGGTCGGGAGCTGGCGGTACGAGGTGACGCGCCGCCGCACCGCGTCGGTGATCACCTCCTCGTGGGTCGGCCCGAAGACGAACTCGCGGTCGTGACGGTCCTTGATGCGGAGCAGTTCCTTGCCGTACGCCTGCCAGCGGCCCGACTCTTGCCACAGCTCGGCCGGGGCGACCGACGGCATGACCAGCTCGACGGCCCCGGCGGTGTTGAGCTCCTCGCGCACGATGCGCTGCAGCTTCTCCACCGACCGCCAGCCGAGCGGCAGGTAGGTGTAGATCCCGGCCGCGACCTTGTCGATCATGCCGGCCCGGGCGAGCAACTGGTGCGAGATCACCTCGGCATCCGATGGGTTGTCCCGCAATGTGTAAAGGAAATAGGTGCTCCAGCGCATGTCTACCCCTTCCGGCGGCCTCGGCCGCCCAGCCAGCCCACCCGCGCAAGGTGGGTGAGCACATCAGTCTTCAAGTCCCCGACCGCGGTTCCGCGGCTCTTGTGCAGCACCTCGCGCGCTCGCTCGCCGTCGCCGGCGCCGAGCAGCGCCAGGCCGAGGAGAGCCAGGATCGACGGCGCCTCCGACAACGCGGCGGCCTGCTCGAGGTAGTCCACCGCGTCCGAGTACTCCTCGCGGGCCAGGTGGATGCGGCCGAGCGCCGCCAGCGGATACTGCCGCAGCTCGCGCGGGATGAGTTCGAGCGAGGTGTGGGCGTACTCCATGGCGGAGGTCAGGTCGCCACCCCGTTCCAGCTCGGCGAGCGCCAGCTCGTAGGCGGCGAGGCCACGCTCGATCGGCCCGCTCCCCTGCTCCAGCAACCGCCGCCCCCAGGTCGCGACCGCGCCGTGCCGGCGCGATGCCCGCAGCGTCTCGAGGAGCGCCGTCCACGCCGCCAAACCGGCCGCCCCACCCACCCCGTCTCGCAGCAGGCGGTGCGCCGCGGCGAGTGCCTGCCGGTTCGAGCCCGCCGCCGCAGCGAGGAGCGCCAGCGAGGCGAGGACGCTCGGGTGGTCGGCGATGCCGGCGGCGCGCTGCAGCTCGGCGAGCGCCCGGTCGATCTCGCCGGCCTCGACCGCCGCCGACGCCTCGCGCAACAACTGCTCCGCCTCGGGTGGCAGCTTGGGGACGGTCGGATCGTTGCCCGCCACCAACCGCACCGCCTCCTGGTACTGCAGGCGCTGCGGGTCGAGCTCGAGGACGCGGTTGAAGCACTCCAGCGCCTTGCGGTTCCAGCCCCGCTCCAGGTAGGCCATGCCGAGGTAGTAGATGGCGTCCTCGAACTCACCGTCGAGGGCGACGGCCCGCTCCAGGGCCTTCGCGGCGGCGCCGGCGTGACCGGAATCGAGCTCGACCACGCCGAGGAGGAAGAACGCCTGCGGGATCTTCTCGCGCTCGACCGCCCGGCGCAGGTTGCGGCGCGCCTCGACGGCCCGCCCGGCAGCCGCGTGCATCGCTCCGAGGGCGAAGTGGGGCAGAAAGCTCTCCGGCGCGAGGGCCACGGCGCGTTCGAGCTGCGCCTCGCCCTCCGACTCCCGCCCCGAGTCGGCGAGGATGGTCCCGAGGTAGATGTGCGCCTCGAGGTTCTTGGGGTCCCAGCCGGCGACCTGGCGGAAGTACCCCTCGGCGGCCGGCAGGTCGCCACGCTCGAAGGCGAGCTCCCCGAGCAGCCCGGCCAACTCGGGGTGGCGACCGACCCGCCGCAGCGCCCCGGCCAGCGCCTCGGCGGCGCGCCGCGGCTGCCCGGCGAGCAGCGCCAGCTCGGCCGACTGCAACGCGCGCGCGCAGGCGCTCGCCGCAGCCGGGCCCAGCGTCCGTGCCCGCGACACCACGACCTCGCGACGCTCGCGCAGCTTGTCGAGCAGCTCCTCGCGGGCCATCTCGGTGGTCGCCGCCCGCTCCCAGGCCGCGATCACCTCGGTCTCGCGGATGACCTTGCGACGGTCGAGGAGCTCGATCAGCGCCTGGACACCGGAGTCGAGCAACGACACGCTGCGCTCGAGCTCCGTGACCCGCTCGTCGACGTGACCGAGCGCCGCGTGCAGGCGCTTGAGCGCCTCCTCGCCGGCCGACAGGCGCTCGAGGACGTGCTCGTCGAACGCCTCCTTCTCGCGCTCCGCCTCGCCGTCGTCCTCGTCGAGCAGCGGCTCCGCGGCGAGCTCGGCGTCGGTGCCCGAGACGACGAGCAGCGGGGAGTTGCAGCGCAGGCAGACCTCCCGCCCATCGGGGTTCGCCACCCCGCACCACTGGCAGAGGACGGTCATGCCCGCCCACCCACCCGGTCGAGGGTCGAGCGTCGAGAGTCGAGGGCTTCCCCCACCCACCCGAGCATCCCGGGTGACAGGAGTCCTTTCTCGACTCTCGACTCTCGACTCTTGACCACCTCGACCACCCCGCTTACGCCACGCCGGCTAGACTCTCGCCCCGGCGTAGTCGTAGAAGCCGCGCCCGGACTTGCGGCCGAACCAGCCGGCGTCGACCATCTTGACCAGCAGCGGGCACGGCCGGTACTTTGGGTCGCCGAGTCCCTGGTGGAGGACGCGAAGAATGGCCAGGCAGGTGTCCAGCCCGATGAAGTCCGCCAGCGTCAACGGCCCCATCGGGTGATTCATCCCGAGCTTCATCACGGTGTCGATCGCCTGCGGCGTGCCCACACCCTCGTACACCGCGTAGATCGCCTCGTTGATCATCGGCATCAGGACCCGGTTGGAGACGAAACCTGGGAAGTCGTTGACCTCCACCGGAGTCTTACCCATCCGTGTCGCGGTCGCCTCGACCGCCTTGAACGTCTCGTCGGAGGACGCGATGCCGCGGATCACCTCGACGAGCTGCATGACCGGGACCGGGTTCATGAAGTGCATGCCGATGAAGCGGTCCGCCCGCGTGGTCGAGGCGGCGAGCTTGGTGATCGAGATCGACGACGTGTTCGAGGCGAGGATCGTCTCGGGCGCCGCGCTGCGGTCCAGCTCGCGGAAGATCGCGGTCTTGACGTCGAGGTCCTCGACGACCGCCTCGACCACGAGCTGACACGAGGCGAGGTCGGCCAGGCCGACCGCCGGGGCGATCCGCGCCAGCGCCTCGGCCTTGGCGTCCGCGGAGATGGCCCCCTTGGCGACCTGGCGGTCCATGTTCTTGCCGATGACGGCGAGCGCCTTGTCGACGAGCTCCCGGGACACGTCCGAGAGGACGACGCCGAAACCCGACAGCGCCGCCACGTGGGCAATGCCGTTGCCCATCTGCCCCGCGCCCACCACGCCGATCCGCTCGATGCTCATGAGAGTCCTCCTCGCAGGACACGCAGCGTAGGAAGCGAGCCCCGGGGTGTCAAGTGAATGGATGGAACAGGCGCCGGGGGGCGCCCAAAACGCAGAAAGGCCAACCTCGCGGCTGGCCTTCCTTGCGAGCGCCGGGCGAGCTTACTCGCCGTCGTCGCCGATCGCCTCGACCGGGCAGGAGGCCTTCGCCTCGTTGCACTGCGCCTCTTCCTCGCCGTTCTCGGGTTGCTTGGCCACGTAGGAGAAGCCCTCGTCCTCGTTGGCCTTGAAGTTGTTCGGCGCGGTCGTGCGGCACACGTCGCAGTCGATGCAGCTCGAGTCAACGTACCACTTTCCGGGTACGTTGTCGCCAAGCTTGTCGTCCTTGTTCGCCATCTCGTCAGCCCCTTTCCCCGCAGCGCCGTCACCGGTCGTGCAGTCGGGCGCGAATGGTAGCACAAAACCGGCCGAGCGTCCGGTCCGGCTCAGGGCGTCGGCGGTGAGAGCGGGCGCACCGTCCCGGGCCGCATCGGGATCCCGGTCGCGGCGTTGCACTCGCCGTTGTAGACGCACTCCCAGGACAACTCCTTCTCCCACGCGCCCTCGATGAACACCGGGTCGTTGGTGTTGTTGTCGATCCGCGACACGTAGGCGATGAGCGCCGGCACCGGGGCATCGGCGGACGATTGCCACCCCAGGACCGAGACGGTCAGCTTCGCGCCCACGACCGGAGGATCGAGCGGCAGGCCGAAGTAGGTCAGCACCGCGTTGTCGTACTGGGTGTGCGCCAGGGGCAACATCAGGATCGTCCGGTCCTCCAGGACCGTCCCGTCCGGAGCCGTCAGCTTCATGCCGACCTGGATGGACGTCAGGCGGTCGGAGATGTTCACCAGCCCGATCGCCGTACGATAGCTCGCGTCCTCGCGGATCCCGGTGAAGACCATGTGATCGAAGCCGCGGGACTGCTGGTGCGGGTCGATGTAGTCGTACCACGGGATCCCGGGGACCTGCTGCCCGTAGGTGGTGTCCTCGTCCTCGGCGTTCTTGCCGAGGTTGTAGGTCCGCGAGTTGACCACCACCTTCTTCGGTCGCCCGCCCGGCGGAGCGGTCTGGGTGAAGCTGTTCGCCTCGAACGCGAAGATCAGCAAGGCGCCCTTGACCCCGCTGGTGAAGCCGGCGCCCCAGGTCGTCTTGATGATGTCGTCGATGGTGACGGTCGCACCCGGCGCGATGTCCTTGAGCTTGTCGTTGACGTGACCGAAGCCGTCTGACGTCCGGCCCCCGAGGTGGTTCGCGATGTTGTTGAACCACAGCGCGTTGCTCGTGAATCCCGAGGGCAGCAGGACGACCTCCACGTCGACCGCGACCGTGTCGACGTTGGTGATCTCGACGTCGGTGCGCCAGTCCGAACTGTTCAGGCCGACGATGTACGCGGCCGCCGGGATGATCACCATGTCCGCGGCACGGAACCCCGCCGACGCGTTGCCTGCGGCCAAGAGCATGGTGAACGCGAAACCGAGTCGAGACAGCTTCATGCCTACCTCCGCGGAGAGTCTAGCGTACCCGCCCACCCGCCCAGGCTTGCACACCCACCCACCCTTCCAGGGTTGCACTCCCGACCGCCCACCCAGGGGTGCACGCCCACCCCTCCACCCAGGGTTGCACACCCGCCCACCCTTCCGGGGTTGCCCCCCAACCACCCAGGGTTGAAGAACTGCTAGGTTAGGGATTCGCCCTGATCCTGCTTCAACCCTTCAACCCTTCAACCCTTCAACCCTTCAACCCTTCAACCCTTCAACCCTTCAACCCTTCAACCCTACCTGCCGCGGGGAGGGTGACGCGGGCGGTGAGGCCGCCCCCGAGCCGGTTGGCGAGCTCGAGGGTGCCGGAATGGCCGCCGACGATCCTCTCGGCGATCGCCAACCCCAGGCCGGTCCCGCCCTTCCGCCGCGAGTAGAAGGCCTCGCGGACGCGCTCCAGCTCGCCCTCCGGGATCCCCGGGCCGCTGTCGGTCACCTCGAAGGTCACCCGGTCGCTCTCCTCGCGGCAGCTCAATAGCAAGCGTCGTGCCTGCGAGGACTCCATGGCCTGGACCGCGTTGAGTGCCAGGTTGACCAGGACCTGGCTGATCTGGCCGCGGTCGGCGAGGACGGTCGCCGGGGACGCCTCGACGGTCAGCTCGACGCCGGCACGCTCGCAGGCGGGCCCGAGCAGCCGGCCGACGTCGTCGACGAGGACCTGGGCGTCGCAGGCCTCGATGGCCGGCGAGGCGGGACGCGCGTAGACCAGGAAGTCGTTGACCAACCGGGACAGCCGGCCGACCTCACGGCGGGCGAGCACGACGCTGTCGGCGCCCGACGCCCGCGAGTCGAGGTCCTCCTCCAACAGCTCGAGGTTGATCGAGAGCGCGTTCAGGGGGTTGCGGATCTCGTGGGCGAGGTTGGCCGCCAGGCTCCCGAGCGCGGCCAGCTCCTCGTCGAGCCGCTTGCGGGTCTCCAGCGCGGCGTTGCGCTGGACCAGGTGCCAGATGAACAGGACCGCGGCCGCCAGCACCGACAGGCCGACCCCGGCGGCGACTGCGGTGTTCAGCAGGAGGCGGCGCTGCAGGATCGCGACCCGTCCGGCCACCGCCTCCTTGGACAGCGAGTACACGACCGTCCCGAGGTCCTCGAGCGGCACGCGGATCTCGTAGCTGTTGCTGGTCTCCCGCACCTCGGGCTCGGTTGGCGGCGCCGCCAGCTCCAGGTTGCCCTCCGGAAACCCACCGGTGTAGCCCTCGGTCCGGGTCACCGTCTGCCAGACCAGCTTGCCCCGCTCGTCGACGACCTTGACCGAATCGATGACCTCCTGATGGGCCAGCGCGGCCGACACCTTCGCGAGGGCGACGCGGCGGCTCTCCACGACCTTGTAGAGCGGCCCCTCCCCCTTCATCTGGCTGGCGAGCTCCTCGGCCTGGGCCCGCCCCGACAGCAGGACGTCCTCGAGGTAGCTGCGCGAGAACTGGCTCGTGAGCAGGTGCGCGAACAGGGCGAACGTCCCCAGCAGGAGGCCGGCGAAGACCAGGACGGCGAGCAGGTACTGCCGCCGCAGCTCGGGGAGGGCACCGCGCATGGCGGATTCTAACCTCACCTTCCCGGGACCGGCCCACGTCGACCGCGGGCTACAATGAATGGGGGAGCCTCCATGAACCCACGGCATGCCCGGTCGCCACTCGTCGCCCTTGGCCTCGCCATGGTCGCGAGCGCCTGCAGCGACAAGCCCTATCCCGCCACTGCACCCGACGGCGCCGAAGGCCCCCGCAGGGGCGGTCAGTGCGTCGTCGGGGCGCTCGCCGACGTGTCGACCTTCAACGAGTACCAGTCCGCCGGAGACTCGTACGAGCTGCAGCTCATGGAGCTCCTGTTCCCCAGCCTGATGGTGGAGCAGCCGGACTTCGAGCTTCACCCACCCTCCTTCGCGCCATCGCTGGCAACGTCCTGGGAGTTCTCGCAGGACAACCGCGTCATCACCTTCCACCTGCGCCCCGACGCCCGCTGGACCGACGGCGTGCCGGTGACCGCCAACGACGTCCGCTTCACCTACCTGGTCCAGAAGGACGAGCGGATCGGTGCCCCGGGCCTGGAGATCAAGGACTACATCACCGATGTCGAGGTGAAAGACGCCCACACGGTCGCGTTCCACTTCTCGCGGGTCTACCCCTACCAGCTCATGGACGCCAACGACGGGCACATCATCCCGGAGCACGCCTGGGGCAAGGTGCCGATGGATAAGTGGCGGGCCACCGACTTCGAGGAAATCCTCGTCACCTCCGGACCGTTTCGGGTCGCGGCCCACAACCCGCAGCAGACGCTCATCCTGGAGCGTGACCCGGCGTGGTGGGGCGCGCCGCGACCGTACCTGGACCGTCTCGTCCTGCGCGTGATCCCGGACATCGCCAGTCAGCTCGCCCAGCTCGTCGCCGGCGAGATCCACCTCGTCGAGGTCGTGCCGCCACGCGAGGCCGGGCGGATCAGGGACCATACCGAGCTCGAGCTCGTCGAGTACCCGTCGCGCCGCTGGGGGTTCGTCGCCTGGAACAACCGCCGGGCGCCGTTCACCGACCGTCGGGTCCGCAAGGCCCTGTCCCTCGCCGTCAACCGGAAGGCGCTCGTCGACAGCGTGTACTTCGGCCATGCCAGGCTGGCCGTCGGCCCGGTGCTCTCCTCGATGTGGGCCTTCAACCGCAACCTGGCCCCCCTGCCGTACGACCTGGCGCAGGCCAGGGCGCTGCTCGCCGAGGCCGGCTGGCGGGACTCGGACGGCGACGGGATCCTGGATCGCGGCGGAAAGCCTTTCGTGTTCGACCTGGCGTACCCGTCGGCCAACAGCCTGCGCGCCGACATGGCGGTCATCATCCAGGCCGACCTCGCCCGCGTCGGCGTCGTCTGCAGGCCGCAGCAGGTGGAGTACGCGGCGCTCCTCGCGCGCCTCGACGCCGGACAGTTCGATGCCTCGATCAGCGCGTGGGCCGAGGCCACCAAGGTCGACCTCACGGCGCCGTGGACGACCCCGAGCGACACCCAGGGAACGAGCAACTTCATGGGCTACTCGAACCCGGAGGTCGATCGCCTGATCGCGGCGGCCCGCGAGGAGGCCGACTACGCGCGCGCCAAGGTGCTCCTCGACCGGATCCAGGAGATCATCGTCGACGACCAGCCGGTCACGTTCATCTACGAGGCCAACGACCTGGTGGGCATCAGCCGGCGGATCCGCGGCGCCGACTTCAACGCGTTGAGCACGTTCTTCAACATCGACGAGTGGTACTGGGGGCCGTGATGGCCCGCTGGGCGCTGCGCCGCGCGGCCGCAGGCGGCGTGCTGCTCTGGCTGGTCGCCACGCTCACGTTCGCGCTCGTCTCGCTGGCGCCCGGCGACGTCGCCAGCCGGCTCTCCGACGCCAGGATCTCCCCGGCAGTTCGCGAGCGGTGGCGCCACGACTTCGGGCTCGACCGTCCCCTGGCCAGTCGTTACGCGTCATGGCTCGGCTCGGCGCTGTCCGGAGACCTCGGTTCGTCGTGGACGCACCACCGGCCGGTCACCGCCGTGCTCGCCGAGTCGATCCCGAACACCGCCCTGCTCGCCTCCCTCGGATTGCTCCTGGAAATCGCGGGCGGCGTCGCGTTCGCCCTCGCCCAGCTCCGCCGCCCACACGGGACCGCCGACCGGTTCATCACCGTCGTGACGCTGACCGCCTACGCCCTGCCGACGTTCCTGGTCGCGCTGGGGTTGCTCTACGTGTTCTCGTACTCGCTGCACTGGCTGCCCTCGTCGCACCTGCTGTCGCCCGCAGGAGAGCTCGCCACCGGCTGGGCGAAGACCCGCGACCTCCTGGCCCACCTCGTGCTGCCGGTGCTGACGGTCGGGATCGCCGGCATGGGCGCGGTAGCCCGGTACCTCCGCGGTTCACTGCTCGACGAGCGGACCCAGGGCTACGTCGTGGCTGCGCGGGCCCGCGGCTGCAGCGAGACGCGGGCGCTCCTCACCCATGCGCTGCCCAACGCGATGCTTCCCCTCATCACCATGATCGGGCTGTCGCTGCCCTTCCTGGTGTCCGGCTCCCTGGTCATCGAGGTGGTGTTCTCCTGGCCGGGGATGGGCCAGGCGATGTATGCCGCCGCGCTCGCCCGCGACGTCCCGCTGCTCATGGGCGGCACGCTCGTCGCCACCCTCGCCGTCGTCGTCGGGAATGCGCTCGCCGACCTCGCCTACGCGGCGGTCGACCCGAGGGTGCGCGTCTGATGTCGGAGACGACCACTCGGCGCCTGCGGAAGTCCGCCCACCTCGTCGCGACCGGTCCGCGGCGGCTCCGCGTCGGGCTGCTCATACTGACGAGCCTGCTCGGCGTGTGCAGCCTGGGGCCGTGGTGGACCGCCGACCCCTCGGCAATCCTCGATCCGCGCGTCGCGGCCTTGCTGCCACCCGGGTCCTCCCGCATCGTGGTCGAGCGCCGCGACGGCTCAACACTCGCGGCCGAGTCGGTCCGCCACGAGGGAGACGTGGTCGTCGCCATCCGCGGCGGGGTCGCGGAACGGCTGGAGGCCGGCGAGATCACCGCGATCCGTGAGACGAGCTACTGGCTCGGCACGGACACCCTGGGCCGAGACGTCCTCGCCCGCCTCCTCCACGGTGGCCGGGTGTCGCTGGCGGTCGGTGCGCTGGCCCTCTTCGTAGCTCTGTTCGTCGGTGTCGCCGTCGGGATGGCGGCGGGCCTGGCGGGACGCACCATCGACGGCGTGCTCATGCGGCTTGTCGACGCCCTGCTCGCCGTGCCGATGCTGTTCCTCCTGATCCTCCTCGCGGCCCTGTTCCGGCCCTCCGTGTTCACCCTCGTCGCCGTGCTCGGCTTCTCGTCCTGGATGGGAGTCGCCCGCCTGGTCCGTGGCCAGGTGCTCTCGCTGAAGTCGCGGGACTTCGTCCTCGGCGCCCGCGCGATCGGCGCCGGCCCGCTGCGGATCGCCGTCATCCACCTGCTCCCCAACGTGACAACCCCGCTCGCCCAGGACGCCGCGCTGCGCCTCGGCGACCTCATCCTCATCGAGGCGGCCCTGTCGTTCCTCGGCCTCGGGGTCCAACCGCCGCTGGCGTCGTGGGGCGGGATGGTGGCCCAGGGCGAGGAGCTCGTGATGGGCGGCTGGTGGGTGTCGCTCTTCCCGGGCGCCTGCATCGCCGCCACCGTCGTCGCCGCGGCGCTCATCGCCGACGGGCTCGGCGATCTGGCGCGCGCCCAGCGGCACCCGTGACGGAGCCCCGCCAAGTGTGGTGAAATGGCCGCGCTCGACGACACGATCCGCGCCACGATCGCCGGAGTCTCGACATGAACGGCACCACGATCCGCACGCTGGTCATCGATGGCAGCCCGGGCTTCGCAACCTACCTCGCGGAGGCCCTGGCGGCGGTGCCCGGATCTCGCTTCGAGCTCTCCTGCCAGGCGACGCTCGCCGATGGCCTGGCCGCGCTGGCGGACGGCGGCGCCGACGTCGTCGTCCTCGACCTTCACCTCCCGGACAGCGAGGGGCTCGAGACCCTGCGGCGGGTGCTGGACCTCATCCCCGAGGTGCCTGTCGTCGTCCTCAGCGAGCTGGACGCCGACGACCTCGGCGTCGGCGCGGTGCGGCAGGGAGCGCAGGACTTCCTCGTCAAGGCGAGGGTCAACGGCGAGGTCGTGGCACGGGCACTCCGCTACGCCATCGAGCGCCACCACATGATCGAGACGCTGCGCAGCGCAGCCATGATCGACGACCTCACCGGGCTGTACAATCGGCGCGGGCTGCTCACGCTCGCCGAGCACCACGTGAAGCTGGCGCAGCGCTCGCATCGCCAACTCCTCCTGATCTTCGCCGACCTCGACGACTTCAAGCGCATCAACGACTCCTGGGGCCATGCCGAGGGCGACCTCGCCCTGATCGAGACGGCCGAGGCGCTGCGCGGGACGTTCCGCGGCTCGGACATCATCGCCCGGCTGGGCGGTGACGAGTTCGTCGTCGTCGCCGTCGACCCGGGCGGGGTGTCCTCGGACACCGTCACCGCCCGGCTGCGCGACAACCTGCACGTCTTCAACGCCCAGGCCGGCAGGCCGTACCGACTCTCCCTGTCCATCGGGACGATGCGCTTCGAGCCGTCGAACTCGGTCTCGATCCTCGAACTGCTGGCCCGGGTCGACGAGGCGATGTACCAGGAGAAGCGAAGCCGCCGAAGGCAGCTCTCCGGGTAGAATCAGGTCGATGAAGAAGCGACCGCGCCCCCGGCACAGCGCCGCCGAGTACTTCCTCGCGGCCGTCGGCGTGGCTCTCATCGCCCTGGTCGTGGCGGTCGCCGCGACCTCGCGGTCGTGCAGTCTGCGGCTGTCCCCGGAGCTCGGGATGCAACCGGGCGCACCCCCGGCGACGCCGACCGAGTCCCCTTGACGGCCCGGCCGCGCGCCACGGGAATGCCCCGGCTGGCAGCGGTCTTGCGTACACTGCCGGCCACGATCGGGCTCCACGGGAGCCAGCGATCGTGACCGGCGCCGGGTTGGCGACGAGCCAAGGCGCCGCCCGACCCCGGCAGAGGAGGAACGAAGATGGGCAACTGGATGAAGACAACGCTCTTGCTCGGTCTGCTGACCGGGCTGCTGCTGTGGATCGGCGAGCTCATGGGCGGGCGGCAGGGGCTCGTCCTCGCCCGCGGAATGGCCGGCCTGATGAACCTCGTGGCGTACTTCTTTTCGGACAAGATCGCCCTCGCGATGCACCGTGCGAAACCCGTCGACGAGGCGCAGGCGCCTGACCTCTACGCGATGGTCGCCGAGCTGACGCAGCGCGGCGGGATGCCGATGCCCCGCCTCTACCTGATCCCCGAAGCCCAGCCGAACGCGTTCGCCACCGGGCGCTCGCCGAGCCATGCCGCCGTGGCCGTCACCGAGGGCCTGCTGCGCGCCATGGATCGCGAGGAGGTCAAGGGCGTCCTCGCGCACGAGCTCACCCACGTGATGAACCGCGACATCCTGATCTCGTCGGTGGCCGCGACGCTCGCCGGCGCCCTCACGGTACTGGCGCGGATGGCCGGGTACGCCGTGATGTTCGGGGGCGGTCGCGACCGTGACGACCGGGGAGGCGGCCTCGGCGGCCTGTTCTTCATGATCGTCGCGCCGTTCGCGGCGCTGCTGATCCAGATGGCGATCTCGCGCTCCCGGGAATTCGCCGCGGACGCGGGCGCCGCGCGCTTAGTCGGCAACCCCATGGGCCTCGCAGCGGCCTTGCGCAAGCTCGGTGCCTATTCCGCACGGGTCCCGATGGTGTCGGCCCAGGCGACCACCGCCCACATGATGATCGCCAACCCGTTCTCCGGACGTGGCCTGATGAACCTGTTCTCGACCCACCCACCGATGGAGGAGCGGATCGCGCGCCTCGAAGCGATGGTCGGCCGCATGTAGCCTCACCGGGGGGCGGGGGCTGCTGTCCCCCGTCCCCGTCAGTGTCCTTCCGGATCCCAACCCTCGCGGACGACCCTCGTCACGGCGTCGACCACCTGCGGGTCGAACTTGCGCCCCGAGTTCCGCCACACCTCCGCGACCGCGCCCTCGACGGTCAGGCGGGTCCGGAACGGCCGGTCGTGCGTCAGGGCGTCGAACGCGCAGCTCGCCGCAACGATCCGTGACGACAGCGGTATCTCCTCGCCCGTCAGGCCGAAGCGCGCCGGGAACTCGCCGCTGGTCTTGCCGTCCCATCGCTCGTCGACGAAACGCAGCACGTCCAGGACCGGGGCCAGGAACTCGACGCGCTCGAGGATCTGCACGCCGAGATCGACGTAGTCGCGGACGAGCTGCCGCTCGACGTCGGTCAGGAGTGCGGGCTTCCTCAACAGCTCCTCGGGAACACCCACCTTGCCCACGTCGTGGAGGATGGCGGCGCGGCGGAGCACCGCGACCGCCTCGCGCGAGAATCCCATCTCGACCGCGATCGCGGCCGACAGCCGCGCGACCCTCTGGACGTGGCCGTCCCCCGACTTCACCTTCAACTCGATGGCCGCCGCCAGCGCACCGACCGCGTCCTCGAGGCCGTTGACGACCGCCTCGCCCTGCTCGCGAACCTGGTCGAGGAGCTCCTGGTTCGTGCTCGCGAGCACGCCGACGAGCGCGGCGAACGCCGAGAAGAGGAGGAGGTTCGCGTATGCGGATGCGAGGCCCACGATGACGTTGTCCCCGCCGTGGTGGAGCGTCGGCACCACGAGCGCCACGTAGGCCATGCTGACCAGGCCGTTGGCGATGACACCGCCACCCACCCCGCCGCGCCAGCTCGCCGCGGCGATCGCCGGCACCAGGAAGACCGCGAACCAGTGCACGCTGCCGCCCGTGGAGGTGGAGAGGACCCAGGCCGCGAGGCAGCCCAGCCCCGCCAGGGAGATCATCACGGCCACGTCCCGGCGCGATCGCCTCCATGCGCGCCACAGCCGGATGTCCCGGTCCGCCAGCAAGAGGTGCGGGGCGGCGAGGACCACCATCGGAAGGCCCAGGGCGAGGCCGGCGGCCAGGTCCCCGATCCACCACGTCCACAGGCCGCGCATGAACGCGCCTCCGGTGGCCGTCGCGCCGGTCACGACCAGCCCCCCGTTCCCGACCAACGAGCAGACCAGCGAGCCGCCCACGACGCCGTAGAACACGAAGCGCGCGGAACGCTTGCCCGTGGTTCCGCCGAACGGGGGGAGGAGGGCGACGAGCAGGGCCCACGCCGCAGCCGGGAGCCCGAAGAGCAGACCGGGCCACACGCCGACCGCTGCACCCCAGGGTGCGAGGTAGTTCGCCGGCAGCAGGGCCAGCGCCCCCCACGGGCCGAGCCACGCACCGGCGAGCACACAGATCGCCGCGGCCGGGAAGAAGAACGAGAGCCCCGGCGATACCTCGAAGAGCTGTCCCGCGGTGCTGAGGAGCGCCCACAGCAACGCCACCAGTCCCATGCGCAGGACGAGTGTCGCAGCGTGGACCAGCCGTTCTTTCGGACTCACTGTCTCGATTCTATCCGCTTTCAACAAATTGAAAGCGGCCATTGCACAGGGCCGCCGACGTTGTCACCCGTCCAAGGCGGCCGCGGCCGAGGCCGCGTCGACTCCGGCCACCGAGAGCGTCTTGCTCCTCGATCCGTGCCCGACGACCACGGTCACCGCGCGTTTCGCCACGCCGAGGAGCGAGGCGACCAGCTCCTCGACCGCCACGTTCGCGGCCCCGCCCTCGGGAGGCGCCGTGACCTCGACCTTCAGCGCGCCACCGTGCTCACCGGCAACGCGGTTGCGGCGTGCCCGGGGGTGCACCCGCACCGAGATCCGGCAACCCTCGGGGGCATCCCGCAGGTACGAGGGGATCTCCATCGCGAGGATGGTCGAGCGCCCGACGGCCCGAGTCAAGGACCGGTGGGCAACGAGCCCCAGCACCTACTCTGGATTCTTGACTCGGGACCCGGGACTCGAGACCCGGGACCCGGGACCGTCAGCCGCGCGCGAGGATCACGCCGCGCTCCGAGGCCGCCATGAACTCGACGATCCGCAGGGCGTCCGGGGCGTCGCCGAGCTCCGCCTGGATGCGCGCGACGGCTTCGGAGGTGGTCAGCTTCGGGCTGTGCAGGAGTCGCCACGACTTCTTGAGCGCGTCCAGCCTGTCCGGCGAGAAGCCCTTGCGCTGCAGGCCGATGGTGTTCGGCCCGAAGCAGCGGGCGGGCCGCGACCCCACGGTCTTCATGAACGGCAGCACGTCCTTGGTCGCGATCGTCCCGCCGCCGATGAAGGCGTACTCGCCGACGTGGCAGAACTGGTGCACGGCGGAGAGTGCTCCGACGTGCGAGAAGTGCCCCACCTCGACGTGCCCGGCCAGCGTGCCGTTGTTCGCGAAGATGACGTTGTCGCCGACCTGGCAGTCGTGGGCGACGTGGACGTACGCCATGTACAGCCCGTTGCTGCCGATGCGGGTGACACCGCCGCCCTTGGTCGTGCCACGGTGGAGCGTGACGAACTCCCGGAAGAGGTTGTTGGCGGCTATCTCGAGTCGTGTCGGATCGCCCTTGTACGAGATGTCCTGCGGCGGCGCACCGACCGAGCAGTGCGAGACGAACCGGTTGCCCGGACCGATCACGGTCGGGCCCTCGATGCGACAGAAGGCGCCCACGACGCAGCCGGCACCGATCTCGACCTCGCCGTCGACGACGACGTACGGCCCGATCTCGACGCCGTCGGCCACGGTCGCCCGCGGGTCCACCACCGCGGTTGGGTGGATCCTCGCCATCACGCCTCCTCCACCGGTCGGTCGACCATCGCCGACGACAGCTCGGCCTCGGCGGCGACCTCGTCGCCCACCCGCGCGACGCCCTTCAGGACTGCGAAGCGATTGCGGCGGCGCAACAGCGTGACCTCGAGCAGGAGCTGGTCGCCGGGCACGACCGGCCGGCGGAAGCGACAGTTGTCGATACCGGTGAAGTAGATCAGCTTGCGGTGGCGGTCAGGGACGTCGCGCAGCATGAGCACGCCGCCGGCCTGCGCCATCGCCTCGACGATGAGCACGCCGGGCATCACCGGCACCCCCGGGAAGTGACCGGGAAAGTGCGGCTCGTTGAAGGTGACGTTCTTCAGGGCCAGGATGCGGCCCTCCTCCAGCTCCAGCACCCGGTCGACGAGCAGGAACGGGTAACGGTGGGGCAGGATGTCGAGGATCCCCTGGATGTCGATCATTCGGCTCTTCCCCCCAACCGGGCGACCGCGGCCTCCAGCCCTTTGACCCGCCGCTTGAGCGCGTCGAGCTGGAAGAGGTTCGCCATCGCCCGCAAGAACTCGCGTTGCGGCCTGGCCGGCATGCCTGACACGACCTCCCGCGCCGCGGTGTCCGTCATGACCCCGCTCTGGGCCGTCACCTGCGTGCCGTCGCCGAGGTGCAGGTGACCGGCGGCCCCGCTCTGCCCGGCCATGACCACGTACCGGCCCAGCTTGGTGGAGCCGGCGATCCCCGCCTGGGCGACGAGCAGGCAGCCCTCGCCGACCTGGACGTTGTGCCCGACCTGCACCAGGTTGTCCACCTTGGTGCCGCGGCCGATCCGCGTCTCCCCGAGCGTCGCCCGGTCCACGCACACGTTGGCGCCGAGCTCGACGTCGTCCTCCACGACCACGATGCCGACCTGGGGCACCTTGTGATGGGTGCCCCCGACCGTCGCGAAGCCGTAGCCGTCGGAGCCCACGACGACGCCGGCGTGGAGAATGCAGCGCGCGCCGACGCGGCAGCGCGGCTCGATCACGACGTGCGGGTGGAGCCAGGTGTCGGTGCCGACCTCGGCGTCGTCGCCGACGATAGCTCCGGGGCCGAGCACGGCACGGTCGCCGACCACCGCGCGCTCGCCGACCACCGCCGTCGGTCCGACGCTGGCCCCGGCGCCGAGCCGCGCCGACGGCGCGACGACCGCGCTCGGGTGCACGCCGGTGGGAGGCCGGTGCTGCGGGTGGAAGATCTCCAGCAGCTTCGCGAACGCCGGGTAGGGTTCCCGGCACACCAGGAGGTCGCGGCCGGGGAATTGCCCGGGCTCCGCGACGAGGAGCGCGCCGGCGCGCGAAGCTCGGGCCGACTCGAGGTAGCGTCGGTTGTGATAGAACGACAAGTGCTCGGGCGCGGCGTCGTCGAGCGGCCGGATCCCCGCGAGCACGCGTTCCCCGTCGCCAACGACGGTCCCGCCGACCCGTGCGGCCAGCTCGGCCAGCGTGTAGGTGCCGTCACCGCCCATCACCGCCTCACCGCTCCCCGCGAGGCCCCGCGTGCTTCCCGGCTCGCATCGTCCCCGTCGTCATCGCAAGGAGGCCAAAGGCCGACGAAGCAATGCGGGAGCGCCGCGCACTCTCGGGCCACGGCGGGAGCCAGCCCCCAACCCCCACCCTCGGATTCGGCCCGAGGCCAGCCAGCCCGCGTCGCGCCACCCGCCCGACCACCCGCGCGATCCCGACGCATCTCAGCATGCTCCAGGCGCGCCGGGATTGCTTCGGCCCTGCGGGCCTCGCAATGACGAGTGTTTCCTTGCAGATGCAACACCGGGTCGTCCGCTGCTCGGGATGACCACGACTCGCCCCTGGGCGAGTCGTGGTCACTTGGTCACTTTGCTGTTGAACCGGACCAGGACCTTGTCGGTCACGTCGACCGCCTCGTCCGCGTAGATCAGCCCCGACTGGTACTTGTTGAACACCATCAAGTACTTCATCTCGCGGCACAGCTCGTTGATCAGGGGCATCACCTGCTTCTCGAGGTCGGCGAACTCCTTGCGCTGAGCCTCCATGAGCTGCTGCCGGGCGTCCTCCTGGAACCGATCGATCTCGACCTGCTTGTCCTCGCCGCGCTTCTGCAGCTCCTTGAGCTTGGCGTCGGAGAGCGTCGCCGCCTGCGTCGCGACCTGCTTGCGAATCGCCTCGAGCTCATCGGCGAGCCTCTTCCCCTGGGCGATCTTCTCCTCCTGGAGCTTCATCAGGCGGCCCTTGATCTCCTTGCCCATCGTCGATTCGTCGCGGATCCGGTCGACATCGATGACCGCGAACTTGAACGCCTCTTGCGCCCTCACCACGACCGGCGCCGCCAGCAGCGCCACCACCAACGCCACGAGAACTCGCTTCATGTCGAACTCCTTTGCGCGTAGCCGCTTCCCGACTCTTTCGGGCGGCGTATTGTACACCTCACTGCGGGGGGCCCGCAGGCCCCCCACCCAGTCCTCCGCCTGCTACGCCCCCCGTGCCCCCGCACTCGCCGCGACCACGTCGCGGCTCGCGAGTCCCCCCCCGACTCTCGACTCTCGATTGGGCGGGCGGCAGATCTGACGGCTGTCGGCTTCCTAGCGGCGCTTGCTCCAGGGCGGCACATGCTCCAGAATCGGCGCCCGGACGGGAGGCGACATGCGGGGCTTCGACGCGATGGACCGGCGGGCGGTGACGGCGATTCGGGTGCTGGCGATCGATCAGGTCGAGCAGGCTCGGTCGGGGCACCCCGGGCTGCCCCTCGGCGCCACCCCGATGGCCTACGTGCTGTGGAGCCGTTTCTTGCGCCACGATCCCGCCGACCCCGTCTGGCCCGACCGCGACCGCTTCGTGCTGTCGGCCGGGCACGGCTCGGCGCTCCTCTACGCCCTCCTCCACCTGTTCGGTTACGACCTCCCCCTCGACGAGCTGAAGCGTTTCCGCCGGTGGGGCTCGCGAACCCCCGGGCACCCGGAGCACGCGCACACCCCGGGCGTCGAGATGACCACCGGCCCGCTCGGGCAGGGGCTCGCCTCCGCGGTCGGGATGGCGCTCGCCGAGCGCCACCTGGCGGCCCGCTTCAACCGCCCGGGCCATGCCGTCGTCGACCACCGCACCTGGGTGCTCGCCTCCGACGGCGACCTCATGGAAGGGATCTCGCACGAGGCGGCCTCGCTGGCGGGTCACCTCAAGCTCGGCCGCCTGGTCGTGCTCTACGACGACAACCGGATCACGATCGAGGGGTCCACGGCGCTCGCCTGGTCCGACGACGTCGAGGCGCGATTCCGCGCCTACGGCTGGCGCACCCTGTCGGTGGACGACGGCAACGACCTCGAGACCGTCGCCGCGGCGCTCGCCGACGCCCGCTCCCGCGAGGACGCGCCGGTCCTCGTGCGCGTCCGCACGCACATCGGCTTCGGCTCGCCGCACAAGCAGGACAGCGCCGAGGCGCACGGTGCCCCGCTCGGTGGCGACGAGGCCGTCGCGACCCGGCGGGCGCTCGGCTGCGAGGTTGACACGCCGTTCGTCGTCCCGGACGACGTCCTCGCCCACCTCCGCGAGCTGGGCGCCGCGCGCCGCGGCGAGCGGCAGGACTGGCACGCCCGGCTGGCCGGCTACCGCGAGGCGCATCCCGAGCTGTGCGCCGAGCTCGTGCGACGGCTCGCCGGCGAGCTGCCCGAGGGTGTCGCCGCCGCCCTCCCGAGGTTCGACGTCGGGGCGGCGTTGGCGACCCGTGAGGCGTCGGGCAAGACGCTCAACGCGCTGGCCGGCGTGGTGCCGGAGCTGATCGGCGGCTCGGCCGACCTCGCCCCGTCCACCAACACCCTGCTCAAGGGCGAGGCCGACGTCGCCCCGGGCGAGTTCGCCGGCCGCAACCTCCACTTCGGCATCCGCGAGCTCGGCATGGCGGCGGTCGGCAACGGCCTCGCGCTGCACGGCGGGGTGCGGCCGTACGTCGCGACCTTCCTGGTCTTCGCCGACTACCTGCGGCCCGCGCTGCGCCTGTCGGCACTGATGCGGCTCCCGGTGGTCTACGTGTTCACGCACGACTCGGTCGCCCTCGGGGAGGACGGACCGACGCACCAGCCGATCGAGCACCTCGCCTCGTTGCGGGCGATCCCCGGCCTGGTCGTGGTGCGGCCCGCCGACGCCCGCGAGACGGCGGCCGCCTGGCGCGTCGCCCTCGAGCGCCGTGACGGACCGACGGTGCTGGTGCTCACGCGGCAGAAGCTGCCCGTGCAAGCGGCCGAAGGGGTCGAGGTGGCACGTGGGGCCACGGTGGCGGCCGAGGCCTCCGGATCGGTCCCGAGCGTGGTGCTGCTCGCCACCGGCTCGGAGGTCGCCCTCGCGCACGCCGTCCGGCTCGAGCTCGAGGCGACCGGCGTTCCGACCCGGGTCGTCTCGGCGCCCTCCCTGGAGCTCTTCGCCCGCCAGGACGAGGCATATCGGGATGCCGTCCTCGGCCCCGGACACGGGCTCCGTGTCGCCGTCGAGATGGCCAGTCCGCAGGGCTGGACGCGCTGGGTCGGCGACGACGGCCTGGTGATCGGACTCGAGCGCTTCGGCGCCTCGGCGCCCGGCGAGGAGGTGGCCCGCCGCCTCGGCTTCTCCGTCGAGTCGGTCGTCGCCGCCATCCGCACCGAGCTCGCGACCCGTCAGGTGACCCCGGTGGCGAGCTGGGTGCCGACGGGCCTGGAAGGCGTGCGGGCCGGGAGGATCGCCCGCGTCGAGTCGCTCCACGTCCCCCAACGGCTCAACGCCCGCGACTCCGCCCTGTGGGGCGAGCGACACGCCAAGGACGTGGCCCGCCGCCTCGGCTGGCTCGACGCCCCCACCCGCACCGTGCCCGACCTCCCGACGCTCGAGCGTCTGGCGGCCGCGCTGGCGGCAGACGGGGCCCGCACGCTCTACCTCCTGGGCATGGGCGGGTCCAGCCTGGCGCCGCAGGTGCTGCGCCAGGTGCTGGGCAACCCGTCCGGCCGCGAGATCGTCGTCCTCGACACCACGGATCCCGATCGCGTGGCGGGCATCCTCGACGCTCTGGACCCGGCGACCGCCGCGGTCATGGCCGTCTCGAAGTCGGGGACCACCGCCGAGACCTCGTCGCTCCTCGAGATCCTCTGGGACAGCCTACGCGCGACCCATGGCGATTCCACGGGCGACCGCTTCGTCGCCCTGACCGAACCGGGCACCCCGCTGGTCGGGCTGGCCGACGAGCGGGGCTTCCGCGCCGTCCTGCCCCACCCTGTCGACGTCGGTGGGCGCTTCTCGCCCCACACGGCGGTCGGTGCGTTCCCCTCGGTCTGGCTCGGCCACGACACCCACCAGCTCCTCGCCTCGGGCGCCCGCGCCCTCGCCGCCATCACGCTGAACCACCCGGCGATCGAGCTGGCCGCGCTGCTCGCGAGCATCTCGCCCCAACCGTGGGCGCGGCTGGCCTGGTGTGCGTCGCCCGGGCTGGAGCCGCTCGGGATGTGGGCCGAGCAGCTCGTCGCCGAGAGCACCGGCAAGGACGGCAAGGGAATCCTGCCGGTCATCGTTTCGCGCGTGCCCGAGCCGGCCGCGGCGTGGCCGCACACGCTCTGGCTGTCACCCCGATTCACCGACGAGGAGACCGGCTCGCTCGACGCTGCGCTCGATGCCCTCGCGAACACAGGTCATCCGGTCCTGCGCTGGCGCCTGCGCCGCGACTCGCTCGGCGAGGCGTTCGCCGTTCTCGAGCTCGCCACCGCCGTGACCGGGCTGCTCCTCGGCGTCAACCCCTTCGACGAGCCGGACGTCGTCCGCGCCAAGGAACGGGCCCGTGCGGCCCTGGAGGGCGGGTCGGGCGACACGCCGACGGTGCCCGAGGACCCGGGCCGGGTGCTGATCCGCCACCTCGACGGGATCGCCGGCGACGACGCCGTCGTCCTGCTCGCCTACCTTCCCGAGAACCCCGCCTGCGCGGCGCTCGTCGATCGTCTCGCGACCGCGGTTGGTCGACGGACCGGGGTCGTGGTCACGGCCGCGTTCGGGCCGCGCTACCTGCACTCCACCGGCCAGCTCCACAAGGGCGGTCCGGACCACATCGTGCCGATCGTGCTGACCTGCGAGCCGACCCGCGACGTCCGGATCCCCGGCCGCCGCTTCACCCTCGGGAAGCTGCGCTACTCCCAGGCGATCGGCGACCTCCACGCCTTGACCGACGTCGACCGGCGGGTGCTGCACCTCCACCTCGGCCCGGACTCGGTCGCGGTCCTCGCCCGGCTCGTCGCCGAGGTCGAGGCAATCTAGCAGGAGAAGCAAACCAGGAAGAGGCCGGCCGGGTTCCCCCGGCCGGCCGTTTCCCCGCAGGGTGCGCGGGAGGTCCCGCGCCGCCGGACGTCCTATGCTGCCTGCACCGTCACGGACCTGAGCGTCAGCAGGTGCTTCACGATGACCACGACCCCGGCGACCACCAGCACGCCGTGGGCCGCGACGATGGCCATCCAGAAGCGGATCGGGTCCTGGGCGACCATGTAGGGCTGCCCGAGGTAGCGTTCGAGGTAGCTCTGCAGGACCCCGGCGACCCCGAAGGCCAGGCTCATCCCGACCACGCCCATGCTGGTCAGCCAGAAGCCCAGGTGGCCGCTCCGCTCGTCGTACTCACCGTCGCGGAACCCCTTGATGCGGGGGATCGCCAGGTAGAAGAAGGTCAGGTTGAGCAGCACGTAAGCGCCGTAGAACGCCAGGTGGCCGTGCGACACCGTCACCTGGCTCCCGTGGGTGTAGTAGTTGACCTGCGGCAGGGTGTGCGCCATGCCGAACAGGCCGGCGCCGACGAAGTGGAGCACGACCATGCCGACCAGGTAGACCCAGGTGAGCCGCGGCCGCAGCGGCGTCGTGCGGTGCCGCACGTCGCGCCAGGTGTCCCAGACCATCAGCGCGATGGGCAGCGGCTCGAGCGCCGAGAAGATCCCGCCGACCCACAGCCAGTACTTCGGCGCGCCGAGCCAGTAGTAGTGGTGCCCGGTGCCGGCGATGCCAGTGAAGAGGAAGAGGCCGAGCTCGACGTAGAGCCACTTCTCGACCACCTTGCGCTCGACGCCGGTGAGCTTGATGAGGATGAACGCCGTCATCGCCGCGGCGATCAGCTCCCACGCCCCCTCGACCCACAGGTGGATCACCCACCACCAGTAGTACCAGTCTTCGGCGAGGTTGCGGTAGAACGGCATGCCGAACAGGTACATCACCGCCAGGAAGACCAAACCGCCGAGGAGCGAGCCCTGTATTGCGGTCCAACGGCGGGCGCGGAACATCGTCATGCCGACGTTGGCGAGGAACATGAGCGCGCCGATCACCACCAGGACGTCGAGCGGCCGCGGGATCTCGAGCAACGGCTTGCCCTGCGTCCAGCCGAAGAAGAAGCCGACCAGCGCGATCACGCCGGTCAGGCTCAGGATCACGAGCTGGGCCCAAGCGACCTTGGGCCAGGCGATGTCGGTGCCGGTCTCCTCGGGGACCAGGTAGTAGGTCGCGCCCATGAAGCCGAGTAGCAGCCAGAGGACGAGCAGGTTGGTGTGCATCGCCCGCGCCGTCGCGAACGGGAACACGTCGACGACGCTCTGCGGCACGGTGACGAAGTACTGGATCCCCAGCCACAGCCCCATCACCACCTGCAGGCCGAAGAGCAGGAGCGCCACGACGAAGTAGGGGTAGGCCACGCTCTGTGTCTTGTGGGTCATCGCTCACCTCCCCCGGCCGGCGGCGATCGCCGCGATGAACTCGCCGATCATCTGGCGCTGCCCCGGCGAGAGGTGCGCGTAGTCGGGCATCTCGCTGCCGGGCGCGAGCTTCTGCGGGTCGGCCAGGTACTCCGCGATCCACGCCGAGTCGCGGCTGCCGGCGATCCACTCCAGGCGCGGGCCCTTGCTCTCGCCCCGTCCTCCCACGCTGTGGCAGGTCAGGCAGTTCTCCTGCTCGACGAGCGCCGCGCCGGGCGACAGCGCGGCCGCGGCGAGCATCCGCTCCGTCGACCGCTTCCAGCGCGCCACCGAGTCCTGCGGCGGCCAGTCGTGGTTCTCGATGTTCGCCACCCACTTCAGGAACGCCGTGATGTCGGCGACCTCGGCGGGCGTCAGGTTCTGCTGGGGCATCTTGCGGTACGAGTCGGCGAACGCCACCTCGGGGTGCTCGAGGCGCCGCTTGATCGCATCCTCGCCGAGCCGCAGGTACGCCCGCGTGAGGTCCGGCGCGTAGTACCCGCCGAACCCGAGAATCGTGTGGCAGTCGTTGCAGTTGCGGCGCTCGAACGCCCGCTTCCCCGCCACCACCTGCTCATCCAGCCTGTCGGCGTGGGTGAGCGCGGCGAACTGCGCCGTGGTGTCGACGGTGAGCGCGAGGAAGAGCACCAGCGACGACAACGTGCCGATCCAGAAGATCAGCTTGGCCGTCTTCTCGCTCATTCCGACCTCCTCCTGTTCAGGGCCGGGGCCCCGAGTCCTGCGGCGAACACTGGCCCGCCGTCCGGGCGGCGTCCTTGACCTGGGTCAAAGGGCGGCTTGGGGCTTGAGGCTTGAGGCTTGAGGCTTGAGGCTTGGGGCTTGGGGCTTGGGGCTTGAGGCTTGAGGGGCGAGGCGGACCGCCCGGCGGGCGGCCGCTACGCGTCGAGGGCGATGGCGGCGAGCCTGGCCAGCGCGGCGTCGAGGGAGTAGTCGCGCTCGGCGATCGCGCGGGCGGCCCGGCCGCGAGCGACCGTGCGGTCCGGATCCAGCAGCACGGCGACGGCGTGGGCGGCCAGCTCGGTCGGGTCGCGGCCGACGAGGGCGTTGAACGCGAGCTCGCCGACGCCACGGACCCCGGCGGGCGTCGCGACGATGGCGCAGCCGGCTTCCGCCGCTTCCAGCACCTTGGTCGGCTGGCCGCTGCCGAAGCGGATCGGGAACAACGCCACCCGCACGCGGCGCAGCAGCGCGGCGCGGTCGTCCATCGGGGAAACCACCGTCACGCCGTCGCGGCCGTGGCGCCGGCGCACGAACGCGGGGGCGCCCACACCGCCGACGAGCAGGGTCGCCTCCGGCATCTGTCGCCGCACGAGGGGCCAGCCCTCGTCGAGCAGGACGCGCGCCGCGTCGCGGTTGGCGAAGTACGGCAGGCGCCCCCAGAACCCGACGTCGAAGCCGCGCGCCGTATCGCCGATCGGCCGCAGCTCGACGCCGAGGCCGGCGACGACGGCGCGGCCGGCGAACCCGGCCACCTCGGACTCGGCGACCACGACGACCGTGTCGTGCCGCACCGGCAGCGATCGCTCGAGGCGCGCCATCCGTCGCGCCTCGAGACGCCACAGCCACGACGCCAGAGGGATCGCCGCCCGGCCCCGCTCGTCGAGGTTGGCGGCCAGGGAGTCGATCCCGTCGACCACCGTCCGCCTCGCCGTGACGAACGCTCCGACCCAGGGCTCGGTGCGGGCGAGGACGATCACCGCGACCTCGAACTCGGCGACCCCCTCGTGCGCCGCGGCGAGCGCGCCGCGCCAGTCGTGCCCGGCGGCGAGCAGCGCGGTCGCCGGCAGCCCGTCGCGCAGCACCCGCGCAAACCCACCCACAAACGCCAACGCCGAGCGCGGCGCGGCGATCGCCCGGCACGGTGGCGGAGGCCCGTCACCTGAGGGCGTCACGAGGGTGACCTCGCAGCCGCGCCGGCGCAGCGCCTCGACCCACATCGCGGTGCGGATCCGGTCGCCGGTGTAGCTCGGCCACGGGAAGCGCGACGAGACGACGAGCGCCCTCACCGGCTTCGACTCAGGCAGCAGCACGCCGGCGAGTATAGCGACCGGCCCGGACCGGCGACCAACGGTCACCGGTCCGAGGACGCCCGCCCGCGGTCGCGTCGGCCCTCAGTGCCGAAGGCCGCGGCGGACCCAACCGCCGGTCGACGGCGGGGTCATGACCGACACCGGGCGGAACTCGCCCGCGGCCACGAGGCTCCCGTCGGCCGCGTGGAGCTCCGCGTGGACCAGGCCGGTGACCGGCAGGAGCACCTCGGGGAGCGGCAAATCGTCGGCGTGGGGGTTCGTGCTCAGCCGCAGGTGGAGCATGCCGCCCGGGCCGGCGATAGCATTCCCCGCCGCGACGGAATCGATCACCAGCGCGTAGGTCGCGCCCGGCTCCATCCTGGCGGCGACGACGTCGACCTCCTGCTCGTTCGCCCCGGCCCGCGCCATCGCGGCCCCGACGATCCGGTCGTCCGGGCTCCGCAGCACCGCCATCGCGAGGTACTCCAGGCCGTGGCCGCCGCAGCCCGCGGTCCGCGCGGTCGCGAGGTCGCCCTCGAGCAGCACCGCGCCACCCGCGTCGACGACCGTGACGACGCCGAGGCCGGTGACCGGGCGGAGCTCGGGCGGGAGCGGCTCGGCACCCGGGATGTCCGCGGTGGACAGGAAGAGGTGGCCGCCGCCGTTCGCCCCGGTGCGGATCGTGCCGGCGTGGAAGCCGTCCACGAAGACCTCGAGGTCCGTCGCCGGGACGAGCTGCCCGACCATGACCTTGAGGTCCTCGCGCAGCCCGGTCGACGGAAGCGCCATCGAGCGCGTCACCACGACGCCCTCCGCACCGGCCGGTGCCGCCGGGGTCGGCGTGAGGTGCAGGATCGCAACCGAGCACGCACCGCCTCCCGGGCCACCGCCACCCTGCACCTCAATGCGGGTCGCGTCGAGCGTGCCGTCGGGTCGCGGCCTTCCCTGGACGGCGACGCCGGCACCCACCGCGACCGGACCCGCCGACTCGTCGATGACGGTGGCCGCGCTCACGTGGACCGTGACGCTCAGCGACATGGCCATCTGGCCGAACGCGACCTGCCAGTCGCCGATCAGGCCGCCCTCCGGGAGCGCCCTGACCACACCGCGAAGCCCGTGCATCGGGTTCGCTGCCGCGGGGAGGGCACCGAGGAGCAGGGCGAGGACGAGCATGGTCGTGACCCGTGTCCCAAGGTTCTTGCGCATGGCCGTCGACCTCCGGTGCAATCAACATCGTACCCCCAAGGGTTGCGGGGCTGTGAGTCAAGTCACGTCCCACACCTCGGCCCCGGGCACCGTGCGGCCGCCTGGCGCCGCCGGACCCAGCCGCCGTACCATGACCCCATGCATGACGTCCCGGCGTACGAACGCGACCCGTACCTGCAGGCATTGGCGACCGAGGCCGTCGAGGTCGGTCAGGATGGCGGCACGCCGTGGGCCGTCCTCGCCGACACGGTCCTCTACCCCGAGGGCGGCGGCCAGCCGGCGGACCGCGGCTGGCTCGGCGAGGTGGCCGTGGTCGACGTGAGAAAGGCGGCCGGCGCGATCCGCCACGTCCTGGCCGCCCCGGTCGCGCCGGGACCGGTCACCCTCCGCCTCGACTGGGCCCGCCGTTTCGACCACATGCAGCAGCACACCGCGCAGCACCTGCTCACCGCCATTGCCCTCGAGCGCCACGGCTGGCGGACGACCGCGTTCCACCTTGGCGAGTCGGTGAGCGACATCGAGCTCGACGTGCCGGCGCTCTCGCGTCTCCAGCTCGACGCGCTCGAGGAGGAGGTCGCCGCCGAGGTGCGCGCCGCCCGGCCGGTCCGCGCACGGCGGGTGACCGAGGCCGAGTACGGCACCCTGCCGGTGCGCTCGCGCGGCCTTCCCGAGGGCTTCGAGGGCGACATCCGGCTCGTCGAGATCGAGGGCCTCGACCTCAACACCTGCGGCGGCACGCACGTCCGCTCGACGGCTGAGCTCGAGGCCGTCGCGTTGCTCGGCACCGAGCCGATGCGCGGCGGCACACGCCTGCACTTCGTCGCCGGCGGCCGGCTGCGCCGCCGCCTCGCCGGGCACGAGGCGCGAAACGCCGCGATCAAGGCGGTCCTCGACGCGCCCGAGGGCGAATTCGTCACTCTTGCGCAGCGCCGCAAGGACGAGCTGCGCGACGCGGAGCGCCGCCTGCGCGCCCTCGCCGAGGAGCTCGCCGCCGCGCAGGCCGAGGCGCTCGCCGGCCGCCCCGGCGCCCTCGTCGACGCCCACTTCGACGGACGCGACCCGGCCTTCCTCGGCACCCTCGCCCGCCGCCTCGCTGCGCTGGCCCCGGCCAAGCTCGCCTTCCTCACGGCCACCAACGAGGCCGGCTCGTACTTCGTCCTCACGGGCGGCGAGCAGGTGACGGCCGACGTTCAGGCGCTCGGCACCCAGGTGGCCGCGACGCTGGCAGGCCGCGGCGGCGGTTCCTCCCGTCTCTTCCAGGGCAAGGCCGCCTCGCTGGCGGCCCGCGCCGCCGCCCTCGCCACGCTGCGCGCCGCCCTCCCGGCTTGACCCCGCTCGCCTTCGCCCCTACGCTCACCCGTCCGCGCGACCTGGGTGGCCGGGGAGGTCCTCGACCCGCGACCCTCGACCGTGTGGGTGGAGGCCATCGAGTTCATGGAGCTGATCCGCTATCTCATCGACTTCGTTTTGCACCTCGACGTGCACCTCGACGCGATCATCCGCGACTACGGCGTCTGGACGCACGGCATCCTCTTCATCATCGTGTTCTGCGAGACCGGTTTCGTGGTCACGCCGTTCCTCCCCGGCGACTCGCTGCTCTTCGCCGTCGGCACCTTCGCCGCGCGCGGCTCGATCGACCTCTGGGTGTCGATGATCGTGCTTTCGGTCGCCGCCGTCCTCGGCGACACCGTCAACTACTGGATCGGCCACTGGGTCGGCCCCAAGGTGTTCCACAAGGAGAACGTGCGCTTCCTCAACAAGAGGCACCTCGAGCGCACCCACGCGTTCTACGAGAAGTACGGCGGCAAGACGATCATCATCGCCCGCTTCGTGCCGATCATCCGCACCTTCGCCCCGTTCGTCGCCGGCATCGGCGCGATGTCCTACGGGAAGTTCATCGCCTACAACGTCATCGGCGGCATCGGCTGGGTCCTCATCGTGACCCTGTCCGGGTTCTTCTTCGGCAACATCCCGATCGTCAAGAACAACTTCACCTTCGTCATCTTCGCCATCATCATCATCTCGGTGCTGCCGGCGGTCATCGAGTTCATCCGCCAGCACCGCCACGCGAAGCGGCAGGGGACAGCCCCACCCGTCCAACGCGACTGACTCTGGAACCTCGACTCTCGGCCCGTGGACGTCGGGCAGAGGTCGGCGGCCTTCACCTGGGCGTCCCGCCGTGGATGCGGCCGCGGGCCAGCGAGGCGAACACCCCGACCGCACACAGCCCCGCGAACAGCGCGAAGGCGACGCGGTTGGCGGCGAGCAGGCCCGGCGCCGCTTCCACCGTGACGGGGGCGTTGCCGAGGAACACCGCGAAGATCAGCGCCACCGTCGCCATCGACAGCGCCTGACCGACCAGCCGCATCGTCCCGAGCGTGGCCGTGGCGACGCCGTAGTCGCGCCGTTCGACCGCGCCCATCACCGCATTGGAGTTCGGTGACGAGAACAGGGCGAAGCCGACACCGATGAGGACCAGCTCGCCGACCACGACGGCAAGCGGGGTCGCCTCGCCGAGAAACGCGAACAGCGCCAGCGCCGCCGCTGTGAGCGCCATGCCGAGCGACGAGACCCGGCGCGGCTCGACGCGATCGGACAGCCGCCCCGCGACCGGCGACAGCAACGCCATCATGATCGGCTGGGCGAGCAGCACCACGCCCGCCACCTGCGCCTCCAGACCGCGCACCACCTGGAGGTAGAGGGAGAGCAGGAAGGTCACGGCGAACGTCGCGCTGTAGTTCAGCAGCGCCGCCAGATTGGAGAACGCGAACACCGGACTGGCGAACAGCCGCAGGTCGAGGAGCGGCTCGGCCGCGCGGAGCTGGCGGGCCCCGAAGCCCGCCAGGCCGACCAGCCCGGCGACCAGGACCCAGCGCGCCGCCGGGTGTGACCTCAGCGTCGACAGGCCGCCCATCGTCGCCGCCAGGCTGCCGGCGTAGAGCACTGCACCGGCGGCGTCGAACCGGCCCGGGCTGGCGGCCCGGCCGCCGGTGCGCAGGCGGGCCGCGACCAGCGCGGCCAGGACCAGCGACAGCGCACCGTTGAGCAGGAAGATCGCGCGCCACCCGAGGTGCTGCGTGATCACCCCGCCCAGCACCGGCCCGACCGACAGGCCCACGTACACCGCCGCCGTGCTGATCCCCAGGACCCTCCCCCGCTCCACCGGCGGGAACGCGTCCACCAGCATCGCCATCGCCGTGGCGAAGACCATCGCGCCGGCGATCCCCTGCAGCAGGCGCAGGGCGACCAGCACCTCGATCGTGCTGGACGCTGCTGCCGCAAGCAGGAACGCCGACTGCCCGAGCGTCCCGACGAGGAAGAGACGGCGTCGGCCGAGGAGGTCTGAGAGCCGGCCGAACGGCAGCAGGCACGCCGCCGAGGCGACGAGGTAGGCGGTAGCCACAAAGTTGAGCGCGACCACCCCGGCGTGGAGGTCGCGCCCGATCGCCGGGATCGCGAGGTTCAGCGAGCTGCCGAGGAACGGCGTGACGAAAGACGACAGGCTGACCACCGCGAGCAGCACCGTCCGCTCGGCGTGGGCGTGGTCTGGCGTCGTCGTCGACCCCGGCATGCGGCGGAGTCTACCCGAGGCCAGCGTCCCGACGAGTAGCCTCTGTGGAGCGCGCCCAACGGGCGAGCTCCTGGACGATTCTGCAGGCGCCGCGAGAGCACGCGCGGTGCGCGCGCTCCACACAGACCGGGCAACCCGATGGCCCCATTCCTTGCGAGCGAATCGGATCGCGTCGCACCGCGACGGGGTCAAGGAACGCGTCGTTACCACCGGCGTCGGAGCGTGCCCGCACCGGCGTTCTCCCTTGCCAGAGTTGCTTTTCCGGCATTGACAGGGGGGGGACCCCTTGTTAGCCTCGCAGCCATGAACCTTTGAGGGTGCGGCGCGTATCCCCGTCCGAGCACCACGGCGGCGGGGCGAGTGAGGAGAAAGGACATCACCATGTGGCGGCGGATCTCGAACCTGATCAAGGGCTTCCTGAGCCTGTTCATCTCCGGCATCGAGCGCGAGAACCCGCGCGCGCTGATCGAGGCCGAGAAGGAGAACCTGCGCAAGCAGATCGCCCGCTTCAACGACAACCTCGCGACCCACGCGGGGTTCTGCGAGCGGCTGATGCGGCAGATCAAGAACCTCGAGGCGCAGGAGCGCGACCTCACCGCCAAGGCGGTGGCCAACCTGAAGGTCGGCAACCGCAACGCGGCCGCGCAGTACGCGCTGCAGCTCAAGACCGTCAAGGAGCAGCTCGACGAGAACCGCTCCCAGCTCCAGGCCGCCGAGGACACCTACAAGAAGCTGGTCGCGTCCCGCGACGTGGCGGTCAAGGACGCCCAGGCCAAGATCGAGAAGCTCAAGCGGATGCTCACCGAGACCGAGATGATGGAGGCCCAGGCCGAGCTGCAGGAGATGGCCAACGGGATGATCTCCTCGATCGGGGGCAGCGGTGACACGATGAACCGGCTCGAGGAGTACCTCTCGGAGCGGCGTGACAAGGCCGCCGGCAAGGCGCGGGTGGCCGCGTCGACCATCGACTCGTCCAAGGTCGAGCTGATGGAGGCGGAGCAGCAGGCGCTCGCCGACCAGGCGCTCACCGAGTTCGCCGCGTCGTACGGGCTCGAGGTGCCGGGCGCCGCGCAGCCGACGATCGCCGCCGAGGAGCCGACGGCTGCGCCGGCGCCGCCGGCCAAGGACATGGGACCGCAGAAGCAGTGAGCGACGGCCTGAGGCTCGAGGCCTGAGGCCTGGGACAAGACGACGGCGGGAGGCTTCTTTCGCAAGCCTCGAGCCACAAGCCTCAAGCCGTGGAACGCAGTCGCACGGGTGAAGCAGGCGCTGTGAGCAGGACCGGAAGGAGAACGTCATGGCGGAGCAGAGAGTCGGACCGACCGCACTGGGCAAGATAGTGGTGGTGCTGTTCATCCTGGCGTGCATCGGCGGGGCCGCCTACTACTTCCGCGGCGTGCTCGCGCCGGGCGGCGCCGACCAGGCGACCAAGAAGTTCGACCTCGACGCCTTCAAGCAGCAGCAGGGCAAGGTCGAGGCGCCCGACACCAAGGGCATCACCACGGTGAACGAGTACACCTACGTGCCCGGCGACAAGCTGCCGCCGGTCAAGGGCGTCTCGGCCTACAAGTGGAGCGCGACGGACAAGGTGGTGCAGTTCCCGATCAACGTGTGGATCGGCTGGCTGCCCATCGTCGCCGCCAACCACGGCTTCTCGCCCAACACCGAGAGCGTCTTCTTCAAGGAGTTCGGCTTCAAGGTCAACCTCAAGCTGATCGACGACCCGGTGGCCGCGCGCGACGCCTACGCCGCCGGCGAGAGCCAGATCCTCTGGGGCACCCTCGACATGATGGTGCTGTTCGCGCCGGACCTCATGAAGGACTCGCGCACCGCGCCGCGCATCTACCAGCAGGTCGACTGGTCGAACGGCGGCGACGGCATCGTGGTCCGTGGCAACATCCACTCGGTCAAGGACCTCAAGGGCAAGACCATCGTCTACGCACAGTCCTCGCCGTCCGAGTACTTCATCAACAACCTGCTCCTGAACGCCGGCATCCAGCCGGGCGAGGTGCAGCACAAGTACACCGCGACGGCGTTCGAGGCGGCGGCGGCGTTCGTCGCCGACAAGCGCATCGACGCCTGCGTGTCGTGGGCGCCGGACATCTACAGCATCCCGGAGAAGGTCACCGGGACGCGCATCTTGACCACGACGTCGGAGGCCAACAAGCTGATCGCCGACGTCTGGGCGGCGCGCGCCGACTTCGCCAAGGACCACCCGGACGTCATCAAGGGCCTGGTCTCGGGCATCTTCAAGGCCATGGACCAGCTCGCCGACCCGAACTTCAAGGCCAAGGCGTTCCAGTGGATGGCCGAGGGGTACGGGATGCAGGTCGACGAGGTCAAGGCGATGGCCAACGACGCCCACTCGACCAACTTCGGCGAGAACAAGAGCTTCTTCTTGAACGCCAACGACCCGGCCAACTTCGAGCGCACCTGGAAGAACGTCACCTTCGTCTACCGCGAGCTGGGCCGCGTCGGCACGCCGGTGCGCTTCGACGAGGTGATGGACTTCTCGGTGATCAAGCAGCTCGACGCCGCGGGCGGCTTCAAGCACCAGCAGGACACCTACCGGACCACCTTCGCGCCGACAACGTACAAGAAGGTGTCGGCCGAGGCGCCGATCGTCACCCAGACGATCCGCATCAACTTCTACCCCAACTCGTCGAACATCTACGAGCCGCAGCACGACGACGTGGGCAACGCCCTCGCCAACACGCTGTACGACCCGTCCGTCGAGGCGACGCTGGAGAAGGTCGCCCGCCTGGCCGGCCAGTACGAGCGCGCCAACATCGCCGTGGTCGGGCACGCCGACTCGTCGATGAAGGGCAAGGGCACGCGCTACGAGGACGTCCGGCAGCTCTCCCAGGACCGCGCCGCGGCGGTGAAGAAGGCCCTGGTGGCGAAGTACAAGTTCGACCCCAACAAGTTCTCCGTCGAGGGGAAGGCGTGGGACGAACCGGCGGATCCCGACGACCCGATGAACCAGGCGCTCAACCGGCGGGTCGAGATCTCCGTGTACCCGCCCGAAGCCAAATGACGGCGCGCTGTGACGTCATGAGCATGGCGACTTGGAGCCTGGCGGCGCGATGAACAGGCAGGTTTGCCGTGCGCGCCGTCATCCCGAGGAGGCCGCAGGCCGACGAGGGATCCCGACGCGCACGAGGGCGAGCCGGTATGCGGACGAGTGGCTCCAGGCGCCACGGGATCCTTCACTCGCTGCGCTCGTTCAGGATGACAGCGCAGGCGC
>JACQZW010000024.1 GCA_016213675.1 Acidobacteriota bacterium | reverse complement strand
TCCACCAGGAGGGGCTCGTCGGCGGCGAGGCGAACGTCCACCGTTCCGTCGGCTCGGCCGCCATGGACGGCTCGGGGAACATCGCCATCGGGTACACGCGCACCGGCACCACCGCGCCCTACTACCCGTCGATCTACTTCAGAGGGCGATACTCCACCGACCCGGCGGGCACCATGCCCCAGGGCGAGTACGTGATCCAGGACGCGACGACGTCCAAGACCAACAACGAGCGGTGGGGCGACTACGCCGGCATCGGCATCGACCCGGTCGACGACTGCACGTTCTGGTTCACGACCGAGTACGGCGGCTCGGGAGCGACGAGGGTCGCCGCGTTCAAGTTCGACGGCTGCGGCGGCGCCACCTACAGCATCTCCGGCACCGTGAGCGGAACAGTGGTGTCCGGCGTGACCATGACCTTGAGCGGCGCCGGGACCGGAACCACCACGACGGCCGCCAACGGCACCTACACCTTCAGCGGCAGGGCCAACGGCAGCTACACGGTGACCCCGAGCCTGGCCGGCTACACCTTCTCGCCCGCGAACTCGGCGGTGACGGTGAGCGGCGCCAACGTGACCGGTGTGAACTTCACCAGTTCGGCCGCGCCCACCTACAGCATCTCCGGAACGGTCTCCGGCGCCATCGCGGCCGGCGTGACCATCAACCTCACCGGCGCGGCCACCGCCTCCACGACCACCGCCGCCGACGGCACCTATTCGTTCAGCAGCCTGGCCAACGGCAGCTACACCGTGACGCCGAGCCGCAGCGGCTACACCTTCAGCCCGACGAGCACCGCCGTGACCATCAGCGGCGCCAACCAGACGGGCAAGAACTTCGTCGCGACGGCGGTCGCGACCTACAGCATTTCCGGCACCGTGAGCGGGGCAATCGCGACCGGCGTGACCGTCAACCTCACGGGCGCGGGAACGGGGAGCACGACGACCGACGGCTCCGGCAACTACGCCTTCAGCGGCCTGGCCAACGGCAGCTACACGGTGACCCCGAGCCTGTCCGGCTACACCTTCAGCCCGACGAGCATCGCGGTCACCCTCAGCGGCGCCAACCAGACGGGCAAGAACTTCACGAGCACGGCCGTCGGCGGCGACACTCCCCTGACCAGCGGCGTGGGCGTCGCGGGCTCGGTCGCCTACCAGACCTGGAAGTACTACACGATCGTGGTGCCGAGCGGCGCGACGAACCTCGCCGTCACGTTGACGGGCCTGTCCGCCGACATCGACCTCTACGTCAACAACAGCACGACGCATCCGACGACGAGCAGCTACTACGGCCGCTCCTGGAACGGCGGCACGACCAACGAGTCGCTGTCCTACTCCAGCCCGACGGTCGCCGCCTGGAGCATCGGCGTCTACGGCTACGCGGCGGGCAGCTACACAGTGACCGCCACCGTGACGACGAGCACGCCGACGTACAGCATCTCCGGCACCGTGAGCGGCGCGGTGGCGGCGGGCGTGACCATGAACCTCACCGGTGCAGCTACCGCCACCACCACCACGATCACCGGCGGCACCTACACCTTCAGTGGCCTGGCCAACGGCAGCTACACCGTGACCCCGAGCCTGGCCGGCTACACGTTCAGCCCCACGAGCCTCGCGGTCACCATCAGCGGCGCCAACCAGACCGGCAAGAACTTCACGTCCACCTCCACCGGAGGCCCGGTGACCCTGTTCACCAACGGGTTCGAGGGCACCACGGGCTGGGCCCAGGTGGACACCTCCGGGACAGCCGGCACCTGGTCGCAAGTCACCTCAGGCACCTATCCCACCTGCTCCAAGCATGGTGGCACCTACATGGCCAAGTTCAACTCCTACAACGCGTCGAGCGGCTCGGCCACGCGCTACTACCGGACCGCCGGCTTCGCCATCGGGAGCAGCTACACCACCGTGACGTTGACCTTCTGGATGTACCACGACACGGGCTACTCCACCTACGCGGACAAGGTCCAGCCCCAGGTCTCGACCAATGGGACGACGTGGACCGCCGTGGGGTCGGCCATCAACCGGTACGACGGCTCCACGGGCTGGAAGCAACACACCGTGAGCCTGACCACCTACAAGGGCTCGACGGTCCAGCTCGGCTTCCTCGGCACGAGCGCCTACGGCAACAACATCTATCTGGACGACGCGCTGGTCGTCGCGCAGTAACAGCCTCCGGTTGTCGGAGGCCGCACCCAAAGAAGGCTCCCCGGTCTAGGCCGGGGAGCCTTCTTGTTCCCGGAGCGGGTCCCTCGCCTCGCCCTGCACGCCGCGGGCGCTGGCCCTTTCGGAGCATCCCCTCGCCCTGACTATTCGTGGGGCATCGTCGCGAGGGCGCGGAGATCGACAGGTACCCCGTCCGCGCTTGTTGACGAGAACTCTGACTCCCGGTCCGCATTGTCAACAAGTCAGGACGTGGCACCTTTCCGCGTCGACTTGAGACGAGACGGTTTGGCGGCCCACGCCTGGGGCTACAATCCGGGCAGCAGCCGAGCAACATTGCCCGGGAACGTCTCGAGATCCATGGAAGGAGGGTGGTGATGGCGCGCAGATCTGGTGCGTGGAGTGGTGTGATTGGCGTGGCGTGTCGGTCGCTGGCGACGGGCGCGCTCGCGTTCGGCGCGGCCTCCGCGGCGGCGGGCGCCGACTGGCCGGAGATCCCCGCCACCGAGCGTTCGCTCAAGACCGTTCCGGGGTTTCCCAACGCCCCGGCCGTGGTCCTCTTCGCCCAGGGGCGGATGGTCTTCGACGAGGAAGGGATCTCCTCGCGGCTGGAGGTCTACCGCCGCGTCAAGATCCTCACTCGCGAGGGCACCGAGTACGGGTCGATGTCCCTGGGATCGAGCGAGTTCTTCCGGGTCAAGGAGCTCGAGGCGAGGACCCACACGCCGGACGGGCGGATCGTCGAGCTGCCGAAGGACGCGGTGTTCAAGAAGGAGCGATCGTCCTACTACAACCGGGTCGTCACCTCCTTCGCGATGCCTGAGGCGACGGAAGGCGCGATCCTCGAAGTGCGCTACACGGCGTTCTTCGACTCCGTGATCTACGGCGACCCGTGGTACTTCCAGAGCGAACTCCCGACCCTGCACAGCACCATCACCTACGTCGTCCCTCCCGGCTACAAGTTCGGCCACGACCTCCGCCGCACGCTGCGATCGGTCGAGGTCGCCCAGGAGTCGCGGCGCACGTCGGCCGGCACCGAGGTGGTCTACACCGCGGCGAACGTCCCGGCGATCCCGGACGAGCCGAGCCGGTTCCCCTTCGAGGACCTCGGCACGCGGGTCATCTTCCTGCCCCTCGAGTACAACGGCCAGCTCGGCTGGATCGGGCTGCTCGAGAGCTGGGAAACGCTGATCAACCTCGTCCAGGGCAATCGCGACTACGGCTACAAGCACTTCCGCCTGTCCTCGAAGGCCGCGGCAAAGAAGGCGAAGGAGCTCGTCGCCGGCGCCTCGACGCCCCGGGAGAAGGCATGTGCCGTCTTCCGCTTCGTCCGCGACGGCATCGCGAACGATGACGCGTCGGGCGTCGTCATCGGGGAGCGCACCGGCGACGGGGTGCTGCGCGCGGGCCGCGGGGACGTCGCGGAGAAGGCGTTGTTGCTCCAGGCGATGCTCGACGGCGCAGGAATCTCCTCGTCGCTCGCCTGGGCCAACCCGCTGAACCACGGACGTGTCAACCCGAAGGTGCCGAACCCCGGCCAGTTCGAGACGGCCCTGGTGGCTGCCGAGGTGGGCGGCGAGCGCCTGTTCCTCGACCCCAGCGACGCTCGCATCGGCTGCGGCGTTCTTCCCGCGGAGCTCGAGGGAGCGTCGGTGCTGCTCGTCGACGGGCGCAAGCCCGAGTGGGTGACGACGCCGCAGACGCCGCCGGCCGGCTCGCGACAGGACGCGGTCCTCGACCTCGCCGTGTCGGCCGATGGGAAGGTGACCGGGAGCGGGACCCTCACCCTCACCGGTCACCACGCGTACGACCGGTTGCGCTGGAAGGAGGACAAGGAAGCCTCCGCGAAGGCGTGGACCGAGTGGGCGGCGGACGCCCTGAGCGGCTTCGACGTCACCGGAGTCGAGGTGAGCGAGGACGCCGAGGCGCGCAAGGTCGAGGTGAAGTGGGTGATGGCGCAACGCGAGGAGGCGGTGCTGGCGGACGAGGTCGCGCTGTCCGCGGCCGCCCCCCTGACGCTGGCGCAGAACCCCTTCGTCCTGCCACCCGAGCGGCGGATGACTCCGGTGCAGCTCTCCTACACCGACGTCGAGCAGGTGGAGCTCCGGCTGCGCTGGCCGGAGGGATGGACTCCCGGGCCGGCGCCACGCTGCACCGCGACCGCCAACGGCGCCGGGTCGTTGCGCTGCGAGTACACCGTCGAGGCGGGGGCGCGCACCCTGCGCGCCACCCGCACCGTCGAAATCCAGCGGCGCGAGCACTTCGGCAACGAGTACGGCGAGCTGCGCGCGCTGTACGCCGCGACCGCCGCCGCGGACGCCGAGCAGGTGGTGGTGCTGGGCGGGAGCGGTCGGTGAGGGCAGTCCTGGCAGGGGCGGCGGTCCTGCTGGCAGCCGCCGCCGAGTCGGCCACGATCCTCGAGCGCAAGGTCGAGCTGCATGTGGCCGTAGGCTCGTTGACACGGTCTGAGAGCTGGCTCGTCGCCATCCAGGAGGATCGCGACGTCGAGCGTTGGGCGGAGTTCTCGATCACGGTCGGCCTGCTCGAGGAGCTCACCGGGTGCACGGCCGAGGTGCTGGACGCCGCGGGCAAGATAGTGCACTCGGTCCCGCGTCGCCGGATGCGCCGGATCGACTCGCCGGGGTCCGATCTCTTCAGCTCCTCGAAGGCCTGGATCGTGCCGTTTCCGGGTCTCGCCGTCGGGCAGCGCGTACGCGTGCGGGTCGAGACCCGCGAATCACCGGTGTTTCCCGCCTCCGCCGTCGACGTTCTCCAGACTGCCGGGCAGGAGAGCCTCGAGGTAGTGGTCTCGTCCGAGCTTCCGCTTCGCTGGCACCTGGCCAACCCCTGCCCGGAGGTTGCCGTGACCGCGACCGAGGGCGGGATCCGGCTCCGGGGATCCAAGCTGCCCCGGCTCGACCCGCCGGAGCGCGCCCCCGACGCCAGCCTGTGGGTACCGGCGCTGCACATCGCCTGGGGCAGTGCGAGCGACTGGGCGGGGATCGGTCGCTGGTACACCGAGCTCGTCGGGTCGGTTCCGCGCGGGCGCGCCGAGGTCGCCGCGCTGGCGCGCACGACCTGCGCGGGCATCGACGGCCGGCGGCGGTGCCTGGAGGCGCTCGCCGCCCACGTGCAGCGGGCGGTGCGCTACGAGGCCGTGGCGATCGGCGCCGGCGGCTGGGTGCCGGCACCGGCGCACGAGGTGCTGGCCCGCGGCTGGGGCGACTGCAAGGAGAAGTCGAACCTGCTCGTGGAGCTGCTCGCTGCGGCCGGGATCCGCGCCCACCTGGTGCTGCTCCACGCCGGGGACGGCGGCATGGTCGAGCGGGAGCTCGCCACCCCCTACGTCTTCAACCACTGCATCGTCGCGGCGGAGATCGGACCCGACGCCGCGGCCGGCGACCCGGTGGTCGGCGGCCTCGTCCTCGTCGACCCGACCAGCACCGAGCCCGGGATCGTCTGGCTGCCGCCGTCCTGCCAGGGGCGCCCGGTGCTGCTGGTCGACGGCGAGCGCAGCCGCTGGCTCGAGGTGCCCGACCGGTTCGAGCTCGAGGGGCGCGCGCTCGAGGTCCGGGGGCGGATCGGAGCCGGCGGCGAGCTGGTCGGTGAGGCGGCGCTCGAGGTCTCGGGCCTGGAGGCGGCGCTGTGGTTGGCCGCCTTTCGCTCGGTGGCCCAGGACCGGGTCGCCGTGGCGGTCCACGAGCAGTTCACCAGCCTCGTCCCCGGCGCCTCCTTCGCCAGGATGCGATGGGCGGCCCTTGACCGGCCCTACCCGTCGGCCTGGCTGGCCGCCGAGCTCACCCTGCCGGGGGCGCTGCGGGAGGTCGCCGGCAGACGCTCCCTGCGGATCGGCCCCGCTCGTTCCCTGCCCGAGGCGCGCCTGCTCGACGGCCGGACGGTGCCGCTCGTGCTCGATGCCGGCGTCGTGCGCAGCCGCTGGGTGGTCGGCTTTCCCGCGGGAGCCTGCCGCCCGGTCGCGGTCAGCGCGCGCTCCGGCATGGCGCTGGGCGCGCTCGAGGCCACGGTCACCGGTGACGCGGAGCAGATGACCGCGGAGTGGGTGACGCGCGTCGAACGTTCCTGGGCCGGGGCCGGGGATCTCGGTGAGCTCGCCGCCCTTTGCCGCGCCGAGGGCCTCGCCGAGCGGACCCGCGTCCGGCTCGACTGCGAGAAGTGAGAAGTGCCAGGTACGCCCTTAGCCGACTTGTCGCCACCGCACCCATGGGTATCGTGTATCACCATCGCACCTGCTTCGACGTTGTCGCCTACCTCACGCAACGGCGTCGGAAGGCCCGTCAGGAAATCGGTGAGATCGTCGTACCCGGGACCGACGGGGCTCAGCGTCAGACCTTGTGCTAACGTGTACAACAAGTTCTGCAGAGTCTCTCGGGAGGAGGCGCAGATGCCCACCCACGTGCGAATCGGGCGCATCGCGATCACCGCCGTCCTCGCGTGCCTCCTGGCACAGCCCCTGCTGGCCCAGGTCACGCTGATCAGCAACCTGGATGGCAATGACGGAACCCAGGCGGCCGACCTGAACGACCTGCGCAACAAGGGCATGGGGTTCACCATGCCCGCGGGCCAGAACCACACACTGCAGCACGTCACGCTGCGTCTCGAGACCCTCGGAGCGGTCGCACCGATCGTCCAGCTCTGGACCAACGCCGGAGGCGTCCCCGGCGCGGTCATCGAGACCCTGACGAACCCCACCTTTGCCGCGTCGGGGATCGCCAACTACGACTTCACCTCGGCCGGGACCACGCTGACGGCGGGCACGAGCTACTGGATCGTGGCCTACGGAGTGGCCGGCGCCGCGCAGTACCACTGGAAGGCGAGCAGCCCTGCACAGACACCGACCGGGATCGCCTCCCACCTCGGCACCCTCTTCGACACGAACGGTCCTCCACCGACGGGCGTCTCGTCGATCTTGACGAGCTACTCCGTGACCGGGGTCGTGGTGCCGGTCGAGCTGATGACCTTCGCGGTCGAGTAGCCGGCAACCCGCGCCGCTTCGCTTGCGCCGGGTCCGACCGCGCGCAGGACCACTGGGCAATCGCGGCCTAGTCGACGTTGAGGTGGAGCGGCTTGCTCCGCTCGATCAGCACCAGGCGCGAGCCGAGCTGGACCGGGCCGGCGAAGCTGAACGCCCCCGGCTCGAAGCCGACGTTGACCAGGACGCGCTTCCACTTCTTCAGGCTGGCCATGGGGATCGACCTACGGCTGGTCGCGATCCCCGACTCGTCGAAGGCTACCTCCCCGGGCTGCGCCTCCGGGCGGGCGGTCAGCCGGTAGGGAGCGGTGCCGCCGCTCCAAGCGATCGGCACACCGGAGGCTGCGGCGCCGACATGCGTCTCGTCGGCGGGCTCGGTGATGCGAGTCCAGGGCGCGACGACGATCGGGGCCGTGACCGGCTCCAACGGCGGCCCCGCGGCGACCGGCTGCTCGATGGTCACCTGCAGCGGCCGGCCCGGGCCGGCGAGCGCCTCCTGGACCAGCAGCACATAGTGGCCGGCGCCCTGCTCGTCGGCCAGGCGGCCTGCCACCTTCACCTTGAGCCCGCCGAGCGGGACGCCGCCGCGGGAGATCTCCACCCGTAGATGCGTGACGGACTCACCGATCATGACGCTGCCGTCGATGCGCGGGGGCGGGGCTGCGGCCAGCGGCGCGGCCAGCAGACCAAGAGCGAGAAGCGCGAGCACGGACCTCGTGAGCGTTGACATGGTGCCTCCTGTCTCAGGTCGCAAACTAAAGTCGTCGAAAACTACGCCCGCACCACCAGCACAGGCCCGGAGCCGCGGCCCGCGTGGCGGCACGCGACGGGGACGGGCAACGGCCCTGGCGAGCGAGCGTCACGGCGATGCCCTCTCCATGAGCTCCTCGAGCTGGAAGCGGTGGCGGAGCGGGTGCACGACGGCGTGCTCGAGCATGCTCTCTCCCGAGATGTCGGCGCCCCACCGGGTCTTGAAGATCGGCTGCAGGCGCGCCTCGTCGACGCCGGCCAGCGACGTCCGCCACCGCTCGAGCAGGTGCTCCAAGTAGCGGTCGGCGTCCCGCTCCACGACCTCCGCCGGCGGCGCCGGCTCGATCCTCGGGTCCGGCAGCTCGAGCTTCTCGCACAGCCACGTCATGTAGCCGCGCGAGGCGCGAAACACGTGATGGAGCAGCGTGGGGAACGACGCGTAGTCGGGATCGTCCGTCGTCGGCAGCCGCACACCCCACCGCACCGCCTCCCGCCAGACCGGCAGGAACTCGCGCATCGACTGCTCGTGAATGAGGACGAGCGCTCGCGCGCCCCGCCAGCGGTAGTCCTGGAGGTCACGGCATGGCATGGTGGGGACGGTACCACGCGCGCCGCCGGCGCGAGCGCCAGGACCGACAGATGCGACACCACTCGCGCCCGCGACACTCTCGTCATCCTGAGGAGGAGCGCTGCGACGACGAAGGACCCCGAGGCGCCTGAGGTTGACCCCGAGGTGAAGGTTGGCGCTCCAGGCGCGCCGAGGTCCTTCGCTCGCCTCGCTCGCTCAGGATGACAGCGGGGTCGATGTCGCGTGCGAGCGAGCGCAGCTCGCGAAGCGACCTCGACGCGTTCGGAGGGCGTTCAGGCGCGTCGGGGTTGCTTCGTCGCCGCTTCGCGGCTCCTCGCAATGACAGGATCACTGTCGAGGACGCGGCCTCACGGGTCGCCCTGTGGTCGCAACCGAACGGGGGCGGCTGCGTATCTCGTCCAGGTTCGCATCGGCGACGAACGGAGCCCCCCAATGCGCCGCACGACAAAGCTCGTCGTCCTGGCCCTCACCGTGGTTGTGGCGGTCGCGTTTCTCGCGGTCGCGCTCCACTACGTCCCGTTCAGCGCCCCGAGCTACCTGGCGTGGGCCGGCATCGCGGCGGCGTTCGTCGGGCTGGCCTCGCTCGTCCGGCCGCTGCGGTTCCTCGGCGTCCGTACGCGCCGGCACGCGCTGGCGGTGGCGCTCGGCGGTGTCGGGCTCGCCGTGACGGCCCTGCTCTGGCCGGCGGCGGTAATGCGATCGGCGCGGCCGGACCCGGGTCTCGACCGGTTCCTGACCGAGTACCAGTTCTGCGAGTACCACGAGGTGCACGTGCGCGCTCCCGTGGAGGCGGTCGAGAACGCGGTGCGGCGGGTGAGCCTGGCCGACATGCCGGCCGCGGTGCTGCTCCTGCGCCTCCGGGCGGCGGCGGGCGGACAGTTCCGCGCCTCGCCGCCGGACACTCGTCCGATCCTCGACACGATGTTCCAGCCGGGCTCGGGCTTCCTCGCCCTCGACACGGACGATCCCGGGGAGCTCGTGTACGGCATGGTCGGGTTCGTCCACAAGCCACCTCCGCCGGTGAAGACGGCGGAGGAGTTCGCCGCGTTCACCGCGCCGGACGGGATCCGCGCCGTGTTCGACCTCCGCGTGGTCCCGGAGGCCGACGGCGTGGTCCGCGTCTCGACCGAGACGCGCTGCTTCGCCAACGGCGACGAGGCGCGACGAACGTTCGCGGGCTACTGGCGGCTCATCTACCCCGGCAGCGCGATCATCCGGCGCGTCTGGCTCGACGCGATCGTCGACCGCGCGGTGCGGGATGCTGCGGCGACTCCGTAGGTGCAGGTCACCGGAACCAGAGGAGCGACATCATGGAGAGAGCGATGCGAGCGATCGGAGCACTGCTGCCCCTGGCGCTGTTGTGCGTGGCGCCGGTCGCCGCCAGGGCACAGGCGGAGCAACCAGCCGTCACCTCGGAGGTCGTCACCGCCAAGACCTGGACGGCGATGTTCGGCGACCGGAAGGACCACGACATCCGGTCGCTTTACGTGGAGGGGTACTTCCACGGTAAGACCACACCCTCCCGCATGACCCTCAAGCGCCCGAACCTCTTCCGCAACGAGGTGGCGTCGGGGGTGCTGGTGTTCGACGGGAGGCGGGCCGCCTGGGTCGAGCGGTCGCCCGACGAGACCGGGAAGCCGCGCGGCCCCGAGCTCGTCGAGCCCGCGTCCTGGCGGCACTTCGAGGTGGACATCGCGCTGCTGTTCCCGGCGTTCTTCGACCACCCCGCGGAGCTCCGCGGGATCGAGAAGGTCAACGGCGCCGACGCGTACGTGCTCGAGGTCGCGCTCCCGCTGGGAAGCCGCGTGACCTACTTCGTGGATGCGACGAGCTTCCTCGTCACCCGGCGACTGGTGAGCTGGGACGGGGGTGACGACCCGACGCTGTGGGAGAACGTGATCGACGGGTGGCTTGACGTCGGCGGGATCCACTTTCCCGACGGCTACGTCTTCGCGGGGCGCCGGGGCCGGGAGAAGGGCACCTACGCCAACGTCCGGTTCAACGTCGAGCCCGCGGACGAGCTGTTCGTGATTCCTCCGGGCCTCGAGTAGCGCATCGCGATCGAACCACGGCCCGGGCCGGCTGCCTCTTCGAGGACGTGACAGTCATTGCGCCACGACCGCCTGACGCCCCCAGACATGCCGGTGACGTGTTGGTCCATTCCGGAACGCCCGCCGCCGACCCATCCTGGTCCTGTCCGCGGTCCGGACCTGGAGGGCCATCATGACCATTCGCTCGTTCCCGCCCAACCCCGACCGGCCGGTGGCGTCGTTCCTCGCGTGCGCCCTCGTACTCGCGTCCACGCTCGGCTTGCCCGCTCCGGCGGTCTCCGCCGAGCCACCGTCGCCGAAGGTGAAGGCCGCCCTCGACCTGCTCGAGCGCAACCCCTCTCCGAAGGCGTTCCGCGACGCCGTCAGGCGAGCCGGGCTCACCAAGGCGGAGGCGCAGGTGCTCGAGAACGCGATGAAGACACCGCGTTACGATGCGGCCTACCGCTCCCTGCGCACGAAGGCAGAGGCGGAGACCTTCGGTCCCGCGGGGACGCAACAGGACCCTCGCAGTCTCGACCTCCAGGCGCTGCGCCAGACGATCCGGCAGGAGCACACGACTCGCCTGGCGCGGCTGCAGGCGCAGGCTCAGGTCGGGCTGCAACAGCCCACCGGCCGCATGGGGTCAGTCGCCCGCCGGCCCAACCCCGCGCTGACCTCCCGCATGGCCGCGTTCGCCGGGGCGCGGGCCCCGTCCAACCCGTCTCCGGTCCGGCTCACCGGGATCGATCCTTCGCCGGCCATCACCGGGGTCAGGCTGGGGATCATCGGCCGCGACCTCGGGCGGCAGGGCGAGGTGACGATCATCGTCGGCGCCGAGGATCCCCGCCCCGAGAACGCCTTCGACTGCCCGATCATCGGCTGGGGATCGGAGGTCATTCACGTCATGGTGCCGGTCGAGATCGAGGACATGCACCGGCTGCGGGCGTTTCCCAACGGCCAGCGGTCCGCCCTGGTCTGGGTCAGGCCGCAGGGCGATCCCTCAGGGCGATGGATGGAGATCAACGTCACACTCAACCCGCGTCACTTCGTGCCGGTGATCGAGGCCGCCGCCACCGAGCTGACCCCCGGGCTCCGCTTCGGCATCCGAGGGCAGAACCTCACCGCTGGGAGCGAGCCGGTGGTGAAGATCACGCAGGCCCTGACCAACCGCTGGCAGCGGCTCCGCAACCTCTCCTCCTTCTCGTACTGGCTCGAGGTCGAGGTCCCCGACGACGTCGGCCAGCTCCGTGAGGGTCCCGTCGGTCTGACGGTCTCCAACGGCCTCGCCGAGAGCCGACCCTACGTCAGCCACTTCACCCCGGTCGAAGAGGTCGTCGAGCTCACCTCCGACAGCCTCGACGCCTGCTCCTACTCGATCCTGTCGATGTTCTTCGGCAGTATCCCGGGCGACTGCATCCTGTCCGGCATCTGGGGCGTGGAGTCCCGGCTCCTCCCGTTCGAGAGGATCAAGGTCGGGGATCAAACCGTCACCCGGCTCGCGAACGACTGGCGGGTCGTCGGCGTGACCACGCAACACACCTACCGCGACGGGAACGGTTCCGGGTGCTACCTGGAGCACGCGCCGGCCGCCGGGGCGACGGAGTTCGCAACCACGGAGCTCGTCGGGTGGGCGAACGGCTTCTGCGGCATCGTCTGTCAGGCGGAGTTGGTGATCCGCGGCCCGCGCGGGGTGCCTGTCTCCCGCTGATCAGCGGCGGCAGGTGGAGGGGGCCAGCCGCGCGAATGCCGACGTGTCGCGACACCGCTGCGCAGCTCCGCCAGTTGCCTCTCTGGCGCCCCGGTCTCAGCGCAGGAGGAGGAGGCAGGCAGCCGCGACCGCGGCGCCGGCAACGAACCAGCCCGCCCCGACGAGCCACTCCGCGCGGCGGGGCACGAGCTCGGGGGGCGCCGCGAGCTGCTCATTGAGGGCGAAGGCGAGGTCGTAGGCGGTCTGGAAACGTGACGCCGGGTCCCGGTTCAAGCAGCGGCGGACGATCCGCGCCAGCCCGGCCGGGATCGTCCGGCCCGGAACCGCCAGCCGGGGCGTGGCCTCGTTGGCGATCGCGTCGATGGTCTCCGTGGGCGTGTCCCGGTCGAACGGCGCCCGGCCGGCGAGGAGCTCGAACAGCACGCCTCCGAGCGAGTAGATGTCCGAGCGCTCGTCGGCGGGCGCGCCGGCGAGCTGCTCCGGCGCGAGGTAGGCCACCGTCCCGGCGATCTCGAGGTGCCCGTCCGGCGACTGCGGCGTCGCGGTCGTGGCGGTCGCGGTCCGCTCCGGCGCCAGCCCGGCGAGGCCGAAGTCGAGGATCTTCACGCCCCCCTGGGCGAGCACGAAGATGTTCTCCGGCTTGATGTCCCGGTGCACGATGCCGCGCGCGTGGGCGGCGGCGAGCCCCTTCGCCGCCTCGAGCACGATCGCCACCGCCGTGCGCCAGGGCAGCGGCCGGCCCGCCATGCGGCGGCGCAGGTCGACGCCGGCGAGCAGCTCGGTGGCGACGTAGCGCCGGCCGCGGTCCTCCCCGACGTCGAAGATGCCGAGGATGTTGGCGTGCGACAGCGAGGCGAGCACGCGCGCCTCGCGCTCGAGGTCCGCGAGGCTCGCGCCCGCCGCCTCGACGCCCTCGTTGAGCACCTTGAGCGCGACGTCGCGGCCGAGACGGCTGTCCCAGGCGCGGTAGACCGTTCCGACCCCGCCGGACCCGAGGACGCCGCGGATCTCGTAGAGCCCGACCCGGTCTCCGGACCGGAGGCCGGCCGTCGCCCGGTGGGAGGAGGTCGCGCCGCTCATCGTCCAGGCGGAAGGCTACCAGTGTTCCCGTCCCGTGAGCCCGAACGCGGCCGCTCCGACGACACCGCGATCGGCACCGGTCGCGCACCACAAAGGCTCATCACCACGGATGACCGACCTCTGCTTTGCCGAATCCGCTCGAGCTCGAGTTGCCACGTGCCTCGCAGGACGTGCCCCGACAGCGCGCTCACACCTCGGCGGTGCGCTGCCCGGCCCGCCAGTGGCGCACCAGCAGGACGGTGACGAGACAGTTGAGGACCATGCCGAGGAGCCCCTCGCCGTTGATCAGCCAGGTCTGGCCGCCGAACATCGAGGCGCCGGGACCGTACTGGTTGCCGAGGAAGAACGGGTTCCAGAAGTTCCAGGTGAAGTGCGCGACGACCGGTGGCCAGACCGAGCCGCTCCACAGGTAGAGCGCCTGGAACGCTGCCGCGGCGGCCGCGATCGAGGCAAGGAACGCGAGCGCCGCGAGCGGCGCGTGGAGCTGCGGCACGAGCACGACGATCGGCAGGTGGAACGCCGACCACGAGGCGGCGGTGAGCGCCAGCGCCGTCAGCGGGCGGTCGCGCCACACCCGCACCAGCCAGCCGCGCCAGCCCAACTCTTCGCCGATCGCGCCGGGCGGCAGCCACCACGGTCCGGGGTTGAGCCAGAAGACGCCGCCCCACAGCGCCAGCCGCGCGACGTGCCGGCCGCCGCCGAGCCGCTCCGGCAGCCCGAACCGGTACGCCAGGGCGAGGGCGAGCCACGGCAGCATGATCACGAGGTTGCGGGCGAGCCGCAGCGGCACCAGCGCCAGCCCCGACGCAGTGACGCCGAAGACGGGGAACTGCACCGTGTCGGGCTGGAAGTGGATGACGTCGGTCCCGGTGACCGCGCCGATCGCGTACCCCAGCGTGATGCACCCGGCGATCACCGCGAAAGGGTAGGCGAACGCCGCCGCCCAGGGTGCCGCACCGGTGAAGGTGAAGCCGAGCGCGCGCGGCGGCTCGCGCCGCACCCACTGCAGGACCAACGCCGCCACGCCCGGCGTCCACATCAGGAACTGTGAGAGCCACCCCTGCTGGCTGACGATCCAGGCGGCGCCGATCACCCACGAGCCGAGCAGCGCGATGGCGACGAAGAGCGTGGTCTGCCTCGAGCGCGACATCCGCCGATCATACGCAGGTGCGGCGGCGCGAGTTCCGTCGCGCGCGGCGCGCCACGCGATGCTGCGACCGGGCGCGAGGACCACGGCTCGGCAGGCGATTCCGGCGGGCCGTCCGCTCGCCGGCACCGGGCGGCTGGGCCGCAAGAGTGCAAAAAGTGTCGGTCCTGGCACCCGTGGTGGTGACGGCCGAGGAGGGACCTGGTGGACAGCCCGTAGAATGCCGGCGGCATGAAGCGCTGGCCGCTGGTCTACGAGGAGCCGCTGTTCCGCCCGCCATCCGAGGCGGACTCGCTGATCCTCCAGGTGACGGTCGGCTGTTCCTGGAACCGCTGCACGTTCTGCGCGATGTACCGCTCGAAATCGTTCCGCGTGCGGACGCTCGCCGAGGTCGAGGCGGAGATTCAGGCGGTCGTGCCGCTCGCCGCACCGCTCACGCGGGTGTTCCTGGCGGATGGAGACGCGCTGGCCGCGGAGCCCGCCTACCTCGAGGCGGTGCTCGCGGCGGTCCGCGCGCACCTGCCGCAGGTACAACGCGTCGGCGTCTACGGCGATTCGCGCGCCATCCTCCGCCATGGTGTGGAGGGCCTCTCGCACCTGCGGGACCTCGGCCTCGGGATCGTCTACTTCGGCGTCGAGAGCGGCGACGAGGCAACGCTGCGCGCGGTGCGCAAGGGCGCGACGGCGGAGCGCCAGCTCGCCGCGTGCCGGGCCGTGCGAGAGGCCGGGATCAAGCTCTCGGTCATGGTGCTGCTCGGCCTCGCCGGGACCGCGGGCTCGCGGCGCCACGCCGAGGCCAGCGGCCGATTCCTGGTCGCGGCGGCACCTACGTACGCCGCGGCGCTCACCGTGACGCCGGTGCCCGGCACGGAGTTGTGGCAGCAGGTCGAGGACGGTCGCCTGACGCTCCCCGACCGCTGGGGCACGCTCGAGGAGCTGGCCTGGATGCTGGAGGCGATGGATGGCCACCGCGGGCTGTTCCACGCCAACCACGCCTCCAACTACCTGCCCTTGCGGCTGCGGCTGCCACGCGACCGCGAGAGTGCCCTGGCGTTGATCCGCACGGTGCTCCGGGAGCGCGACGAGCGGGCGCTGGTGCCGGAGTGGGCCCGGGGGTTGTAGCGCGCCGCGCCGCCGGGCGACCCCTGGAGTTCTCTGCAGGACCTGAGCCGGGGGACCCGTCGGCGGAACGCCGCTCAGCCCTGGCGCGATCCGGCCGGCGATCCCATCTCGTCGAGCCCGGCGGCTGCTTTCCGCACGTCCGGCGAAAAGTCTTCCAGCTCCTGCACCTGGCGAACCTCGATGACCTCGTTGTCGGCGGCGGGGCAGCGCGTCGCCCACGCGACGGCCTCCTCCTTCGAGGCGACCCGGATCATCCAGTAGCCGCCGAGGACCTCCTTCGCCTCGGCGAACGGACCGCCCGTTACCGTCGGCGTGCCCCCGGCGAACGAGACCCGCGCGCCCATCGAGGGCGGGTGGAGGCCGTCCAGCGCGACGAGCACGCCGGCGTCCTGAAGCGCCTTGTTGTAGGCCATCATCGCTTCCACCCGCGCGACGTCGAGGTCCTGCACCGCGTCGGGCGCCGCGGTCTCGTAGCCCTTCGGGATCATCAGCATCATGAATCGCATCGGGATGCCTCCTTGTCAGGCGACCGGGGGCGACCCCGACTTCGGTCCTCCCTCGGTTCCCCACCATCAGCCAACGAAGGTCGGCGAGATTGACATTCCTCTCAGGCCCGCGCCCGACTGCGGGATTCGACTGCCGCGCGGTGCGCCTCCGAGCTCACAGCGTCGAAGCCGCCGCGAGCACAGGGGGGCACGCCGTCGACCGCGACGAGTGGCGGCCGAGGGGTCCGCCGATCAGACCGGCGAAACCTCGGCGGCGTCCGAGCGTTCAAGGAGAGGCGACCGGCGCGCCCCATGGCGACGCAACGGCGCGCGGGAGCCGGCCGCCGGGAGGACGCGATGGACCGCAAGGAGTTCCTGTCAGGTTCGCTGGCGGCGGCGGGCGCGCTGCTGGCAAGGGCGGCCGGTGCCGGGACCGATCAGTCCGACTGCGCGGTACGGCTCGAGGCGGCGGATGGCGAGCGGGAGTTCGTCGACAACTGGCTCGGCGACCTCTTCGACGCGCTCGACGCGCACATCGACGCGCCGACGCGCGCCGCCCTGCTCGCCGCGTGCGGCCGGGCCTGCTACGCCCGGCATGCCTTCAAGCAGGAGATCGCCCGCCGCGGCGCGGGGAGCCTCGAGGCGCTGACGGCGGCCTACAGCGACAACTTCGACGCGTGGAACGAGGGAGGCGTGCTGCACATCCGTTACGGCAAGGTGTCGAAGGGCTGCTACTGCCCGGCCGCACGCCACCGTCCGGCCCGGCCGGCCGACGTGCACTGCGAGTGCACCCGGGCGACGCACCAGGCGGTCTGCGAGGCGGCACTGGGCCGTCCGTGTTGCGTGGACATCCTGGAGACGGTCCGCCGCGGCGGTGTCACCTGCCACTTCGCCGTCCGGCCCGCCTGAGCCGAGGCCCCTGTCGTCAGGGCTGGAGGCGTTCGCGAAGGAAGTCGAGCGTGCGGCGGAGGACGCGGCGGGTCGGTTCGCCCGGGTCGTCGATGTCGAAGCCGTGGTGCCCTGGGGGGCGGGCCCTTGACGGGCCCTGTAGCGTGATCGCGACAGGTGCGAGGCCGCGGCGAGGCGCGCTCGGGAACGGAGGTGACACGTGAAGTTCCATGACGTCGTGAGGTCGAGGCGAACCGTCCGCGAGTTCGCGGAGCGGGCGGTGCCCGCGGAGGCGGTGAGGCGGGCGCTGGCGGCGGGCCTGCGGGCGCCGTGCAACGCACACCTGAAGAGCTGGCAGTTCGTCCTCCTGCGCGACCGGGAGCAGCGCACGCACGCGGTCGTCCACGCCCTCAAGGCACGCGACATGCGGGACCCCGCCGAGATCGAGCGCTTCCTCGCCCGCTTCGACAGCGAGGAGCTGAAGGAGGTCTACCGCCGCTCGCTGCCCCGGCAGCAGGCGATGATGCTCGAGGCGCCCGAGCTGCTGCTCGTGTGCTACCGGATGAAGCCGCTCGCCGAGTGCCGATCCCTGTTCGAGCTGAACCCACTGGCGTCGGTGTGGATGTGCATCGAGAACGTCATGCTCACCCTCGCCGACGAGGGGCTGTTCGGCTGCACCTACACGCCGTACGACGCCGAGGGACTGAAGGCGCACCTCGGGATCCCCGCCGGCACCGAGATCGCCGCGGTGATCCCCTTCGGCTATCCGAAGGTCCCGCCGGGAGAGGGCGAAGGCGAGGACCTCGACGCGCGCCTGCACATCGACCGCTGGTGACCGCCACCCATCCCCGCTCCGGAGCCGGTGGCGGCGCCCCATCCCTCGGGATCGCCGACTCGGCGCGAGCAGGCGGCTGCACCGGCGGCAGGTGTCACCGCCCCGCGCCCGCGGCGCTTGAGACAGGTACCACGTCCGTCAGTCGCGATGAGTTCCTCGATTTCTCGCGATGATGCGTGACGCGATCCTGGGGCACGGTCGAGAATGATGGACGTGATACCCAGTAGTTCAGCTAGGTGCGTACCTGGCACCCCTGCCCCTCCCGGATCGGGTCCGGGGCGAAGGTGCCGGCCACGCGCTCGGCGGCGCTGGAGCACGACCGTCGCGCCATCCGGCCACGCGCGCACCTCGCCCCGTCGCGAGTGGCGCCCTCGAGCCGGGCCTGTTAGAGTCTCCTGCAACAGGAGGCCACGATGAACTTGCGGAGGATCCCACCGGCGCTGGCGGTGCTGCTTCTGGCGGTGACGCCGGCAATCGCCCAAAAGGTCGATTTCGCGCAGAAGGGTCCGGCCGCGCCACCCGTCATCGACGCGAGCGAGGACTTCCCCCTCAACTACCTCGGCGGCGAACCGCCGCTGTTCACGGCGGCCCTCGACGCCGACGACTCGACCTACAATCGGGCCGTCAGTTGCGCCAGCCTGTCGGGCGTCGGTACAGCGGTGGCCTACGACACCCTCACGATCACCAACAACTCCGCCGGGACGGCCAACTTCGTCGTCTTCTCCAGCATGGTCGGCGGCGGGGCGTGCGCGGGAGCACCGGACACCTTCTTCACGCTCTACGACACGAGCTTCAACCCCGCCGCTCCGCTCACCAACTGCCTGGCGGTCAACGATGACATCAACGGGTCCGCCAACCGTTGCAGCACACTCACGTTCGCGATCCCGCTCGGGCAGACCAGGGTCGTGGTCCTGAGCGCCTTCGACAACGCGTCGGTACCGGCCGGGCTGTTCGACTACCAGGTCAACTTCACCGGCACGACGCCTGTCGAGTTGGTCAGCTTCTCCGGCCAGTAAGTCGGCGTTGCCGCCCTCACGCCGTCAGCCGAGCTTTCGCGGGGGCTTGCCGTGCCCGAGCCGTTCGCGCGGCGGGTGCCCACAGGGTCTAGCCCGTGTCACTGCGCGCGGGCGGTCTCGAGCAGGAGTTTGAGCGGGCCATTGCTGATCGTGGAGCAGATGTCGTAGACGCTCTTCGTGAGCGCGGCATCGTGGCTGATCAGGGCGTGCTTGACCATGAACACCCGGTAGTCCAGGTCGTCGGCGCCGTGGTAGGTGGACAGCACGCACCCCACCGCGCTGAGGCCGACGAGGAACACCGTGTCGACGCCCTTCTCGCGCAACAGCGTGTCGAGCTCGGTCTTCTTGAAGGCGTTCGGGTAGTTCTTGACGACCATCGGGTCGCTGTCGAGGACGGCGACCGACTTCGGGAAGGCGAACGGCTCGCTGCCGGGCGGGGGCCCCTCCGCGAGGTCGGTGTGGTACACGCGGACCACCGGTAACCCGTTGTCGCGGAACAGCGCGATCACGTAGTTGATCTGCTCGAGGCCGATCCGCGTGTCCTTCTCGTCCATGTACGGCAGGTACGCGTTCTGCACGTCCATCACGACGAGCGCGGGCTTCATCCGATGCGGCGCCTTCTCCGCCACGGTCGCGGCCACGGCCGGCACCGCGAAGAGGACGAGGATCGCCAGGCTTGCGATTCTGCGGCTCATGCTGCCTCCTTCGAACTCGGTCCTGATACGAAGGTCGCGGCGTCCGGTTTCGGACGAGAGCCAGCCGCCCGTCCTGGAGAAGCTGTCAGGTAAGGGACCAGCCGACTCGCCGCCAGGGCCTGACGCAACTGCGCTGGCTACGTGCCCGGCACCCTCTCCGGCCGGGCACCGTCAACCGCGCTGCGGCGCCGAGCGGTCGCCGGCGAGGAACTGCTGGAGCTTCGCGAGCGCCGGGCGCACGTTGTCGGCGAAGCGCTTCCGGGCCTGCCGCACCCGCGGGTCGTCGCCGCGCTGTCGCAGGCCCCGTGACGGATTCAGCCGGGCGCGCTCCAGCCAGTCGCTCAGCGCCGGGTCCTGCGACCACAGGTGGTCGGCCTGCATCCCGACGAGCGTCCCGCGCACCCAGTCGAGCGGGACGTCCGGCAGCCGGTTCGGCGGGCAGAGGCGGTTCTGCTCCGCGACGTCTCCGCGCGTCGCCTCCACGAAGCCGACGAGCGCGGCGTTGAACGGGATGAGGCCGGTCCGGATCGGCTGCAGGGTGATCCGATCGGCCGCGAAGATCGGGACGGCGGGCGCCGGGTTCAGACCCGGAGCCGCGCAGTGCACGTGCAGGTGCCGCGAGCTGGTGGGGATGGTGCCCCCATCCAGCACGATCGCGTCGCGCTCGATGCGCCGGACCCGACCGAGCCGGACGACGCCGGCGATGCGCCGGAGCTGCGCGAGCTCGCCCGCGCTCGCGGTCGGGGACTTGTACATGGTGGGCGAGACGCGCTCGTCGACGCGGAGGAGCTGCTCGGCCGCGCTCAGCCGCTCGAACAGGTCGTCGAGCGACGAGGCCTTTGCGGCGGCCTCGACCTGCAGGGAGAAACCCTCGAACAGGGTGCCCACGAGCTCGCCGCCCTGCGCGAACGCCCGGTTGTTGAGCCAGGCCTCGCGCGGCTTGATCCAGCGGATGTCGCCCGGCGCGACCCCGACCTCGAGCAGCCACAGGCACGCGTCGATCGCGGTCTTGCCGGCGCCGATGACCACGTAGCCGTCGGCTCGCTCGGCCACCCGCGAGAGCTCGTTGACGGGCACGCAGCGCACTTCGGGCGCGACCTCGAAGGGGGGCTCGAAGGTGGCCGGCACGAACGGCTCGAGATACCTGGCGTCGACGTGCTTCCTGCGCACCTTGACCTCGTGTGCCTCGCCGGACACGCGCGAGACGAACCGGTGGCGACCGACGACGTCGCACATCGGGAAGTGGCGCACGCGCCCGGACGGGAGTAGGCGCTGCTGCATGACCCGGTCGTAGTACGCGCAAATCTCGGGAGCGCTCGCCCGCTCGTAGAAACCCTGGTTCGGCCCGCGCCGGTCGATCGTCTCGCTGCCGAGCGGCAGCGAGTTGACGCCGTAGTACGCCGACGGCTGATGCAGGCGCACGAAGGGGTAGGCGTCGTGCCAGTGCCCGCCCGGCGCATGCCGCCGGTCGACCATGACGACGTCGGCGTCGGAGTCGGTCACCAGCGCGTCGGTGAAGGCCATGCCGGCGGCGCCGCAGCCGACGACGAGGTAGTCGGTCTCGAGGGTTCGGTCGGCCATGCTCGCTCCCAACGTTCTACAGCACCTCGATGCCCGTGCGGCGAGGTTCACGAGGCGTCCGCGGCCCCCTTGCCCCGGCACCCTCGATCGGCCGACCGGGCCGACGCCGCGGAGGCTCTAGGGCTTGGCCGGCCCGGGCTTCGGTCCCGTCCAGGTCCAACCGTGGATCAGCCAGCCACCGGCGCCTTTCCGCAGCGCGAAGGCAAACTGCGCCGATTCCCGCATGGCCACGCCGCGTTCCTTGAAGGCGTAGACGGCGGGCACCACGACGTAGGCGTGATCTCCGCTAATCTCTTCCCGGGTGGGCGCGCTGATCGTCACGACCTGGTCGGTGATGCCGCGCGCCTTGGCATCCTTGTCCAGGTCGGCGCTCCAGGCCTGAAGCGCCTGCCCGCCGCGCCAGAGGTACGGCGACACCTCGTCGATGATCACGACGTCGGCGGCGTGAGTGGCCGCCGCGCCGGCCGCGTCGCCCTTGTTGAAACTGTCGATGAACTTCTGGATCGGCACCATCAGTTGAGGGTCCGGAGTGGCCGCGACGGCGACCGCGCCCATCACACACCACACGACGGCTCCAAGGGCCAGTTTTCTCACGCTTCACCTCCTGCGATGTAGCTCATGCAACGCCGTCCCCGGCTCGTCGATTCCACGGGGGTGCGGGGCACGCCCTTGCCGACCGTCAGGTCGTCGTACTTCGCCAGGGCCGAGATCGAGGGGTCGCAAGGCGATCGAGGGCGGGGCTGGCACCCACGGCCCGGCACCAGTGAGCACGGAATGCGCCGTCCCCCGCGGCAGTTGTCGACGAACGGACACTAATGAGCATCGCCCCCGGATCTCGCCTGGGTCCCTACGCGATCGCTGCGCCCCTCGGCGCCGGCGGCATGGGCGAGGTGTGGCGGGCCGAGGATGCCAAGCTCGGGCGCGAGGTGGCGCTCAAGGTGCTGCCGGAGAGCTTCGCCGCCGATGACGACCGCCACAGCCGCTTCGAGCGCGAGGCGAAGACGCTGGCGTCGCTGAACCACCCCAACATCGCGACGCTCTACGGGCTCGAGCACCTGGACGGCCGGCACGTGCTGGTGATGGAGCTGGTCAAGGGCGAGGACCTGTCGGTGCGGATCGCGCGCGGGCCGATCCCGGCCGACGACGCGATCCCGATCGCGCTGCAGATCGCCGCCGCGCTCGAGGCGGCGCACCAGGCCGGGGTGGTCCATCGCGACCTCAAGCCCGCCAACGTCCGCATCAGGCCAGACGGCACGGTGAAGGTCCTCGACTTCGGGCTCGCCAAGGCGTGGGTGCCCATCGACAGCGTCTCCAGCGCACCGACGATGCTGACCACGTCCGGGCCCGCGACCGTGGCCGGGGTGATCCTCGGCACCGCCGCGTACATGTCTCCGGAGCTGGCGCGCGGCAAGCAGGTCGACCGGCGCACCGACATCTGGGCGTTCGGCGTCGTCGTCTGGGAGATGCTCACCGGAGAGCGCCTCTTCGAGGGCGAGACGGCCTCGGACGTGCTCGCGGCGGTCCTCGTCCGCGAGCCCGACTGGCGGAGGTTCGAGAGCCGCGTCGGCGGCGAGGTGGCGAAGGTCGTGCGCGGTTGCCTCGCCAAGGACCCCCGGCAGCGCTTCAGCAGCGCCGGAGACGTCGCGCTGTTGCTCGAGCGCGCGGTCCGCGAAGATGCCCGCCCCGCCCCGGAGGCTCCGCGGCAGCCCTCCCGCCGACGCCTCACCGGCGCGTTCGCCGGCGCGGGGCTCGTCGCCGCCGCAGCGATCGTCCTCGCCGCCGCCGCCGTGTGGACGAACCGTGCCGGCGACGCCGCCGCCGGGGTCACCCGCTACACCCTGGTGGATCCCGAGGTCGTCGTCTCGTCCGGCATCGCCATCTCCCCGGACGGCCGGCGCCTCGCGTTCATCGTCGACCGGCCTGACGGCAACGTCCTGGCGGTCAGGTCGCTGGACCGCTTCGACCCGGTCGTCCTCGCCGGGACGGAAGGCGCGTCGAGCCCGTTCTTCTCCCCGGACGGGGCCTGGCTCGGCTACTTCACCCGGACCGAGCTGCGCAAAGTCCCGGTCGGGGGCGGCCAGACCCGGACGATCACGAGCTTCGACGGCGGCGTCCGTTTCGATCCGTGGAACCCGTCCAGGTACCCGACCGCCGACTGGGCTGACGACGACACCATCGTGTTCTCCTCGGGCTTCTGGCGCCAGCCCGCCACGCTCACCGGCCTGTTCTCGGTGCCGGCCTCGGGCGGCGAGCCGCAGCCCGTCACACAGCTCGACGGCAGCGAGCTCGGCCACCAATGGCCGACCTTCACGCCGGACGGCCGGAACGTCGTCTTCACGGTGTTCGGGAGCGGGCCGCGCAACACCCACGTCGACGTCATCGAGCGGCGATCGGGACGCCGGCGGCGGCTCCACGACAACGTCGCGTTCGGACGGGTGCTGGCGTCCGGCTTCTTCGTCTACCTCGACAAGTTCTACAGCCGCCTGGGGGCGGTGGCGATCGACACCGACACCCTCGACCTGGCCGGGCCCGCGACGCCGCTCATCGAGGGCCTGAGCGGGAGCCCGGCCTCGAGCTACGCGGTGTCCCGCACCGGCACGCTGGCCTACGTCACGGCCGGCCGGGGCGCCGGCGAGAACCGTCTCGTGCGCGTTGGACTCGACGGGTCGGTGGCGACGCTGATCCCCCGGTCCGGAAACTGGATCCAGCCCCGGGTCTCCCCGGACGGCCGCAAGGTGGTCGTGCGCGAGATCGGCGACGAGTGCCGGCTGTGGCTGTTCGACCTCGAGCGGCACGCCCTGACGCCGCTGACCACCGGCGGCGACAACCACCAGCCGGTCTGGTCGCGGGACGGCCGCGAGGTCGCCTACGGCCGCGAGGACGCCGGCAAGGGCGTTCGCGGACTCTTCCGCCAGGTCGCCGACGGCAGCCTCCCGCCCGTCGAGGTGATGGCCAGTGCCGGCCTCGCCTCGGGGGTGTCGTCGGTGCCCTACCCCGACTCGTTTTCGCCGGGTGACCGCGAGCTGCTGTTCGAGCAGTCCACGCTCGCGACCGGTTCCGACCTGTGGGTGCTGTCGATGGACCGCCAGGTGCCGTCGGCGTTCCTGGACTCGCCGGCATTCGAGGGCGACGCCGCGTTCTCGCCCGACGGGCGCTGGGTCGCCTACGTGTCCGACGAGAGCGGCCGGCAGGAGGTGTACGTCCGCTCGTACCCGGGCAAGGGCGGACGGCTTCAGGTCTCGCTGGCCGGCGGTGAGTGGCCCCTCTGGTCGCACGACGGGACCCGCCTCTTCTTCACCCAGGGCCGGCGCCTGATGACCGTCGCGTTCAATGGCGACGGGCTCGAGGCGGAGGTCGACCGCCCGCACGCGGTGCTCGAGGGGTTCGACTTCGGGCGCGGCACGGTGGACGTCAGGCCCGACGGCCGCAGCTTTGTGCTCGTCGAGCCGGCCACCCGCGGCCTCGTCGAGATCCGGGTGGTGACCGGCTGGGCGCACGAGCTGCGCGACACCGTACCGACGACCGCGCGCCGGTAGCCCGCTCCCCGGCCGCTAGTCGAGACCGCCCGGGGGTAGGACGACGACGGCGTTGCCGCTCCCGGCATCCGCCGGGCTGCTGTCGACGCGCAACGTGGAGAGGCCGCGACCGGGCGGGACCACGCGCAGCTCCTGGAGGTTGTCGGCGCCGACCGGCAGGCCGTTGACCGCGTCGTAGTAGCCGAACGCGATGATGTCACCGAGCCCGTTGCCCGAGAACGTGCTGTCGAACACCTCGAGCCGGCCGACGGTTTCCGAGGCCCGGCTGGTACCGCCGACGGCGACGATTCCGCCCCCGAGCGTGTACGCCGGGTTCGTTTGCGCGTGATCGTTGTCGCGGAACTCGTCGCCGTGCGCGACGAAGTGGAGGGTGTTGGACGAGGCGGTCGCGCCGCTCCCGCCTATCAGGAGGCAGCCGGCGCGGTTGTCGACGAAGCGGTCGCCCTGGGAACGGATAGAGATGGCGTTGTTCGAGCCCGCCTGGCTCGAGGCGATCAGACCGACCTGGTTCCCCTCGAACACGTTGTCCCGGGACATCGCCCGCAGAACGCCTCCGTTCACGCCCGAGAAGGTGATCCGGATGCCCTGGCTCATGCCGCGCGTGATCGCCTGCAGCTCGTTCCCCTCGAACGTGGCCTCGATGAGCCGGCCGTCGAACGCCGGACCGAGGAAACGGACGTCGAGGCCGCGTTGGCCGCCGGAGAGGACGACGTGCTCGACGCGGATCACCGTCGAGGTCGAAACCGGGGCGAGGTCCGTCTCGATCAGGCCCGCCCCGTAGAGGTCGTTTCGGATCGTGAGCCACTCGACGGCGTTCCTGCCGCGACCGACCCGGACGGGTCCGGTCAGGAACGTCCCCACCTGGTACGAGGCCAGCGGCAGCGCCGACGCGTCGATCACGACCGCCGCGGGGTCCCCGGGTATGCCGGCGAGCTCCATGCCCTCCTGGAGCTCGAGCCTGCCCCCGTTTTCGAAGTCCGGGGACAGGTCGTAGGTGCGGGGCGCCAGCACGATCCTGCGGCCGACGTTCGCGGGATCGTTGACCGCCTCGTAGAGCCCGGGGACGTCGGTCACCAGCACGGGCTGAGCCGCCATGACCATCCCCGGGATCGACAGGGCCACGAGCCACAGCGGCCCCATCGGGGAGATGCCGCGCCGGACGGTTCGGGGGGTGTCCACACCAACGGAAGAACACTCCATGCGATCCTTCCTTCGGACGGCGGGCACGTGGCACACCCGAAGCGTCACGTCGTGCCTTCACCCACCCGACTGTCCCGGTTCCTGCGATCGTCGACAATGGCCCCGCCCTCTCGGAGATTCCAGCGCCGTCACACGCGAAGGCGTCGGACCGACCTCGGGGACTCCTACTCGAACAGGACGACCCGGAGACCGGCGGGAAGGGGCGGCAGGGGCACCGGCGGCGGCACCGGCGGGAGCAGGAGCGAGCTCCGCACCTCGGCCCGCAGGCTCACGTCGAGACGCGTGACCGGCACCCACCTGGCGTCGATGAGGAGCCAGGCCCGGTCTTCGCGCGTTGGGTCGAACGCGACGTAGGCCTTCGGCGGCCGATGGGCGCCGAACTTCTTGGCCAACCCCGGGGGCAGCGTATGCCTGGCGGCCAGCCCGGGAGGCACGCCCCCCTTCTTGGCGAGACCCGGTGGGACGTTGCCCTTCTTCGCCTGTCCGGGAGGCCCGTCGCTGGAGCCGGCAACCCCTCCCACGCCGGGGATCGGGGAAGACAGGAAGAGCGCGGCGAGAATCATGGGTACGAACCGCATCGGACCTCCTCGACGACCCGCTCGGCCGGCCGGCCCAGCAATCGGCGGTTCCACGGGCCGAGCTCGGCCTCCGAGCACCTCGCCTTCCGTTCCAACTGGTCGCCCGCTCGCGGCCATTCCCGACCGGGTCGCACCCTCACGCCCGCATGGTGCCGGTGCGCTGGTAGCGGACGTGCCAGCCGAGCGCCTCCTCGAGCAGGTGCGGGGTCTGCTTGCCGGGAGAGACGTCGAGCGCGCGCCGGACGTACTCGCGCAGGGCCGGCCGGTAGTCGGGGTGGGCGCAGTGCTCGATGATCTGCACCGACCGCTGCTTCGGCGAGAGCCCGCGGAGGTCGGCGAGGCCCTGCTCGGTGACGACGACGTGGACGTCGTGCTCCGTGTGGTCGACGTGCGAGACCATCGGCACGATGCACGAGATCGACCCGCGCTTGGCGGTCGACGGCGTCATGAAGAACGAGATGTAGGCGTTGCGGGCGAAGTCCCCGGAGCCGCCGATGCCGTTCTGGATGCGGGTGCCCATCACGTGGGTGGAGTTGACGTTGCCGTAGATGTCCGCCTCGATCATGCCGTTCATCGCCAGGCAGCCGAGCCGCCGGATGATCTCGGGGTGGTTGGAGATCTCCTGCGGCCGCAGGACGATGCTCCTGCGGTAGTCGTCCATGCGGGCGTTGATCTGCTCGACCCTCTGCGGGCTGAGCGAGAACGCGGTAGCCGACGCAACGGTCAGCTTGCCGGAGTCGATCAGCTCGATCATGCCGTCCTGGATCACCTCGGTGTACGAGGTCATGCCCTCGAACGAGCCCTCGTCGAGCCCGTGGAGGACGGCGTTCGCGATGTTGCCGACGCCCGACTGAAGCGGCAGGAGGTTGGCGGGCAGCCGACCCTTGGCGACTTCGTGGCCGAGGAAGTCGAGGATGTGGCCGGCGATGCGCTGTGAGTCGTCGTCCGGCGGGGAGAACGGCGTGTTGCGGTCCGGGGCGTCGGTCACGACCACGGCGAGGACCTTCTCCGTCGGACACTGGAGGTACGGCGTGCCGATCCGGTCCCCGGGGTGCGTGAGGGGGATCGGCAAGCGGTCGGGGGGAAGGGCGAAGCGCTGGTAGATGTCGTGCATCCCCTCCAGCTTCTCGCTCTGCCACAGGTTGACCTCGAGGATGACCTTCTCGGCGCTGTCGATCCAGACCTTGTTGTTGCCCACCGACGACGACGGGATCAGCGAGCCGTCCTCGCGGATGCCGGTGACCTCGATCAGGGCGACGCCGAGCGGGCCGAGGAACCCCTGGCGGACGAAGATGCCGACGTGCGAGAGGTGGATGTCGATGTACTCCATCTCCCCGGCGTTGATCTTCTTCCGGCAGACCGGGTCGGACTGGTACGGCAATCGGAGCTCGACGCCGTCCACGGTGGCGAGGGCGCCGTCGAGCTCGGGCGCCGTGGACGCCCCGGTCCACACGCTGATCCGGAAACGCTCGCCGCGGAGGTTGGCGTCGAGGATGCGCTTGGCGAGCGCCAGTGGCACCGCCTTGGGGTAGCCGGCGCCGGTGAAACCGCTCATCCCGACGTTGATGCCGGCCGGGATGAGTGCCGCCGCCTCTTCTGCCGACATCACCCTGTCGCGAAGCACACGCGAGCCGATCCGGTCGTTCGTCGCCATCGTGGCCCCCCTTCCGCCGCGGCTCGACGCGCGCGGCGGCCTCCCGCAGGCTACACCCAAGCCCGACAGCCGCCGCGGGGAACGAGAGGTGCCGGGCCCGCGCGTGGCCGACTGCCGGGTGCCAGTCGCTCATGACGAATGATCGTCCGCGGCGGCGATTCGTCGTCATGAGCCACCGCCTCCCGACGAAGATCGGCCTTGGGCTGCCCGGCACCGTCCACGCTCCTCGCGCCCTCGAGTCGAGACACAAGCAGGAGTATGCTCTGCCAAGGTGAATCTCGGCTCGCGGAGTTCGGAATCGACGCTCGGATCCGTCCGAACCATCCCGAAGCCGGAGGAGGAGACACAGATGAAGACCGCTCGTCTCGTTGGCTGGGTCGTTCTCTCCGTTCTCGTGGTGGGACTCGGCACGGCGCAGGCAGGCACCGACCACAGCGCGTACGCGGAAAAGTGGACCGGCGCAGCCCAGGCCGCCTCGACCACGCCGGCTGTCGCGCCGGCCGGCCCGAAGTCCGGCGATGCCATCGGCACCGTCTGGGAGGTCATGGCGCCGCTGCCCGCGGGGCGGGTGTTCAACGCCGTCGTCGCCTCGGGCCCGTACGTGTTCGTCATCGGCGGCACCAGCGACGCCGGCGCGACCACCCCGACCAACACGGTCTACCGCTACACCACGGCGACCAACTCCTGGGCGACGATGACCGCGATGCCGGCCGCCCTGGACTCCATCGACGGGGTCGCGATCAACGGTGTGATCTACATCCCGGGCAGTGACCCCGACAACAACACCTACGCCTACAACGTCGCCGGCGACTCGTGGAGCACCATCGCCGCCAACAATGGCTACACCGCCGGCGCCCAGTACCAGGTGGTGGCGATCGGCACGGACCTCTACGTCCTGGGCGGCATCAAGTCCGGTGCCTCGACGACCCAGGTGTGGAAGCTCGACACCCTGACCAACACCTGGTCGGCCGGCGTCCCGATGCAGAAGTCGCGCACGTCGTTCTCGGCCGCGGCCATCGGCACCAGCATCTACGTGGCCGGCGGGGTGCTCTTCCCCGGGTTCACTCCGGACATGACCGCGGAGGCATTCAACGGCACCTCGTGGAGCTACATCGCTGCGGTTCCGAACGGCGGTGGTGCGTACACCCGCTGGTCGTACAACGCCGACGGCGTCGGAGTGGACGGACTGTGGCTCGGTGCCGGCCGGCGCGACGCAAGCTGGGTCGTCCTCAACCACGCCGCGTACTACAACCCGACGACCAACACGTGGACGGATTCGCCGACCGTTCCCGCCCTGAACCTGGGTCGGGTGTACATGGAGGGCGCGGTCGCCAGCGACGGGTATTTCTACGTCATCGGCGGACGCGACTCCGCGGGCGCCATCGTGTACGCAGACAACGAACGGTTGCAGACCAACGGCGCCGTCCCGGTCGAGCTGCAGTCCTTCGACGTCGAGTGACCTTACCCGGCGCGTCTCGTCGAGCGCCCCGACCTGGCCCCACGCGAAGCATCGTGTGGGGCCGACGGTCGCCTGGAGTCATAGTCGGGAAGATCCAGGTGCCGTGCGCCGGACGGATGGCAGGCGCGTCCCTCGGGACCTGAGGCGCCGAGTACAGAACTGCGCGGCGTGCCGCTAGTAGTCAGGCGTGAGCGGCCGCGCGGTACTGGTGCTCAGCTCAGCGGCTCGAGGTCGTAGATCGCGCGGATGGCGCCGATCTCCTTGGGCAGGTCGAGCTAGAGATCCTTGCGCAGGCCGGTGCTGACGCCGAACACCCAGCCGTGGATCACGGGCCGGCGCGTCTTGTGCCACGCGTGCTGCCAGTGGCCGATGGTGACGAGTCAATGCACTGCTGAGCAGGTTGACCTCGCCCAGGCGGTCGAAGCGCCGCCTGGTCGTTGATCGCGTCGAGCTCCTCGCGCTGCAACCGGTGGGCGTCGCGCAGCGTCTGCAGCCGGCCGTTGGGCTGGCCGCTGGGCGAGCTTCCTGCCGACCCACCCCCGGTAGTTCTCGGAGATGCGCTCGCCCTCGCTCATCGCCACCGCGCTGCCGGCAGCATTGACCCGTGTGGCTCCTCTCCAGCACGATCCCCACCCCCGCCATCGCGAGAACAGTGCGGCCCGGGGGCCGCTTCTTCGAGGAAGTAGCGGAACCTGCCGTCTGAGGTCGGCCTCAGAGGAGCGCGCGCTCCGCGCGTGCTCTCATGGCGCCTGCATGGTCGCCCAGGAGCACGCCCGGAGGGCGCGCTCCACAGCAGATTCCAGCTCCCGGGGTCGCGTTTGGCGAGATGTTACGTGGGAACGAGCGGAGGAGGCGACGCGGGTCACCCACGCTCCGACCGAAGGGGGACACCTGTTGGAACGGTGACAGGGAATCGACGGAGCCCCCGACTCCTTGGGGAGACCAGAGGGAGGCATCTCATGAAGCCGATCGTCCTCGTCGCAGCCCTGTGCATCGTCGCGATCCCGTGCCTGGCGCAGGTCCCGGCGCCGACGCCGACACCGACACCGGTCCCCACGGCGGCGCCAGAGCCGGCGGCGCAGCCGGACATGCCGGCGTGGGAGCCCGAAGAGGTCGAAGCCCGCGGGAATCCCCCGCTCCGAGACCGGCTCTACTTCGGCGGCGGCCTCGGCCTGGCCTTCGGTGACGTCGACTACATCGAGTTGGCACCGCTGGCCGGCTACCGCGTCACGCCCGACTTCAACCTCGGCGCGGGCGTCTTCTACCGCTACCGCAAGGACAGCCGCTACGAGGACGACGTCACCACCAACGACTACGGCGGCAGCCTGTTCACCCAGTACCAGCTCGTGTCGAACCTGTTCCTGCACGGCGAGGCCGAGTACGTGGACTACGAGTACGCCCTGGGAGGGGGGGACACCGACCGCGAGACGGACACCAACCTGCTCGCCGGCGCCGGTTACGGCTGGCCGGTCGGCGGCTCGGCGTTCTACATCCTCGTGCTCTACAACTTCAACTACGACGAGACGAGCCACGCCAACCCCTACGACAGCCCCTGGGTGCTCCGGGTCGGCGTCACCTTCTAGTCCGGTAGCAGGGATCACACTCCCAAGTCACATCGACCTCTGCGTCCTTGCGAGCGAGCGCATCTCGCGAAGCAACGCCGGCGCGTCTGGAGCGCGATCAGGCGCGCCGGCGTTGCTTCGTCGCCGCTGCGCCGCTCCTCGCAATGACGTCTGTTCCTCGAGGAAGCGGCCCGCTCGGGCCGTACTGTGTTCGCAATGACGGTTACTTCCTCGATGACGGAGCGCTCGACGCGACTTGGGGCAGCACGGCAGGCTAGGCGCCCTTGAGGCTCGCGATGTCGATGACGAAGCGGTAGCGCACGTCGCCCTTGAGCATGCGCTCGTAGGCCTCGTTGACCTTGTCGGCGGGGATGATCTCGACGTCGGAGACGATGCCGTGGGCGCCGCAGTAGTCGAGCATCTCCTGGGTCTCGGCGATGCCGCCGATGAGGGAGCCGGCGAGACGCTTGTTGCCGAAGATGAGGGAGAACGCCGACACCGGGATCGGCTGGGGCGGCGCGCCGACCAGCACCATGGTGCCCTGGGGGCGCAGCAGCCCGAGGTAGCGGTTGTAGTCGTGGGGCGCCGAGATGGTGTTCACGATGAGGTCGAAGTGGCCCGCGAGCTTCGTGAAGGTGGCGTCCTCTGACGTGAGGGCGAAGCCGGAGGCGCCGAGGCGCTTCGCGTCGGCCTCCTTGGCCCGCGAGGTGCTCAGCATCGTGACCTCGGCCCCCATCGAGGCCGCCAGCTTCACGGCCATGTGGCCCAGGCCGCCCAGGCCCACGACGCCGACGCGATCGCCCTTCGAGCAGTTCCACTGCCGGAGCGGCGAGTAGGTGGTGATGCCGGCGCACAGCAGTGGGGCGGCGCCGGCGGGGTCGAGCGACTCCGGCACCCCGAGGACGAACGCCTCGTCCACCACGACCGCCGTCGAGTAGCCGCCGTGGGTCGGTGTCTTGCGGTCCATCTCGGTGCCGTTGTAGGTGTAGGCGGCGCCCTTCTGGCAGAACTGTTCGAGGTCGCGGGCGCAGGACTCGCACGTCCGGCAGGAGTCCACCATGCACCCCACGCCGGCGAGGTCCCCCGCCTTGAGGCGCGTGACCGACGCGCCCACCCGCGTCACGCGGCCGACGATCTCGTGGCCCGGCACCATCGGGTACATCGAGCCGCCCCACTCGTCGCGCACCTGGTGGACGTCGGAGTGGCAGATGCCGCAGAAGAGGATGTCGATTTCCACGTCGCTCGGGCCGGGGTCGCGGCGCTCGACGGTGTGCGGGCGGAGGGGGTCCTTGGGGTTGAAGGCGGCGTAGGCGCGGGCAATGGTCACAATGGCTCCAGTCGAGGCGCGGACTCGCGGCCTCGGAAACCGAGAAGGCACTCCGGGTGGCTGGAATTCCCCGGCCGGGCCGGCCGCGGGTCCGGTCCCGCGCCGGCAGGCCGCCGGTGGCGATACGACCGGCCGCTCAGTCGACCGTCCTTGCGGTCACGACGAGGAGAATCGTGTCGTCGGTGCGGTCGACGCTGGCCTTGCCGACGACCGCCTTCTGTCCCTCGCGCACGTCGATCGACGTGTCCAGGTTGACCTTCGTGTTCCACCTGGCCTTCCCATCGCTGCTTATGACGATGATCGACAGATCGAAGCCGAGGTTCGGGAGGCGCACGCTCCGGCCCTTGGCGTCCTCGGTGATCTGGATCTCGCCGAAGCTGATCGAGTACTCCGCCTGGTCGATCCGCTGGGCCCACGGTTTGACCCGGCCTCCGAGCCGCCCGTGCTGGCCGGCCGAGGTCCGCAACATCGCCGTCTCGACCAGGCTGACGGTCGTGACCGCGAACACCGAGCGGACTTGCTTGGCCACGCCCTCGAGGTCGGCCGGCAGCGAGCCGCCGCCACCCTCGGCCACGCCGGCGCGGAGGATGTGGAACGTCAGCTCGAGCGACGGCGCAACCGGGGGCGCAACGTCGAGTCGCGCGACGGCGTCCTCGATCGCCGGTGCGAGCGCCGGCGGTCCGGACCAGATGACGCGTCGGGCGCCGATGTCCACGTTGGTCGTGCCCGAGAACATCCCGATCACCATGGCGACGCTCTGGGCCCGCGCGTGCTTGAGGTCGTAGAACCGCGTCACCCACGTGCTGCGATCGTCCTGTGGCGCGGCCGGAGCGCCGGCGTGGCCCCCGTCCGCCGGCTTCTGCTGCGCACGCGCCCACGAGCCGATGCAGGTGATGGCCGCAGCCACCACGATTGTCGTCACGGCGGAGGTGTACTTCTTCATGGTTTCACCCTTTCCTTTCGTTCGCGATGCAGTAGATGACGACGTCGGGATCGTCGGTGAGGATCTTGATGACGGCCGGCTCGGCCTCCGGGGCGCGCGAGATCGCGGCCGGCACGCCCGCCGGACGGCGACGGCGAGGCGCCGCTGGCGTCGCGGCAGTCGCGGTAGTCGCCTCGGCGTGCTCCTGCCCGGCAGGCCCGGGCCCGCCCGGCGGGACGCGTGCCGGCACGTCGCGGCCGCTGGGCTCGGGCGAGGCAGCGGCGATTGGAGCCCGCGCCCGCACTTCACCAGGCGGCCGGCCGCCGGGCCAGCCGGCCCGCAGGAGAAGCGCCGCGAAGGCCACGACCACGACCGCAGCGGCCGAGGCCGCCAGCCACGACCACGCATGCCAGGCCGGGTACGGCCGCGCCCGTTCCTGCTCGCGCAGCCGGGACATGACGCCCCCGCGCACGGCGGCGGCGAGGACGGGGTCGGCCTCACCGACGGCAAGCTCGCGCACGAGCGCATGGGTGGCGCCGAGCCCGGCCACGAGGGCGCGGCACGCCGCGCAGGCGCCGAGATGCGCGTCGAGCGCCTGTCGCTCGGCGGCAGGAAGCTCGCCGCCCACCAGCAGTGCGATCGCACGCCGGTACCTCCAGCAAGTCATGGCCGCCTCCCGCCGAGCGCGGCGTGCAGCTTCAGCCGAGCCCGGCTGATGTGCGATCGAACCGTGGCCTCCGAGCAGCCCAGCCGAGACGCGACCTCCGCCGTCGGCAGCTCGGCGATGTCCCGCAGCACGAGCGCCGCGCGTTCCTTGCCGGAGAGCTTCGAGATCGCGCGGCGCAGCAGCCCGGCACGCTGCTCGGCGTCCACACGCGCGTCCTGGTCGCCCGCTACCGCAAGCCCGGCGGCGTCCGCCGACCCGGCGACGTCGTCGAGCGAGCCCGACGGCGCGCATCGCTTCTTCATCAGGTCGAAGCACACGTTGATCGTCACGCGACACAGCCACGGTTCGATCGACCGGGCGGCGTCGATCCGGGAGAGGTGCCGGTGAAGCCGCAGGTAGGCCTCCTGCGCCGCGTCGCGGGCGTCCTCGCGGTTGCGCAGGAGGCGAAGGGCGACGTTCAGGACGAGCGGCTGGGTGGCGATGACCAACGCCTCGAACGCGTCGAGGTCACCGGCCTTGGCCCGCGCGAGTCGCGCCGAAGCGACCGGATCGGCCGGTGCTGCGGTCGGAAGCCGCTCCATCCTCACGGTTGCGCTCGCTGCCATGGTCGTCGCTGCGCGGTCGCGCTCACGTGCCCTCCTGTGGTTAGTACTGCGGTCCGGGGAAAAACGTTGAGTGGGACCGAGCGGTGTGCGATTCGTCCCGGGACCGTCGTTTCATGAGCAAGGCGCGTCGTCACGGGGTCGGGAGGGCGGAGCCGGGACGACCGCACGCTCGAGGGAGGACCGGGAGATGAAAAAGACCGTGCCGTGCGTCGTCGTCGGACTCGGGCTGGCTGCGGTCGCCGCCGCCCAGACGATCATCGTGCAGTCGCCGAACGGGGGCGAGGGCTGGACCGCCGGGACCGAGCATCCCATCACATGGGTCTTGACCGGACCGACCAAGGCCTCCGCGATGGACATCGTGCTCATCAAGGGCACCGTCGAGCTCGGCCTCATCGCGCAGAACGTCCCGGTCTCCCCGACCACGTACACCTGGTCCGTCGGCCAGTACTCGGGCGGGCAGGCCCAGCCCGGCACCAACTACAAGGTGGGTATCCGCGAGATCGGCACCACCGAGCTCGACGCCTCCGACGCCTTCTTCGCGATCGCCAGGAAGATCCCCGGGGCGAAGCCGCTGCTGCCACCGGTCACGATGAAGGTGAACGCGCCCAACGGCGGCGAGGAGTGGCGGGTCGGCTCTCCCCGGACGATCTCGTGGAACACGGCCAACCTGACGGGCAAGGTGAAGCTGGAGCTGGTCCGTGAGCCGAACCAGGATGTGGGCGTCATCGCGTCCAACCTGCCGCTCGACGGCTCGCGCCCGTGGAATGCCGGCGACTACCTGGGCGGGCGGGTCTCGTCGGGCCAGTACCGCGTTCGGGTCCGCTCCCAGGCGCGACCGACTCATTTCGACGAGAGCGACCAGGCGTTCACGCTCACGCCCTCCCTGCCCAACATGAAGCCGCCGCATGCGTTGCCGATCCAACCGGTGCGTGTCCCAGCGATCATCCTGAACCTCTCCGGCACGGATTCCCACCCGAACGTCGGTGAGAGGACCGAGCACGAGAACACCAGCGGGCGGCCGACGTGCGATGCCTCGTCCAACGTGCGCGCCAGGGTCGGCCGCGACTGGTTCCCGTACCTGAACGTCCAGCTCGCCGCGCTGTACCGCTCGCGCGTGCACTTCGACGTCGGCCCCTACGCCGCTCGTGCCGGCGAACTCACCGCGGCCAGGCTGCGCCTCAAGCAGGTCGGCTCCGTGCGAACCGGGACGACCGACGCCTCCTGCGGACGCAGCTTCTGCGAGCTCTTGGCACCGTGGACCACCTTCGAAGCGGTCCAGATCACCAACCCCCGCTCGTTGCACTATTGGGAGTCGGAGTACACCGTCGACATCACCGAGACGGTGCGCAGGTGGCTCGACGGCTCGCTGCCCAACAATGGCCTGTTGTTGTTTGCCGCCGAATTGCCGATGAGCAACCCCTGGACGTGCATCTCCTGCTTCGAGGCGACGTTCGAGCTGGAGTTCTGAGCTGTCGCCCGCCCCGGACTCGGAGCGTCCCCCGGACTCGCGGGTCGCTCCGAGCCTCGCTGCCGGGCGCTGTGCGGTTGTGCCGCGACGCGGCGTTACGATGACTGGGACCGGTCGTCCGGTGGCGCCTCCCCGGAGGGGGAAACCCGGACGATCGCGCGCCAACGGGAGGAACGGACGATGAGAACGATCGGAGCAGGCGTCGTGGTTGGGCTGGCATTGGCCGCGGCGGCCGCCGCCCAGAGCGTCACCGTGCAATCGCCGAACGGCGGCGAGCATTGGAAGTCCGGAACGAGCCACGCCATCACCTGGGTCCTGACCGGACCGACCAAGGCCTCGGCGCTCGACATCGTGCTGATCAAGGGCACCGTCGAGCTCGGCTTCATCGCGCAGAACGTGCCGGTCTCCCCCACCTCGCGGCCGTGGGTCGTCGGCCAGCACTCGGGCGGAACTGCCCAGGCCGGGACCGACTACAAGGTGGGCATCCGCGAGACCGGGAGCACCGAGCAGGACACCTCCAACGCCTCCTTCAGCATCGTCGCCCTCCCCGCCCCTCCGCCGCCGGTCATGCTCAAGTTGAACTCGCCGAACGGCGGCCAGGAGTGGAAGGTGGGCGCGGGCACGTCCATCTCCTGGAGCTCGACCAACCTCACCGGGAAGGTCAAGCTGGAGCTGATCCGCGAGCCGGACGAGCTGGTCGGGACGATCGCGACCGACCGGCCGGCCAACGGCAACCGTGTCTGGAACGCGGGCGACTTCCAGGGCGGACCGGCCGGCCCGGGCTCGTACCGCGTGCGCGTGCGCTCGCAGGCGCAGCCGAACCGCTACGACGACAGCGACCAGCCGTTCACCCTGACGAGGGCCATCGTCAAGCCGCCGTTCCCGCCCCGCCCGCTGAACCAGATCACCAATGTGCCAGCGGTCATCCAGAACTGGATGGGCACGGACGCGTGGCCGGAGCAGTACACGATCCCGCAGGCGCCGATCCAGGCCCGCCCCACGTGCGACGCCGCGGGGAACCAGCGCGCGTTGGTCGGCCGCGACTGGTTCCAGTGGGAGAACGTCCAGCTCGCCAAGCTGTACCGTTCCCGGGTCTCCTTGAACGTCGGCCCCCTCCAGGGCCAGGCCGGGCAGCTCCAGTCGGCGAAGCTGCGGCTCAAGCAGATCAGCGCCGTGACGTCCAACACGAGCTGGGCCTCGTGCGGGCTCTCCGCCTGCGAGCTGACCGCGCCGTGGACCTCGTTCGACCCCTTCCAGGCCGGACACTGCTACTCGCTGTCGCACACGCAGACCGAGTACACGGTCGACATCACCGACACGATGCGCAAGTGGATCGACGGCTCGCTGCCCAACAACGGGCTGCTGCTCGTCTCGCGCGAGCTGCCGATGAGCACGCTGTGGACCTGCTTCTCCTGCTTCGAGGCGACCTTCGAGCTCGACATGCAGTAGGCGCAGGCCCGCCTGGGTCAGACGGTCTGGAGGTAGCGCGTGATCGAGTAGATCGCGGCGGAGCCCTCGCCGACCGCGGCGGCGACGCGGCGGTTGGCGCCCGCGCGGACGTCGCCGGCGGCGAACACGCCGGGCACGCTGGTCTCGAACAGGAACGGGTCGCGGTCGAGGCTCCAGCCGCGCGGTCGGCTGCCGGTGCGCGGCAGGTCGGGGCCGGTGACGATGAAGCCGCGCTCGTCGCGCTCGACGAAGCCGGCGAAGCTCGCGGTGCGCGGCGCGGCGCCGACGAACAGGAACAGGGCGGCGCACGCCATGACGCTCTCCTCGCCGCTGTCGCCGTGCCGGATCACGATCTCCTCGAGGTGGTCGCGGCCGCGCGCCTCCTCCACCTCGACGCGCGGCACCACGGTGATGTTGGGGAGGGCGGCGATCCGGTCGATGAGGTACTGCGACATCGACGTCTCGAGGCCGGTGCTGCGCAGGAGCATCGTGACGCGGCGCGCGGTGCGCGCGAAGAAGACCGCCCCCTGCCCGGCGGAGTTGGCGCCGCCGACGATGCACACGTCGCAGTCGCGGTAGATCGCCGCCTCGGTGGTCGCGGCGCCGTAGTACACGCCGGCCCCGAGCAGGCGCTCGATCCCGGGCACGTCCAGCGTGTTGACCGCCAGCCCGGTCGCCAGCAGGACGGCGTACGACCTCACCTCGCTGCCGTCGGCGAGCTGGACGACGCGGTACGGATCCTCCCGGTGAAGCCCGACGACCTCCTGCGCGGTGAGCAGCTCGGCGCCGAAGCGCCGCGCCTGGGCGATGGCACGGCGCGCGAGGTCCTCGCCGGTCACGCCGGCGGGGAAACCGAGGTAGTTCTCGATGCGCGAGCTCGTGCCCGCCTGGCCGCCCGGTGCGTGCTGCTCGATCAGGAGCGTGCTCAGCCCCTCCGAGGCGCCGTAAACCGCGTCGGCCAACCCGGCCGGTCCCCCGCCGACGATCACGAGGTCGTAGACCTTCGCCTCCGCCTGCGTCCGCAGCCCCGCCCTGGCCGCCAGCTCGGTGCGGGTCGGCGCGACCAGGTGGCTGCCGTCGGGGAGCAGGATCACCGGCAGGCGGGTCAGCGAGCCGGTCAGGCGCTCGACCAGCTCGCGGGTCGGAGCGTCGCGCTCGATGTCCAGCCACTGGTAGGGAACGTGGTTGCGGGCCAGGAAGTCCTTGGTTTCGTAACACTGGCGGCACCACTGGGCGCCGGCCACCCGGATGCCGTCGTACGGCGGCCGGGCGTGCGTCTGCCACTCGGTGAGTAAGTCGTCGAGGACCGGGTAGAGCCGCTGCTCCGGCGGGTGCCACGGCTTGAGGAGGTAGTGGTCGAGGCCGATCTCGTTGATGCTGGAGATCGCCGCCTCGGTGTCCGCGTACGCCGTCAGGAGCACCTTGCGCGCCTCCGGGAACAGCTTGCGGAGCTCGGTGAGCACCGCGGTGCCGGTCATGCCGGGCATGCGCTGGTCGACCAGGAACAGGGCGATCGTCCTGCCGCGCTGCCGGGCCTCGGTCGCGACCTGCAGCGCCTCCTCGCCGGAGCGGGCCTTGAGGACGAGGTAGTCGTGCCGGTAGTGCTCGCGCAGGTCGCGCTCGATCGCGGCGAGCACCTCCGGATCGTCGTCAACCGTCAAGAGAATCGGCTTTGCCATGGCGCTCGTGACCTCCCGTCAGCCTCCGTGCTCCCGCTGGATCCGATCGATCTCTTCCAGGGTGAACCGGGTCAGGCCGACGACCCTGGACTGCGCGCGCAGGCCGGGCGGCACGATGCCGCGCGCCTCGTTGCGGTCGGCCACGTCGGCGATCATCCAGCAGCGGTGATCGCCGTCGGCGCATCCCCACTCGGCGTTGGTCAGGAAGTGCGACCCGCTGGTGAGGAAGATCCGCACGACCCTGGCGCAGGCGACGACGTCTTCTTCATGCGGCACTTCGATGAGGAATCGGGGCATCGGCGTCCTCCAGTCTTCTAGTTCTCACTCGCCGCCGGATGACCCGCCGGCAGGGTGACGCGGAACTCGGTCCTCCCGGGTCGCGACTCGACCTCGACCTCGCCGTCGTGCTGGGCCACCAGGCTGCGGACGATCGCGAGGCCGAGGCCGGCGCCCTCGCCGGCAGGCCTGGTCGTGAAGAAGGGCTCGAACATCCGATCGCGGACCTCCCGGCTCAGTCCCGGACCGTCGTCCACGACGCGCACGACGACCGTGTCGCCCGCGCGGCGCGCGCTGACCTCGACGTGACCGCCGGCCGCGGCCTCGATCGCGTTGTCGATGAGGTTCGCCCACACCTGGTTGAGCTCGCCCCCGAGGCCGTCGACGACGGGCAGGTCGGGCTCCGCCTCGTAGCTCAACCGCACCGACCTCGACTTGGCCTTCGACCGGAGGATGGTCAGGGTGTCACCGAGTCCGCGCGCGACGTCCACGGGCTTGGGCACGGTCGCCTGGTCCATGTACGTGAACCCCTTGACCGCCGCGACCAGCTCGTGGACGCGGCCCGCGGCGCGCTCGACGTCGGCGGCCAGTCGTCGCGTGCTGCAGGAGGCGGCGAGCGCCGCGAGCGCGGGGCCGAGCGCGGCGCGGCCGAACTCACCCGCCGCGGCGTCGAGGGTCGGAAGCTCGAGGCCGGTCTCCGCCAGGACCTCGCCCACCGTGTGCTCGACGCCGTGGTCCTCCAGCCAGTTGCCGAAGGCCTCCTCGCGCTCGGCCTGCTCGAGAGCCGACAGAGCCGAGGCCGCCGCACCGGCCAGGCAGTGCCGGCGCAGCTCGTCGAAGGCCGCCAGCTCGGGCGGCGAGAGGCGGACGGCGCCGAGCGCGCGGTGGGCCGCCTCGGCCGCAGGCAACCTCTCGAGCAGCACCCCGGCACTGCGCGCGGCCGCCGAGGCCGGGTTGTTGAGCTCGTGGGCGAGTCCGGCGGCCAGCCGTCCGAGGGAGGCCAGCTTCTCGTCGTGGAGGTCGCTCGACCTGAAGTGGCGGGCCCGGTCCAGCATGACGTGCACGAGGATCGCGGTCAGCTCGTGGCACTCCCTGATCATCGCCGGGAAGTGGTCGCTGTGGACCGCGACGAGCTCCGTCGGCTCGTCGGTGCGGACCTCGCCCGGCGAGACCTTCATGCGCGAGTACGGGAGCAGGCCGCCGACGTCGCCGGCCCGCCACTCCATGACCCGGCGCCAGCCGCTGCCACGGTGAACCCGGATCGAGTAGCGGCCCGCGAGCACGACCGACAGCTCGACGACCGGCTCGCCCGTTCGCATCAGCATCTCGCCGGCCGCGAACCGCTGGAGCTGTCCGTGCGATACCAGCCACGCCAACTGCTCGCGCGGTGCCGCCGCCAGCGTGCGATGCGCCCTCAGGCGTTCGACGAGTGCGTCCACCCCACAGCCTCCCTATGATTAGGGTCCGATCGTAGCAGATGTCGAGAGCGAGTCGCAAGACCCTCGTGAAGTCGGTCGCCGCCTTCTTTTCGCCGATGAAATGTATGATTTTGCGCTTGCACGAGTTCCATCCACTTCGCGGCCGCCTGGGAACAGCGCGACCCGCACCCGACTCCCCCCTCGACCTGTCCACAGCTTCACGGTCGGGACTGCCCCAGGGTCGCCGGGACGCGACCGGAAACGGAGTCTCGAGCTCGGTCCGCGCATGTCGATGCAGAACAGGGTACCGGGCGACACTCGGCCGCGAGTGGAGCACGACGTTATGCGCCCGAGACCCCAATCGCGCGCACCGGCAGGGCCGTGCCGGCACAGGTTCGCATTCCGCCGGACTCGGCCGGGCCTGCGCTCTCCCGTTGCAGCGGCGATCGGCGACATCCTCGCAGCCCTTCCGGGGCCTCCGCTCGGCGGCGCGCTCAGTTCTCCGCCACGTAGGCGGCGAGGCGCTCGAGCGTCTGGCTCCACCCCTCCTCCATGCCTTCGAGGAATCGCTCCCCGGCGGGGATCCACTTGAGGACCTGCGCCTGGACCGTGACCGACGTCGTGCCGCCGCGCTCCGAGAACGTGACGGAGTTCAGCACCTCGAAAAGCGGACGGCCCGTGTCGTCGAGAGCCGACGTCGTGAACACCAGCCGCTCGGGTTCGACGACTTCCCGGAAGGCCCCCACCGTCCGGTAGACCGTGCCGTCCGGTCCGCGCATGTCGATGCGGAGCGCGCCTCCAGGCCTGGATTCCAGCTCACAGACCGGGTTGGTGAAGCCCCGGGGGCCCCACCACTGCGCAAACCGCGTGGGCTCGGACCAGGCCCGGAAGACGATGCGGCGTGGCGTGTCGCAGGTGCGCGTGAGGACCAGGTCCCACGGCGTTGACCTGGCGATCAGGCTACGGCTTGCGTCCATGTGCCCTCCCCCGTCGTCGCGGCACGGCGAGGTCATCGCCCCCGCGATCGACGCTCACTCGGGAGGAACACCGGAGACGCCCACGTCATTCAGGGACGCGCGGAGCGTGGACCGGTGACGCGCGGAAAGACCCGCTGAGATCCTTGGTGCGTCGCGTTGAGCCTGATTGTATCCGGGTGATATTGACAATCTGATTTTATCCGGGTAAAACACAACCTCGCGTCGCCCGGGAGGCTCCCGGCGACCGGGAGGATGACGATGGAACCCGAAAGACAGCCGAGCTGCACCGCTTTCGCCGACACCCGGCGCATCGCCTCCGGAACGCTCGCCGAGGTCGCACGTGCCGCCCAGGAAGCCTTCCACCGTGACGGCGGCGCGTCGGTCCTGGTGTTCGACGACGCCAGCGCCGAGCTGATCGACCTGGACTTCAGCCTGACAGTCGCGGAGCTCGTGGAGCGCGTGACGCGGGCCGCCCGCGCCGTCGCGGGCGCCGGGGCCGACGACGGCCCGTCTCCGTCGGCGCCCCGCGGTCCGGGACGCCCACGGCTCGGTGTGGTCGCACGAGAGGTCACGCTGCTGCCTCGCCACTGGGAGTGGCTCAACGACCAGCCGGGCGGGGCCTCGGTGGCGCTGCGCAAGCTCGTCGAGCAGGCGCGCAAGGCGAACGAGGGCAGGGACCGCCAGCGCCGGGCGCAGGAGGTCGCCTACCGCTTCATGTCCGCCATGGCGGGCAACCTCCCCGGTTACGAGGAAGCGCTCCGCGCCCTGTTCGCCGCCGACCGGCCCCGCTTCGACGAGCACGTCGCGTCGTGGCCGCCCGACGTCCGCGACTACGCCGTCACCCTCGCCGCGCTCGCCTTCGCCTGAGAACCCGGCGCCGGCCGCGAAGGACCCCGGGGAGTGGCTCGGACCGTCAGACGGCACAGTGCTAAGGTAGAAGCCGTGTGAGGTGAGCAATGGCCGACGAAGGAACCAGGCGTCCGGGTCGCAACGAGCCGTGCCATTGCGGCTCAGGCAAGAAGTACAAGCACTGCTGTCTCGCCGCCGACGAGGCGGCCGATCTCGCCGCGCTGGCGAAGCAGGCGAGCGCCGCGCCGCCGACTCCGCCGCCGGAGGACGAGCCAGCGCCTCGCGCGACACCGCCACCGCGGGCCACGGACCAGCCGTGGAAGCGCGCCGCCCAGGGCGCCCAGGGCACCCGCGGGGCCCGGAGGGTCACCACGCCGCGCAAGGCGGGCTGAGCGACACCCGGCGCCTGGAGGTCGGCACCCGCCGGTTCGGTGCAGACCGGAGGCGCCGGCGACGCAACCAGGCCCGTGGATCCTCCGTAGAGGCTCCCAGGATCGTCAGCGCAGGGGCCTTCCTCGAGTCGCGGCGAGACCCGCAGAGGGGGCGGTAGATGGCCCGGATCGTCAACATCGAGCAGTGCTTCGCGAGGTTCACCGACACCTTCTCGCCGAAGATCGTCGGCGAGCTCAACGGGCAGCACGTCAAGCTCGTGCACCTCGAGGGCGACAAGGTCCCGTGGCACACCCACGACCACGAGGACGAGCTGTTCTGGGTCGTCGAGGGCGTGCTCGACGTCCTCGAGGGCGACTCGGTCATGACCCTCCACCCGGGCGAGTTCTGCATCGTCCCCCGGGGCCGGGAGCATCGCGTCGTCCCGCGGGGACACGTCAAGGCGATCCTCTTCGAGCCCGACGGCATCGCCCACACCGGCGACGTGCGCGCCGAGATCACCCAGGACCGGTACGACCGCCTCGACTGAGCCCATCCCGGGTTGACCGACGCGGCCGCCACCACCTCGCACCCAACTTCGTCAAGTCACCGACGCCCACGCGCCTTTGTCAGCCCCTCGGAGGGCGGCCAGGCGCCTCGGGACCGCGCGGCGGCTGGGCGGGCGGCGTGACGTGGGTTGGCTGGTCACGGCCCGAAGCAGAGGGGGCGGGGTCGGAGGCCGACGCCAGCGGTGGTCCGGGAAAGCGCGGCGCCCCCGCATTGCTTCGTCGGCCTTCGGCCTCCTCCCAATGAACATCGACCCCGCTGTCATCCTGGACGAGCGCAGCGAGTGAAGGATGCGGGAGCACCACGCCAGTTGCAGCGACCGCGCCTACCACCCGGCACCCAACCGCCATCGGGTTCCGGCCTTAGCCCTGCAGCCCGCGTCGCGCCACCCGCCCAACCCTCCGCGCGATCCCGACGCGCCTGGAGCGCCAACCTGCGCGTCTGGGTCGACCTCAGGCGCCACGGGGTCCTTCGTCGTCGCTGCGCTCCTCCTCAGGATGACGGAGGGTGTTGTACCGCACTCACTCACCTGATGGCGTTACGTCCTCGAAGAAGCGGCCCGCCCAGGCTGTCCTGTGTTCGCGGTGACACAGGGCGACACCGACCGCGGGTACCTCGTGCCCCAGCGAGCCGATTGCCGCACCGCGCCGGATATGCCATCGTCGCGTCCGCCTGCGTCGTCGGAGGGATGAGCCATGGACGTGGTCATGCTCTCGCGGTTGCAGTTCGCCCTGACCATCATGTTCCACTACATCTTCCCGCCGCTCACGATCGGTATGGGCGTGGTCATGGTGTGGCTGGAAGGGCGCTACCTCGCCACCCGGGACCCGCTCTACGAGACCGCAGCCCGTTTCTGGACGCGCATCTTCGCCCTCAACTTCGCCATCGGCGTCGCCACCGGGATCGTCATGGAGTTCCAGTTCGGAACCAACTGGGCGACGTACTCGCGCTTCGTCGGCGACGTCTTCGGCTCGGCGCTCGCCGCCGAGGGGATCTTCGCCTTCTTCCTCGAGAGCGGCTTCCTCGCGGTGCTGGTCTTCGGCTGGGACCGCGTCTCGCCGCGGATGCACTTCGTCGCCACCGTGATGGTCTCCCTCGGATCGATCTTCTCGGCGATCTGGATCGTCGTCGCCAACTCGTGGCAGCAGACCCCGGCGGGGAGCCACATCGTGCCGTTGCTGCGCGACGGCGCGCCGGTCCTCATCGACGGGCAGCCGGTGATGCGCGCCGAGGTCGTGGACTTCTGGGCGGTCGTGTTCAACCCGTCGACCGTCCACCGCCTGGTCCACGTCTGGCTGGGCGCGTTCATCATGGGCGCCTTCTTCATCATGAGCATCTCGGCGTACTACCTGCTGCGGCGACGGCACGAGGAGTTCGCCCGCCGTTCGTTCGCCGGGGCGCTGCTCTTCGCCACTGTGTTCTCCCTCGCCGCCGCAGTTTCCGGCGACCTGCAGGGGAAGAACGTCTACCGCCACCAGCCCGCGAAGCTGGCGGCCTTCGAGGGCCAGTTCACCACCGGCCGCGGCGACCTCTCGCTCGCCGGGCTGCCCGACGAGAAGGCGGCCACCGTCCACGGCGAGGTGGCGGTCCCCGGCCTGCTCTCGTACCTGCTCACCGGCGACTGGAACGCCACCGTCCTCGGCCTCGACGCGTTCCACCCCGAGGACCGGCCGCCGGTGCTGGTGCCCTACGCCTCCTATCACGTCATGGTCGGACTCGGCTTCGGCTTCGTCGGCCTGACGCTGCTCGCCTGCCTGTTGCTCTGGCGCAAGCGGTTGTTCTCCACCCGCTGGCTGCTCTGGGTGTTCGTCTTCGCGGTGGCCGGGCCGCTGGTCGCCAACCAACTCGGCTGGGTAGCCGCCGAGGTCGGGCGACAGCCCTGGGTCGTACAGCCGCCAATCGTGCGCGATGCCCTAGGCGAGCCGATCCGCGACGCCGACGGGTTCGTGCAGGTCGATCGCGCGGCCGGGCTGCGCACCGCCGACGCGTTCTCCCGGGCGGTCCGCGCCGACCAGGTCCTCGCCTCCATCGTCCTGTTCTCCCTGATCTACGTCGGGCTCGCCGCGGTGTGGGTCTTCGTCCTCGACCACAAGATCAAGGAGGGCCCGACGCCGGCAACGCCACACCCGCCCGGCGCCGGGCTCGTCGAGGCCGCCGTCAGCGTCAGCACCCGCACCGACTCGTACACCGATCCCGGCCGCGCGCCGGGAAAGTGAGGGAAACATGGACGCGACCACGCTCGCAACCGTCTGGTTCGTGATCCAGGGCGTGCTGCTGACCGGCTACGCGATCCTCGACGGCTTCGACCTCGGGGTCGGGATCCTCCACCCGTTCGTGCCCCGCGACGACCGCGAGCGCCGCATTGCGATGAACGCGATCGGGCCGATCTGGGACGGCAACGAGGTGTGGCTGGTGACGTTCGGCGGGGCGCTCTTCGCGGCCTTCCCCGAGGCCTACGCGAGCGCCTTCTCGGGCTTCTACACGGCGTTCATGCTGCTCCTCTTCGCCCTCATCCTGCGCGCAGTGTCGCTCGAGTTCCGCAGCAAGATGGCCGGCGCAGGCTGGCGGCGCTTCTGGGACTGGGCGTTCTTCGCCGGCTCGGCGTCGGCCACGCTGCTGTTCGGAGTGGCGGTCGGCAACGCGATCCTCGGCGTGCCGCTCGACGCGCACGGCGACTTCACCGGCACGCTGCTCGACCAGCTCAACCCCTACGCGCTGCTCGTCGGCGTCTTCGCCGTCGCGACGTTCGCGATGCACGGCGCGCTGTTCCTCTACCTCAAGACCGAGGCCGAGCTGCAGCAGCGCCTCGAGGCCTGGATGTGGCGGACCTTCGGCGTGTTCCTGGTCGGCTACCTGCTGACGACCATCTACACGCTGGTGATGGTGCCGCGTGCCGCAACCAAGTTCTCGCGCTTCCCGTGGGCGGCGATCGTCGTCGTCGCCACCGTCCTGGCGATCGCCAACATCCCGCGCTCGATCTACTGGCGCCGGCCGGCGCAGGCGTTCGCCTCGAGCTGCGCGACGATCGCCGGGCTGCTCGCGCTCTTCGGCGGCGTCCTGTTCCCCAACCTGGTGACGGCGAGCAACGACCCGGGCTTGTCGCTGACGATCCACTCGGCGGCGTCGAGCCCGCGCACGCTCACCATCATGCTGGTCATCGCGGCGATCGGGATGCCGTTCGTGGCAGGCTACACGGCGGTGATCTACTGGACGTTCCGCGGCAAGGTGCGGCTGGACCCGCAGTCGTACTGACGCCGCGAAGCTGGGCGGCACTGAGGGGGACCCTGAGTCGGCGCGCGCATCGCCGGTTGCTTCCGGGCGACGCCTCGTGCCGAGCCGAGGTCAGAGGCTGCCGTCGAGGACTTCGCGCACGACCCGGTACAGGAGGGAAGGCGCGTACGGCTTGTGCAGGATCCGCAGCGCGCCGGGAAAGCCGGCGAGGTCGACCGAGGCGTCGCCGGACGACACGACGACCTTGACGTCGGGCCGCACGCGCAACATCTCCTGCAGAACGCGCTCCCCCGGCAGCTTGGGCAGGGTGCGGTCGAGCAGCACGAGGTCGATCTCGCCCGTCCGCGCCCGAAACACTTCGAGGGCTTCCAGCCCGTCGGCGGCCGCCAGCACCGTGTAGCCGACCCGTTCCAGCACCTCGCGGCTGAGGGTCACGATCTGTTGCTCGTCGTCGACGATGAGGATGGTCTCGGTGCCGCCGGGGGTCGCCGCCGCGTCCGCCCGCTGTCCGTCCTCGGCCGCCCGCCCCCTGGGCAGGTAGAGGTTGAAGGTGGAGCCTGCCCCCTCCGCGCTGTCGACGTCGATCAGGCCGCCGTGCTGGCGCACCACGATGTTGTAGACCATCGCCAGCCCCAGGCCCTGGCCCTTGCGCTCCCCTTTCTCCTTGGTCGTGAAGAGGGGGTCGAACGCCTGCTTCTGCACCTCGGGCGACATGCCCACGCCGGTGTCCCGCACGCGCACGTGGACGTACGGGCCGGGGGGGAGCGGCAGCGGACCGCCCGCCGTCGCCACGACGTCCCGGGCGTCGATGCTGACGCGATCGCCTTCCCCCGGGCCTTTCTGCTCGACGGCCTGGACGGCGTTGATCCCCAGGTTCATGAGCGCGTGGTAGAGCGCCGACGCGCTGCCGTGGACGGGGAACCGGCCCGGTGGGATCAGCATCTCCTTGGCGATGAGCCGATCCGTGGTCTCGCCGAGGACCTGGAAGACCTCCGAGGCGACCTTGTGGAGGTCGAAGCTCTCGATCCCGGCCGACTCCGGACGCGAGAGCATCTGCAGCCCGCGGACCAGGTCGGCGGCCCGCCGGGCGGCCTTCAGGATTCCCTCGACACCCCGCTGCTGGCCGGCATCCAGCCCGCTGCCGGTGATCCGGAGCAGGTCGGCGTAGCCGACGATGGCCGCCAGGATGTTGTTGAAGTCGTGGGCGATGCCCCCGGCGAGGGTGCCGACGGAGTCCATGCGCTGGCGGAGCTGGAGCTGCTCCTCCAGATGCCGGCGCTCCGAGATGTCGCGGACGATCGCCTGCAGGGTGCCGTCGGAGAGCTTCTTCGCGCGCATCTCGACGAGCACCTCCTTGCCGTCCTTGCGGGTGAGGAGGCGCTCGTTGACGACCGTGTCGCCGCGATGGATGAGGTCGTAGCGCAGCGGGCCGGCGGCGAGCACCGCGGGGGTGAACAGGAGGTCGAAGCTGCGGCCCACCAGCTCGTCGCGGTCGTAGCCGGTCAGCTCGCAGGCGCGCTCGTTGACACTGGTGAACGCCCCGTTCGGGGAGCCGAGGAAAATCGCATCGGCGGCCTGCTCCAGGATGAGCCGCGCGCGCTCCTCGTTGGCCCGCAACGCGTCCTGCAGGGCGCGCGTCGCCTCCTCGTGCTCGGTGACGTCCTGGATGGTCCCGGTGACGAGGACGGGCGCGCCGGCCTCGTCGTGTGTGGCCTCGGCGAAGGAGTGCACGTGGCGGATCGCTCCGTCGTCATGGCGCCGGATACAGAAGCGGATCTCGTAGGGCGTGCCGTGCTGCACGAGATCCCGTAGCGCCCGGTCGAGCCCGGGCCGGTACTCGGGGAGGGGGATCTCCTTCACGATGCCGAAGGGCAGCGAGTTGTCCGGCGCCGCTGGCAGCCCGTAGATCCGGAAGGCCTCGTCCGAGCCCCACATGACCTTGCTGGCGAGGTCCAGCTCCCAGCTCCCGAGACGGGCCACGCGCTGCGCCCGGCGCAACCGCGCCTCGCTGGCGACGAGCGCGTCGCCGTTGGAGCTTCCGTCGTCCGGGGGGATTGCCATCTGCGCGCCCTTTTGCTCATCTTAGCGGCAATCAGGTCGTCACGGACCGTCCTCGGCTCAGCGGTCCTGCACGCGAGGCGGCTCGATGTGCCGCGGCGGCTGTGCGCCCGCCGCCCGTCAGGCGCCGAGCGCCGTGAGGGCGAAGACCTTGGCGTCGGAGATCACGTTCTCGAGCAGGCACGACTCGTTCGGCTGGTGCGCGGTCTCCTCGAGGCGCGAGTAGACGCCCAGCGCGACCAATCCCCGCACTTCACGCCTGCGCCGACAGCAGGAGTGCAAGACTCGTCGGCCCTGCCACCTACTCGGGAAGCAGGACGGCGAAGCTCTGCCCGGGATCCGATCTCTCGCCCACGGGCCGACCGTCCACCTCGAGCCAGGCGTGTGCTGCGACTCGATCCCTGGCGGGCCGCACACCGATCCGCATCGTGGCCGCGACGCCTCGCCACAACAGGAGGCGCTGCAGGACCAGGCTTCGAGGCAGGCAAGTGAACGGTCGAGGTCGCAATCGCGCCGCGAAGCCGACCAGCCTGCTCAGGCGCTCGCTCTCGTTGCCTGTGGCGATCACGCGGAACCGATCGCCGGTGCGCGTCGCGTTGGACGCTGCGATGGAAACCTCCGGCGCGACCGGTGGGGTGGAGCACAGGATCTGCGAGGATGGGAAGCGGCTGGCGCCGGCTGGCTCCCCGCTCTCGATCGTCGTGGGCAGGCCAAGGAGCCTTTGCGTCCGCCGAAGACCCGACACGCGCAACGCTACCGACGTGACGCCGAGCCAGAACCGGGCCGTCGCGACGGTGAGCCCGTCGCGCAGGGCCTGGCCCGGGTCTGCGGCCAGCCTAGCGAGCTTGGAGCTCCACCAACCCATGGGCCTTAAGTTCCTCCACGAATGTCACACAGTCGCGCCATGCGACCTCTGGTGCTACCGCGAACTGCGCCACGACGAGCTCCGCGAGCGTCGCGAGCGCCAGGGGTCTCTCCAGTAACGACCAGATCGCCGAGCCTACCGGGTTCAGCGCGTAGTAGCGCCCAGCATCCGGATCGAGCAACACCGATTCCCCCTGGAGGTGGGCGACCAGAACCCGGTCGCTGCGCTGCAGAACCGTCCCGCCCGCGAGGTCTGCAGAGCCGGGGTTCACACCCGGGCTCCGCGATGGTGATCCGGGCCGACCAGTCGGTCGAGAATCGCGACGACCTCAGCGATTGCTGAAGGACGGTGCGGGTACGTGAGCCGGAAGACCGGGACGAGCCGGGCCACGTCGCGGCTGAAGGCGAGATGGCTTCCCAGCAGCTCGCGGTCGAACAGCCGCGCCGCAACCGTATGAGAGGCCACGGCGAGCAGGGACTCGGCAGGACCGGCCTGTTCGAGGTGCCCCCCGGCGGCGGGAGGGCTCGGCTCCACGATTACGAACGCCGCGAGCGGAAAGCGGCCCCGCCGGTCGGGCGTGCTCTGCTCGCTCGCGTCGAGCTTGAGCTGAGGGAATCTGACATCCACCTCGATGTTCCCGTCCTGCACCATCACCGGCAGGGCGTCGTCGGAAACGCGCGCCCAGCGCCCATTGGTCGCGAGGTCGATCTCGCGGGCCAACGTCGACTTGCCCGCGCCGCTCTCGCCCGCGAAGGCCACCACCCTGTCGCCTCGCCGCAAGGCGCTGGCGTGGAAGCAGAACGTCCCCTTGAGGGCCAGGGCAACGGTCAGGGCGGGGCCAAGGACCGCCTCCGTGAAAGGCTGAGATCGGGCGACCCCCGGTGCAGCGTCACAGGTGACCACGCCGCCGTCACGAGCGACATCGAAGGGGGGCAGGCCCTCGACCTCGATCCGATACCCCATTGGATCCGCCCAGGACCGAATCTCCCGGCGGTGTCCTGCCATCGCCACCTCGCCCTGGAACCAAACCCGGCCAGTTCCTTCCGGGCGGGCCGCGGCAGGGGGAGCAGGAGACCAAGCCGGCTCCGGGCGCGCGGCGATCCTGAAGGGCTCGAGACCGGGCAGGGGCTCGGGGGTGACGACCTCGTGCCCCGCCACCCCGTAGCCCACACCCCCGGCAAGGAAGGCGGGCCAATCGGCGGCCCGCCAGCCCAGGCTGATCTGATCGATCAGCGGTGCGCCTGCCGGGGTGGCGTCCAACCTCACCATAACCGCCACCGGATCCTCAAGGCCCATGGGTCCCGGCGGGATACCCTCCGCTGTCGACGCCCCCCAGCGAGGGGCCCATGGTGATGGTGCGGACATCGCCCAGCACGGTCAGCCGTGGAGGCTCGTAGGCTCTGCACGCGCTTCTCTCGGGCCGGACCGGGCTCCCATCGCCGCCCTGCGAGACGGCGCTCTCCTCATGATCAGTCATCAGTACTCCTTCCCCGCGCTAGGCTCACGTTCGGCGCGCGGTCCTGGTCACTCTCACCACCTTGTCGGTTGCGCGACCACAGCTCGTGAATCAGACACTGCCACGGTACTAAGAAGTCAACGGGGGTGTCCTGGGATTCCATCCATCCGCGCAGGGTCTCGTTCATCCACTCGGATCGAATGTAGCGCCGCCACTGCGCGTCGGGCGTGGCGAGGATCTCGAGGACCTTGCGCCGCTCCTGCTTGGCCAACCCCCTCGCCGCAAGGGGGAAGAGCGTGGACCACCGGCGCCGGCGGCGCACCTTCTCCGGCAGCAGGCCCCGCATGGCCTCTCGCTGGACCCACTTGCCCCATCCCGGCCGATGCAGCACGTGGGCAGGGACCGCGGCGGCGAACTCGATGAGGCGACGATCGCGGTACGGCCGCCGGTGGTCTACGCCCGACCGCAGGGCGTGGTAGCGGGAGAAGGTGGCGTTGAAGGGCAGCCATGGGTCGGTCGCGCACCGGCGGCGGACCTCACACATCGCGTCCTCGGCCGCCACCGTGGGCTCGTCGGGGAGCATGCTCGCGCCGAGCTCGGTGAGCCACGGAGGTGTGGGCCTGGTGCGTCTCCGCATCTTGCCCATCGCCTTCCACACGGCACTGCGCACGGGAAGACCGGTGCGGTGCCGCAGGACCCCGTAGTACCAGGACTGACCGACCAGGCCGGCCAACGCGGTTCCCCACCGGCCCTCGCGGAGCAGGTCGTGGAGCCAGTACTCGGCGCCACCGAAGAGCTGATCCCCCGCCTCCCCCGACAGGAGCGTGGTCGCGCCGGCCGATCTGGCCGCCTGCAGGGCCGAGTCCATCAGGGCCCGAAAGATGCCCTCGGCTGGTATGTTCGGGTTGCTCGCCCAGCGGGTCCCGTCGCGCAGCGGCCACGCGCCGTCGGACGGAATCGCCAGCGCCTCCAGGCCGAGGTGCTTCACCGTGGCGTCGATCCACGGTCGCTCGTCGGCGCCCCGAAGCTCCCGGAAAACCCAGGAGATAACCAGCGGCGTGTCGCCGCGTCCGAACTCGCGGGCCGCCACGGCGGCGATGGAGGTCGAGTCCATGCCGCCACTCATGAGCACGCTCACCGGGGCCACCGAGCGGGCCCGAGCGAGCACCGCGGCATTCAGCAGCTCGCGAAAGTGCTCGGCGTACTCGGAGTCGCGGCGATAGCGGACCTGCCCTGGACGCAGCTCCCAGTAACGGGCCAACTTTCCGGAGGTCGGCGTCACGTGCAGCAGGTGCGCCGGTGGGAGCTCCTCGATCTCCGCGAAGAACGTCCGTCCGGGCTGGGGCGGCTTCAGGGCGAGGTGCGCCGCCACTGTGGGCTCGTCCTGTCGATCGCCGACGGCCGGATGAGCCAGGATGGCCTGCTCCTCGGTGGCGACGAGCAGCAGGTCACGGCTCAGGTGGTAGCACAGCGTCCGGTCGCCGAGCTGATCCCGGGCGCAGATCACCCGGCCGCCGGCGCGTTCGACCAGGACGACGGCAAAGGGACCGAGGAAACGCTCGAAACAGCGCTCGCCCCAGCGCCCGAAGGCGGCGGCCACGATCTCGCCGTCGGAGCGCGCCGCCGCCGGCTCTCGCAGGTCCTCCCGGAGGGCCCGGCAGAGCTCGTCCCGGTTGTCGAGCCGGCCATCGAAGGCGAGATCGAAGCCTTCGACCTCCAGCCGCAGGGGCTGCCGCTCGCCGACCTCCTCAGGGGTCGTCCAGCAGTGAAGGTGACCCAAGCGGGCTTGCGCCGACACCTCGACCCGCCAGCCGTCCCTCCCGACCTCGCTCAGGACAGCCATCATCCGCCCATGACTCGCGCCATCGGGAGGCGCCCCATCACGGCGATACTCGAGGACGATTCCGCTCAGTCGATCCTCGCGCCCGGCAACGTTCGCCGCACCTGCCGCCATGGGTGCGACCCGGTCCTCCCGGGCCCACCCTTCATGCGGACATCGTCACTCACGGCTCGATCGCCAACGCCGGATCGCCCAGCAGCGTCCAGCCGAGGAGCACGTCGGGAAGGCCCTTGTGCGTCGCTGCCAGCTCGTTCTTCGCGGCCAGCACCGCCTTGCCGAGCGTCATTCCGGGCTGCGTGAGGACCCCGAAGAGGACCTCGCCGAGGGCGGCCTCGGAGGTGTCCTGGGTGATCGTGGTGGCGCCCAGAATCGCGGCCGCACCCCGATCGCCGGAGAGCAGGAGTTTGTTGCCAAGGCCCTCATAGCTCCCCGAGAGGTAGTAGGTGTTCCAGCACCCCCACTGGGCCACCACCGTGGGCTGGCCGGCATTGGTGAGGGCGTCAACATCCGCGGTCGAGAACAGGTAGGGGAAACTCCACCTCGTCGGACCGGAGTGGCCGATGAAACCGGTCAGGGCCACGCCCCCGTTGATCGAGTCCATGAGGGCGATCCTGGCATCGGCGAGGGACATGTCGTCGAGATAGACCCGCCGCGTCGTCCAGCCCGCCCCGAGCATGGGGATGAAACTGTCGCTCACCGCCTTGAACGGGAGATTGGCGCCCGGGTCCAGCGCATCGGCGGCGAAAACCGCGGTGCTGCCGTAGGTCTTCCAGCCGTAGCTCAGGGTCTTTCGGATGACCTCGGCGAGCTCCGCGGAGGTGCGGACCGGGAGGCGGCCGATCGCCAGGTCGGGCGTGCCGTCGCCGTCCAGGTCGACGAAGGAGGGGTCGGTGGGCGCGAAGTGGATGTACTGGTCGGTGGCGCTGTAGATGGACGGGATGAAGCTCAACGCCCCGAGCCCGATGACGTTGTGGTAGTCGTAGGTGTCGCCGCCCACCAGAAGGACGTACTCGGTGCGCAAAGTGTCCGCCGCCCAGGCGATGTACGCCTTGATCGCCGCCGGGTCGACCATCCCGTACCCGTACTGGGCGTAGATGTCCTCGACGTCCACGACCTTGACCGATAGGCCCTGGCGCTGCTTCGCGTCGACCAGGCCGGCCAGCCCGTCGAGGAAGTCCGGGTGCGCCACGATGAGGTACTGCGCCTTCTCGCCCTTGGAATCCGATGCACCGACGACCCGCCCGGCCGCGATGCACGCCCTGGGCAGCGCGCCTACCGTCGAGACCAGGTGGCGCGCCTCGCGTAGCGTGCCCGGCAGGACCGCCTTGAACGCGCCGGCGTCCGGGGTCGCCAGCAGCGAGTTGAGCCTGGTGGTCATGCCGCCCTCGACCCGGTAGCCGACCAGGTTGGAGCTCGAAAGGCCCCCAACCTCGAAACGCGACCCCCGGCCTGCGAACGCCAAGGCGTCCGCGCTGGCCCTGAGGAAGCGGGGATAGGTCACCGAGTAGTCCTCGACGCACACCACGTCGATCGGCGTCCCAAGGCCGCCAGGGAGCCGCAGGGTGAGTGTGTTGGCTCCCTCGCGCAGCAGGCCGGCCGGCAGGTTGATGTTGATCGGGTAGTCCACGACGCCGTCGAACAGGTACTCGCCGAGGACCTCACCGTTGAGTTTGACGACCACGCGATGGTCCGGGCTCGCGGGGAGGGCGGAGTCACCGAACAGATGCACACCGAGCACCGCACCAGAGTTTGCCGCGAGGCCGTCAACGGTGAGCGGAAAGTCCCACTCTCGGGCGCTCTGGAAGATTCCCAGTAGCGAGTGGCACCAGGGATCGCCCGTCGGGCTGTTGTACTCGTATACGCGATCCTGTCCGAAGCTGCGGGTCTCCAGGTAGGTGGCGACCGGCCGGACGGACGGGGGCTGCGTCTGATCCACCGCGACCCGGGCCGCCTTCGGCGAGTCGATCACCAGCCGGTAGACGTTCTCCCTGGTGTAGAGCGTGTTGAGCCGCTTCCCGATGAACTCGAGGTAGGCGCCGGGGCCGAAGAGCTTGCCGGCGGACGTGTAGATCGGCACGTCCTCGCCGCGGTTGGTGAGACCGATCTTCTGCGTCTGCACGCCCTGCAGGTCGAAGCCTGCCGCGAGGAGGTCCTCGTAGGTCACGCGATAGATGCCGTCTGCCGTCACCTTGATCTCGATCGGCGGCACCGAAATCCCCTGCCCCTGCGCACCGCGCGCCAGATGGTCGCGGAGCGCCGCCCGGTGAGCGTCCTGCAGACGGGCCTCCCGGTCGGCGACCTTGGCTTCGTGCTCGGCCTTGATCGGACCCCAGGCCACCGGCTCTCTCCCCGAAGCGGGACTCTGGCTGTCGCCGGTCGTGACCACGGGGTGGCGTGTGACCTTGCCCTGCGCGTCCATGTCCTCGATCACGAAGGACTCGACGCCCTCGGGCACCTCGATCGACAACCGGTAGTCCCGCGGCTCGACGGAGTCACCGGCCTGGCTCGGGATCGGCTCGGCCGTGAGGGGGACCCACCCGCTGGGGGTCTGGGCCAGAATGCTGTAGCCCACGGTACCCACCTCGGTGGCGGTGGTCCACTCGAAGTCCACCCGGCCACCCTCGCGATGGGCCTGGAAGCCGGCCAGGGTTACCGGCGTCGTGGTGATGTTCGTGGCGCACGAGCAGTCGGTGCAGATCTGCTCGATGGCGCCGATGAGGTCCGCGTGGTCGCCGGGCAGGCTATTCGACCAGTACATCTTGTGGGCGAACGAGATCGTGCCCACGAAGTTGTCCGACTTGGTGTAGGTGTAGGGCAAGCTGTGCGTCCCGGCGAAGGGCCCGATGATGCCGAGCGACGACCCGAACAACGGGTTGGGGTTCTTGACCACCCACACGAGCACGCCGGTGGCGTTGTCGATGAAGACCTCGTCGCCGGAGCCGGCCGGCGGCGTGGCCGCGACCGTGCCGTGACCCGGGGTGAAGGTGGCGACGAACCGCAGGTAGGCCGAGGTCGAGCACTGGTAGCGCTCCGCGGTCGGGGGCGTGGTCACGGGTGTCGTGCACCCGGGGGTGTTGGTGATGCTCATAGTGTTGGTCACCGTCTCACCGGGGTCGAGGGTCCCCCCTGGAGGCGTCCCGAAGGCACACGTCATCGCCACGTTCGGTCCCGGGATGTCGGTTGCCGTGTCGCCGGGGTCGCAGTTGCACTTGGAGTTGAAGGCGGTGTTGGTTCCCGTCTGGAAGATGCTGCTGCACAAGTTCCCGACTCCCTGAGACCAGACCACGCAGCGCGGCACTGCGAGGAACCCGGCGCTGACCCGCGCGCAGGACAGGGTGACGGGGGACGGGTAGTCAAAGATCGTGGGGTTGTCGGTCGCGAGGATGTCGCCGCAGGTGTCCTGCTCCGCCGCCTTCGACTCCAGGATGCGGAAAGGCCCGACACCGCTCTTGGGGTTCGCGGGGGTGCCGACCGGCATCAGGAACCCGGACTGACACAGGCCCAGCTCCCGGCCCGTGCCCGTCGCGTCCTGCGGAATGAACCAGCCGATGTCGTAGCGCTCGGCGCCACCGGCGTTGACCTGGACGCGCAGCTTGATCTTCACCGTGTCGTTGCCGTTGACACAGCCGTCGTCCAGCACGCCCAGGCCGACGAGGACGATCCTCGTGTCGTTGGCGGTACAGCCCGCGCCAGCGTAGCCTGGTAGCACGGAGTCCATGCACTTGCAGGCCGGGTCGTTCTGGTTGGCCCAGCAGTCCGGGACGGTGGTCTGGGCCGAAACGCCGCCAGCAAACGCCAGCAGCAGCGCCACGATCATGAACGGTACGGTCCTTCTGTGCATCGCCTTCTCCTTCTGGGGGCGGGCTCGACCGCCTCCGTCCCAACGTCTGATGGCGGGGCCAGTTCGCACCAGGCCCTCCTGACGCCCGCCACGCGCAGTCATCGCGGACTTCATGAGCCCTCCGTTGGCCCGCTGGCCAGCGAAAGACTCCTCGTGCCTGTCGACCCCGCCACACAGATCCCTGTTGACCAGCCGTCCCATCCCAGATGGCGCAGGACGTGGCAACCGACAGCATCCACGTCACCGATGGGCGACTCTTCCCCGGTCTGGAGGTTGCGCAGCATCCCTCTGACCACGGGTCCTGCCCCCGGGTTGGGCTCGAGCCAGCAGCGCAGCAGCAGCGAAACCGGCGCATGCACGCCCCCGGTCTGCCGGTCATCGGACCCGAATTGCCTGGGCTCACCCACTGCGTGCTCCTTCGAGGACCTCGCCATCGCGGAGCATGATCCCCCCGCAACGTCAGGAAATCGTCAACTCGCGAACTGCACGCAATTATGTTTACGTCTTGTAGTTAAGCGCGACGCAAGGCATTGAAAGAAGTCGGTTGGGAGCCGTCGACGCGACCTCCCGGCCGGGTGTCGCGCCGCCGGGCAGGTACGGGGGGCTTCGAAGTCGCCAGGAGGGTCGCGCCGGGATGAACGGCCGGAGCTACTCGGACGGCATTCCGGCCAGCGCCCTCTTCACGTTCAAGACCTCCGACGACAGGGACGGCGGGAGGTCCTTCCCGAGATCACGTTCGACCTCGCCGGCCGCCTCCAGGGCCCGCCCGTAAGACAACCGAGCGCTGCAGAAGGCGAGTTGGTCGCGAGCCCGATCCCCGGCGCGGCGGAGGGCCCCGACTGCCAGCCGCCATTCCCGTGCCTCGACGAGGTGGTAGGCGCGGTCCTCCTCGACGCCCAATAGGTCGTCGTTCGACAGGGACTCGAGGGCTTGAGCGACCTGCCGGTGGAGAACCTGGCGCCGGAGCGGACTGATTTCTCCCCTGATGACCTCGCGGATTCGGTCCTGGTCGAAGTCGAACCGCTCGAGGCGGCGGGTGGCCCCGTTGATTGGGTCGCGCTCCTCCGGGTCCCTCCGCACCCATTCCGATGCCGTGTGCCTTACCAGGTAGCGCTTTCTGAGAGCGTCCAGGGCGACCTCGACGACCACCTTGTGCTCGGGCTCGGCCCTGAGAATCAGCTCGACGTCAAACTCGTGACCGAGCACCGAGGCCAACGAGGCGACCCGACGGGTCGAATTCGACAGGCGGGCCACTCGGCTCCGGATCAGGTCGTCGAGAGTCTGCTCACACCACATGCTGTCGGAGGGGCCAACCCGGCAAACCCACTTTTCCCTGCCGGCTCTCGTCGGACTCAGCCTGCCCTCGTCCCACAGCGAGTTGACCAGTGCGACGAGCTTCATGGGCAGCCCATCGCCGCCGCGGACCAGAAGGCTCTTGAGGCCAGGTACATCCTCCTCGCCGACCAGCGCGCGCGCCATCTCGCGCACATCGGCGACCCCGAGCCTGTCGAGGTGGATCCGCTGGATGGGATCGGCAGACGACGGGCTCTCCACGATCCGGCTGAGGCCGGCGTGAGTCTGCGTGTCGCCACAGCGACAGGCCAGCAAAAGCCAGACCGGGATGTCACGCAGCCGAGCCGCCAGGGCGAGGATCAACCCGACCGTATCCGCATCGGCCCACTGCAGGTCGTCGAGAAAGAGCACGACTGGCTGGCATCCTCCTGAGCCGGCATGCCGCCGCGAGATCAGTCGGAGGAGGAGCGCCACCGCATCGAAGAGAACCTCGTGTCGTACGGCGGGCGGACGGGAGCGGCCCGAGCGGGAACGGGGCGCGGGACCCAGCCCCGGAAAGAGCGCCGCCAGCACCGCCCGGGCCGCCGGGGGCAGCTTGCGAGCCAGGCTCTCGCGTTCGTCGTCAGAGGCGCCCAAGGCCGGGGACAGCGCTTGCACGACTGGGCGGTATGGGAGTTGCGGAAAGCGGGAGACGCTCTTACCGACCAGCACGAGGCTCGGGCGCTGGGCGGCCGCGGCGTCGAGGAAAGACCGTATGACCCTGGTCTTGCCAACGCCCTCTTCTCCCTCGACGAGCGTGAGCCGCGGCTGCCCCTCGAGAACCGTAGCCCAGGTCTGCGAGAGCTTCGCAAAGGCGTCTCCCCTCGCGACGAGCGGGATGACCGGACCAGCCTTGGCCTCGACCGTTGGTCCGGTGGCCGCAGCCAAGGCCTCGGACAGAACCCCGGCGTACGTCGCCTTCGTTTCCGGGAGCGGCTCGACGCCCAGCTCCTGCCGCAGGAGCTGTTCGAGCGACCGGTAGTGCGCCAGCGCGGCGGCCCGCTCGCCGGCCATCGCCAGCAGGCTCATGAGGAGCCTGTGCGAACGCTCGGCAAACTGGTCCATGGCCACGAGGCGCCGAGCGTATGGAATCCCAAGCGCCGGCTCACCTCGAGCGAGACTGCGCTCGGCCAAGGCGTCGAGTGCCTCGAGGGCCAGCCTCCTCAGGAGCTCCTGCTCGCCAGTCATCCATGACTCGAACTCCGGACTGTCGCTCACGAAGAAGCCCGCCAGCAGGTCGCCACGATAGAGACTGGCCGCCTGGGAAAGGGCGTGAGTCGCCACCGTGGCGACCGGCACCCGGCCCTGGCCCAGGACCTTCTTGAAGGCCTCGACGTCGACCCAAAGCTGCGGTCCCCGGTCGAGGGTCACGCTCGCTGCCTCGACCAGGATCGGGGAACTTCCCCCAGTTCCAGCCAGGACCGAGTTGAGGTTGTAGAGTGCCTGCCTGATGTTGCGGCGTGCGGCCTCGTTCGAGGCCTCGGGCCACAGCAGGCCAGCGAGTTGGTCGCGGCTCAGCATGCGGCCGCGCTTGAGCGCCAGGTAGGCCAGCAAGGCCCGGGTCTTGCGCGACTCGAAGCCGTCGAGCTTGCGGCTCTTGTGCCACACCTCGAACCCGCCGAGCAGCAGGAACCGCAGCATCATTCCACCCGACATCGAGCCGGGGCCGACTCGGGCGACCACCGTCCGACGCCGCCGTGGGTCTGCGTGAAACTGCACGGGGCGGTCGCTGTCGCCGGTACGATTTGCAGGCCACACATGTCACGTCAGTCTACCAACATGCGCACCTGGTTCACCCGGCGCAGGGTCCAGCGCGGACTCAAGTGGGGCGCCCCGGCCCGAGAGGGACCATTCCGCGACCTCACGTCGTGGAGGTTCCGGGCGGGACCACAGCGCCAATCGTGACCCGGATGCCTTCGCAGCGGCCAACGCCCGGGAGGTTGGCTCAGTCTTGAACCGACCGGAGTCCGTAACGCTTCAGCTTCTCGTAGAGCGTGCTCCTCGGAATACCGAGCTTGGCCGCGGCCGCCGGCACACGCCCCCCCTCAAGAGCCAGGATCCTCTCGATATGCTGTCGCTCGACCTCTTCCAACGTGAGGTTGGCGACGGCCTCCACGACCTGGGACAGCGGCTCGAACCGCAGATCGGCCCGGTGGAACTCCTCCCGATCGGAAAGGAGCACGGCCCGTTCGAGCACGTTCCGGAGCTCACGGATGTTCCCCGGCCAGCGATACTCCTCGAGGGCGCGAGCAGCGTCCGGGGCGATGGACAGGCGTGGCCTTCCGAGATCCGAGGCGAGTCGTTCGAGCAGCGTGGTGGCGAGAGGAAGGATGTCTTCCACCCGATCTCGGAGAGGTGGGATGCGCAAAGGCACGGTGGAGATGCGAAAGTAGAGGTCGGCCCTGAAGAACCCCTCTCTCACGCGCGCCTGGAGGTCTCGGTGCGACGCGGCGATCAAACGGATATCGACGACGCGGTCCCGGACTTCGCCCATCCTCCTGAATTGCTTCTCCTCGAGGACCTTGAGCAGCTTCGGCTGGACGCTCTGTTCGATGTCCCCGACCTCGTCCAGGAAGACCGTGCCACGGTCGGCCACCTCCAGCAGACCTGTCTTTCGGTTGACGGCACCCGTGAAGGCGCCTCGTTCGTGGCCGAAGAGCTCTGTCTCGAGGAACTCGCGGCTGAGCCCGGCGCAGTTCAGGTCCACGAAGGCCTCGGCGGCCCGGGGACCGTTCCTGTGCAGCCAATGGGCGAGCACCCCCTTGCCGCTGCCGGTTTCTCCCTGGATCAGGACCGGGCTCTCGACCGCCGCGATGCGACGCGCCTCGTCGGCGAGGCGGCGAATGGCGGCCGAGCCGCCCACGAACGGCGAGATCTCCTCACGGGCCGAGAGCGACTCTCGAGCGGCCTGGGTGCGGCGGTTTCGCTGGTTCTCGATGAGACGCCTGAGAACCGCCAACAGGGCCGGAAGCTCCACGGGTTTGGTCAGGAATTGCTCTGCACCCAACTTGATCGCCTGCACCGCCAGATCGATCGAGCCGTGGCCGGTCAGGATGAGCAGCGGCACCGTGCAGTCGACTTGTTGGAGGCGGGGGAGCAAACCGAGAGCGTTCCCGTCCGGCAAGGAGTAGTCCAGGATCGCCATGTCAGGGCGAACGGCTGTGAACGACTGCAGGGCTCCCTCGCAGTCGGCTGCCTCGCTCACATCGAAGCCTTCGAACTCCAGGTACTCTCCCATCCCAAACCGGATGGCCGGGTCGTCGTCGACGATCAGGACCTTGGGCTTTCGCACTGGTCAGCTCCCCAGGGCGCCGCCAGGAGACACCGGGAGTCGAATCGTCACCTCCGCCCCGCCCCCGCTAGTGTTCGCAAACCGCAGGGAACCTCCGGCGTCGTCGACGATCCGCCGGGTCACCGCCAGCCCCAGGCCTGTTCCCCCGTGGCGACGAACGAAGAAGGGCTCGCCGAGGCGCGGCAGGTCCTCATCCTGGAAGCCCGGACCCTCATCCCGCACCCGGCAGACGTACCAACTCCGTCCTCCGTCGACCTCGGTGGCGAGCTCCACCACCACCCGTCCACCGCGCGGGCTGTTCTCGATGGCGTTCTCGATGACATTGGCCAGCGCCTCAAGGAGGCGATCCCGGTCCGCCAAGACCACCGCTGCCGGCTCGTGAAGCGCCGTTTCCAGAACGACTCCGTGCCTGCCCTTCAAGACCTCGCAGGACCGGCATGCCGCAGCGACCGTGCCGCTGAGGTCCACGCGCTTCCTCTCGGGGCTAGCGGGGCGACCGTAGCTCAACAGCCCGTCGAGCAGGCGCGACAGCCGTCGAACCGGATCGCGCAAGGCCTCGACGTACCTCACGAGTTCGGGACGATCCCCGAATCTCGACTCGAGCGCATCCACCGCCGCGGATACGCCAAAGAGCGGGTTCCGCACCTGATGAACCACTCCCGCCACCAACGAGCCGAGGGCGGCGAGGGTCTCGCTTCGCCTCAGCGACTCCTGGAGCTCCGCCAGCCTGGTGATATCGCGCGCCACGATGATCACTTGCGGGCTTGGAGCCTCAGGGTTGCCATCAGAGTAGTGAGCGGCCACATCCCAGATAGTTCTCCGCTCGGCGTCCACCACTTCGAGAGAGAGCATTCCGCGATCGTTCACGGCACGCCCGGCGAGTTCGGCGGCTGAATCGCACAGCCGGCCCCCGCCGACCTCGGCCACGTGGCGCCCGATGATCTCCTGGTACTCCAGGCTGGTGAGATCCCGCGCGGCGCGGTTCAGGCGTCGCACTCGGGCTTCGCCATCGAGGATGATGATCGGAGAGGCGATGGCGTCGAAGGTGGCCCGCCACTCTGCCGCCGCGTGCGCCAGCAGCTTGGGGAGAGTGTCTCCGTTTCCGATAGGCTGCTCGCGAGCGGGTTCGGCCTCTTCCGGCCGCGGGTCCACTGGCATCACCTCTTCATGATAGCCGCTGTGTGCCGGCCCTCGACCCGTCGGGGTCCCCGCATGTCAAGCCCGGGTCCAGACACGGGTCAGGGAGATCAGAGCGCAATGCTCCAGGAATAAGGGCGGGGCCGGCGTCGCGGCCGGCCCCGAAAGGGAACCCAGGACTGCCATGGGAAAGGGCTTAGAACTGCAGTGCCTTCAGGGCGGAGGAGGACTGGCCCGCAGTATCAGTGACCGTCAGGGTGACCGAGAAGGAGGCCGGCGAGGACGGGAACGAGTGGGTGATCGTCGCACCCGAGCCCGACGCCCCGTCGCCGAAGCTCCAGGCAAAGCCGGCGATCCCACGGTCGTCGGTGGATGGGCTTCCGTTGAAGCTGCACCGCCGGCTCCGGCAGCTATAGGTGAAGCCGGCCACCGGCGGCGCGTCGAGACCGGCGAAGGCGGAGTAGAGCAGGCGGTTGGCGGTCGAAGGCGGAAGCACCGCGAGGGCATCGGTCGTGGCGGCGTTACGAATCGCCCCCTCCACCGTGGCCGGTGTGGAAGTCGGGTTGGCCGCCAGGTACAGCGCTGCCGTTCCCGCCACGTGCGGAGCCGCAGCCGAGGTGCCGGTCATCGATACCGTGCTGGTGTCGCTCAGGATGAAGGTTGAGGTGATCGCGACGCCCGGAGCAAACAGATCGACGCAGCTCCCGCCGTTGGACGAGACCCACACGTTGTCAGCGTCGTTGCTGGCGCCAACGGTGATGGCGTCGCTCAACCGGCCGGGCGAGTAGTTGCACGCATCGCCGGTGTTGTTGCCGGCCGCCACGACGTAGACCACGCCCGCGTTGATCGAGTTGTGGATTGCGGTGTCGAGCGCCAGAGAGCCGGGGGTCGAGAGGCTGAAGTTGGCGACGGCCGGCGGCAGAGGCGGAGGTGGGGGCGTTCCCTTCTTGCGCGGAGCAGGCGCCGGATGCTGGGTCGTGACCCAGTCGACACCGGCCACAACGTCGGACAGGGTGGCGAAGCCGTCGCAACCCACGACGCGCACCGGATGCAGGGTCACACTCTTTGCGACGCCATGGTTCTCGCCGCCGATGATCCCGGCCACGATGGTGCCGTGCCCGTTGCAGTCGTCGGTTCCGCGGCCGTCGTCGATGGTCGTGAACGCCTTGGAGGTGTCCACCCGACCGCCGAAGTCGACGTGAGTGCTGCGGATTCCGCTGTCGATCACGTAGACGTCCACGCCCGCGCCGAGGTTGTTGTAGGTGTAGACGCCGTCGAAAGGCGTGGCGTGCTGGTCGACCCGGTCCAGACCCCAGGAAGGAGGAGCACTCTGCGTTCCGGCCAGACTCACCCGGCCATCCTCCTCCACGAACGCCACTGATTCATCCATGGCGAGGTAGGCGGCCTCGTCGGCAGTGGCCTCGATCACGAAGCCCTGCAGCGCGCTCTTGAAGCTGCGGTGCACGCGACCGCCGTGGCGCTGCGCCAGCGTCGAGGCGAGACCATCAACCCGGGGGCCGCTCGGTGCGACCTGGCCGTCCGCATCCGGGGCCGCATCGACAAGGACCACGATGTAGCGGTTGGGGATCGGGTCATCAGCCCTGACCACGGGACCGTCTGCCCAGGCGAGAAGGCTTGTGGTCATCATCAAGGTGGCGAGAGTGGCTGCATGTCTCATGGTCGTTCCCCTTTCCCTGAGGCGCCGCGTCGTCCATGCGGCTTTCTCACCCGGAGGGAGAGCACGGCCCGTGCCACGCCCGGAGAGAGCTGACGTGAGTGACACTAAGACCATCCATCGCAGTTATTTATGTGATTGTTTGGATGTTCTACTACGCTCAGGAACCACGAACTGCGTCCAGGCACCAGACGAGTCGTCCAGATCCTGGACGGGCAGGTCAAGCACGACCCGCGACACCGGGTGCTTTGTTCTCCAAGGTTCGTTTGACGCGGAATGAGAGACGTGCCGCGCGTACGTTTCGCCGCGACTTCCGGCGGTTCCATCCTGCGCCGCGGCCAGCACGAGGGCGAGGGCAGTCCGGTCGCTACCTCGCGGTCCCCTCGTCGGCTGCACCCAGCAGCAGCGGCTTTGCCTGGCCGATGCCGTCGGGGTTGAAGTGGCGCCACAGGCCCAGGCGGCGGAAACCTGGGGAACGGGACTGCGCCAACCGCGGGGGTGGCACCCGCCGCCCGTCAGGCGCCGAGGGCCGTGAGGGCGAAGACCTTGGCGTCGGAGATCACGTTCTCCAGCAGGCACGACTCGTTGGGCTGGTGCGCGGTCTCCTCGAGGCGCGAGTAGACAACGGCCGGCAAGCCGAGCTGCCGGAACACGGCAGCGACAGTGCCGCCGCCGATCCCGCGCGGCTCCGGCGTGATGCCGTGGACCTCCTTGACGGCGGCGAGCAGGGTCCTCACGACGTCGCTGTCGAGGCTGGTCGGCGGAGCGGCCTGGGCGCGCTGGACGTCCTCCAGGGCGATGCTGACGCCCCACGCCTGCTCCACTTCCCCGGCCAGCCGGCGGATCTCGGCCTCGACCTCGGCGAGCGGAACGCACGGCAGGACGCGACAGTCGACGTAGAAGACGTCGTCCCCGGGGAGGGTGTTGATGTTCGGGACGTTCGCCTCCTTCTTCGTCGGCTCGAAGGTGCTGATCGGCGGGGCGAACACCGGGTCGACGGCGCCGAACGTGGTGTAGAGCGATCCGAGGCTGGAGACCAGGGCGGAGGCGGCGCGGAACGCGTTGACGCCGAGCTCCGGGGTCGAGGCGTGGCACTGCACGCCGGTAGTGCGGACCCTGAGCCACCAGATCGACTTCTCGGCCACCTCGACGAGAGAGCCATCGGGTTGGCCGGCGTCGGGGACGAGGAACATGTCGGCCGGCCCGAACAGCCCGGGGTGGTGATCGGCGAGGTAGTGCGCGCCGTAGTGCGAACCCGTCTCCTCGTCGGCACAGAACAGCAGCGCGAGGTCGACCGGGGGCTGCACGCCCTCCTCGATGAAGGTGCGCGCCACCAGCAGGCTGGAGACCACGGCCTGCTGGTTGTCCTCGACGCCGCGGCCGAACAGCCTGCCGTCCTCGACCCGCAGCACGTAGGGATCGCCGTGCCACTTCGAGAGGTCGCCGGGGGGCACGATGTCGAGGTGCGACATGATCCACAGGGTGCGGGCCGACGAGGCGCCGCGCAGGCGCGCGACCAGGTTCGGGCGGACGCCGCCGGCGGCCCTCGGGTCGGGCGCGTCGAAGCGCTCGATGCTGTCGAAGGCGAGCTTGCCGAGCTCGGCCTGCAACCACTCGGTCTTGGCCAGCTCGCCGTCGCCGCCGTTGTCGGGGCTCAAGGCCGGAATGGACGTGAGGCCGCGCTGCAGCTCGACGGCCCAGTCGGCGAACGAGTCGATACGGGCAAGGATGGCGTCGTGCATGGGTTCTCCTTGGCGGTTCGGAACGCCTTCACGTCCTCTACGCAGCCGCACGTTCGCAGGTTGCGCGGCGCCTGCCGGCCCGGGTGTCGAACCTCGGGCCGGCCCGTGCGTAGGCTCGGGGGGAGACCCGATGATGACGACCATCCGCATGGAAGAGATGACCTGGCCCGAGATCAGGGCCGCCATCGAGGGTGGGTTCACGACCGTGGTGTTCGCCGTCGGCTCGACGGAGCAACACGGGCCCCACCTGCCGACCATGACCGACAGCCGGATCGGCGACGACCTGGCGCACCGCGTCGCGCTCAGGCTCGGTCGGGCGCTGCAGGCGCGGACGATCCCGGTCGGCGTGTCGGAGCACCACCTCGCGTTCGGCGGGACCATCTCCCTCAAGCGCCAGACGTTGAAGGCGATTCTCCGCGACTACGTCGACAGCCTCGTCACGTGCGGCTTCGCCAGGATCGTCATCCTCCCGAGCCACGGCGGCAACTTCTCCACCGTGCAGGAGGTGCTCGACGAGGCGCCGACCGCCCACCCCGGGGTCGTCGTGACCGGCTACGCGGACCTGTTGGGGTTCGCCGCCCTATGCGAGCGGACCTCGGCGCGCTTCGGGACCTCGCCGGGTGACGCGGGCGCGCACGCGGGCGAGAACGAGACCTCGATGATGCTGGCCCTCGAGCCCGCCATGGTGCGACGCGACCGCTTCGCGGCCGGGTACGTCGGCCCGCTGGGCGAGGAGCAGGTGAAGGTCATCCTCGAGCAGGGCATGACGGCCCTGACCGCCAACGGCGTCCTCGGGGATCCCGCCGGGGCCGGCGCGGCACGCGGCGAGACGTACCTCGAGGCGTTCGCCGAGTTCCTCGCCGCGAGCGTCGGGCGCCCGCCGGCGTCATCCGACAGGAACTGACCCGCCCCCCACGGGGAAGCAGCACGCCCACCGCGTGGTTCTCGTCAGTACCGCGAGCAGACGGGTCGCCCCGGGGATGCTCGCGGGGGAGCCCAGACCATGCTGACCCGATTCCTCCAACCCAGGACCGACGCCGCCTACGCGCTCGTTCGTACCGTGGCGGGGATCATGTTCGCCTTCCACGGCTTCCAGAAGCTGTCCGGGGTGCTGACGGAGTTCCAGCCGCCGGTCGGCTCGCAGCTCTGGTTCGGCGGGATCATCGAGCTCGTCGCCGGGCTCGCGATCGCCGCCGGCGCCTTCACGAGCTGGGCGGCGTTCCTCGCCAGCGGGACGATGGCGGTCGCGTACCTCCAGTTCCACTGGAAGCTCGACCTCGGTGCGCGGTTCTTCCCCGGGGTGAACCAGGGTGAGCTCGCATTGCTGTACTCGGTGCTGTTCCTCTACGTCGCCTGTCGCGGCGGGGGACGGTGGAGCCTCGACCACCGGCGACGCGCGGCCGCGCCCGCCTCGGACGGCCGATGACACGGTCGCGACCCACGACGCGCGCGCCGCGGCGCCGCGCGGTGCTAGCATCCGAGCCGATGGAGGCTCGCGCCCCATCCCGAAGGAGCCACCCGTGAAGAAGACCGCGCGCCTGCTGCTGACCGTCGCCTTCCTGTCGACCGCTGCCGGCGTCCTCGCCCAGCAGAAGGACGCCACCGGCTGCACCGACCACCCGCTGCTCACCCGGATGCCCAACTCCTGGATCCATCACTGCACGCAGAAGGAGTTCGACGCCCACGCCTTCCTCGTCGGCCCGGCCAAGAAGACCGAGCAGGTGGAGGGCCGGGTCTGGCAGATCTCGTACTACCCCCAGGCCACGGCCAAGGAGAAGCCGAGCGAGCTGCAGATCCTGCGCAACTACGAGAACGCGATCAAGGGGCTCGGCGGCACGCTCGTGTACGCGGAGAAGAGCCGCGAGACGCTGCGCCTGAACCAGGGCGGCAAGGAGTTCTGGATCGAGGTGGGGGCCGAGTTCACCGGCAAGTACGGCCTGAAGATCGTTCAGAGGGAGGCGATGACCCAGTCGGTCGTCGCCGACGCGGCCGCCTTCTCGAACGACCTCCGCAGCACCGGCCACGCGGCCGTCTACGGGATCTACTTCGACTCGGGTAAGTCCGACCTCAAGCCCGAGTCGAAGCAGGCGATCGCGGAGATCGCCACGCTGCTCCAGGGCGACCCGGCGCTCAAGCTCTACGTCGTCGGCCACACCGACAGCGTCGGCGGCCTGGAGTCGAACGTGAAGCTCTCCCAGGCCCGCGCCGCCGCGGTCGTCCAGGCGCTCGTGCAGACCCACGGGATCGCCGCGTCGCGACTGCTGCCCTTCGGCGACGGCCCCACCGCGCCGGTGGCGTCGAACGACACCGACGAGGGGCGGGCGAAGAACCGCCGCGTCGAGCTCGTCAAGCAGTAGGCCGGAATCGCCGCACGACCGCTCCGGTTGGCCTGGAAGCCCATGGCGGTCAGTGCAGGCACGCGACTCGGTCCCTACGAGACTCTCGCCCCCCTAGGTGCCGGCGGCATGGGGGAGGTGTACCGCGCCCGCGACCACAAGCTGGACCGTGACGTCGCGTTGAAGGTGCTGCCCTCCGAGCTGGCGGACGACCCCTCGTCGCTCGCCCGCTTCGAGCGCGAGGCCAAGGCCGTGGCCTCGCTCTCGCATCCCAACATCATGGGAATCTATGACTTCGGGCGCATCAACGGGACCGCCTTCGCGATCATGGAGCTGCTGGAAGGCGAGACGCTGCGGGAACGGCTCGATCGTGGCGGTATCTCGGCGGCCCAGGCGATCGGCTGGGCGACCCAGATCGCCGAGGGGGTCGCGGCGGCCCACGACCGCGGGATCGTCCACCGCGACCTCAAGCCCGAGAACATCGTGCTCACGCGGGGCGACCGGATCAAGATCCTCGACTTCGGCCTGGCCAAGGTCCTCCCGCCGCTGGACACGGGGCGCGACGCCCTCGCGACCCAGGTCGACGCCACCTGCCCCGGCCTCGTCCTCGGCACGGTCGGCTACATGGCGCCGGAGCAGTTGCAGGGGCAGGACGTCGACCACCGCGCGGACATCTTCGCGCTCGGCTGCATCCTCTACGAGATGCTCGCCGGCAGGCGGGCCTTTGCAGGCGTGAGCGCCATCGAGACCATGGCCCTGATCCTGCGCGACGACCCGCCCGACCTGCCGGTCTCCGGCGGCCGATTCCCGCCGGCCATCGGGCGCATCGTCACGCACTGCCTGGAGAAGGACCCCGCACGGCGCTTCCAGTCGATGCGCGACGTGGTCTTCGACCTGTCGACCCAGGGCGAGGCCTCGACCTGGGCCGCGAACGCGGTGCCGAAGGCTCGGGTCGGCTGGGCGCGCCGACTGCGCCGGGCGGGTTTCGTCATGACCGGGGCGGCGCTCGCGGCGGCGGCGTTCTGGCTCGGCACCACGGTCGAGCAGGCGCCCGGCGCGAGGGCTCAAGCGAAGATCTCCTACCAGACCGTGTCGTTCGGGCGCGGCATCGTGGACGGTGCCCGCTTCGGGCCGGACGGTCAGACGGTCGTCTACGGCGCCGCCTGGGACGGCGGTCCCTTCCGGCTCTTCTGGACCAGGCCGGGCAGCCCGGACACGACCTCGTTGGAGCTGCCGGACGCCAACCTACTCGCGGTGTCCTCGACCGGCGAGCTCGCCATCGCCCTGGGCTACCAGCTCAACGGGTGGATGGGGCGCGGGACGCTGGGTCGCGTGCCCATGCTCGGCGCGGCGCCGCGCCAGGTGGCGGACGACGTCCTGGCCGCCGACTGGGCCCCGGACGGCTCGGAGTTGGCGGTGGTGCGCTGGACGGCGAGCGGGAAGCGCCTCGAGTACCCGGTGGGCACGGTCATCTACCAGACCGCCGGCTGGATCAGCCATCCCCGCCTCTCCGCGGACGGACGGCGCATCGCCTTCATCGACCACCCGGTCGACGGCGATGACCGGGGCAGCGTGGCGATCCTCGACTTGGCCTCACGCACCCGGCGCGCCGTCGGGGGCGAGTGGAGCGGCGCGCAGGGCCTCTCCTGGGCCCCATCGTCGGACGAGCTCTTCTTCTCGGCGTACGACGGCGTCACGCCCCACAGCGTCTACGCCGTGGACCTCAAAGGGCGCACCCGGCAGCTCCTCACCGGTCCGACCGGGCTCTTCCTGCAGGACGTGGCGCCGGACGGCCGTCTGCTCGTGGCGTCGCAGACGCGCACGGTCCAGGTCCTCGCCAAGCTCCCGGGCGACACGCAGCCGCGCGACCTGTCGTGGCTCTCGTACTCGTTCGCGATCGACGTCTCGGACGATGGCCGCCAGGTCCTGCTCGAGTGCGCGGGCGACAGTTGCGGGCAGACCTACACGGTCCTCGTCCGCGGCACCGACGGCTCGCCCGCGGTCCGGCTCGGCGAGGGTTCCGCCCGCGACCTGTCGCCGGACGGGAGGATCGCCGCCGCGCTGGTCTACGGCCCCGAGACCCGGATCGTGCTCTATCCCCTCGGCGCCGGCCAGCCGCGCACCGTCGGGGTGGGCGGCCGCGCCGTCGACGTCGTGAGCTGGCTCCCGGACGGCCGTGGCCTCGTGGCCGTGGCCAGCGAGCCGGGACACGGGAGGCGGGGCTACACGATCGATCCCGCCAGCGGCTCGTGGCGTCCGTTCACGGCGGAGGGGGTCGGCGCCGCCCGCAGGATCGCGGTCACGCCCGATGGTAAGAGTGCCGCGCTGCTCGATCGGGCCGGCCGGGTGTCGCTGTTCCCGTTGGACGGGGGTCCGGAGCGCGGGATCCCCGGCGTCGAGGTCGGCGACGAGGTGGTCCACTTCAGCGCGGACGGCCGGGAGCTCTTCGTCACCCGGCGCGAGGTCCCCCTGCGCGTCTACCGGGTCGACCGCGCAACCGGCCGGCGCGACCTGTGGACCGAGCTGCCCTCCCCGGACCCGGCGGGCCTGCAGGCCGCGTTCCCCGGCGCCGTGGTCTCCCTGGACGGTCGCACCGTCGTCGGCACCTACACGCGCCGGCTCAACCGGCTCTACCTCGTGTCGGGCGTGCGCTGAGGCGTGCCGTCCCTGGCGGGCAGGCACGTGACCGGGATCGCAATGCTCGCGGCGCCCGCGTTGTTAGTCTCGTGTGGGGCGCCTACCCGGGGGGACACGACGTGACCGACGACAGCGCGACGCGGCGCCGCCTTGCGGTGCCCGAGACGTGGCATCCGGCCAACGTGCGCCGGCGCCTCATCGAGCCTCCGGAGTCGATCCGCGAGCCCGAGCAGCGCCGGCGCGCGCGACTGCTGTCGACGCTGCTCGTCATCCCGATGCTGCTCGGGATGGTCGCGCTCATCCTCGCGTCGCTCGGGCTCAACCCGCTGGCGCACGGGGCCACCGAGCTGTTCGTCCCGATCACCCTCGTGCTCGTGACCCTGGTCCCCTTCGCCTACGGGCTCAGCCGCACCAGGCACTTCACCGCCGCCGCCGCGCTCACGGTCGGGATCGTCATCGCCTCGACGTTCGTCTCGGTGATCATCATGCCCGAGGCGCCGATGCTCCTCGCGTTCACCATCCTCGGCGTGCTGGTCTCCGGCCTGTTCCTCTCCACCCGCACCACCGTCGCAGTCTTCGTGTCCACCATCGCCGGCATCCTGCTGCTCCCGGCGTTCCTGCCCGACCTCTTCTTCCCCAACGTGGTGATGGCCGTCCTCTTCAGCATCGCCGTCGGCGCCCTCATCGTCGTCGCCACCACGATCCACCAGCGCGACCAGGAGCAGATCGAGGAGCAATCCCGCGCCCTCGCGGAGAGCGAGCAGCGCTTCCGCACCGTCGTCACCTCGGCCGAGGAGGCGATCATCACCGCCGACAGCCGGGGGACGATCGTCGCCTGGAACCGCGGTGCGGCGGCGATGTTCGGCCACCGCGAGCAGGACGCGGCCGGCAGGCCGCTCTCGATGCTGATGCCGGAGCGTTACGCCAGGGCCTACCGGCGGGCCCAGGAGCGGCTGCTCGCGGGCTTGCCGCCGCCCTCGGGGAAGACCTACGAGTCGTACGGTCTCCGCCGCGACGGCAGCGAGTTCCCCCTCGAGTACTCCCTGGCGAGCTGGCGCGCGGGCGACGAGGCCTTCCTCACCGTCTTCGTGCGCGACATCACCGAGCGCAAGGCGGCCGAGGCGGCGGTGCGGCGTGCCAACGAGCAGCTCCGCCGCTGGGTCAGGGAGCTCGAGGAGCGCAACCGCGAGATGAGCCTGCTCGGCGAGATGGGCGAGATGCTCCAGGCGTGCCACACCCTCGGCGAGGCCCACGACGTGATCGCCCGCTACGCCGAGACCCTCTTCGCCGGAGACACCGGTGCGGTCTACGTCCTCGCCACCTCGCCGGGCCTCGTCGAGCGGATCGCCGCGTGGGGCGACACCTCCGCCACCGAGCGGGTCTTCTCGACCGCCCAGTGCTGGGCGCTGCGCCGCGGTCGGGTCCACCTGGTTCACGGCCCTGCCACCGGGCCCTCCTGCCAGCACCTCGGCGCGAGCGCCGGGCCGTGCCAGCTCTGCGTCCCGCTCACGGCCCTGGGCGAGGTCCTCGGCCTGATCCACCTGCAGTACCTGCCGTGCGACGCGACAGACGGGGAGGACGCCGACCGCCACGCCCAGTCGCGCCAGCGCCTGGCGGTCACCGTGGCCGAGCAGCTCGCCCTGTCGCTCGCCAACCTCAGGCTGCGGGAGACGCTGCAGGACCAGTCGATCCGCGACGCCCTCACCGGGCTGTACAACCGGCGCTACATGGAGGAGACCCTGGACCGCGAGCTGCTCCGGGCCAGGCGGTCCGGCCGGCGGCTCGGGCTGATCATGCTCGACGTCGACCACTTCAAGCGCTTCAACGACACCCTCGGGCATGCCGCCGGGGACGCGCTGGTCCGCCAGCTCGGCGCGTTCCTCGCCACCCGGTTCCGCGGCGACGACGTGGCCTGTCGCTACGGCGGCGACGAGTTCACGCTCATCCTCCCCGAAGCGCCGCTCGAGGTCACCCGGCAGCGGGCCGAGGAGGTGCGCAACCTCGTGCGCGGCCTCGAGGTCCAGCTCCCGGGCGACACCGGACCGACGACCGTGTCGCTCGGCATCGCCGTCTTCCCCGACCACGGCATGACCCGGGACGACCTCGTCCGCGCCGCCGACGCCGCGCTCTACCGCGCCAAGCTCGCCGGTCGCAACCGCGTCGAAGCCGCCGAGCCGACGGCCGCCTGACCGGCATACCGGCCGGTCGGCCGATGGCCCGGCCAGTGTTCGCGGGCCATCACGTCTCTTGGCCTATCGCGCCGCTCACGGCCTCACGCCCCGCGACGTCTGGGCTTGGCCGGGCGGGGGGTTCTTCGCTCTCCCCTCTACCCTCTCCCTTGCCTCGTCAGTTCCCGTCCCAGTCCCCCACGACCGGCTTCTCGTTCAGGATGCCGTAGGTGAAGTTGAGGTCGGCGTTGCCGGCGGCGTTGGTGTTCTTGAGGAACCACTCGCCCTGTGCCGGTCTGTAGACGCCCACGGTGTCGGTGCCGTCGTTGTCCCAGTCGCCGACGATGGGGACGTCGGTGGCCGGGTCGCCGTACGGGAAGACGAGCTCGGCGTCGCCGGAGGCGTTGGTGTTGTGGAGGTACCACTGCCGGTCGGAGGCCCGGAAGATGCCCACAGTGTCGATGCCGTCGGCGTTCCAATCGCCGACGACGGGGGTTTCGTCGGTGAGGCCGTAGGTGAACGAGAGGTCCGGCGCCCCGCCGGCGTTGCTGTTCTTGAGGAACCACGCGGCGTCGCCCGGCCGGTAGACGCCGATGGTGTCGAGGCCGTCCCCGTCCCAGTCCCCCGCGATCGGCACATCCCCGGGGGCGCCGAACTCGACGACGAGGTCGGCGTTCCCCGCGGTGTTGGAGTTGCGCAGGTAGAAGGTGTTCCCCCGGTAGATGCCGACGGTGTCGATCCCGTCCCCGTCCCAGTCGCCGACGACGGCGAGGTCCGAGGGGTCGCCGTAGGGGAACTCGAGGTCCGAGGTGCCGGGGGCGTTGGTGTTCTTCAGGTACCACTGCCGGTCCGAGTCCCGGTAGATGCCCGGGGTGTCGCTCCCCTTCCACAGCGGGTTGACCAGCGCGAAGACGGTGCCGCCGCCCTGGGCTCCGCCGAACCTCGTTGTTCCGTACAGCGCCTTCCCTCGGCGGACCAACGAGCCGACGCAGGAGCCCCCGTCCGAAGGAAAGCCGGCAAACGCGTGCAGCAGGGCGAACCCCGAGCCGTCGGTCCTGATCGTGAAGACGGTGCCGAGGCCCGAGGCACCGCCACCTTCGGTCGTGCCATAGAGGTTGCCGGCGCCGCCGGCAAGCAGGCCCGCAGAGGGGTCGCTACCATCCGCCGCTCCCCCGGCGAATGCGTGCAGTAGCGAGAACCCCGAGCCGTCGGTCTTGATCGTGAAGATCGTGCCCCGGTTGGAGGCGCCGCCCGCGTATGTCGTGCCGAAGAGGTTGCCGGCGCCGTCGGCGAGCAGGCCTGCAGCGGGGTTGCTGCCATCCGCCACTGCCCCGACGAACGAGTGCAGCAGCGCGAACCCCGAGCCGTCGCTCTTGATCGTGAAGACGGTGCCGAGGTCCGACGCACCGCCCCAAAAGGTCGTGCCGTAGAGGTTCCCGGCGCCGTCGGTGACAAGGCCCGCGTCGGGGTAGGCCCCGTCCCCCCAAGTGAACGAGTGCAGCAGGGCGAAGCCTGAGCCGTCAGTCTTGATCGTGAAGACGGTACCGTAGACCGAGGCGCCGCCCTGTTCAGTCGTGCCATACAGGTTCCCGGCGCCGTCGGCAACGAGGCTCGCAACGGGGTAGCTTCCGTCCCCGGCCACCTCGGAGAATGAGTGCAACAGAGCGAACCCCGAGCCGTCGGTCCTGGTCGTAAAGATCGCACCCGCGTTCCAGGCGCCCCTGTAGGTCACACCGTAGAGGCCGCCCGCGCCGTCCGTGACGAGACCCGCAATGGGATTGCTTCCGTCCTTTGCGCCACCTCCGAACGAGTGCAGCACGGCGAATCCCGAGCCGTCGGCCGTGGTCGTGAAGATCGTGCCCAGGCCCGAGGCGCCGCCCTCGTAGGTCGTGCCGTAGAGGTTCCCGGCGCCGTCCGTGACGAGGCCCGCCCTGGGGTAGGACCCGTTCTCGTCGCCACCTGCGAACGAGTGCAGCACGGCGAAGCCCGAGCCGTCGGTCTTGATCGTGAAGACCGTGCCCAGGTTCGCGGCGCCGCCTTCGGAGGTCGTGCCGTAGGAGTTCCCGGCGCCGTCCGTAATGAGGCCCGCCCTGGGGTAGGACCCGTTCTCATCGCCATCTGCGAACGAGTGCAGCAACGCGAAGCTCGAGCCGTCGATCTTGATCGTAAAGACCGTGCCGAGGCGAGAAGCGCCACCGTCGTAGGTTGTTCCGTAGAGGTTCCCTGCGCTGTCCGTGACAAGGCCCGCAAAGGGCCAGCTTCCGTCTGCTGGAAGGCCGGCGAACGAGTGCAGCAGCGCAAAGCCCGTGCCGTTGGTCTTGATGGTGAAGACGGTGCCGAGGTCTGAGGCACCGCCCTGATAGGTTGTGCCGTAGAGGTTGCCGCCACCGTCGGCGAGGAGCCCCGCAGTGGGATCGCTTCCGTCCGCGGCGCCACCTCCGAACGAGTGCAGCACGGTGAACCCCGAGCCGCTAGTCGTGATCGTGAAGATCGTGCCCATGTTCGAGGCGCCACCGTCGAGGGTGGTGCCGTACAGGTTGCCGGCGCCGCCGACCAGGAGGCCCGCATAGGGCGATGTTCCGTCCACGCTGCCACCTGCGAACGAGTGCAGCACGGCGAAACCCGAGCCGTCGGCCTTGATCGTGAAGATGGTGCCGAGGTCCGAGTTGCCGCCCCCTTGCGTCGTGCCGTAGAGGTTCCCCTCGCCGTCGGCGACGAGGCCCCCAGAGGGGTTGCGCCCGTCCGCCGCTCCGCCGGCGAACGAGTGCAGCAGGGCGAAGCCCGACCCGTCGGTTTGGATCGTGAAGACGGTACCGAGGTTCGAGGGGCCGCCCCCAAGGGTCGTGCCGTATAGGTTCCCGGCGCCGTCGGTGACGAGGCCCGCGTAGGGGTAGGACCCATCCGCACCACCACCGGAAAAAGCGTGCAGCAGCGCGAAGCCCGAGCCATCGGTCTTGATCGTGAAGACCGTGCCGAAGTTAAGGGCGCCGCCCTCGTAGGTCGTGCCATAGAGGTTGCCCGCGCCGTCGGCGACGAGGGGTGCCAACGGGTGCTCCGGTCTCCGCTCGAAGCTGTGCAGAATCGTCGCGGCGCCCGCGCCGGTCGCCCCCACCGACGCCGCCACGACGCCCAGCGCCACCGCCAGCCGACCGGCCACCCCCCGGCCCACGATCATCGCGCTCGCTCCGACCTCAACCCGCGACATCGCTCGTCTCCATGCTCTTCCGCCTCATCGCTGCCATGCTCTGACATCGCTGTCAGGTAATTGTGATGCGCTGCCGTCCGAAGGCGCGTCGGGTCGCCTGTGCCCTCTTCCTCACGTGCTCGATTGCCGTCCCAATCTCCTACCACCGGCTTCTCGTTCAGGATGCCGTAGGTGAAGTTGAGGTCGGCGTTGCCGGCGGCGTTGGTGTTCTTCAGGAACCACTCGCCCTGCGTCGGACGGTAGACGCCGACGGTGTCCGAGCCGTCGTTGTCCCAGTCGCCGACGATGGGGACGTCGGTGGCCGGGTCGCCGTACGGGAAGACGAGCTCGGCGTCGCCCGAGGCGTTCGCGTTGTGTAGGTACCACTGCCGGTCCGAGGCCCGGAAGATGCCCACGGTGTCGAGGCCGTCCCCGTTCCAATCCCCGACGACCGGGGTCTCGTTCTCGAGGCCGTAGGTGAATGCCAGGTCCGGCGCTCCGCCGGTGTTGCTGTTCTTCAGGTACCACGCGGCGTCGCCCGGCCGGTAGACGCCGATGGTGTCGACGCCGTCCCCGTCCCAGTCCCCCGCGATCGGCACGTCCCCGGGGGCGCCGAACTCGATGACGAGGTCGGCGTTGCCCGCCGTGTTGGTGTTGCGCAGGTAGAAGGTGTTCCCCCGGTAGATGCCGACGGTGTCGACGCCGTCCCCGTCCCAGTCGCCGACGACGGCCCGGTCCGATGGGTCGCCGTACGGGAACTCGAGGTCCGAGAAGCCGGGGGCGTTGGTGTTCTTCAGATACCACTGCCGATCCGAGTCGCGGTAGATGCCCGGGGTGTCGCTGCCCTTCCACAGCGGGTTGACGAGCGCGAAGACGGTGCCACCGCCATTGGCGCCGCCGTAGGTGGTGGTGCCGTAGAAGGTTCGGCCCCGACGGACCAGGCGACCAAACGGAACTGCACCATCGGCGACTGGCCCGGCGAACGAGTGCAATTGGGCGAATCCCGTGCCGTCCGTCCGGACCGTGAAGACCGTGCCAAGGTCCGAGCCGCCGCCCTGTGAGGTCGTCCCGAAGAGGTCTCCTGCGCTGTCAGCGAGGAGATCTGCGGTGGGCCACCTTCCCAGGGATCTGGCAAAGGAATGCAGCACCGTGAAGGCTGACCCGTCGGGATTCAGTGCAAAGACCGTCCCGTCGTACGAACCGCCGCCTCCCCAGGTCGTCCCGAAGAGCCGCCCAGCGCCATCGCGCACCAGACCGCTGACGGGGGAGGCTCCGTCATCTCCGGTGAACGAGTGCAGCAGCGCAAAGCTGGTACCGTCCACCTTGATCGTGAACACCGTGCCGACGTTCGAAGCTCCGCCGTCGCGAGTCGTGCCGTAGAGGTTGCCGGCGTGGTCAGCGACGAGACCCGAGTACGGTGTGGCCCCGTCCGTCGGGCCGCCCAAGAACGAGTGCAACACGGCGAATCCTGAGCCGTCGGTCCTAATCGTGAAGACGGTGCCGCTGTCGGCGGCCCCGCCTGCCGGGGTCGTACCGTAGAGACTCCCGGTTGCGTCGACGAGGAGACCACGCGAGGGTCCGGCTCCGTCATTGGCGCCGCCCGAGAACGAATGCAGCACGGCATACCCGGAGCCGTCGGTTCTGAGTGTGAAGACCGTCCCGAGGTCCCCTGCACCCCCGGCATAGGTCGTTCCGTAGAGGTTCCCAGCGCCATCGGCGACCAGGCCCGCGTAAGGACTGGCACCATCCGACGGATATCCCGCGAACGAGTGCAGCAGGGTGAAGCCCGAACCGTCGTTCCGAACTGTGAACACGGTGCCCTGATCCGAGGTGCCGCCCCTGCAGGTCGTGCCATAGAGGCGCCCGGCATCGTCGCTCATGAGGCCGCCGTAGGGAGCCTTCCCATCCTCGGGTGCGCGACCAAACGAGTGAAGCAAAGCATAGTCCGAGCCGTCAGGGTCAATCGTGAACACCGTTCCGGAGTCGGAGGGGCCTCCGTCAGCCGTCGTGCCGTAGAGCGTGCCGGCACCGTCGGTGACCAAGCCTGCGTACGGCTTGGCTCCGTCATTGGCTCCGCCTCCGAACGAGTGAATCAGCGTGAACCCCGAGCCGTCGGTCTCGATCGTGAATACGACACCGAGGTTTGAACCTCCGCCCATGAGGGTCGTGCCCCAGAGACTGCCGAGGCCATCAAAGACGAGACCCGAGACGGGGAAGATGCTGTTGCCCGAGAGGAGTGCGAAGGAGTGCAGCAGTGCGAATTCTGAACCGTCCATCCTCATCTTGAAGATCGTGCCGTCAGTCCAGATACCCCCCCGGCGGGTCGTTCCATAGAGGTTTCCTGTCGCATCAGCGAGGAGCTCCGCGTAGGGGCCGCTCCCGTCTTTCTCGCCCCCGGCGAATGAATGCAGCAGGACGAAACCCGAGCCATCAGTCTTGACCGCGAAAACCGTTCCCTCGTCCGAGGCGCCACCGTCGATCGTCGTGCCGTAGAGGGTGTCGGTACCATCGGCGATCAAACCCGCCTCGGGTGAGGCCCCATCCCCGGCGCCGCCGGCAAAGGAGTGGAGCACAACGAATCCCGAGCCGTCGGTCCCGATCCTGAAGACCGTGCCCCAGCCCGCGGTGCCACCGTAGCAGGTTGTACCGAATAGGTTGGCGCCATGGGCGAAGAGACGCGCGAAGGGCCAGGCCCCGTCCATGCCACCGCCCGCGAACGAGTGGAGAATGGTGAACTCGGAGCCGTCGGCCTTGATTCTGAAGATCGTGCCCTCGTCGAACGTCCCGCCTTGGACAGTCGTGCCAAAGAGGTTTCCCGCACCATCGGCAGCGAGGCCGCCGTTGGGATAGCTCCCGTCGCCAGGTCCGCCGACGAACGAGTGCAGCACGGCGAGGTCCGAGCCGTCCGTCTTCATCGCGAAGATGGTTCCCAGGTCGGAGGCGCCGCCGGAGATCGTCGTGCCATAGAGGTTGCCCGCGCCGTCTGCGACGAGCGGCGCGTGTGGGTGCTTCGGGTCCGGCGCGAAGTTGTGCAGGATCGTCGTACCGCCTTCGCTGCTCGTTGCAGCGAGGATCGCTACGAGAGCAAGCCCTAGGACCACGAAGCCAGCCATCGCCCGGCCCCGGAACCTCACCCTGGCGCCAGCCCTAACTCTCGCCATCGCGCGCCTCCATCACCGCCTGCCGCACCACGACCATGTGCTCGAACCACTGTCACGTCATTGTAATGTGCCGCCGTTCGCTCCGACGCCAGGCACGCCACCTTCAGCCGGTCGCCCCGCCACCGCCGTGTGGCTCTGAAGGTGCAGTGTCGTTCGGGCGGGCGGGGGCTGTCCCCGGTTCCCTGTTCCCTGTCCCCTGTCGTCTCAGTTCCCGTCCCAGTCCCCCACCACGGGCTTCTCGTCGAGGATGCCGTAGGTGAAGCTGACGTCGGCGAAGCCCGGGGTGTTCGAGTTGCGGAGGAACCACGCGCCTGCGCTCGGCCGGTAGACGCCGAAGGTGTCGGTGCCGTCGCCGTTCCAGTCGCCGGTGACCGGGATGTCCAACGCCGGGTCGCCGTAGGGGATCGCGTCGAGGTCCGAGGGGCCCGGGGAGTTGGAGTTGCGCAGGTACCAGCTCCGGTCCGAGGCGCGGAAGATGCCGACGGTGTCGATACCGTCGCCGTTCCAGTCGCCGGCGACCGGGGTCTCGCCGACCAGGCCGTAGGTGAAGGCGAGGTCCGGCGCCCCGGGCGTGTTCGAGTTGCGCAGGAACCATGCGCCGAGGCTCGGCCGGTAGACGCCGATGGTGTCGTCCCCGTCGCCGTCCCAGTCGCCGGCCACGGGAATGTCGCCCGCGACGCCGAAGCCGACGACGAGGTCGGCGTTGCCGGCGGTGTTGGAGTTGCGCAGGAAGAAGGTGCCGTCGCGGTAGATGCCGACGGTGTCGTCGCCGTCGCCGTCCCAGTCGCCGACGATGGCGACGTCGCTCGGGTCGCCGTAGGGGATCTCGATCTGGGCGCTCCCGGGGGTGTTGCTGTTCCGCAGGTACCAGCGGCGGTCACTGTCCCGGTAGATCCCGGGGGTGTCCACCGAGCCAGCGATCGGACCGCTCCAGCCGGCGAGGCGGGCGAGCAGCCACCAGAACGCCGCGCCCTTGCGCGTGCAGTTGAGCGTCTCGGAGTGGGCGCAGCCGCCGCAGACGCTCGCGATCTGGGTGACCAGGTGGCCGGGGTGCGACGCGACCCACTCGGTCGCCCAGTTGCCGTCGCCCCAGGGGTTGCCGTCGCCGTCCGTGTCGTACTCGCACCCGTCGGTCGCGTACAACGACATGAAGTCGATCGCGGCATCCGGGTCGAAGCTCTCGATGTCGGCGAAGTCGAACAGGACCTTGTCGTTGGCCCGGCAGTAGGCGCGGATCTGCTCGTTGCGGAGGTGGAGGTTGCCGGCGGCGCCGCCGCCGTCGAGGTGGCCGGTCATGTAGACGAAGACGACGCCGGGATAGGCCGCTTCCAGCGCGTTCATCGCGCTGAGGTAGGTGTCGATCCCGGCCACCGTGTTGTCGGAGACGCCGCCGCACCACGACCAGACGACGACGTTGCGGTCGTTGCCGGCGGCGGCGAGGCCGGCGATGGTGGCGTCCCGCCAGGCGAGGTCGCCGTTGTGGCCGAGGTCCGCACCGCCGAACGCGTCGCCCCAGTAGTCGTTGAGGAACACGCCAGGCTGGAGCCCCCAGGAGCTGGACGGGTACACCCACACGGAGCCCGCCCCGTAGTGCGAGGCGTGCGCGTCGAGGCCGGTGACGAGCTGCGAGCCGTGCGAGGTGTGGCCGTAGCCGACGCGCAGGGTCTGCTTGGCCGCCGTGATGTAGGCAGGAGGGATCCTGGTGTGGTCGGTGCAGGTGTGGTCGATGACGATGGGTTGGGCGGCGGCGGTCGCCGCCAGAGACAGGACCAGGGGGGTGATCCCGCGCATGTCGTCCTCCGCCCGTGCCGATCACGCCACGCCCCGTGCGGTCGGGCCGTGTCCGTGTGCCGGCAGCAGGCTTCGTTCAGCCTAGCCCTCCGAGCCGGCGGCCGATTGTGCGCCTGATCACCCGCCGCCAGTCGGCGAGCAGCCCTCGGGCGGGGCAGCGGGCCTCCAGCTCGGCCAAGCCCTTCGCCGGCGGGCGATTCGCTTGACGGGCTCGGCGTCGGACGTATACTCCGGAAAGGCCGCCGCCCACCAAAAACCGCGCGTCCTGGGGAGAGCAAGATGCCACGATTCGTCGTCTCCGGGCTGTTCGTGCTCCTCACTGCAACCTTCGGTCTGGGCCAGCACATGATCGCCGTGGACAGCAGCCGCGCGCTCTACGAGATCGACGTCGCGACGGGAGCCAAGACCCTGATCGGCACCGTCAGCGCCAACGCGGGCACCACCGCGGGCCTGGCGATCGGCGCCGCCAACGTCGTCTACCTCACCTCGACAGGCAACGACTCGCTCTACACGCTCGACCTCGCGACCGGCACCGCGACGCTCGTCGGCGCCTACGGCGACGCGGCGATCGTGATGCATGGCCTCGAGTACGTGCCCGCGACGGGCAAGCTCTACGGCGCCTCGTCGCACAACGGCGGGCTCTACGACATCAACACGGCGACCGGCGCGGCCACCTTGATCGGGACCAGCGGGCTTGGTTCGTTCACCAACCTCGGGTGGGACTCGACGAACGGGATTATGTACGCGACTAACTCCAATACGCCGGAGAACCTGTACACGATGAACCTCGCCACCGGGGCGGTCACGTTGGTCGGAGCTCTCAACGGGCCCACGAACCCCAACGGGGTGGCGTACGTCGCCGCGACCGACACCCTGTACATGGTCGACAACAGCACCGACAACCTCTACACGATCAACCGGGCGACCGGCGCCGCGACGCTGATCGGGACGACCGGGAGCGGGAACCTGCTCGGCCTCGCCTGGACGACCGGGCCGGTACCCGTCGAGCTGCAGGCCTTCGACGTCGAGTGAGCTTCGGACGGCGCCCGGCGTCCCCGCCCTGGGGGCGCCGCCGGGGGCCGCTCGCCGTGTTGCGTGCGCTTCGTCTCCGTCGCACGTTCATCCCTGTAGGGGCACGCGGTCGCGCCCGACGAGGGAGGCAGCCATGGTCAAGAAGGCTCGGGTCGGTGTGGTTGCGCTGATGGGAACCGTGCTCGCGACGTCCGCGATCGCCCAGGCCCAGCGACCGGACCTCCGCGTCAACGCGATCTACCTCGCGAAGTGGACCCCACCGCCGGTCACCGAGTACGAGAAGCTCGGGTCCTCCGTGTTCTCCGGGAGCAAGGTCATCCTGGTCTGCGAGGTGATCAACGGCGGGGTCGGGAAGGTGGTGGGCAACTACTTCGTCTCGTTCCGGATCGACGGCGCCGAGGTGGGGTCGCAACTGATCGAGAACGCCCCGGACCCCGGCATGCTCCGCAAGCCGGGCGTCGCGTGGACCCCCAGCGCGCTCGGGAGCCACGTGTTCAAGTGCTCGGTCGACCCGTACCCCTCCCGGCAGGTGGAGTCGAACGAGGAGAACAACGAGAAGCCCCTCCGGCTCCAAGTCAAGGCCAGGAAGCTCCCCATGACGCTGCCGCACTAGCCGCCGCGTCGGACGGAGCCGAGATACCCGGAATGCGGCCTTGAGCAGCGCGACCCCACCCGTCCGAGCGGAAAAGCCGCCCGACCCGCGAGCGCGTGTCCGCATGCTCCGGAAGAGGGTCAGGGGCCCACGGATCGAGCTCTGGGTCGGCGTTCCCACCTTCGTTTTCGTCGTGGCCGTGGCCGTCGTGGCGTCGCTCAAGGTGCCGGTGCGCGTCCCGACGCTGAGCCCGGACAACCGGCTCGAAGAGCTCGTCCGCAAGGGTCCGGACAGCTACTTCCACCATGTCTTCGACCCGGACGGGCTGCTCGGCCAACTCGGCCAGGTGGACCTCACCCTCGACAACTTCGAGCGGGAAACCAGCCACGGCGTGTTTCTCGCCGCCCTGCCGCAGCTCCCTCGCGACCGCCCCGACTTCACCATGCACGCGGCCGGGACCTGGCAGCCGGGCGTGGACGGCGCCGACAACGGCATCATCCTCTTCGTCTTCCCCGACGACCGGCTCGTCCGCGTCGAGGTCGGCTACGGCCTCGAGTCCGCCCTGCCGGACATCGAGGTCCGCCGGCTGGTCTCGTCGACGTTCGTGCCGGCTGCCCGCGCCGGCGACCTGACGGCCGGGATCGAGGCGCTCGTGCCGCCTCTGCTCGAACGCCTGCGGGCGGTCCCGCGCGCCGAGGCGAGGCCGCGGTCCAGGCTCAGCGACATCCTGGTGGCCGCGCAGGAAATCCCGCGCCGCGCGCGCATGGTCTGGACCGTTTGGCTCGGTGGCGTCGTCGAGGCGCGATTGCTGCTCTCCGCCGTCGCCGCCTTCCTGTTCGCCCTCCTCGCCGTACTTCTCGGTCGCATCGCCACCAGCGCAGTGATGCTCGTGCGGCGCGTGGCTGCCCGCGGCGACCCGGCCCGACTGCGCTCGGTCGCCCTCGATCTCGTCAACAGCTTGCTCCGCCTCGGCCAGGTCGCAGTGATCCTGTTCGTCATGGTGGTGGGCACCTCGTTCTTCTTCCCCGGCACCGGCGACTTCGGCGGCGCCGGCATCGACCTGCGCTGGTAGGCCTTCGCAGGTCGCCGCCGCGGCGACGGGACCGGGCGACGCCGGGCTCGAATCGACGCGGCCGCCGTAGACGCGGTCGTGATCGAAGCCGGGGAGGACCCTTCCATGTTTCCAGTCGAGACCTACGTCGAGCGGCGCGCGCGGCTCCGGGCCCAGCTCTCGTCCGGGGTGCTGCTGTTCCTCGGCAACGACGAGAGCCCGATGAACTACGCGGCGAACACCTTCCACTTCCGCCAGGACAGCACGTTCCTGTACTACTTCGGCATCGACCAGCCCGGATACGCGGCGATCATCGACGTCGACGAGGGCAGGACGACCGTCTTCGCCGACGATCTCACCCTCGACGACATCGTGTGGACCGGCGTCCTGCCCACGGTGGCGGAGCTGGCGGCGCGCGGCGGCGTGACCGACACCCGGACGGCCGCGGCGCTGGACGCGCGGGTCCAGGACGCCGTGGCCAGGGGGCGGCGCGTGCACGTCCTCCCGCCGTACCGGCCGGAGAACAAGCTCAAGCTGTTCCGCCTCCTGGGCGCACACCCCGAGCGGCAGCACGAGGCCGCCTCGCTCGAGCTCGTCCGTGCGGTCGTCGAGATGCGCGCCGTCAAGGGTCCCGACGAGGTCGCCGAGATCGAGCGGGCGGTCGACACCACGATCGCGATGCACCTGGCCGCCGTGCGGATGGTGCGTCCGGGCATGGTCGAGGCGGAGGTTGCGGCGCGGGTCACCGAGATCGCCCTGGCCGCGGGCGGGCAGCTCTCGTTCCCGGTCATCGCCACGATCCACGGCGAGACGCTGCACAACCACGACCACAGCCACACCCTCGGCTCGGGCGACCTGTTCCTCCTCGACGCCGGCGCCGAGACCGCGATGCACTACGCCGGCGACCTCACGAGCACGTTCCCGGTCGACGCCACGTTCACGCCGCGCCAGCGAGAGGTCTACGAGGTGGTTCTCGCCGCCCACCTGGCGGCGGTCGGCGCCTGCCGCCCCGGGGTGCGCTTCCGGGACGTCCATCGGGTCTCCTGCCGGACGCTCGCGGCCGGGCTCAAGGACCTCGGCCTGATGAAGGGCGACCTCGACGACGCCGTGGAGCAGGGCGCCCACGCGATGTTCTTCCAGTGCGGCACCGGCCACATGCTCGGTCTCGACGTCCACGACATGGAGGACCTCGGCGAGGTGTGGGTCGGCTACCAGGGCGAGCCGAAGAGCACGCAGTTCGGGCTCAAGTCGCTGCGCCTGGCGCGGGAGCTCCGGCCCGGGTTCGTCTTCACCGTCGAGCCCGGCCTGTACTTCATCCCCGAGCTCGCCCGCCGCTGGAAGGCCGAGGGTAAGTTCACCGACTTCATCGACTACGGCACGCTCGAGTCGTACCTCGGCTTCGGCGGCGTCCGCATCGAGGAGAACGTCCTCATCACCGAGCAGGGCTGCCGGATCCTGGGCGCCTGGCGCCCCCGCACGATCGCCGAGGTCGAGACCGTCCGCGCCCACGACCACTGACGGTCCCGCTCGCACGCAACATCGCCCACTCCGGCATGGCGGCACATGGCGGCCCAAGCGGGCCGTTCCTTTGCGAAAACAGCCGTCATTGCGAGGAGGCCGAAGGCCGACGAAGCAACCCCGAGGCGCCCGAGCGCGCTCCAGGCGCGCCGGGGTTGCTCCGCGAGCTGCGCTCGCTCGCAATGACGGAGTGTTCGACGCGACGCGGGGACGGGCATCGAGGGACCGCGATTGGCGCTGGTCCCGTCGCGTCCGGTCAGGTGAGTCGGGCCACGACGGCGAGGGTGACGACCGCCTTGGAAACGAGCGTCTCGTCGGCTCCGGCGACGCAGAACACCTCGGACTCCACGACGGTCACGTGCCGGCCGGCCTTGAGCACCTTGGCACGGCAGACGAGCCGCTTGCCGCGGGCGGCGCGCAGCAAGTTGATCGTGAAGCCGGAGGTGAGCACGAAGCACCCGTCCGGCACGAGCGTCGAGGCGGCCGCGCCGGCCGTGTGATCCGCCATCGTCGCCTGGACCCCGGCGTGGACGAAGCCGTCCTGCTGGAGGTGGCGGCGCTCGAGCGCGAGCGTGGTCACGCAGGCCCCCGGACCGGTCGACTCGAGCCCGAGTCCCAGCCCCGCGATGAACGGGGCATCGTCGAACACCCGCGCCACCTCGGAGGCAGCGCGCTTGGTGACCCTCTCGTCCTCGCTCATTGCATCCTCCCCTACTCCTGGTGGCACTCGAGGGCGTCCCGTCCGAGGAGGCCCGCCGTGGTCCGGCTGGCCCCGACGTAGCGCGTCAGCAGCCAGGCGGCCGAGCTCTCGTTGACCAGGTCGATCGCCTCGACCCAGTCACCCTGCACGACGAACGCCTTTCGCCGGTCCGGCGGGAGCGTCCCGACGACGTGAAAGTGCGCCTTGGCTTCCGTGACCCGACAGCGGAACGCCGGCTTCCACCCCTCCGCGACGAAGGTCTCTCCGGGCCAGTTCGCGCCGCAGAACGACGCGATTCCCGCCGTCACCTGCATCGTCACCTTGCCGTCCCTGGTCGTGAACGAGACCGTCCCCTGCTCGTCGACGTACTCCCACCGCCCGCCGCCGACGAAGCCGGCGACCCCGAGGCCATCACACAGGTGCGCGGTCGCCCCGAACACCGCCGAGTACGAGAACGACAGCGTGTCGCCGGCGCGCATCAGGGCCAGCGGGCCGTGCTGGCCCATCCAGAGCCCGGTCGGGTCGAAGCCGCGGTCGTCGGGGCTTTGCGCGGTCGCGACGGCCGCGACGATCAGGGCGACGATCGAAATGAAGGGACGGGGCAGCGAACGAGGCGTCACGGGAGGCTCCTTTCGTTCCTGACGGTCGAGGGTACACCGGCGCGAGGCCTGGTAGGCTTGACGGCGCTGTCCCGGACGGCGGGACGCCGTCGCCTTGGAGGTGATATGCGAGCTGTCGTGGTGGGAGTCGCCTTGATGGTCGCCGTCGCGGCCCAGGCCGGGGATCCCGTGACCGTGCCGGAAGCCACGGCGTTCGCCCGGACCTCGCTCTACGCCGACGTGATCGACCTCGTCCAGCGGGTCGGCGCGACCTCGCGCCTCGTCACGGTCACGACGCTCGCGCGGTCGGTAGAAGGGCGCGACGTGCCCCTCGTCATCCTCTCCACAGAGCGGGTCCGGACCCCGGCCGAGCTGCGCGCGACGGGCAAGCCGGCCGTCCTCGTCATGGCCAACATCCACGCCGGCGAGGTCGAGGGCAAGGAGGCCTGCCAGATGCTGATCCGGGAGGTGGGCAGCGGCCGCCTGGCCTCCCTGCTCGAGCACCAGGTGGTCCTCGTCGTCCCGATCTTCAACGCCGACGGCAACGACAAGCTCGGCGTGAACCGCCGGGACGTCGGGCCGGAGCTCGCCGGCGTCCGACACAACGGGCAGTACCTCGACCTCAACCGCGACTACACCAAGCTCGAGTCTCCCGAAGTGCGGGCGCTGGTCTCGCTGCTGTCCGCCTGGGACCCGGTGCTCCTCGTCGACATGCACACCACCAACGGTTCCTACCACCGCGAGCCCGTCACCTACACGACCGGCGGCCATCCGAACGGCGCGCGCGCGCTCGCCGACCAGATGTGGGGTTCGCTGTTCCCCGCCGTGGCCAGGACGCTCAAGGAGCGCCACGGCTGGGACAGCGTTCCGTACGGCTCGTTCACCGACGCCGAGCACCCCGAGAAGGGCTGGGAGAACGACAGCGTCGAGGCGCGCTACGGGACCAACTACGTCGCGCTCCGCAACCGCTTCGCCATCCTCGACGAGAACTACTCGTACGCCGACTTCAAGACCCGCGTGCTGTCCTCGTACGGCTTCGTCCTCTCGATTCTCGAGTACACGAACGCCCACGCGGCGGAGCTGTCGGCGCTGGTGCGCCGGGTCGACGCCGAGACCCGGGACGGTTTCGCCCGCGAGCCGTTCGCCGTGGAGTGGCGCCTCGAGCGGCTCTTCGACCTCACGGTCATGGGGTTCGAGCACGTCAAGGTGCCCGTCACCCCCGAGGAGCGGGCGAAGTACCCGTGGCTGCGGGAGTTCCGCATGAAGCCGACGGACGCGCACCGTGACTACCGGGTGCCCTACATGGCGCTCGCCACGCCGACGCGGACCGTCGCCCTCCCGGCCGCGGGCTACGCCGTGCTCCCGGGGAACGACGAGGCGGTCGCCAACCTCCTCGCCCACGGCATCGCCGTCGAGCGGCTCGAGCACGCGTGCACGGTCAAGGCGGAGCGGTTCGCGGTCGAGAAGGTCGAGACCGCCAAGGAGATCTTCCAGGGCCACGTCGCGGTCACGGTCACCGGCCGCTACGAACCGGCCGACGTCGAGCTCCTGGCCGGCGCCGCCTTCGTCGACCTCCACCAGCCCCTCGCCCGGCTGATCCCGGTGCTGCTCGAGCCCTCATCCACCGACAGCCTCGCGGCCTGGGGGTTCTTCTCGCGGGCCCTGGTCAAGCAGTGGAGCCGCGAGCCCGGGGTGTATCCGGTCGTGCGCCTCGCCGACCGGCCGCCCGTGCCACTCCGGGTCGTCCGGGCGGACTGAGGGACAGGGAACAGGCAACAGGCCCCCTCCCGACCGCGTCCAGGCGGTATGATCGGTCGCGGCCGCGAGGGGCGATCCGCCCCTTCGGCGCCGAGGAGGAGCCATGAGGCGACTCGCCACGATCGGACTTGGAATGCTGCTCGCGGTGGTGCTCTGTGCGCCCGGTCCCGTCGGGATGGCAGGGGCCCAGACGGTGTCCGCCCAGGCGAAGTCGTATGCCGAGCTGCCGAGCGAGACGCCGGCGAGGCTCGAGGTCGTCACCGACAGCCTCGACTTCGAGCGGCGCAACGTCATGATCCCGATGCGCGACGGCGTGAGGCTGCACACGGTGATCCTCGTGCCGAAGGGCGCGAAGCGGGCGCCGATCCTCCTCACGCGCACCCCCTACGACGCCACGGCGCTGACCACCCACGCCCACAGCGCCCATCTCGGGAGGGCCATTTCCGGCTACGACCACGCGGCCGACGTGGTCGTCGAGGGCGGCTACATCCGTGTGGTCCAGGACGTCCGCGGCAAGTACGGCTCCGAGGGCGACTACGTGATGAACCGGCCGCTCTCCGGGCCGCAGAACCCGACGCCGGTGGACCACGCCACCGACACCTTCGACACCGTCGACTGGCTGGTCAAGCACATCCCGGAGAGCAACGGCAGGGTCGGCATCCTCGGCATCTCCTACAACGGCTTCCTGACCCTGATGGCGCTCGTCGACCCGCATCCCGCGCTCAAGGTCGCGGTGCCGATGAACCCGATGGTCGACGGCTGGCTGGGCGACGACTGGTTCCACAACGGCGCGTTCCGCCAGCAGAACATGCCCTACATGTACGAGCAGGTCGCGACCCGCGCGAACGACGCGAAGTGGTGGACGAGCCACTTCGACGACTACGACATGTTCATGCAGGCGGGATCGGCCGGCGAGCTCGGGCGGCGGCGCGGCCTCGAGCAGACCGGCTTCTGGCGCAAGATCCTCGCCCACCCGGCCTACGACGCGTTCTGGCAGGACCAGGCCGTCGACCGCGTCCTCTCGGCCAGGCCGCTGCGCCTTCCGGTGATGGTCGTCCACAGCCTGTGGGACCAGGAGGACATCTACGGCGCGATCGCCGTCTACCGGGCGCTCGAGGCCAGGGACACCGCCAACGACCGGGTGTTCCTGGTCATGGGACCGTGGTGCCACAGCCAGGCGATCGGGGACGGCAGCACGCTGGGCGCACTGAGGTTCGGCAGCGACACGGCGATGACATTCCGCCGCGAGGTGCTCCGCCCGTTCCTCGACGCCTACCTCAAGGACGGCGCGCCGAAGCACGACGTGGCCCCGGTGACGGCCTACGAGACCGGGACCAACGCGTGGCGGCGGCTGCCCGCCTGGCCGGCCGGCTGCCCGGGCGGGTGCACCGTCCGGCCGACGCCGCTCCACCTCGCCGCCGGGCTCGCGCTGCGCTTCGATGCACCCGCGGCCGGCAACGCACCCTACACCGAGTACGTCTCCGACCCGGCCAAGCCGGTTCCGTACCGGGCCCGTCCGATCCAGCCGGTCGGCTACGACGACGGCATGACCTGGTCACGGTGGCTCGTCGACGACCAGCGCGAGGCGTCAGGTCGCCCCGACGTGCTGGCGTTCGTCTCCGACGTCCTCGCGGCGCCCGTCAAGATCAGCGGCCAGCCGATCGCCAACCTCGTCGCCTCGACGAGCGGGACCGACTCCGACTGGGTCGTCAAGCTCATCGACGTCTACCCCGACGAGGTGGCCGACCCGCCGGCGATGGGCGGCTACCAGCTCATGGTCGCCGCCGACGTCTTCCGCGGCCGTTACCGCGAGAGCCTGGAGAAGCCCGCGCCGCTCGCGCCCGGCGTGCCGCTCGCCTACCGCTTCGCGCTGCCGCCGGCGAACCACGTGTTCCTGCCCGGCCACCGGATCATGGTCCAGGTGCAGTCGAGCTGGTTCCCGCTCTACGACCGCAACCCGCAGACGTTCGTGCCGAGCATCTTTTTCGCCGGTCCCGACGACTACCGGAAGGCCGTGCAGCGCGTCTACCACGAGCCGGGCAGGGCCAGCTTCGTCGAACTCCCGCTCGTCACGACTCCCTAGCGCGGCCGCCTGGTCCCGTCAGGCGGCGTCGACTCCGCCGGACTTCGCGGCGCTCTTGCCACCGTTCCGGTAGAGAAAGTGGGCCAGGGCAGGCAGCAGCAGGATCGCCCCGAGCATGTTGAAGAGGAACAGGAACGTGAGCAGCAACCCCATGTCGGCCTGGAACTTGAGCGGCGAGAAGATCCACGTGACGACGCCGAGCGCGAGCGTCAGACCGGTGAAGACCACGCCGTTGCCGGTGACGGTGAGCGTCTCGCGGTAGGCGTCCTCGAGGCGGTGACCCGCCTTGAGGAAACCCCCCATGCGGCCGAAGATGTAGATCCCGTAGTCGACGCCGATGCCGACGCCGAGGGCGGCGACCGGCAGCGTCGAGACCTTGAGCCCGATCTCCAACAGGGCCATGAGGGCGTAGGCGAGGAGCGAGACCAGGCCCAGCGGCAGGACGATGCACGCGGTGGCCCGCACCGACTTGAACGAGACGAGGCAGAGCACGATCACCGCCGCGAAGACCCCGATGAGGATGGGGAACTGCGCTGCGTCGACGGTCTCGTTGGTCGCCGCCATCACCCCGACGTTCCCCGTTGCCAGACGGAACTTGAGGTCGGCGGTCTCGTGCTCGGAGCGGAACTTCTTCACCTCCGCGACAATCCGCTCGATGGTCTCGGCCTTGTGGTCAGCCGTGAAGATGAGCACCGGCATCACGCTGCAGTCGCTGTTGAGCAGGCCGGTCGAGGTGTCGATATAGGTGACGGCCTGGGCCAGCGTCGAGGGGTCACGGGGCAGAACGCGCCACTTCAGGCTGCCCTCGTTCCACCCGGCCGTGAGGAGCTTGGCCACGGTCGGGAGGCCGACCACCGACTGCACGCCAGGGACGTTGCGCATGTGCCACTCGAACTGGTCGATGACGTTGACGCGTTCGTACTCGGTGCACGCCTGGGGGACGGTCTCGACGATCACCGAGAGGACGTCGACGCCGATCGAGAAGTGGTGCGTGATCACGTCGGTGTCGATGTTGTAGATCGAGCTGGCGTGCAGCTCCGGCACGCCGGGGTGGAGGTCGCCGATCTTCACCTGGCGCGCCTTCCACCCCCCGAGGACGAGCAGCACGAGTGCGACCGCCACAATGATGCCCGCCGGGCGGGGCCGCGCGAGCGCCGCGAGCGACCGCCACATCGGTTCCATGTGGCGGTGGCGGCGCTTCAGCTTGAGCGCGTAGATCTCGTCGTGCCGGACGTACGACAGCAGCACCGGGACGAGGGCCAGGTTGGTGAAAATGATGACTCCGACTCCGAGCGAGGCCGTGATCGCCATCTCCTGGATCATGCGGATCTGGATGAAGAGGATCGTGATGAACCCGATGGTGTCGGTGATCAGCGCGATGCTGCCGGGCAGGAGCAGCCGGCGGAAGCTGCTCCGCGCCGCCCCCTCGCTGTCGGCCCCGGCGAACACCTCGGAGCCGTGGGCGCTGACCATCTGGACGCCGTGACTCACGCCGATGGCGAACACGAGAAACGGCACCAGGATCGACATCGGGTCGATGCCGAAGCCGAGCAGCGGCAGCAGGCCGAGTTGCCAGACGACGGCCACCAGCGAGCAGGCCAGCGGGATGACGGTGAGCTGGAACGACTGGGAGTAGACGTAGACCAGCAGCGTGGTGACGAAGAAGGCGATGATGAAGAAGAGGACGACGCGCGACGCGCCGGACGAGATGTCGCCGATGACCTTGGCGAAGCCGATGATGTGGTAGTCGAAATCGACCCCGACGGCGCCGCCGGCGTACTTCTGGCGGATTCCCTCGAGCTGGCCGGCGACGTCGATGTAGTCGAGGCGCTCGCCGGTGTTGGGGTTGATCTCGAGCAGCTCGGCGCTGACGATGGCCGCGGAGAAGTCGTTCGCCACCAGGCGGCCGACGTACCCCGACTTCAGGAGGTTGCGGCGAACCCGGGCCAGCCCTTCCGGGGTCGCGGAGAAGTCGGCCGGGATCACGTTGCCGCCCGAGATGCCGTCCTCGACCACCTCGTTGAAGCGGACGTTCGGGGTGAACAACGAGCTCACCCGCGTCCGGTCGACCCCGGGGATGAAGAAGACGTCGTCGGTCACCCCCCGCAGGGTGGCGAAGAAACCGGGCGTGAAGATGTCGCCCTGGCGCACCTTGAGGGCGATCAGCACGCGGTTGGCGCCGCCGAACTCGTCCCGGTACTGCAGGTAGGTCTTCATGTACTCGTGCTTGAGCGGCAGCAGCTTGGCGAACCCGGCGTCGACACGCAGCCGGGAGGCGCTCACGCCCATGAGCACGGTGACGACGGCGAAGATCGCCAGCACCGTGCGGCGATGCCCGAAGATGAGGTTCTCGAGCCAACGCGTCATCGTCCCCCCCTACCTTGCCCGCGCGGCAGGCGCCGTCAAGGACACCCTACGTACGCCGAACTCGCCGGCCAGCACGACGTCTCCGCCGGGGACCGGCACGACCGCCGAGATGCCAAGGCGGTCACCCTGGGTCTGGAGCCACCACGACCGCCCCTCGTCGGCGCTGACCAGCACCACACCGGCCAACCCCACGACGACGAGCCGACCGTCGGAGCTCCGGCACGCCCCGGTGAGCATGGTGTCGACGCCGGTCGTCACCTCGCGCCAGGTCGCTCCCGCGTCGTCCGAGACGAACGCATGGCCGCGCAACCCGAACAGGAGGACGGACTCGCCGGCGAGCGGGAAACTGCCGAAGAACGAGCCCTTGTAGGGCGACGGTAGCTCCTTCCAGGTCTCCCCGGCGTCGTCGGAGCGCAGGATCACGCCCCGTTCGGCGGCGATGTAGAGCTTCCCCGATGCCGAGCGGGCCATGTGGTGCAGGTGGGCGTCGCCCTCGGCGATCGGCCGCTCGTTCCAGCTCTGTCCCCCGTCCCGGCTCTCGAGGAACAGCCCGTAGGCGCCGATGGCGAAGCCGTGCGAGCCGTCGAGGAAGAACACGTCGAACAGGGGGCTGTTGTCCTCTGGATCGTGGTGGACCTGCCTCCAGCTCTCTCCGCCGTCGTCGCTGCGCAGGATCAGCGCATCGTGGCCGACCGCCCAGCCGAGCTTGCCGTCGTGGAAGTGGACGGCCGTCAGCATGGAACGGGTCGGGACCTCGATCTGGCGCCACGCTCCTCCGCCATCGGTCGAGACCAGGACGTGGCCGCGCTCCCCGACCGCAACAAGGCGATCACCGGCGACCGCCACATCGAGAAGCAGCGACCGCGAGGCCAGCGGCGCCAGGATGGCCGACTCCTGCTCCGCCGGGGCAGCCGCCAGGCTCCCCGTAGCGAAAGCGAGGATCACTGCAGCAAGGCACGCGCCCTTCACCATGACGCCCCCAATCCTCATTCGAGGTGAAACGGTCATCGTCCGGCCGGGGCTCCCCGCCCCGGCCGGTCCGGTGAACGAAGATGTCGTCAGCGCACGCCCTCGCGCCTGAGCGCATCGGGCGCGAAGTCCGCCTCCTTGACATCGGCGGTGAAGTCGAATGGAGCCGTCTCGTTGCTCAGCCCGTACGCGAGGTAGCGGCCGGCCTGCAAGTCGGTGTGGGTTTCGGCCGTCACCCAGATCGTCGGCACGTCGTAGTAGTTGATCGGGTGCCCTTCCGAGACGCGCCAGAGCTGGTCGCGGTTGTCGTAGGTGTCGACGCCGACGATCTGCCAGCTATCCTCGTCGACGTAGAACGTGCGCCGCTTGTAGATGTGGCGAGCGCCCTCCTTCAAGGTCGCGTCGACCACCCACACCCGGTGCAACTCGTAGCGCAGGTGATCCGGGTTGACGTGAAGCGGCGTGAAGATCTCCTTGTACTTGAGCGACCCGCTGTGAAGCTTGTACGCGTTGTAGGGGACGTACATCTCCCGCTTGCCGACCAGCTTCCAGTTGTAGCGGTCCGGGGCGCCGTTGAACATGTCGAGGTTGTCGGAGGTCCGCATGCCGTCGGACGCCGTGCCCGGGTTGTCGTACGCGACGTTGGGCGCGCGGCGGACACGGCGCTGGCCGGGGTTGTAGACCCACGCGTCGCGCGGCTTCTTGATCTGGTTGAGCGACTCGTGGACGAGCAGGAGACCGCCGGCCAGCCGCGCCGGCGCCAGCACCTTCTGGCGGAACAGGAGGATCCGGTTGGCCAGTTTCTCCTCGGTCATCCCCTTCAGGCTGTAGAGGGCCAGGAAGTCCTCCTCGAATTCGACCAGCGTGTAGCTGCCGCCGCGGGTCGGCGCGGCCTGGACGAACAGCCGCCGGGACTTCTCGCCGCGGAAGCGGAGGAGATGGTTCCAGATCACCTCGACACCGCTCTTCGGGATCGGGAACGGGATGCCGTTGACCGTCGACTCCACGCCGTTGCCGCCTTCGGCCAGCTTGGCCGTGGCGGCCGACTTCTTGGTCGCGTCGTAGATCCACTGCGGCGCCGAGGCGCTGCGGTGCGACGGGTAGACCAGCATCTTGAACGTCGGGTACGCCTTGAGCATGGCCTTGTTGCCCTCGGTCAGCTTGGCCGAGTACTCCGCCATGTTCGTCGCCGTGATCGTGACCACCACCTTGTCGGCGGCGTACGGGTCCAGGTGCCGCATGCCGGGCTTGTAGCCGGCGGGCGGGGTGGTGATCCCGCCGTCCCAGGCCGGGATCGAGCCGTCCGCGTTGCCGGCCTTCTCGCCCCCGAGCGGCGTGAGGTCGTTGCCGAGTCGAGCGATCTCCTGCGGGCTCAGTTGGGCCCACCCCAACGTCGCCGCGCCCAGGAGCAGGACGACGGCGCCGAGTACCTTTGCTTGAGTCGTTCCGTGCATGACCTTCCTCCGATCCCTAGAACGAGTACTTCACGTTGGCTGCGACGAAATCACGATCGTTGAGGAGGTTGTAGCGGTTGGCCCCGTTGAACATGGTGTAGCTGAGGTCCGCCTCCCAACTGATCTTGTAGGTCCCGGCCAATCCCAGGGTCAGGGCATTGCGGCCATGGACGAAGTTGCCGCCCGGCCCCGGCGAGGTGCCCTGGACGTCGTGCGCGAAGGAGAACCGCGGCGACAGGTTGATCGGGCCGATCGCGTTGTTGTAGTCGAAGCGCCCGGCAAGCACGTAGCCCCACGCGGTCTGGTCGGGGAACGAGGTCGCCGGCTCGGTGTTCGGCTGGAGACCGGCCTGCTGGTGGATCTTGTTGCCCGACACGTAGGTGCCCGGGCCTTCGAGGCGCAGGACCGACTTGTCCGGCATGTCGTGGACGTAGCCCAGCGCGCCTTCCCACACGATTACGGCCTGGTCCGCACCGAGGACGCTGCCGATGACCTTCGTCATCGTCATCTGGACCTGCGAGGTGTCGAAGCGCTTGAACCCCTCGATCTCCTCGCTGAAGCCATACGCGCCGAGCTGATTCGTCCCCGCGAGTAGCGTGCCGACCGCCTTCAGCCGCGCGAACGCCGGGATGTCGATCAACCGCAGCGGGGTCAAGGCTGCATAGAGCAGCTCGAGGTCGTCCACCTGCAGCGGCACGTCCTGGCGGTACGAGTACTCGCCCTGCAGCGCGATCCCCGAGCTGCCGAGCTGGGTATTGAAGGAGAGGCCGTAGAGCTTGATGTCCTCGGGGTAGCTCAGGAAGTAGCGGGCGCTCGAGGAGTAGTTGAGCTGTCCGGCCGGCGGCGGGAGAACGCTCTGGAACGTTCCGGTCGTCGCGTTGATCACCGGCAGCCGCGAGTGGTAGTTCATGTAGTAGAGACCGAACTCGGTACCGCCGAGGGCGGGGGCGAACCAGCGCAGCGCCACGCCATACTCCCCGTCGTCGCTGGCGCCGCGGTCGTCGGCGCGCTGGACCACGGCGCCGATCGGGTTGGTCGGCATCGGGCCGATGGCGATGGTGTCCGGCACCGAGCCGAACCCGAGCATTACCCGGCTGCCGCCGAGACCGGCGAAGTCCGAGGTGGAGAAGTAGCTGCCCGGAGGATCGATGATCGTCTCCTCCCACTTGTACTGGTAGAAGGCCTCCAGCGCGAGGTTCTGGGACAGACCAACGGAGAACCACGCCAGGCCGACGGGCAGCAGGGCATCGCGAAGCTCGGCGCCGGGCACCCGCAGCACGCTCACGTCGACCGGGTTGATCACGTTGATTCCGTTCTGGATGAACGTGCTCTCGCCCCAGCTCACCACCTGGTCGCCGACCCGCAACTCGGCCGGCATCGAGCCGAGGTGGAACTTGAACCAGAGGAACGCGTCACGCAGCTCCGCGCGGCTCCCGACCCGTTCGAGGGCGCCGTCCGACAGGGGCGCACGCGCGCGGTCACCCTTCTCGTTCTCGTAGTCGTAGAAGCCGAACCCTCGGACGAAGGCGCCGACGTTCTTGTAGCTCACCTCGATCTCGGAGCTCAGCTTCAGCGCGTTGCTGAAGAGGCCCTTGTCGTAGTTGAGGTTGCCGTCGTCGCCGTTGACCGAGTAGGCCAACCCCCCATTGGCGAGCCCGATGATCCGTTGGTCGCGTTCCTCCATCCTCCAGGCTGCCCCGTACGAGATCGTGTTCCCCCAACTGATCTTGAAGTCCCCGGACCCGTAGTCGATAGCGCCCGCCGGTGCCGCCATGCACAGCAGCAGCACGAGGGCAAGCCAGGCGACAGCCGTTCGCCGGGGTACACCACGCCCCCAACACACCTGCTCTCTTCCCATGAATTCCCCCTTCTTCCGCAAAGCTGTGTTGAGGCTAGCATGAGACAAGGGAGTGTCAAGCCGCGACGCGGCTGCGACATGCGGCTGCCGGCGGGGACCGGGGCCGAGGCCGGGCCTACCGGAGGATGAACTCGGCGAAGTCGGCGACGGTGGCGAAGTACGCCACGCACGAGCGCTGCATGAACTCGCGGATCACCGGGATGTCGTGGCTCCAGCCGGCCGCCGCCACGTCGACGCCGGCGGCCTCGGCCATGTCGACCCCTGGCTTGAGATCGTCGACGACGAGCACGTCGCGCGGTGCCAGGTCGAGCCGGCGCAGCGTCTCGAGGACCGGGTACGGGTGCGGCTTGCGCTTGTTCGGCTCGAGCCCCCAGCCGAAGACGAGGTCGGGCATCACGCGGTGCCCGTTGGTCGCGCCGTTGTAGTGCGACAGGATGACGTGCTCCTCGGAGTGGGACACGACCGAGATCAGCCCGCCCCGCGACGTGTACTCCGCGAGGGCATCCAGGAAGCCCGCGTAGAAGTGCGGGGTTTCGCGCGACGTGAACTCGCGCCAGATCCGGTGCTCGAGGGTGAGTTCCTCCGGCGTCATGGCGAGCTCGTCGACGAGGAACGACATGATCCCGGGATCGAAGTTCTTCTCGAACCAGGTGTCGAGGGTGACCGGCGGGAGGTGCGGGCGCATGATCTCCATGACCTTGAGGTGCGCCGGGTAGTGGACCCGCCGCGTCCCGTCCACGGCCGTGTCGTCGTGGTCGATGATCAGGCACCGGTAGCGCGTACGACCTCCCCTTACGGCAAAGACGGGGACACGGAACAGGGGACAGGCCCCGCCCTCCCCCCAACCAGACGACCCCACCCGCTCGGGAATCATACGACGGACCGGCTCCGACCGACGCCGACCCCATGGCGACCCCCGTCGGGCCGCGGTCAGGCGGCTGCGCGTTCGCCGGCGGGCTGGCGGCCTTCGTGGATGCGGAGGAGAAGGACGGCCCCGACGATCATGACGCTGCCGGCGACCTGGATCCCGCTCAGCCGCTCGTCGAGCACGAGGAAGGCGATCGCCGCCGTGAAGACCGGCTCCATCGTGACGATGAGGTTGGCGACGCTGGAGGGCAGGTATCCCAGGCTGACGTTGTACAGCCCGAACCCGGCGACCGTCGGACCGGCGGCGAGCACGAAGAGGACGCCCCAGGCGATCACCGAGTCGCCGAGCCAGAACAGGTCGGCGGGGCGTGACGCCACGCCGGTCGCGGGGGGAAGCGGGAGCAGGTTCGCCACGAGCAGGAAGACGCTCGCGAAGCCGAACGTCGCCAGCACCGTGGTCCACGGGTCCAGCCCGCGCACCGCGGCCGATCGCCCCATCAGGCTGTACGCGGCATAGCCCAAGCCCGCGAGCACCCCGACGAGGATGCTCGCGGTCCCTGCCCGCCACGCTGCCGCGTCGGACGCGCCCGACACCAGGGCGCAGCCGCCGAGGCTGACGGCGACCGCCACGGCCTTGGCCCAGCTCAGCGGCTCGGCCAGGATGAGGCGGCCGAGCAGCGCGGTGAAGGCGGCGGAGCTGTAGACCAGTACGGTGGCCACGGCCGCCCCGTTGAGGGCGACGGATACCGTCCACAACGCGTTGAACGCCGCCAGCACGAGGCCGTACGTCGCGAGGTAGCGCAGGTGTCGCCGCTCCGGCCGCAGCAGTCGGGGACACAACAGCCCCAGCGCCGGCACCAGCGTCGCGACGACGAACACGTCGCGCCACAGCGCCAGCACGAGCGCGGGGACGTGGGTGGTCTCGGTCAGGTAACGGATGAAGATCGCCGTCGTCGACAGGACCGCGGCGGCGGCGACGGCGATCGAGGTTCCCCGGGCGATCCGCGCGCGGTCGGTGGCTGCCAGTTGCACGCCGCAGTGTGACGCGGCCGAGCGGGCTCGCCAAGATCCAATCGTCGAGTCGTGACGCCAGCCACGCACCCGTGCGCCGGACGACGGCGCGGCCCAGTGTTGCGGGCGCGCGCGATCGTCCCTACCATCGGTGCATGGGCAAGGTCATCGGACTTCTCGAGAAGCTCGGGCTCGTCACGACGGCCGGGACGGAGGACGTCGCCGGCGACGGGCCGACGTCCACGCCGGACTCGTCATCGTCGGGAGGCCCCGCGGTCCCCTCGGGTGCGCCGCCGGTGACCCCGGTGGAGCTCGACGTCGCCGCCCTGGAGCGGCAGCCTGCCGGCGAGGAGTACGCGCTCGAGCAGGTCTACGCCAGCGCGGGGATCCAGCCGCCGGCCCACGGCTTCACGGTCTACCGACTCATCGAGATGCTCGAGGCGGAGGAGTTCCGCGGCATGGACGCGGCGACCCGGGCGAGGGTGATCGCCGGGATGCTGCGCCGGCTGCCGACCGGCGCGGTGGCGATCGACGACATCGTGCGCGACGCCGCCGCCCGCGATCGCGCCCTCGACGCCTTCGAGCGCTTCCTCGCCGACCGCGTGACGCGGCAGTTGCAGGACGCCGACGAGAAGAACCGGGTGCTCCAGGCGCAGATCGAGGAGCTCACCAAGGCCAACACGGTATTGATGGAGGCGAACCGGGCCGCCGTCGAGGCCGAGCGGGTCCGCCTCGAGCGCTGGCTCGTCCGCAAGCGCGCCGAGGAGGACCGGCTGTTCGACGCCGTCCAGCCGTTCGTCGAGGACAACCCGATCAGCCGCCAGGCCCCAGGCGCCCCGGCTGCGAAGCGGTAGGCCCGGACCGCGTCACTCCGCCCGCAACTACCTCACGACCTCGATGTCGATGTTGCTGATGTTGTCGTGCTCGCCGTTGGGGTGGGGCTGCGGCTCGGCGACGCGGTTGAAGGGGTCCACCGTGACCTGGAGCCAGTACTTCCCCGGCTTGAGGTCCTGCGGAAGCTTGATCTTCACCGTGTACTCCTTCGCCTCGCCCGGCCGGAGATCCACGGTCGGCGTGACCCGCCCGCCCTGCAGGAGCATCGCCTCGACCCACCGGTACGGCACCGGCAGGGTGTGGGGAGCTGCCGGGAAGCTTGCGATCACCGTGCCGAGGCTCCAGTCGACGACGTAGCCGCGGCGGGCGGTGCCGTAGGCGGTGGCATGGCCGCGGTTCTCGACGGTCACCTTGACCTCGTAGACGTGGCCCGCCCTGTACGGCCCGCCCGGCGTCCAGTACGACTTGCCCCACAGGTCCGGCGCGTCGAGGGCCTTCGGGACCCCCTGTCCCAGCGCCCCGGCGGCGACACCGAGGAAGATCGCCACGATCACGACTGTCCTTCGCATCTCCTGATTCTCCCTTCCCGGCCGCGAGCCTCGCCGCGGCCGACGGCTCTCCCTCACAACCTGGCGAGGCCCGGCGGTGCCTGGAATGGCCCGGCGCGCCAGGGGTATGTCCGAACGCGACAGCGATGGCGCCTGACCGGGTGAGTCCCAGCTAGACTGGTCCGGCGCCCCAGCGTGAGGAGGCTCCATGGCCCGACGGTCGCCCGGTTCCACCTTCGCGGTTGCACTGCTCGTCGTTGTCGCCGCATCCGCCGGCGCGTCGATCGCCGCCGAGGCGCCGCGCCGACACCTGACGGTCCTCTACACCAACGACTCCCACGCGCAGCTCGACCCCGTCGTGGCGACCTGGCTGCCCGAGGCGCCCCGCCTCGGCGGGTTCGAGGCGCTCTCCGGGGCCATCGCCCGGCTCCGGCAGGGCCGCGACGACGTGATCTTGGTCGATGCCGGGGACCTGCTCAGCGGCCCCGCGATCTCCACCCTCACGCGCGGCGAAGCGCCGTTCGACCTGCTCGACGCGATGGGCTACGACGCGATGGCGATCGGCAACCACGAGTTCGACGTCTCGGTCCCCCGCCTCGAGGAGCTGACCTGGAGCACCTCGGTGCCGATCCTGTCGGCGAACGTCTACTGGCGCGACAGCGGGAGGCGCTTCGCGCGCCCGTACGCGATCGTCCGGCGCGGCACGGTCCGCGTCGCGGTCATCGGGGTGATCGGCGCCGACGCCGCCCAGGTGACGCTGCCGGCGCAGGTCCGGGACCTCGCGTTCCGCGACCCTGCCAGGGAGCTCCGGCCCGTCGTCGAGGCGCTGCGCGCGGAGGTCGACGTGGTCGTCGTCCTCGCCCACGAGGGGAAGACCGGCCCGATGCAGGACGATGCCGAGAACCACCCCGAGGCCCAGCGCGACTTCGACGCCGACGTCGCCCTCGCCGCGGCGGTGCCGGGCATCGACGTGCTGGTCGGCGGCCATGCCCACCGCGGCATCGACCCGCCATTCCGGGAGCCCACGAACGGCACGATCATCGTCCAGACCTTCGGCCACACGACGACGCTCGGCGTGCTCGAGCTCGACCTCCCGGCCGAGGGAAAGGGCATCGCCGCCTACCGGGGCCGGCTCGAGCGCGTGCTCGCCGACCGGGAGACCCCGATCCCCGAGGTGGCCCGCCGTGCCGCGCACTGGCGCGCCGTGGTCGCCGCGATGGCCTCGCGGCCGCTGTGCGAGGCCGCGGCGCCGATCACCCGCGACTACGCCGCGACCTCCCCCCTCGGCAACCTGCTCACCGACCTGATGCGGGCCCACGCCGGGACGGAGATCTCGCTGTACAACGCCGGCGGCCTGCGCGCCGACCTGCCGGCAGGGACGGTCACCCCGGTCCACGTCACGTCGGTGCTGCCCTTCAACAACCGGGTCGTGGTCCTGCGACTCACGGGAAAGGCGGTCCGGGCGGCCCTGGAGCAGGGCCTGTCCGGGGAACACGGCATGGTCCAGCAATCGGGAATGGTCGTCCGCTTCGACCCCGGCGCGCCCGCCGGCCGCCGCCTGGTCTCGGCCACGGTCGGCGGCGCGCCGCTCGACGACGGCGCGACCTACACCGTGGCGACCATCGACTTCATGGTCCAGGGCGGCGACGGCTACGTCTCGCTGGGCACTGGCGAGATGGTTTCGACGGCTCGAGAGACGATCGGCGTGCAGGCCGCGGAGTGGCTGCGTGAGCGCGGGCGCGTCGCCCCGATTACCGACGCTCGAACGCTCCCGGCGACCAGGTGACGCCCTGGCGGCACGACCGCCGCCGGCGGTGCGAGAATGCCGGCCGGAGGTGAAGATGCTCCGTCGCTGGCCGCTCCTCGTCGTCCTCGTGCTCGCCACCGGGTGCCGCAGCGTCGCACCGGCGCCGACCGTTCCCGCCGTGCCGGCCGCGACGCCGGCTCCGGTCGCCGCGGCGCCCCGGGCCTCGGAGGCGACGCGCTGGATCCGCGACTCCGCCGAGCATCGTGCGATCTTCCTCCAGGTCTTCCGGCAGGCGACGGCCTTCGTCGAGCAAGCGACGGCCGGCCGCGCGCCCGGGACCTGGGCCGTCGTCCTGGACGCCGACGAGACGGTGATCGACAACTCCCTCTACCAGCTCGAGCGGGCCGAGGCCGGCAAGGCCTACGACCGGGAGAGCTGGCGCGCGTGGATCGCGCGGCGCGAGGCGACCCCGCTGCCCGGTGCCGGCGCCTTCCTCGAGCGCGTGCGGGCGCTCGGCGGCAGGATCGTCATCGTCACGAACCGCAACCATTCGGAGTGCCCCGACACCGAGGCGGTGTTCGCCGCCCACGCCCTCGCCTTCGACGCGATGCTGTGCAAGCCGGACGGCGGCCCGAGCGAGAAGAACTCACGCTTCGATGCGGTCGCGGCCGGGACGACCGCCGCCGGCCTGCCGCCGCTCGAGATCGTCGCGTTCGTCGGCGACAACATCCAGGACTTCCCGCGCCTCACCCAGGCCGTGCGGCAGCAGGGCGACGAGGCCTTCGCGGCGTTCGGCGCCCGCTACTTCGTCCTCCCCAACCCGATGTACGGGAGCTGGGACTGAGCCGGGGTCGCTCGCGAGACTGCGGCGTCACAGCGCGAGCGGACGGCCCTCCGCGTCGACGATCTCCGGCTTCGGGAAGCCCGCGGCGGCGAGCTGGCCGAGCACGGCCTCCTTGTCACCCACCACCACGACGAGCAGCGAGCCCCAGTCGTACAGCCCCGAGCGGGCCTGGGCGTTCACCTTCTCGAGGGTGAGCCCCGGGAGCACCGCGAGCTGGCGGCGCGGCAGGTCGAGCGGCTGGCCGGCGGCGGCGAGCTCGGCGAGCGCGGAGGCGAGCGACGCGGTGGTGGCGCCGAGGTTCTCCGCCTCGAACCGCACCGTCCGGACCGCCTTGCCGAGCTCCTCGGGCGTGACGTTGCCGCTCGCCAGAGCGTCGAACTCCTTCTTGAACTCGGCCAATGCCGCGCCGGTCACCGCGGTCTGGACCGCCGACCGCGCGGTGAGCAGCAGCCCGTTCCCGTCGTCGGCGATGCCGCTGCGGGCGCCGTAGGAGTAGCCGTGCTTCTCGCGGATGTTCTGCATCAGCCGGCTGGTGAACGTCCCGCCGAACAGCGTCGACAGCGTGTCGCGCACCGTCCGGACGGTCTCGTCGCCCGCGGCGACCGGGCGGATCATCGCGAGCACCGACTGCGGCGCCTGCGGCCGGTGGACGAGCACGAGCCGCCCGCCGCCGGCGAGCCGGGCCAGCGGCGCGGGTCGTGCCGTGGCCTTCTCCGCCTTGACGCTCCACGCGCCCAGGCGGGTGTCGAGTGCGGCCTTCAGCGCCTCCGGCGAGACGTCGCCGACGAACACCAGCGCCGCGTTGGCCGGGTTGACCAGGTGCGGCAGCCAGTCGGTCACGTCGCGCCGCTCGAGGCTTCCGACCGTCTCGGCGTAGCCCCGGCCCGGCCGGCCGCGCGGGTCGTCCCGGCCGTACAGCAGGATGCGCGACACCACGCCGGCGACGGCGTTGGGCTCGTCGGTCCGGGCGCGGATGGCGGCGAGGGCGAGGTCCTTCTCCCGCGCGAAGTCGGCCTCGGCCAGGGTCGGACGCACCACGGCGTCCGCGAACAGGTCGAGGGTCGGCCCCAGGCGAGAGGCGAGCCCGGAGACGGACACGCTCACGTCGTGCCACGAGGCCTCCGCCTCGACGGACGCGCCGAGCGAGGCGACGGCGTCGGCGAATGCCGTGGCGTCGCGCCCCCCGGCGCCCTTGGTGAGCAGGGTGGCGGTCAGGGCCGCGAGCCCGGCCTTGCCGGCCGGCAGCAGGCGATCGCCGCCGTCGACGAGGAGCGTGCCGGTGAACAGGCCGCTGCCCGGGCGGCTGACGACGTGGAGCGGAATGCCGTTGGCGAGGGTGAGCGAGCGGACCTCGATGGGTCGGGCGACGCCCTCGGGCAGGTCGGTGGGACGCGCGTCCAGGGCGGCAGCCGCGACCTCGCCCTGCGGCACGATGCGCAGGTCGACGCGACCCTCGCCGAGGACGCGCCGCGCCCACTGCTGGAGGTCGGCCCCGGTCGGCCCGAGCCGCCGGGCCAGCTCGCGGGCGAAGCTGTCGGGCCGGCCGTGGGTCCGGTAGAAGGCGTTGAGCATGTCGGCGCGCGCGCGCAGGTTCTCCTTGCGGCGGAGGAACGACGCCTCGCTGGCGGCCTTGACGCGGACCACCTCGGCGTCGGTCGGCCCGGCGGTCTTGAACCGCTCCAGCTCCTCGACGACGGCCCGCTTGATCCGCTCGAGGTCGACGCCCTCGGTGGCCGTCACCTCGATGCTGAACTCCGAGGAGAGCTCGCTGGAGTCGTTGAGGACCTGGACGTCCTGGGCGAGCCGGTCGTCGAGCACCAGCCGCTCGTACAGCCGGCCCGACTCGCCGTCGGCGAGGATGGCGGCGATGAGGTCCATCGCGGCGTCGCCGTCGCGGTAGGCCGGCGGCGCGGGCCAGACGAGGACGAGTCGCGGGTAGTTGACCTTGTCGGTGACCAGCCGGCGCACCTCGCGCTCGAGCACCACCGGCGGCGCGGTCGCATGGACGGGCATGGGCGCGGCCGGGACGGCGCCGAACGTCTGCATGACGAGCTTCTTAGCCTGCTCCGGCTCGAAGTCGCCGGCAACCACCAGGCTGGCGTTGGCCGGCACGTAGAACGTCGTGAAGAACGCCTTGACGTCCTCCAGCGTCGCGGCCTGGAGGTCCTCGTGGCTGCCGATCACCGGGTGGCGGTAGGGATGCCCCGGCGGGTAGAGCGCCTCGGGGATGATCAGCCCGGCCGCGCCGTACGGGCGGTTCTCGTAGCTCTGGCGCCGCTCGTTGCGTACGACGCTGCGCTGGAGGTCGACCTTCTCCGCCGTCATCGCCTTGGCGAGGCCCTCGAGCCGGTCGGCGTCGAGCCACAGGAGGGTGGGCAGGAGCGAGCTCGGCCCCCAACTGTAGTAGTTGGTGCGGTCCGAGCTGGTCGAGGCGTTGTTGGCGCCGCCGCCCGACTCCATGAGCATGTCGAACTGGTTGCCCGGGACCCGGGCGGTTCCCATGAACATCAGGTGCTCGAAGAGGTGGGCGAAGCCGGTCCGCCCCGCCGCCTCGTCCTTCGCCCCGACCCAGAACCACGTGTTGATGGTCACCTGAGGCAGGCTGTGGTCGGGGTGGAGGATCACCGTGAGCCCGTTGGGCAGGGTGTAGGTCTCGACCGCCGGCTCCTGCGCCGCCAGGGGCGGCACGGCGGCGAGCGTCGCGGCGATGACGGCAACGGCGAGTAATTGGCGCATGCGAACCTCTCCAGGTGCCCCGGTCAGGTCGACTCCGTGGACCCGGGCCTGAGCAGCTTACGCCCCCCCCGAGCGCGAGGTTTCCGGCCTCCACGTCCTCGAAAACTCAGCCGTCCTTGGGAGCAAGGGACTGCCCGCGTGGGCCGCTTCGTCGAAGGAGTAACCGTCATTGCGAGCACATGACGGCCCGGGTGGGCCAGTCTTTCGAACAAACCGTCATGGCGAGGAGCCGCGTAACGGCGACGAAGCAGCCCCGACGTGCCTGATCGCGCTCCAGTCGCACCGGGATCCTTCACTCGCTGCGCTCGCTCCCAAGTCACATCGACCACACTCGTCATTGCGAGGCCCGCAGGGCCGAAGCAATCCCGGCGCGTTTGGAGGGCGTTCAGGTGCGTCGGGATTGCTTCGTCGGCCTTCGGCCTCCTCGCAATGACGGTGCCTCCCTCGAAGAAGCGGCCCGCCCAAGCCGTACTGGGCTCGCAATGACGCAGGGGGCGATGGCACGTGGGAGGAGACCGAAGGCCGACGTCGCAGTGCGGGGGGCGATGCCGCTCGAGAGCAACCGCGGCGCGGGGGAGGGTGCGAATCCCATACCAGGGCGGCGATTCGTACGAAATTGTTGTTTTTCAAATATTTGGTGTATACTCCATTCCTCTGCCGGGCATCGCGCTATCGGGCGCGGGAACCGGCCTCGCCTCCGAGCGGTACCTTCCGCGGGTCCGAGGTGGGATCAGCAGGCAGTGCGGAAGATGACCGGCCCCGGATCTCCGAGGGCCACAAGGAGGCTTCAATGTCCAAGCTTTACGTCGGCGGTCTTTCCATGTCCACAACCTCAGAGGGCCTGCGCGCGCACTTCGCTCCGTGCGGCACGGTCCAGTCGGCCGTCGTGGTGACCGACCGCGACTCCTCGCAGTCTCGCGGCTTCGGCTTCGTCGAGATGTCCACCGCCGCCGAGGCGGAGGGCGCGATCTCCACGCTCAACCAGAAGCCGCTCGACGGTTCGACCCTCACGGTCAACGTGGCGAAGTCGAAGACCGAGCGCCCGGCGCGCATGTAGGCAACGACTCCAAGGTCCTCGACCGCCTACATCGCGGTCTCGGGCTCATCGTTCCAAGAAAACCTCGGGAGCACCGAAAAAGGTGCTCCCGCTCTTTTTTCGGCGGCAACGTCACGCCGGCCGCACCGCCACCCGTGCACCCTTGATCCGGGCCCCCCGCAGTGCGCGCACGACCCGGGCGGCAACCTCCTCGACGACCTCGACGATCGAGGACTCGTCGCCGATGTCGATCGCACCGACGACGTTGCCGGGCACGCCGGCCTCGCCGGTGATCGCGCCGACGAGGTCCTGCGGGCGCACCCCGGCCCGGCGGCCGACGTTGACGACGAGACGAGTCATGGCTGCATCCGCGGGTGGACGCCGCCCGCCGCGCGGCCGCTCGCCCGCTCCTCCGGCACCTCCGCCGGGTCGCCTGACCGGTGCGCCGCGCGTTCCCGGCGCCCGGTACGGCCGCGGCCGCTCCGGGGCCGGCGCCGGAATCTCCTCGGCCTCCTCGCCGGTCCGGTTCTCGGCGCGGTGCGCGAGCTTCGCCGCGGCGAGGGCGACCTGCATGAGGTCGAACTCGGAGGCCAGCGACTCGACGACGACGCGCACCTCCTCGAGGTCGTCCTCGACGAGCAGGTCGTGGATGGCAGCGCGCGTCAGCTCGAGGCGCTTGGCCCGCAGGTCGGAGATCGTCGGCAGCCGGTCGATGCGGATCTTCTGCTGGGTGGACTGCTCGATGTTGCGCAGCAGCCGGTGCTCGCGCGGCTCGGCGAGCGTGACGACGATGCCGGCCCGCCCCGCCCGGCCGACCCGCCCGATCCGGTGCACGTACGCCTCCGGGTTGGACGGGACGTCGTAGTTGAAGACGTGCGAGAGCTGCTCGATGTCGAGGCCGCGGGCCGCGACGTCGGTGGCGATCACCAGGTCGGCGGCGCCGGCGCGCAGGCGCCCCATGACGCGCTCCCGCTCGTCCTGTGCCATGCCGCCGTGAAGCGCCTCGGCACGGTAGCCCCGTGCCGCGAGCGTCTCCGCCAGCTCGTCCACCTCGACGCGAGTGCGGCAGAAGACCAGGGCGGCGGAGGGGTCCTCGACGTCGAGCAGGCGGCCCAGCGCGGCCTGCTTGTGGGCACGGTCGACGATGTAGGCGGTCTGGCGCACGCGGGGCGGCGCGCCGGGCGTCACGTGCTCCCGGGCGACCTTGATCTCCACCGGATCGTTGAGGTGGCGCTTGGCGATCGCTTTGATCGGCGGCGGCAGGCTCACCGAGAACAGCATGGTCTGGCGCGCCGTGGGCGTGGCGGCGAGGATCGTCTGGATGTCCTCGGCGAAGCCCATGTCGAGCATCTCGTCGGCCTCGTCGAGGACGACGACCGAGAGGCCCGAGAGGTCGAGGGTAGCGCGGCGGAGGTGATCCAGCGCCCGCCCGGGGGTGGCCACCACGACGTCCATGCCGCGCGCCAGCGCCCGCGCCTGCTGGCCGAAGCTCTGCCCGCCGTAGAGCGGCAGGACGCTGCCCTGGAGGAGCCGGCCGTAGCGGTGCACGGCCTCGGCCACCTGCACGGCCAGCTCGCGGGTCGGCACCAGGATCAGCGCCGACGGCCGCGGTCGCGAAGGACCGAGCAGGTCGAGGCGATGGAGGAGCGGGAGCGCGAAAGCGGCCGTCTTGCCGGTCCCGGTCGCCGCCTGTCCCATGAGGTCGCGGCCGGCGAGCAGCGGCGGAATCGTGGCCCGCTGGATCGGCGTGGGCTCCTCGTAGCCGAGCGCCACCAGCGTCTCGATGAGCCGGGGGTCCAGCCCCAGTGCGACGAACTCGTCTCCTGCCGCGCGATCGCTCTCGGTCATGTTCCCCGCCTTCACCCGCGACGGTACACCACTCCGGGCAGCTCCGCCGCCGGTCCGGGCCCGGTCGGAGCGCGCCTGGCGCGTTCAGGCAGGTCGCCGTCGCGTGCGGACATTCCGCCTCGTCGTGGCCCGGCGGACGATGGTCGGGAAATGGCCCCGGACGTCTCTTGACACCAGCGGGCCGCAGAGGGAGATTGTGTGTAGAACTGAACGATCTCAACCAGCCCTAGGAAACGGGCCGGCGCTCGCGACCAGACACCCCCGTCGGGTCGAAGGGCGCCGGAGCATGGAAGAAAGGGAGGATTCGACGATGATCCGGAAACGCGACACGGCTGCGGTGATCGGAGCTGTCCTGCTGGCGGTCGGCGCGTGGGCGGCCGGCCCGGCCGGGCCAGAATGGGCAGGCACCTGGCAGAGCGGGCCCGTGGCCCCGTACTCCTGGGCGCGTCACGACGGGGCGTTCTACACGCCGACCGGGCTCGTCTACTTCCTCGGCGGGCGGCTGTCGGACGGGACCACCGACGGCAGCGTCTACACCTTCAACCCGGCCACCAGCGCCTACACGGACACTGCCGTCGACATGCCGATCCCGATCTCCAACTACACCGTCCACGTCCTCACCGACGCCACCGGGACAGGCTTCTACACCTTCTGCGGGCGCGACAACGCCGGCACGCAGAACTTCGTCACCCAGGTCTACTACCCGGCCACCGGCACCACCGCGCAACTGACGGCGGCGGACAACTACCCCGGCGACGCGACCCACACCTGCTCGGGCGGGCTGAGCGTCGTCTTCAACAACAAGGCCTACCTCGCTGGCGGCTTCGACGGCATCAACTTCAACCCATGGACGTACGTGTTCGATCCGATGGCGGCGGCGGGCTCGAGGTGGACGCGGCTGACCGGCGCCGACCTCGCCACCCCCCGGGCCTACATCATGGGCGCCGTGGTCGACGGCCTGATCTACGCCATCGGTGGGGCGAACAGCGACGGTGCGGGCGGACTGGCCAACCTCGCCATCGTCGAGCGGCTCGACCCGGCCGTGGGCACGCCGAGCTGGAACGATGCCGCCGTCGCCGACCTTCCGGCGGGGTGCTCGAGCTCGCGCGCCTGGGGTTTCAACGCCTCGAGCACCTACCAGGACCCGGTCGACCATACCCCGCTGGCGAGCAAGATCATCAGCGGGTGCGGCGTGTGGTCGACGCCCGTCAACAACGTCTACGTCTACACCGTGGCGAGCAACACGTGGGCCGCATTCCCCGCGATGGTCGTTACGCGTCGCGACATCGCGGCCGAGCTGATCCCGCTGGCCAGCGCTCCCGCCCTCTGGGTGTGGGGCGGCTACGACGGGTCGGGGGCCAACGCCACGACCAACACCTGCGAGCACTTCCCGCTCTTCGACACCGTCCCCGTCGAGCTCCAGACGTTCACGGCCGACTAGCGCCCACCTGGGGCGTCCGTTTCCTGCTGCGGGGGCGCGGTTCGCCGCGCCCCCGCGGTCCGTTCACCCCTGTGATACGCTTCGTTCAGCCTTTCGACATCAAGGGAAGTAACCGGCGCTCGGGGGAGAGCGCGACGTGTCCACGACCTCACCAGGGAAGGAGGGGTTCATGCATCGACGGAGCGTCATCACGGGGTTCGTGCTGCTGGGACTGCTCGCTGCGGCCGGAGCGGGCGCCCAGACCCAGCAGCCCATGACCGCCGGGGTCATTCCGGTGGTCGCACATCTGGTCGGCCTCAACGGTTCGTTCTGGACCACCGATCTCTACGTCACGCAGTCCGCCGGCGGTGCCGCGGCGCAGGTGCGCCTGACCGTGCTCAACCCGGGAGGGCCGGGCTGGAGTCGGGACATCGTGTTGCCCGCCGCCAACGGCGCCACCGTGGTCACCGACGTGGTCCGCTTCGTCAACGCGGCGATTCCCGACGGCAAGTACGTCCTCGGCTGGGACGCCACCCAGCCCGTCGTCGTGACCTCGCGCACCTTCACCACCGAGGGAGCGAAGACCTACGGCCAGGGGACGGGGTCCTTGGCCCCCGGCTCGGGGTTCGGGACCAACGGCACGGTCCGGCTGCCCGCGCCGATGGACGACGGCGGTCACCGCGTCAACGTCGGGGTGGCCAACGCGGGCGGCGCCGCGCAGCAGTTCACGGTCACCGCTTTGGACGCGACCGGCGCGATCCTCCACTCGTGGGGGCTGTCGGTCGCTCCGCACGAGGTGCAGCAGCTCCGCGTCAACGAGGCAGGGAGCGGCGCCGGCTCGGTCACGGTGCGCTGCACCTCGAGGTGCGACGGCAACGCGTACGCCTACATGTCGGTGGTCGTCAACTCCTCGAACGACGCGTCGTTCACCTACGCGGCCGCCACCGCCGACGGCGGCGAGGTGGCGCCGATCCAGACCGCGCGCGACACTCAGGGCACGTGGTACGTCACCGGCGGCACGCTCTACGACGTCTTCGAGGCCATGGGCTACGCGGTCGCCACCGACCGCCTGTGGCAGATCGAGACCTATCGCCGCTCGTCGCGCGGCACGCTCGCCGAGGTCTTCGGGTCGAGCCAGCTCTCCACCGACGTGTTCGTGCGCACCATCTCCTACTCCGAGGCCGAGCTCGTCGCGGGCTACGACGCCCTCGACGGAGAGTCCCGGACGATGATCAAGGCCTACGCCGACGGGATCAACCGGCGCATCGCCGAGGTCCGGGACGACAGCTCGCTGCTGCCGTTCGAGTTCAAGGCGGTCGGCGCCCAGCTCGGCCTCCTCTTCGTGCCGGCGGACTGGACGGTCACCGACCTGCTGGCCTGGATGGCGATGCTCCAGAGGCAGTTCGATCCCGAGGCGCTGGCCACCGGGCAGCTCGACAGCGCGGCGCTCATGCAGGAGCTGGCGGCGACCTACCCGGCCGAGTACCAGAACATGTTCGACGACCTGCGCTGGCTCAACGACCCCGAGGCGCAGACCTACGTCCCGGCCAGCGGCGGCGGCATGGCCGCCAGCGTCAGGCCGGCCCTGCCACCGGTCAACGCCAGATCCATTCCCGACACGCGGGCGGCCGCCAGGAATCTCAGCAGCCTGATGGCGACCGTCGACGAGAACCTCACGAGGATCGGCGCGAAGGTCAAGATGGGCAGCTACGGCTGGACCGTCTCCGGGAGCAAGACCGCGTCGGGCCGCCCGATCATCTACTCCGGGCCGCAGATGGGCTTCCCGGTGCCGTCCATCGTCCTCGAGGGCTCGATCGTCGGCGGGGGCCTCGTGATCTCCGGGATGAGCGTGCCCGGCATCCCGGGCATCATCATCGGCCGGACGCCCCACCACGCGTGGGCGATGCAGGTCGGCCACGCGCACACCACCGACTACTACCTCGACGACCAGTCCGCGGCGCAACTTCACCGCATGGAGACTATCAGGGTGGCCGGGGGCGCCGACGTCACAATCCCGGTCTTCCGCACCCCCCACGGCCCGGTCGTCAACCCGATGCCGTTCGTGCCCGGACAGACCAGCGGGCCGGTGGTCGCGTGGAAGTACGCGCACTGGGGGTACGAGTTCGACATCGTCAAGGCGTTCCTCGATCTCGGCAGGGCGCAGAGCATGGATCAGTTCGGTGCGGCCATCGAGCGCGTCGCTGTCAGCCAGAACTTCCCCTACTCCGACCGTGACGGCAACATCGCGTACTGGATGTCTGGCCGCGACCCGGTCCGGGCGGCGGGAGCCGACCCGCGGCTGCCGCAGCGGGGCGACGGCACCCAGGAGTGGCCGCAGCCGGTCCGCCTCAAGCCGCGCTCCACCGACCGCAACACCCCGGTCGGCTACTACGCCGGGTGGAACAACAAGTCGAACGCGAACTACGACAACTCCACCAACAACCTCGGCTACGCCTACGGCCCGTACCACGGCGCGCACGTCCTCTACGACTACCTCTCGACCCACGACCAGATGACCTTCGAGGAGCTCCGCGACCTCGCCCAGCACGTCGCCACGACGGACTGCTTCGCCCTCCGCCGCGGCATTGCCTGGCAATTCCTGGGGCCGTACTTCGCGGCCGCCGTGCAGAGCGACCCGAACGCGAGCCGCACCGCGGCCCTGGCCATGCTCGACGCCTGGGACGGGCACTTCGTGGCGGGCGGGTCGTCGCAGTGGGTGGCCGGGACGCTCAAGGCCGACGCCTGGGTGCTCGCCGAGGAGTGGGCCAAGGAGGTCATCAAGCTCACCTTCGAGGACGAGCTGGGAGCGCGCGCCACCCCGTCGGGGACCCTGCTGAACGTGCTCCTGCACGGTCTCAAGGGCTCCGGCTCGGGCATCGTCAACAAGGTCGACTGGTTCGCCGATCGTTCCGCGTCCGGCAAGCCCACGACCGCCAACGGGCTCATCGTCCTCGCGCTCGACAACGCGCTGGCCCGCCTCGGCGCCCAGCCGTGGGACCAGGCGCGCGGCACGATCCCCTTCAACCACACGCTGATCGGCAAGGTCCACGAGATGCCCTACGCGAACCGCTCGACGTACGCGCACTGCATCGAGTACGGCCCGAACGGGCCGACGCGCATCGAGAGCATGTTCCCCCTCGGGGAGTCCGGCACGATCCTGATGAGCGGGCAGGGCACGCCCGTGTTCGACGCCAACTTCTTCACGATGGCGCCGTACTTCGACGCCTTCATGCCGCGCTCGTATCCGCTGTTCCCGTAGTCGGCGACCTCGGGCGGGGCGCCGTGCCCCGCCCGAGGCGCCCCCCGTCAGGTGTGCCGGGCCCGGCGAATCAGGCGCCGGCACCGCCACTCGAGGTAGTGGGCGAGCAGCCAGAAGCGCTTGAACGCAGGGTTCCTGGTCTGCCGGTGGTGGTAGCGGAAGTAGATCTGCTGCGCGATCACCGCGAGGCGGAACAGGCCGTAGACCTCGTAGAACGTGAAGTCGCGCGGCGCCAGACCGGTGCGCTCGAAGTAGGTCGCCACCACCTCGCGACGGGTGAGCATGCCGGGGAGGTGGGTCGGCTGGCGGCGCATCGAGCGGATCAGGAAATCGTCGCCGACCTCGACCCAGTAGGCGAGGGAGTTGCCGAGGTCCATGAGCGGGTCGCCGAGCGTCGCCATCTCCCAGTCGAGGATGCCGACCACCCGCGTCAGGTCGCTTGGGTCGAGGACGACGTTGTCGAGGCGGTAGTCGCCGTGGATGACGCAGGTCGCGACGTCCTCGGGCGTGTTCGCCTTCAGCCAGGTGATCACCTTCGCGAACGTCGGCACGTTCCAGGTGCGCGCCTTGCCGTAGCGGTCGCTCCAGCCGTCGATCTGGCGCCGCGCGTACCCCGTCCCCCGCCCCATCGCCTCGAGGCCGGTCGCGGAGACGTCGACGGCGTGCAGCTCGACGAGCCGGTCGAGCACCGCCAGGCACATGCGGCGGGCCTCCGCCGCCGTCAGCGTGACGCCGCGCGGCAGGTTCGCGCGCGGGATCACCCCGGGAACCCGCCGCATCACGTAGAAGTCGCAGCCGAGGATCGCCGGGTCGTCGCAGAAGGCGATCATCTCGGGGACGTACGGGAACACCGGCTTCAGCGCTTGCTGCACCTCGAACTCGCGGCGCATGTCGTGCGCCGACTTCGCCTTCGTCCCCGCCGGCGGGCGCCGCAGCACGAGGTCGTGCGACGGGTACTCGAGCCGGTACGTCCAGTTGGAGGCGCCGCCGGAGTACTGCGTCACCCGCGGCACGCCCTCGAGGCCGGCGACGCGGGCCTTGAGGAACGCGTCGACGGCGGCGACGTCGAGCTCCTCGCCCGGGCGCACCGCCCCGGCCCGCTCGCCGGCCGGCGCGTCCGCGCTCATCGCGTCCGCATCCCGTAGCCGCGCAGGATCCGCCGCGCCACCGACTCGACGTGAACTTCGTCCGCGCCGTCGTAAATCCGCGCCGCGCGTTCGTGCGCGTACCAGTACGCGAGCGGCGTGTCGTCGGTCATCCCGAGGCCGCCGAGCCCCTGGATCGCCCGGTCGAGGACGCGCTGGAGCGTGCGCGCCACCGTAAACTTGATGAGCGAGACCTCCTCGCGGGCGGCGCGCGCGCCGGCCGTCACGATCTTCCACGCCGCGTGCAGGACCAGCAGGCGCGCCGCGTCGATCTCGGCCCGGCTCTCGGCGATCCACGCCTGGACGAGCTGCTTCTCGCCGAGCGGATGGCCGGGCGCGAGCTCGCGGGTGGCCGCGTGCCGGCAGAGGATATCGAGCGCGCGCTCGCACACCCCGATCCAGCGCATGCAGTGGTGGATCCGCCCCGGGCCGAGGCGCTCCTGGGCGATGACGAACCCCTCGCCCTCGGCGCCCAGGAGGTTCGCGAGTGGGACGCGGGCGTCCTGGTAGCTCACCTCGCCGTGGCTCGCCCAGTCGCCGCCGCGCTCGCCCATCACCGAGATGTTGCCGATCAGCTCGAAGCCCGGGGTGTCGGTCGGGACGAGGATCATGCTCGCCCGGTGGTACGGGTCGGCCGCGTCGGGGTTCGTCACCGCCATGCAGACGGCGAGGGTGGCCCCCTCCGCGGACGACGCGAACCACTTGTGGCCGCGGATCACCCAGTCGCCGGAGTCCTTCCGGGCCGTCGTCCCGAGCCACACCGGGTTCGAGCCGGCGAACTCCGGTTCGGTCATCGTGAAGCAACTGCGGATCTCGCCGCGGACGAGCGGCTCGAGGTAGCGCGACTTCTGCTCGGGGGTGCCGTGCTCGATCAGCACCTCCATGTTGCCGACGTCGGGCGCCTGGACGTTGAAGACGTAGTGCCCGAGGGGGCTCCTGCCCAGCTCCTCGCTCATGCTCGCGAACTCGAGGAGCGTGAGGCCGGCGCCGCCGTACGCCTCCGGGATGTGCGCCGCGAACAGACCGGTCTGTCGGGCCCGCTCCCGGACCTCGTGCAGGCGCGGGAGCAGCGCGACGAATCCGTCGTGGCGCAGCGTCGGCTCGAGGGGGACCACCTCGGCCGCCATGAACTCGCGGACGACGCCGCGGATCGTCGTGACCTTCTGGCTCTCGGAGAAGTCCACGTCTACCTCCTCGCCGCACGCCCGACCTGCTGTCACGTGCCTACTCCGCCTCGAGCCTACCAGAACCGCCCTCCCCCTTCGTGCCAGGGCCGACGAGTTTTGCAATATCTGCATTACGATGGCGACACGGAGGGTGCGGCGACCGTGCCGAGACAACCACGCGTCTTCGTCGAGGGAGCGGTCTTCCATGTGTACAACCGCCTCGCTCGCGGCGCCGACGTCTTCGCCGCCGAGGACGAGGCCGAGCGATTCGTCGACCTCATGCAGAGAGCCTGCACGCGCGACGGTGTCGTCGTCCTGGCGTGGTGCGTGATGTCCAACCACTACCACCTCGCCGTGCGGAGCGGCCCCGTGCCGCTCGCCCGCACCATCGGCTCCGCCCAGGCACGGTTCGGGCTCGGGTACAACCGGCGTTGCCGCTCCTCGGGGCCGCTTTGGCAAAGCCGCTACAAGGCCAAGTTGGTCCGCGGGGAGCAGCAGTTGTTCCGGCTCGTCAGCTACATCCACCTCAACGCCGTCGCTGCGGGACTCGTCACGGATCCTGCCGCTTACCCGTACACGGGGCATCGCGAGTTGCTCGGAGTGGAGCCGCGACGCCTCGTCGACGCCGAGGCCGCGCTCTCGCTGTTCGGCACGACCGCGCGGGCGGCTCGCCGCTCGTATCTCGCGACGCTGCGGCGCGAACGTGCCGCGGACTGGCTCGCGGCACAGCCGGGGCGGTTGCCGTGGTGGCAGGCAGAGCCGGACCGCCCGGTCGTGGCGTCAGTCCCGCTGCTCGATCCTCTCCGCCGGAGCCCAGGACTCGACCGGCCCCGAGTGTCTGCAGAGGTGTTTCTGCAACGCGCCAGCAAACGGCTCGGAGTCGGCCTGGAACGACTGCGCGGGCCCGGGCAGGACCGGGACGTCAGCATCCAGCGCTACCTCATCGCCGCGCTGGCCGTCGAGCGTTGGCGGGTGAGGACGAAGGCGCTTGGCGATGCCCTGGAGCGGCGGGCCGACGTCGTGACGCGGTGGTGTCGGCTGGGCGCCGAGATGCGGCAGCATGACGAACTCATTCGGCAGCGCTACGAGGACCTCGACCGCGCGCTCATTGGAGACCTGGCGGCCGACCGATAGAAAGTGCAAAACTCGTCGGCCCTGGCACCATGGATCTACCTGGTGGCGACCACCAGGGAGAGCACACCGACGACGAGGATGTTGACGCCGAGGAAGAGACGGGAGACTGCAGGGCTTTGCCTGCTCGTCCTCAGATAGAAACCCAACGCGAGGATCCCGAGTCCCCACGCGAAGAAGCCCGCTCCCTTGTCCCATCCCCAGCCGGCACACAGGGACAACGCGACGGCGAAGAGCTCCCAACAGACCGCCGTGAGAACGAACGCCCAGCCCAAGCCGGACAGGCCGACGAGCCGACGGAGCCATTCCCACTCGCCCGTGCGGCTTCTCGTCGTCGGGCCCGGCATCGACGAGGCCCACGTCCCGTTCGCGTGGAGTCTGTCGCGCCTGGCCTGAGGCGTGCTCTCTTCGGGTATCGGCTGCGGCGAACCAGGAGCAAGACGTTCCGGAAGAGGGACCCGGGGCGTGGCCGGCTGCCGCCACTGCCACGACGACGTCCCTGGCCAGGGGATCACGTGCTGCATTGCCGTCCGCGCGTGGACGACCAACCTGGCCGGCGAGCCACCGAGGAACAGTCCTGCGAGCGCGTGTTGCGGCGTGGTCAGGGCGACGACTCCGGCTCCGTCGTGACCGAAGACACGTCCCTCGGTCACCGTCGATCCCTCACCCGTGCGTCTCATGGCAGGCCGTCCTTCCTGGCACCCGACTCGAATCTAGCCCTCGTATCCCTTTCCAGGAAGAGCACTTTCTACCCGAACGCGGAGGCTCGGACCAGGTAGGAACTACGCGGCTGCCGGCCATCCTCCGTAGTCGGCCCGCGGCCTGGCGGCGGCCGGGCGTCAGGCGCGCCGCCCGGCTCAGGCAGCTCCGAGGCGGTCCTTCGGCCTCCTCCGCCGCCCTGCGCGGGGAATCCGTGCCGCGGGGCGGAGCCGGTTGCGGAGGAACGCAGTGAGGTCGCGGGCGAAGACGAGCGGCAGGTCGAGATGCGGGAAGTGCCCCGATTCCGGGTAGGTCGTCAGCGTGACATCGGTGGAGCCCTCGAAGGCGCCCTGCCCGTGCCTGACCGGGATGATCGGATCGCGCTCACCCCAGAACATGGCGATGGCCGGGAGCGACGCGACCTCCTGGACGCGGTCCGACGTCCGCACGTGCTGGCCGGAGAAGTTGATGACGCCCTCGACCGAGCGCTGGAATGCACGGTCGGTGCCGGGAATGCGGTTCATCGCCTGGGCCCGCTCGACCTCGCCGGCCTCCGTGTGGGCGAAGGTCGAGGAGGCGTGCCGGACGACGAGCGGGAGGACGTGGCGGATCACGAACGGCGTGAGCGCGCGCCCGAGCACCGGGAACGTCGCGAGCCGAAGACCGATGCCGCACTCGAGCCCGAGCCCGCCCGGCGCCACGAGCGCGAGACGATCCACCCTCTTCCGGTGGTCGAGCAGCATCCACTGCGCGATGCCGCCGCCGAACGAATGCCCGCAAACGTGGGCCCTCCGAACGCCGATCGCGTCCATCCACGCCGAAACCGTCTTCGCGTACCACGTCAGCGTGTATGGCGCGTCCGGCCGTCCGGAGAGGCCGTGACCGGGCAGGTCGGGCATCAGCAGGCGGAACTCCTCCGCAAGCAGCGGTGCGACGCGGCGCCAGGTGCGATGCGACTGCTGAAACCCGTGGATGAGGACCAGGGGATCGCCTTCACCCATCTCGCTCCAGGCGATCGACGTGCCGTTGGCGCCGGTCGCATGCGCCTGACCGATCATCTCCATGCCCGCCCCTGCCAGTCCGGGATCGCGGCACTCCCTCGGCGCTAGTCGTCGATGACGAAGGTGACCATCATGTTGACCTGAAACTCCGTGATGGAGCCCTTCTTCACCCTGACCTGCTGCTCCTTGATCCAGGCGCTTCGCACGTTGCGCAGCGTCTTGTTCGCCCTGTCGATCCCCTCTTCGATGGCATCCTGAAAGCTCTTCGTCGAGGTGGCGCTGATTTCCGAGACCTTCGCGACTGACATGACGTCCTCCTTGCTGGTTCGTGGTCACGTAACTCCGGGCAGCTCCCCGAGCGGCTCGAGGCCAGGACTGCCCGCGATGAAGGTGCAACCGACTCGAAACCCGCAGCGGCCGTCCGTGCGGGCCGGTGACTCGGCCGGCGACGCCGTCCTCACCACCGTCGGGAAAACAGGTGAATGATCGCCACGAACAGAGCGGCGCCGATGATCGACCACAGGACGGGGAACGGATACCCGCCGATGTTGACCATGAACGGCTCCGGGAGCTTGAGCATCCGGGCGACCCAGGGCCCGACGAGAGACCCGATGAAGCCGAGGGCGATCGAGACGACGAGCCCGCCGCGGACGTTGCCCGCGATGGCCTTCCCGAGGGCGCCGCAGACGGCCGCGATCAGGAGGAGAAGCAGGAATGCCGGTACGGTCGTTGGCATGGCAGGTTCCTTTCCCGTGCACATCCAGGACAGCGAGGTCGAAGTTCTTGTCCGACGGCTCTCTCGAGCCCGCGTCTCACCGAGCGGCGGAGAGAGTCGAACGCGATCCGGCCCGCCCTACTTCTTGATCGCCTTGGCGATTCCGCTGACGAGTTCGCCGACCTTCCGGCGCGCCTTGCCGAGGCTCTCCTGGACCGCGCCCTCGGTCCGCTGCCGGGAACCCTCCCGCTCCAGCTTGGGATTGTTGGTGACGATGCCGGCGGCTTCCTTCACCCGCCCCTTGAGCTTCTTCACCTTGCCGCGCACTTCCTGCTTCTGCATGATGATCTCTCCAGTTGGGATCCCGGGGATCCCGGTTTTGGCCGTGCGCGTCGGGCACGACCGTTCCGAATGGGTCAGTCGTCGACGTTCGGCGTTGAGTAGGTGAGGCGCGGGTAGTACGTGCGCAGCGCCTCCATGACCCTGGTGACAGCGGCGTTGGATCCCGAGTCGCGGTTGGCGTCCTGGAAGGAGTAGCGGTCGCCCTTCACGATCTTGAAGTTGATCTGGTGGCAGAAGTTACCGGAGGATCGCGCGTCGCACGTGAGCCACACCTTCTCGACGCCCGCGATCTGGAAGTCGAGGTTGTGCGACGAGCTTCGCTTGTCCACCCAGCGGAATGTCTCACCGTCCATGACCAGGCGACCGTGGCGGTTCTTCTTCAGGAACCCGACCACCTTCCCTCTCACCATCACCAGGTCGTCGAAGGCGAGCTCGGAGGGCGCGACTGCCGGTGCGGTCGGAGCGCTGCCGCTGGTCGCCATCAAGGCGGCCATCGTCGTCTCGGAGGCGCCGTTCTGCTTGAGGTAGAGGAGGTCGTTGACCGTGAGGTTGTACGCCTCTCCCGACTGCCTGACCTGCTCGGCGATGATCGACCCCGACATCCCCGACCTGATCAGGCTCACGATACCGGTCAAGCGGGCGTCGTCGGGTTGAAGCGGCACGGGTCCCGGCGTGGGTGCCGGGAGGCGGGCCCAGATCGCGCCGATGACGGCCTCCGGCACGCCTGCGTGACGCAGCGTCACGAGGTCCGCGGCCGTCATGGCGACGGTATTCGCCGGGCTGTTGACCATCGCGACCAGGCCTTCGACCGGGGCCCCGGCATCACGCGCCGCCAGGATGGAGTTGACCGTCAGCTCGTCCGCGCTGGCCGCCACCGCGGCGAGCGCCAGCAGCGCGGCACCGAGTAGAGCCCCAACGACTTCTCGTCTCATGGAACACCTGCCTTTCCTGATGAGGCATCTCAAACCTAGCCCCGCGGCGCACCCCCGTGAAGCGCACTTTCTACCCGGGAGCGACGCCGCGACTCAGGTAGAAAGTACGCGGCCGGAGCTCGGGACCCCTCGAGATCTTGCGCAGCAGTGCGGGCTAGAGGAGCTTGTGCTCCTCGGCGTAGTTCACCAGCTCGACGCGGCTGACCAGCCCGAGCTTGCCCATCAGGTTGGCACGGTGGTTCTCGACGGTGCGCATCGACAGGCTGAGCAGGGCAGCGATCTGCCGGTTGGTGTTCCCCTTGGCGAGGAGGCGCAGGACGTCGAGCTCGCGACGGGTGAGCGCGATGGCCTGGACGCCGCGCCGGTGCTCTGTCGTGACGGGCTGGTGGAGGAGCGCGCGGGTCATCGCGGGGTGCACGTAGATGTCGCCCCGGTTCGCCGCCCGGATCGCCTCGATGATCTCGGACTCCTCGGCCCGCTTGATCACGTAGCCCGCGGCGCCCGCGCGCAACGCCTCGTGCAGCAGGGTCTCGTCCTCGTGCATGGTGAGGAACAGCACGATCAGCTCCGGGTGCTGCGCTTTCAGTCGCTTGGCGGTCTCGATGCCGTTGTCGGGGGGCATGGTGATGTCGAGCAGGACCACGTCGGGGTGCAACTCCTCGACCAGGCGCACCACCTCCACCCCATCTCCCGCCTCGCCGACGACCTCGAGATCGGGGTCGGCGCGGAGCAACGCCTTGAGGCCGGAACGGACCACCGCGTGGTCGTCAGCGATCAGAATGCGGATCGGCACTCGGCACCTCCACCACCACGGTCGTGCCCGCCCCCGGCGCGCTCTCCACGGTCAGGACCCCGCCCAGGGACTCGGCTCGCTCCCTCAGGCCCAGCAGGCCGAAGTGATCACCGCGCTGGACCAGCTCCGGCTCGAAGCCGACGCCGTCGTCCTCGACCATCACGTGCACGCGGTCGCCGCGACGTTCCGCCAGCACGTCGACCTGGGTCGCGCGGGCGTGGCGCACGACGTTGGTGATCGCCTCCTGGACCACCCGGTACAGCGCGGTCTCCACCGTCGCCGGGAGCCGCTCGCTGGTGAACCCGCGCGCCTTGAAGCGGACCACCAGCCCGAACTTGGACCCGACCGAGCGCGAGTACTGGCGGAGCGCCGCCTCGAGCCCCAGGTAGTCGAGGCTCGCCGGCCGCAGGTCCGCGGCCAGACGGTGCAGGCCGTCGATGACGGCATCGGTCCTCTGCATGAGGTCCGCCACCAGCCCGGTGACACTGCCGCCCTCGCCGATCTCCCGCTCGAGCAGCCGGAGCCCGATTCGCAGCGACACCAGCGCCTGACCCGCCTCGTCGTGAAGCTCGCGGGCGATGCTGCGCCGCTCGCTCTCCTGAACCTCCACGAGACGGCGAGAGAGCGCCTTCATCCGCACCGTGGAGGCCTGCATCTGCTCGAAGAGGATCGCGTTCTCGACGGCGACCGAGGCCTGGGACGACATCGCCTCGGCCAGCTTGACGTGCTCCTCCTTGAAGTAGCCGGGCTGCCGCTTGGAGAGCGAGAACAGCCCGGCCACGTCGCCACGGGCGAACAGCGGGACCCCCATCCAGCTCGCCTCGGACGTGCGGTCCATCGGGAGGCTCCAGTCGGGGTGCGCGCGGACGTCGGAGATCAGCACGGCCGTACCGGTCTTCAGGATGCCGTGGACGATCGGATGATCGGTCGGATCGAACTCCGATCGCACCTCGGGGGTCATCGGAACGACGTGGTCGCCGTCGAAGATGGCCCGGACCGAGAGCCGCGACTCCGCCTCGAGGAGCATGACGCGGGCGCGGTCGAAGGGGACCATCCGGCGCAGGCGGTCGAGCAGGGTCACCAGCACCGTTCCGCGGTCGAGGCTGCGGGTGAGCACCACGGTCGCCTCGCGGAGGGCGTCGGCGACAAAGCGGGCGTGCCGCTCGGCCTCGAACGCGAGCCACCTGTCGGTCACGTCGCGGGCGACGCTGAGCACGGACGGGATCGCGCCCCGCGGCCCGAGCTCCGGGACCAGCCGGCAGTCGAAGTACCTCGTCCCGTCCTGGGCCGGGAAGGCGAACTCGATCCTCCCGGGCTGTCCGGTCGCGAAGACCCTCTTCAGGGCGGTGTCCCACACCTCGACGAGCTCGGGCGACATCCCCAGTTCGCGGTTCGTCCTGCCCACGAAGTCCCGCGGGTGGCGTCCGGTGACGCGCTGGACCGAGGGGCTGACGTAGAGGTGGCGCAGGTCCGCGTCGAAGCGGGCGATGATGTCGGGCAGGTTCTCGACCAGCGTCCTGAACTGCGCCTCGGCCCGGCGCAGGTGCGTGGCGCCCTCGCGCACCTCCCTGGCGAGGCCGTTCCGGTCCTCCTGGAGGCGGCCGACCTTGCGGCTGTTGAGCATCGCCACGGCCGTCATCTCGGCGAACACCGCGGCGAGCCGACAGTCGGCCGCCGAGAAGCCCCCCGGCTTGTCGAGCAGGCCGACGAGCCCGGCGACCTCGCCGGCGATGACGACCGGTGCGAGGAGCGCGTTCTGCGGGAGCACTCGGCGACCGCGGGTCGCGGGGGACACGTTCGCCGCGGACTTCGACAGGTCGTTGGTGAAGACGGGCCGGCCGAGCTTGGAGGCACGAGCGCTCAGACGGCGCAGCACCGCAGGAAACCCGGCAGCAGGGTCGAGCGCAAGGCCGCCGGGATCGACGAGGGCGACCTCGAGCTCCTTGCCGCCCGGCACGCGTACGCCGACGAGGCCGGCGCCGGCGCCGAGCATCCTCTTGCATGCCGCCAGGATCGCCCGCGTCGCGTCGGCGAACGCCCGGTTCTCCGCCACCGCGCTCGCCGCCACCAACAGCGCGGCGACCGTGCGGCTCCGGTCGTCCGCCTTCCCATGCGGCTTCAGCGCCTTCCTCATCGGGCCTCTCCTCACGCTGCAACGGGACGCGTTGTCGCTCCCGGACCATCCGACGATCGCTCTGTACGCCTGAAGAAGGCGGCCCGGGGGCGGGGGCTTTTGGCAAACATACCACCGAACGCCGTGAGGCCGTCCGCCGCGGGGACCGCCGGGCGACGCCGAGTCGGCTCCGTAGTTTCTACTGAGAGAACCGACCCGTACCTGTGTAGTAAGTGCGCTTGCCGACGTAGTTTGAGCCCCCTACGGTGGATTCGCTTGGCCGTCAGGAGGACGACGTGAGCGAGCCAGGATCCTGGGACTTCGACCTCGGCGAGCTGCCCTACCAGGCGCAACTGCGCAGGACGGCGCTTCGCCTCACCCGCAACGCGGACGGCGCGGAGGACCTGCTCCAGGAGACCTACCTCAGGGCCTACCGCCACTACGGGACGTTCCGCCCCGGCACCAACCTCAGGGCGTGGCTGTTCAGGATCCTCAAGAACACCTTCATCAACGACTATCGACGCCGCCAGACGACGCCGGCCCTGGTGACCTTCGGGCAGGTCGAGGAGACCCTGGAGTCGGCGCTCGCGCCGGTGCACGGCTCGGTGGCCCGCACCCCGGAGGACGAGGCCGTCGAGGCCTCCCTCGACAGCGAGGTGCAGCGGGCGCTGGCGGCGCTTCCCCGCGCCTATCGTCTCGTGATTCTCCTCGCCGACCTCGAGGATCACACCTACAAGGAGGTCGCCGCGATCCTGTCGATCCCGCTCGGTACCGTGATGTCGCGCCTCTACCGCGGCCGCCGGCTCCTCGAGCGGGCGCTGCTCTCCTTCGGTGTGCGCTACAACTACCTCACCCGGCGGCCGCGCCGGCTGCGCTCGGGGGATCTCGACCTCGAGAGCTTCTTCGGCGGCGGCGCCGAACCCGGCGGCGCCGGGTCGGGCCCCGGCCGGGTAATTTGTACCTAGTCCACGACCTCTCTTTCGGGTAGAAAGTGCGCTTCACGGATGGGGCGACGGCGGTGCACCATCGAGGTGCGGCCAGGAAGGGAAGGTGCCCCATGAAGCTCGCAGCAATGGGTGGGTTCTCCGCCGCATGCCGTGCGCGTGGGGCACGACGTGCTGCGACACGAACCGATCCTCCCGGTCGTGCAGGTGCGGGCCACCGTCGGCTCCTGGAGGTGCAGTGGCAGGGCAGTGACGGGAGATTCCGTCACCTCGCGCTCGGCCCTCCTGGCTTTCGGCGGGTGTTGGGAACTATCGGCGTCGTCTCCCTGCTCGCCTTCGCCGTCGCCGGTGCGTTCTCCGTGGAGCCGGGGCGGGCCCTGGCGCGTCGTGGCATCGACTCGGTCGTGCGCGACAACGCGGAGCTGAGGGCGCGTCAGGAGGCGCTGCGCGAGCGCGCGTTCGACCTCGCCGACCTGGTCGACAGGAGCGCCGAGCAGGGGCGGAGGATCGCGAGCCTGGCGGGCGTCCCGAGTCGTGCCTTGGAGACTCCGAATCCCGGCCCACCGGCCAAAGACGCCGGAAACGAGGCTGTCGTCGTTTGGCTTTCCGAGCAGGGCGCGCGCCTGGACGCGCTCGGGAACGAACTGGATGCCGGCCGGGTTGAGATGGGCGTGAAGCAGGCGTCCCTCCCGGAGCCGGACGGCGGCGTGCGCGCGCCCGTGCACGACGACGCCGTGGCCTGGGTCGCTGACGTGGGATTGGCCGAGCCGAACGCCGCGGCGTCGCCGCGACCTTGAAGATTCCCCTAGGAGGTGATCACTGTTCGGACGCCGTCGCGCCGAGGGAGCCGAGCCTCTCAGGGGCGAGCTCCTGAGCCCCGAGGGCCTCGAGGAACGCGCGAGGACGCTCGCCGCCGTCTTCACCCTCCTGCCTGCCTCACGCGCGGGCGGGCACGACGTCTCGCCACGACTCGAAGCGAACATCCGCGCCCTGAACGCGGCGTACCGCTCGCTCGCTGACGACGTCCACCGGGGCGTCGCCGTTCCGCCGGCCGCCGAGTGGCTGCTCGACAACTTCCACCTCGTCGAGTCGGAGGCGCGCGCCGTCCGGCACGACCTCCCCACCGGGTACTACCGGAAGCTGCCGAAGCTCGCGGCCCGCGAGTTCTCTGGCAAGGCGCGCATCCACGCGATGGCGCTCGAGCTGATCCGGCACGGCGACGGGCGGGTCGACGCGGAGCGGCTCACCCGGTTCGTCCTCGCTTTCCAGACGGTGGCGCCGCTGACGATCGGCGAGCTGTGGGCGTGGCCCAGCATGCTCAAGCTCGCCCTCCTTGAGAACCTCAGGCTCCTGACCGACGGGATCCTCGAAGGGCGAGCGGCACGCCTCGAGGCCGACGTCGCGTTCGCCCGGCTCGAGCGCGGCGATGCCCCCGGCCCGCTGCCCGACCCGCTCCCGAGCGCCTTCGTGGCGCAGCTCCGTCAGCGGATGCACGAGCACGACCCCCTCGTCTCCCCGCTCGCGGCCGCGGTGGCGCAGGCACTCGCCGCGCGAGGGACGACGCCCGAGGATGCCGTTCGCTCCGAGAGCCAGCGCCAGGCCACCGACCAGGTCTCCACCGGCAACACGGTGACGAGCCTGCGGCTCTGCGCGACGCTCGACTGGAGCCGCTTCGTCGAGCAGGTCAGCCCGGTCGAGGAGATCCTGCGGCGGGACCCGGCCGGGGTCTATCCGCGGATGGACTTCGCGAGTCGCGACCGCTACCGGCACGCCGTCGAGGAGCTCGCCGAGCCGACCGGCGAGGCGCAGGTGCGCGTGGCCCTGCGGACGGTCGAGAGCGCCCGCCGGGCCGCGGAGCGGGACGGGATCGGCGAGAAGGCCGCGCATGTCGGCCATCACCTGATCGGTCCGGGCCGGCGCGGCCTCGAGATCGACGTGGCGTACCGCCCGCGCCTCGCCGGGCGGCTGCGCCGCTTTGCGTTCGCCCATGCGACCGCGGCGTACCTCGGCGGCATCGCCCTCCTGACCGGCGCCGGCGTCCTCGGTGCGTACGCCTACGCGGGCGCCGCGGGCGCCGCCGGGCTGGCGACCGTCGCGGCCCTGCTCGCGCTGCTCCCGGCGAGCGAGCTCGCGGTGCTCCTCGTGCAGCGCATGGTGGCCGCGCTCGTCCCGCCCCGCCGGCTTCCCCGCATCGAGTTCGACGACGGGATCCCCGCGAGCGCCCGCACGCTGGTGGTCGTGCCCGTGCTCCTCGGCAGCGTGGAGGAGGTCGGGCGGCTCCTGGCCCATCTCGAGGTGCAGGCGCTCGGGAACCTCGATCCCCGGATCCACTTCGCGCTCCTCAGCGATTACAGGGACGCTCGGACGCTCCCGGTCGCCGGTGACACCGAGATCCTCGCGGCCGCGGTGACCGGCATCGAGGCCCTCAACCACCGGCACGCACCCGACGGGAACGACCGCTTCTACCTGTTCCACCGCGACCGGCAGTGGAACCCGAACGAGGGCGTCTTCATGGGCTGGGAGCGCAAGCGGGGAAAGATCGAGGAGCTCAACCGCCTGCTGCGTTCCGCGACCGACACCGGCTTCTCCGTCAAGGTCGGGGACCTCTCGATCCTCCCGGAGGTGCGTTACGTCCTCACCCTGGACGCCGACACGCGGTTGCCGCGGGGCGCCGCCAGGACCCTGATCGGGATCATCGCGCACCCGATCAACCGGCCCGTGGTCGACGCCGCCCTCCGCAGGGTCACCGAGGGCTACGGCATCCTCCAGCCGCGCGTGAGCGTCAACCTCGCGAGCGCTGCCGGGTCGCTCTTCGCACGGCTGTACGCCGGGCACACCGGCGTCGATCCCTACACGACGGCGGTCTCGGACACCTACCAGGACCTGTTCGGCGAGGGGATCTTCACGGGCAAGGGGCTGTACGACGTCGATGCCTTCCAGGCGACGGTCGGCTGGCGCGTCCCCGAGAACACGCTGCTCTCGCACGACCTCTTCGAGGGGCTGTACGCCCGCACCGGGCTCGTCTCCGACGTCGAGGTGGTGGACGACTACCCGGCCAACGTCCTCGCCCACGCGCGGCGGCAGCACCGCTGGGTGCGCGGCGACTGGCAGATCCTCGCCTGGCTCTTCCCGCTCGTCCCCACGCCCCAGGGCTGGGCGAAGAACCGCCTCCCGCAGATCAGCCAGTGGAAGATCCTCGACAACCTCCGGCGCAGCCTCCTGCCTCCCGCGCTGCTCGCCTACTTCGGCGCCGCCTGGACTGTCCTGCCGGGAAGCCCCCTCGCCTGGACGATCGGTGGTCTCGCGGTCGTCGCGTTCCCGTTCGTCGCCTCCCTCCTCCTGCTGCTCAAGCGGCGCCCGGCGCACGAGCCGGCCCGCGTCCACCTCCGGGGCTTCGTGGAGGACCTCAGCACCGGTTTCGGGCAGGCGCTCCTGTCGCTGGTCTTCCTCCCGTTCCACGCCTGGGAGATGGTGCACGCCATCGCCCTGACGCTCGTTCGGCTCGTCATCACCCAACGGCGCCTCCTCGACTGGGAGACCGCGGCCGCGCAGGCGTCACGGGCCGCCGGCCTGATGCGGGCGGGGATCCGCTCCTTCTTCGTCGAGATGGCCGCGAGCCCGATCGCGGCCCTGGGGCTTCTCGCCCTCGTCATCGCTGCACGTCCCGGCGCACTCCCGCTGGCGCTGCCCTTCCTCGTCCTGTGGGCGGCGGCGCCCGCCTGCGCGTACTGGCTCAGCCAGTCGACGGCGCCGGGCCGGCGGGAGATCTCGCCCGAGGACCGCGATCTCCTGCTCGAGGTGGCGCGGAAGACCTGGGCCTTCTTCGACACCCTGGCCGGCCCGGACGACCATTGGCTCCCACCCGACAACGTCCAGGAGGAGCGGGCGCCGGCGGTGGCCCACCGGACCTCGCCGACCAACATCGGCATGGGCCTGCTCTCCACGCTCGCGGCGCACGACCTCGGCCTGCTGTCGGCGGACGCGTTGGTCGAGAGGCTCGAGGAGACCCTGACCACGATCGAGGGTCTCGAGCACCACGAGGGCCACCTCCTGAACTGGTACGACACCCAGAGCCTCGCGCCGCTCTACCCCCGCTACGTGTCCACGGTGGACAGCGGCAACCTCGCGGGGGCGCTCCTCGCCCTGGCGGAGGGGTGCCGGCGGCTCGGCGCGCCGCCGGGAGTCGCCATGCCGGTCCCCGGCACCACTGAGGATGAAGACACGCCGGGGGGGTGGGGGCGAGATGAGCGAGCGTCCGGCCTTGCCGGCGCTCGCGTGGGGGCCCGGGGGGCAAAGGCGGAGGAGGTTGGGTGGGGGCCGCCGGCCCCCCGCGGCTTCGGAGCAGACCTGTCGTCACGCCTCCAAGACCTCGCTCGTCGCGCCGCGGCCCTGGCCGACGGGATGAACTTCGCGTTCCTCTACGATCGCCAGCGCCAGCTCTTCTCGATCGGCTATCGGCTGGCCGACGCCGGCGGGCCGGGGCGAGCGGACGGCTCCTTCTACGACCTCCTGGCCTCGGAGTCGCGCCTGGCGAGCTTCTTCGCCATCGCCAAGGGCGACGTCCCGCAGAGCCACTGGTTCCACCTCGGGCGGCTCGTCGTCAGCGTGGACGGCGTCCCGACGCTGGTCTCGTGGAGCGCGACGATGTTCGAGTACCTGATGCCGCTCCTCCTGATGCGGACCTACCCGGGGACGCTCCTGGACCAGAGCTGCCGGATGGTCGTCAGGAGGCAGATCCGCTACGGCCACGAGCGCCGCGTCCCATGGGGGATCTCCGAGTCCGCCTACGACCTCACCGACCGGCTCGGCAACTACCAGTACAAGGAGTTCGGCGTCCCGGGCCTCGGGTTGAAACGGGGGCTGGCCGACGAGCTCGTCGTGGCCCCCTACGCGACCGCGCTGGCCGCCCTCCTGGAGCCGGCCGAAGCGGCTCGGAACCTGCGTCGCCTGGCGAGCGAAGGCGCCGCGGGGCCGTTCGGCTACTACGACGCCGTGGACTACACGGCGCGCAAGCCGTCCGAGGACGGCGACGGGGCCGCCGTCCGGCCCGCCCGCGGCGTGGTCGTGAAGACCCACATGGCGCATCACCAGGGGATGACGCTCGTCGCCATCGCCAACCTCCTCCTTGACGACGTCATGGTCGACCGCTTCCACGCCGACCCGAGGATCCAGGCGACCGAGCTCCTCCTCCAGGAGCGGATCCCGCGCGAGGCGCCGATCATCGAGCCGCGGCCGGCCGAGGAGACCCGGGCCGAACCGCCCGTGCTGGCGCGCGCTCCACGCCGCCTCCGCTCTCCCCACACCCCGTTCCCGCGGTCGCAGATCCTGTCGAACGGCAGCTACGTCGCGATCGTCACGAACGGCGGTGGCGGGGCGAGCTTCTGCCGCGACCGCGCGGTCACGCGCTGGCGGGAGGACCGCACCGGCGATCCCGGCAGCCGGTTCGTCTACCTGCGCGACGTCCACACCGGCGCCGTCTGGTCCGCCGCCTACCAGCCCACCGCCAAGGAACCCGACAGCTACCTCGTGGAGTTCCTCGCCGAGAAGGCGTCGTTCGAGCGGCTCGACCACGACATCGCGACGCGTCTCGAGGTCACCGTCTCGCCGGGGGACGACGCCGAGGTGTGGCGCGTCTCGCTGACGAACCGGAGCGACCGTCCCCGCGAGATCGAGCTGACGAGCTACGTCGAGGTGGGCCTGGGCTCCGTCGCCGAGGACGCCGCCAGCCCCGCGTTCGGCAAGCTCTTCGTCGAGACGGAGTGGATCGCCGAGAACACGGCGCTCCTGGCGCGGCGCCGGCCGCGCGCCCGGCACGACCCGGGGCTCGTCGGGTTCCACGTGCTCTCCGTCCACGGGCCGACCCAGGCGCAGGTCGAGTGGGAGACCGACCGGATGCGCTTCCTCGGGCGCGGGCGTGGCCCCGGCGACCCGCGGGCGATGGACGGGCGCGCGCTCTCCGGGACGACCGGCGCGGTGCTCGACCCGATCCTCTCCCTCCGGACCCGGCTGCGGCTGGCCCCGGGGGGGTTCGCCCGCGTCTCGTTCACGACCGGTGTCGCCGCCGACGAGTCGGCCGCCCGCGCGTGCGCCCAGAAGTACCACGACCACGGCGTCGCCGCCCGCGCCTTCGCCCTGGCCTACACGCAGGCGCAGATCTCGCTGCGGCATCTCGGCATCTCCGTCGGGCAGGCCCAACCCTTCGAGGAGCTCGCCTCTCGGGTGTTCTTCTCCGACGCATCCCTGCGGGCGGACGGGGAGACCCTGGCGCGGAACACCCTCGGGCAGGACGGCCTCTGGCGGTTCGGCATCTCGGGCGACCTCCCGATCGTCCTCGTCCGCGTCAAGGAGCCGGACGACATCCAGCTCGTCCGGCAGGTCCTGACCGCACACGAGCTCTGGCGCCTCAAGGGGCTGAAGGCGGACGTCGTGATCCTGAACGAGCGCTCGGAGAGCTACCGCGACGAGATGGCCCGCCAGCTCACCCAGCTCGTTGACGGCGGGCCGTGGAGCGCTTGGAAGGGGCAGCCGGGCGGGGTGTTCCTCCTCCAGGGCGATACGGTCACGGAGACCGAGGCGGTCCTCCTGAGCGTCGTCGCCCGGGCGGTGCTGTCCGGTGGTCGCGGCACCCTGGAGCAGCAGCTCGACCTCACGGAGGTCGACCTCCCGCTCCCGTCGACCGGCGTGCCGGTCGGCGAGGCCGACGATCCGGCCGCTGCGGACCAAGAGGGCCGGACGGACGCCGACCCGCAGCCGCCGCCGCTCCTCCTGGAGAACGGCCTCGGCGGCTTCACGCACGACGGCCGCGAGTACGTCGTCGTCCTCGAGGGCGACCGCGAGACCCCGCTTCCCTGGATCAACGTCCTCGCCAACCCGCGCTTCGGGGCCATCGTCACCACCTCCGGGGCGGCCCACACCTGGGCCGAGAACAGCCGCGAGAACCGGCTCACGCCGTTCGCCAACGACGCGGTCACCGACCCGACCGCCGAGGCGATCTTCGTCCGCGACGAGGAGAGCGGGGCCCTGTGGGGTGCCACGCCAACGCCCCTCCGGCGGACCTCCCGCTCGCCGCGCTGGGTGGTGCGCCACGCGGCGGGCGTGACGCGGTTCTCCCACGCCGCGCATGGCATCGCGCAGGAGCTCGCGGTGTTCGTGGCCCGGGACGAGCCGGTGAAGCTGTCGGTCCTGACGTTGACGAACCGCTCCGACCGGCCGCGGCGCCTCGCCCTGTTCTCGTACAACGAGTGGCTGCTCGGCCCGCCCAGCGCGAGCGGCCCGAGGTTCGTCGCGACGGAGCGCGACGCCGGGACCGGCGCGGTCCTGGCGCGCAACTTGTACGGCCAGGACCGCGAGCGCGTGGCGTTCGCCGCCGCCAGCGAGCCCATCGCCTCCGCCACCGGGGACCGCCTGGAGTTCCTCGGCCGCAACGGCTCGCTGGCGCGGGCGGCCGCGCTCGGCCGGCCGCGGCTGCTCGACCGCTTCGGCGCCGGCCTCGACCCGTGCGCGGCGCTGCAGACGGTCGTGGAGCTCGAGCCCGGCGCGACGCGGCGCGTCGTGTTCCTCCTCGGGGAGGGGCGTGACGCCGCGGAGGCCCGCGCGCTCCTGCGGCGGTTCGCAGGCGCTGGCGGCGCCGCGGCTGCCGAGGCCGAGCTCCTCGCGGTCGAGGCCTCGTGGGACGACACCCTGGACGCCGTGCGGGTCACCACCCCCGACGACTCCTTCGACCTCCTCGTCAACCGGTGGCTCCTCTACCAGGACCTCGCGTGCCGCCTGTGGGCGCGCTCCGGCTACTCCCAGGCGAGCGGCGCGTACGGCTTCCGCGACCAGCTCCAGGACGTCCTGGCGCTCATGTTCACGCGGCCGGACCTCACCCGCGAGCACCTCCTCCGGGCCGCCGCGCGCCAGTTCGTGGAGGGGGACGTGCAGCACTGGTGGAACGCCCCGGGCGGCCAGGGCATCCGGACCCGCTGCTCGGACGACCTTCTCTGGCTCCCCTACGCGGTCGCCGAGTACGTCGGGGCCACCGGGGACCTCACCGTCCTCGACGTGCAGGTGCCGTTCCTGGAATCGCCGGCCGTCCCGGACGGAGAGCCCGAGGCGTACGGCATCCCGGCCGTCTCCGGCGAGACGGGCACGCTGTTCGAGCACGGGTTGCGGGCCATCGATCGCGCGCTCACCGCCGGCGCGCACGGCCTGCCGCTCATCGGGAGTTGCGACTGGAACGACGGCTTCAACAACGTCGGCCCCGAGGGACGCGGAGAGAGCATCTTCGTCGGCTGGTTCCTGCACGCCGTCCTCGGCGCGTTCGCACCCCTGTGCGACGAGCGGGGCGAGGCGCCTCGCGCGGCCCGCTACCGTGCCGAGCGCGAGCGGCTGGGAACCATGCTGGAGCAGAGCTGGGACGGCGAGTGGTACCGCCGTGCATACTTCGACGACGGCACCCCGCTGGGCTCGTCCCAGAACGACGAGGGGAAGATCGACTCGGTGTCCCAGACCTGGGCCGTGCTGTCGGGCGCGGCGCCGGGACCGCGCGCCGAGCGCGCCATGGGCGCCGTCCGTGCCCACCTGGTCCGGCGCGGCTCGGGCGTCATCCTGCTCCTTTCGCCACCCTTCGATCGCACGGCGCTCGACCCGGGGTACATCAAGGGGTACATCCCGGGGATCCGCGAGAACGGCGGGCAGTACACGCACGCGGCGGCTTGGGTCGTCCTCGCGCTGACGCGGCTCGGGAGCGGCGACGAGGCGGTGGAGCTCTTCCACATGCTCAACCCCATCAACCACGCGCGGACGGCGGGCCAGGTCGCGAAGTACATGACCGAGCCCTACGCGGTCGCGGGGGACGTCTACGACCACCCCGCGCACCGGGGACGCGGCGGCTGGACCTGGTACACCGGGTCGGCGGGTTGGATGTACCGGGTCGGCCTGGAGGGGATCCTCGGGCTCAAGCGCCTCGGCACCTCCTTCACGGTGGACCCCTGCATCCCGTCGTCGTGGCCGACCTACTCGATCGAGTGGCGCGTCGGAGCGACGCACTACACGATCGTCGTGGACAACCCGGAGCGGCGCTGCCGGGGCGTGGCGAGCGTCGAGCTCGACGGAGCGCCCGTCGACGGGGCCGCGATTCCGCTCGTCGACGACGGGCGCCGCCACCGCGTACGTGTCGTGCTCGGCGCCGACGAGGATTGACGAGTGCCCCAGGCGCGGAACCGGACCATCAGGAGGAGCTGTCCGAGGGATGCAGGGACCGTCTAAACGGCGCCCGACACCCTCGCTGCAACCGCAGACGACGCCCTGCGACGACGCGGGGCCCGCAGCGGGCGGTCGGCGGTCGAGGCAGCATTCCGACGAGCTTGTAGGAAAAGGAGATGAGAGCATGAAGATCATCGAGGCCCTGAGCGCAGAGCAGAAGGTCAACCCCCACGGCGTGAGCGTTCGTCCGCTCTCCGACTCGCCGCATGCCGTGGTCGCCCACATCACCCTCGGCCCCGGCGAGGCGTTGAAGCGGCACACCACCCCGGTGGACGTGTTCTTCTACGTGCTCGAGGGCGCCGGGACCGTCGAGATCGGCGCGGAGAAGGCCGAGGTATCGCGGGACATGCTGATCGAGAGCCCCGCCGGCATCCCGCACGCGCTCGCAAACCCGGGCGCGGCCCCGTTCCGGTTCCTGGTGGTCAAGACACCACGACCCGGCACCGCGGGCAAGATCGCCTGACGGCACGAACCGGAGGGGTACTTACTACCCACGACGCGCGATGGCTCCCGGGTAGTAAGTGCTCTTTCCGGCGGGCGACTCGAGGACCAGACTCGAGATGGGTTCAGCGACAGACTCGCACCGGAACCCGGAGGCAGGTCATGAGCATGACAACACTTGCTGCAATCATCGCGTTCGTCCTGATCGCGGCGGCGGCCATCGGCACGCTGGTCGTTCTCCGGAACCGCCGGACCGCAGGACTGCGCGGCAAGTTCGGCGGCGCCGAGTATGCGCGCGCCGTGGAGGAAGGCGGCAGCCGGCGGCTGGCGGAAGCCGGGCTCGACAAGCGCACCGCCCGGGTGGAGGGTTTCCACGTCCAACCGCTCGCGCCCGCCGATCGCATGCGCTTCGAGGACTCCTGGCGCAAGATCCAGACGCGGTTCGTGGACGGCCCCGCCGGGGCGGTCGCGGAAGCCGACCAACTGCTCGGGGATGTGATGTCCACGCGCGGCTATCCGGTGACCGCCTTCGAGCAGCGTGCGGCCGACATCTCCGTTGACCACCCGCTGGTCCTGGCGAACTACCGGTCCGCCCACGAGATCGCGGTCCGCCAGGCCAAGGGACAGGCCAACACCGAAGACCTGCGCCACGCGATGATTCACTACAGGACGCTCTTCGAGGAGCTGGTCAGCGAGCCGCAACACACTGCATGAAGGTGGCGTGATGGCCTCGGCCGGTGAGGTGGCCGCGCCTGCTTACAGACGCCCGCCGTGGAGCCAGGGGCGGCCAGTCGGGGAGCGCCTGGCCCGGCCGGGACCAGGCGTCTGCCCGCCCGGCGCCGAGCAACGGGTCGAGTGGCGATGACCGCCGGCAGGACGACGTCGCCGGAGGCATCCCCGCCTGCGGACGCGCGGCCGCCCTCGGGCGCCGAGGCTGGAGAAGACCGGGCAAGGCGGGCGCGGCCGACGCCGACGGGCGAGGCCGCGATGGTGATCCTCCGGGGCTACTTGCGCCCGCACCTGGGGCTCGTGGCGCTCACGCTCCTCCTCGCCGGTCTCGCCCAGGTCCTGACGCTCGTCGACCCGCTGATCTTCGCCCGGATCGTCGACCGGTACGTCCTCGACCCCGGTGGCCTCGCACAGGCCGAGCTGGTCCGCGGCGCGCTCGGCTGGCTGCTCGTGGCGGCTGCCGTCGCCCTCGCCGCCCGCCTGGCGTCCGCCCTGCAGGAGTACGTGATGCGGCTCCTGGTGCAGACGGTCGGCATGGAGATGTTCAACGACGGCCTGCGCCGGACGTTGCGGCTCTCGTTCCAGGAGATGGAGGACCGCAGCAGCGGCGAGACGATGGCGCTGCTCTCGAAGGTCCGGACCGACACCGAGCGGTTCGTCAACGCGTCGGTGACGGTCCTCTTCTCGTCCCTCGTCGGGATCGGCTTCCTGGTCTGGTACGGCGTGACCCGACACTGGCTCTTGATTCCGACGTTCGGGATCGGGGTGCTCCTGCTGGGCTCTCTGACGGGCCTGCTGAGCCGGAAGATCAAGACGGTGCAGCGGCAGGTCGTGCGCGAGACGACTCGGATGGCGGGGGCCGTCACCGAGTCGCTGCGCAACATCGAGCTCGTGAAGAGCCTCGGCCTCACCAGGGCGGAGATCCGGCGCCTCGCCGGCTACACGCGGCGGATCTTCGACCTCGAGATGGCGAAGGTGAAGAAGATCCGGGGGCTGTCGTTCCTGCAGGGCACGATCATCAACGTGCTGCGACAGTCGATCCTCTTCATCCTGCTCTGGCTCATCTTCCGCAAGGCCCTCTCGCCCGGTGAGCTGATCGCGTTCCAGTTCATCCTCAACACGATCTTCGGCCCGCTGCAGCAGCTCGGGAACGTCCTCCTCAACTTCCGGGAGGTAGAGGCGTCACTGCTGACGTTCGGACAGCTCATGGCGACACCGGTCGAGCAGCGTCCGGAGGACCCCGTCGACATCGGCGACATCGAGAGCCTGCGCTTCGAGGACGTGGTCTTCCGCTATCGGGGGGCGGCGGAGAACGCCCTCGACCACATCAGCTTCGGCGCCCGGCTGGGAGACACCATCGCCTTCGTCGGCCCCTCGGGCAGCGGCAAGTCGACGCTCGTGAAGCTCCTCGTCGGGCTCTACGCTCCGACGAGCGGCGTCATCACCATCGACGGCGTCCCGATCAACGAGCTGCGCTACAACCGGGTGAGGCGCCAGATCGGCTTCGTCACGCAGGACCCGCAGCTCTTCTCCGGGACGATCCGCGAGAACCTCCAGCTCGTGAAGCCGGAGGCGACCGACGAGGAGATGCTGGAGGCCCTTCACCGGGCCTCGGCCGGTCCGCTCCTGGAGCGCTCGCACCAGGGGCTCGCCACCCGCATCGGCGAGAGCGGGCTGCGGGTGTCGGGCGGCGAACGCCAGCGCCTGTCGATCGCCCGCGCGCTCCTCCGCCACCCGAGGCTCTTCATCTTCGACGAGGCGACCTCGGCCCTCGACTCCATCACCGAGCGGGAGGTCACGGCCTCGATGCGTGACGTCTCGGGCAGCCGGCAGCACATGGTCATCCTGATCGCGCACCGGCTGAGCACGGTCGCGCACGCGGAGACGATCCACGTGCTCGAGCGCGGGCGCATCGTCGAGACGGGCAGCCACGACGAGCTCGTGGAGCGGCGGGGCCTCTACTACGCCATGTGGCGTCAGCAGATCGGCGAACGCGAGCCGCGGGTGCCGCCGCCGGCCCCGGAGGCGCCCACGGGACCCGACGACGCGCTGGTCCTGAGCGTCTGATACCGGTTCTACCCGGAGCACCGGGCGCGCGGGGGCCGGTGATCGGACGTGGGTGTCGAAGGGGTGGTTTCTACCCACATCGCGGCCCGGGTGCTGAGTAGTAATTGCGCTTCCCGGCGGGGTGGACGCAGGCTAGATTTCGGGAAGTACTCTTAAGGAAAGACGATCCGACATGAACCGCTCACGTGTCGTACACGCAGACAGGCTGGTCGGAAACGCGCGGCTGGCGTAGGTCATGCCGCCGCACACCAGCCCGAGGAGACCGGTCAGGTCGACGAGCCGCAGCACCTGGCCGGCGCGATCGTCGGCTCCCTCGCGGAATTCGTCGGTGGTCGACGAGCTCGAAGCGCGCTGCCGGGACCTCGAGGTGCGCCTGCGCGTCAGCCAGGCCGAGAACGACAGCCTCGCGGAGCAGGCCGAGGGCATCCCGCTCCTCGGGCTGGTCGCCGAGGCGATCAGCCGGTGCAAGGACACCGCCGGCATCCTCGCGACCGTCCTCAAGCGGGTGTCGATTCTCAAGGACCTGCCGTACTGCGGGTTCGTCGAAACCACGGACGCCGGCCTGGTCATCCGACCCGAGCGGACGGCGTTCGCGCACGGCGGGCCGAGCGGCGCCACGCTGCTCGTCCCGGCGACCGTTGCCGAGGAGCTCGCCGCGACGGTTCGCGGCTCCCGGGAGTGGTCCCTCCCCGCCGGCGCGCTGTCGCTCCCCGGGGGTGGCTGGACTCCGACGAGCGTCGTCCTGCTGTCGTTCCCCCCGGACGATACCCCCGGAGGCACCTTCATCGCCGCCGACAACCGTCGCACCGGCGCTCAGATGGCGACGCTGCTGCCGCTGCTCTGGCAGGTCATCGGCATGGCCCGGGCGCGGATCGGGAATCTCGACCTGGCCCGACAATTGGCCGAGCTCTCTGCGGAGCTCGAGCAGCGGACGCGAGCGCGCGGCACCGACGTCGGCGAGGCCAGCGGCCGCCTGCGGATCGAGGTCGCCACGCGGGAGCGCGCCGAGGACGGCCTGCGTCTTGCCGGGGTCGCGGTCGAGGACACCACCGAAGGGGTCGTGATCACCGATTCGAAGCTCCGCATCCTGGCGGTGAACCGAGCCTTCTGCGAGGTCACCGGCTACGGCGAGGCGGAGGTGGTCGGAAAGCAACCGAGCCTCCTCCAGTCTGGCCGCCACGACCAGGCGTTTTACGATGAGATGTGGGAGGCGATCCGCGGCCACGGGCGTTGGCAGGGCGAAATCTGGAATCGCCGGAAGAACGGCGTGATCTACCCGGAGCTGCTCTCCATCAACGTCGTCCGTGACGAGCAGGGTCACGTGGCGAATTACGTCGGCGTCTTCTCGGACCTCAGCGCGATCAAGGAGAGCGAGGCGCGCTTCAGGTTCCTCGCCCACCACGACCCACTCACCGGCCTGCCCAACCGGCTTCTCTTCGCTGCGCGGGGCGAACACGCGTTGGCGCGCGCCCGCCGCACCAACGGCCGCGTCGCCGTGATGCTCCTCGACCTCGACCTCGACCGGTTCAAGCGCCTCAACGACTCCCTCGGCCACCCCGCCGAGGACGAGCTGCTCCGCGAAGTGGCCGAACGATTGGGCTTCTGTGTGAGGGCGGACGACACCGTCGGCCGCTGGGGCGGCGACGAGTTCGCGGTGCTCCTCGAGGAGCCGAACGAAGCCGCCAGCGCCGGTGCGGTCGCGCGCAGGATCCTCGACACTCTGGCCGCCCCGTTCACCTTCGCCGGTAACGAGCTCTTCATCACGGCCTGCATCGGCGTCAGCGTCTGCCCGGAAGACGGGGACGACCTCACCGCCCTCATGAACCACGCGGCCAGCGCCATGTACCGCGCCAAAGAGCAGGCCCGCGGCAGCCTGCAGTTCTACACCGACGAGCTGACCCGTACGGCGGAGGAGCGCTTCCGCCTGGAGAGCGGCCTGCGCCATGCCCTGCGCCACGACGAGTTCGTCCTCCACTTCCAACCGCCGGTGTCGGTGCGAACCGGCGGGATCGTCGGCGTCGAGGCGCTCGTCCGCTGGCGCCACCCGGACCTGGGGCTCGTCTTTCCCGGCTCGTTCATCCAGCTCGCCGAGGACACCGGACTGGTCGAGGGCATCGGCGCGTGGGTCCTCCGCGCTGCCTGCCGCCAGATGCGCACGTGGCTGGCCGAGGGTCTCCCCCCGCTTCGCGTGGCGGTCAACATGTCGGCAAAGGAAATCTCCACTTCGCCCCTCACCGAGCAAATCGGCGCGACCCTGGCGGAGACCGGCCTTGACCCCGGTCTGCTCGAGATCGAGATCACCGAGGGTTCGGTCGTGACCAACCTCGAGGCCGCGGTCGGCACCCTCAAGGCCGTCAAGGCCCTCGGCGTCACGCTCGCCCTCGACGACTTCGGCACCGGCTACTCGTCGCTCAAGCACCTGCGGCGCTTCCCCATCGACCGACTCAAGCTGGACGGTTCCTTCATCCGCCAGATCGCCGACGACGAGACCGACCGGGCCATCGCGCGCGCGGCCATCGAGCTAGGGCACGGCCTCAGGCTCGGCGTCGTGGCGGAGGGCGTCGAGACCCCTGCCCAGCTCGAGGTCCTCCACGCGCACGGCTGCGACGCCTACCAGGGCCACCTATTCGCCGCTGCCTTGCCCGCCGACGAGCTGGCGACGCTCCTCCGCAGCGCATCGGCCTGAACAGGAAACCTCCGCAGGCTTCGTCTTCGAGGAAGCCCACAGTCAGGCGAGCGGGCACTGTACGCCTCCTCCGTGATCCTGAGCACAGGACGGCAAGCCCGAGCCGCTTCGTCGAGGAAGTAACCCGATGAGGCGAGTGAGTGCCGCGCGACTCCCTCCGTCATCCTGAGGAGGAGCGCAGCGACGACGAAGGATCCCGAGGCGCCCGAGGTTGACCCAGACGTGCAGCGTGGCTCTCCAGGCGCGCCGAAATCGCGCGGAGGGTTGGGCGGGTGGCGCGACGCGGTTTGCAGGGCTAAGGCCGGAACCCGGTGGCGGTCGGGTGGCAGGCAGTGGGCGCGCTCGCTGCAACTGGCGCGGTGCTCCCGCATCCGTCGCTCGCTCTGTCCGCTCAGGATGACGCTTCCGGCGATGTGACTCGGGCGGAGCGACGCGGCGAGGGAGCTCCTCCGTCTCACGCGGAGGAGGGGTAGTTTCTACCCACGACGCGCTTCGGCTCCCGGGTAGTAAGTGCTCTTCCCGGTGCTGGATCCGAGGCCTAGTTTGGAGGCATGTCCGAGAAAGGACGGTGCCTCATGAACCTGCTCCGACCGGCAACCTTTGCCATCCTGCTGGGAGTCGTCACCGGGTGCGCGGCCTACGCGCAGTCTCCCGGCTACGGCCCTCCCCCGGGTTCAAACCAGCAATACGACGACCGGGACCGCTATGACGACCGGCGGGGCGACGACCGGCGCGACGGCAACTGGCGCGACGACGACCGGTACTCGCCGCGGGGCGATGTCGGCTTCTTCTACGAGGAGCTGTCCCCCTACGGCGACTGGGTGCTGACCCGCCACTACGGTTGGGCCTGGTTCCCCTACGACGTGCACCCCTACTGGCGCCCGTACAGCGACGGCCGCTGGGTGGCCACCGAGTACGGCTGGACCTGGGTGTCGTACGAGCCGTTCGGCTGGGCTACCTACCACTACGGCCGTTGGGCGTGGGATCAGCGGTTCGGTTGGCTCTGGGTCCCCGGCACGGTCTGGGGGCCGGCCTGGGTCTCCTGGCAGCACGGCGGAGGCTACCTGGGCTGGGCGCCGCTGCCGCCTGCGGTCGGCTTCGAGATCGGCGTCGGCATCAGGCTCGGCGGGTTCAACCTGAGCGTCGGCATCCGGCCGGATGCCTACAGCTTCGTGCCGGAGCGCTCCTTCCTCGATCCTCGCCTGTCGCGCTACATGCTCCCGACGGCGCGCAACGTCACCATCATCCACAACACCACCAACATCACCAACTACACCACCATCGACAACCGGGTGGTGAACCGAGGCGTCGACGTTCGACGCATCGAGCAGGTGACCGGCCAGCGCGTGCCCTCGCTGCGCGTCGCCGGAACGACGTTGAAGACGCGTTCCGCGGTGGCGAAGAGCGAGGTGCGCATCTACCGGCCCGAGCGGCAGAAGCTCGAGACGGTGCGCATCGGGCCGAGCGCCAACGCCGGTCTGCGCGAAGGAACGCCGCCCACGGTCCAGGACAACGGCAGGCCTGCGACGCAGCGTCGCGACGCCCCGGAGTACCAGATCGCCCCGCGGGCCGTCCCCGCGCCGCGCAACGATCCCCAGCAGCTCGATCGGATCGAGCGCCGTGAGCAGCAGGATCTCCTGAAGTACCAGGCCGACGAGAAGCGGAAGATCGACAAGCTCCAGCAGCAGGAGATCGCCAGGGTGGGCGCGCAGGCCGAGCGCGAGAAGATCGTCAAGCGCCAACAGGTCGAGCGTGAGGCGCTGCAGCAGCAGCAGCGGATCGCCGCGCAACAGCTCGAGGTGCGACAGAAGGCGAAGCGCGAGTCCGTGCGCGTGAACCAACCCGGCCGCGCGACCAACCAGAGCCAGAAGAAGCTCGCGGACGAGGATGACGAGAACAAGAAGAAGTCGGAAGACGACAAGCGGAAGAAGTAGAAGGAAGAAGTAGAAGGGGGGGCGCGGCCAGGACGGGATACCAGGCCGCGCCTCACCAGACACAGGGAGAAGGACATGAGACTGAAGACGCTCGTGATGATGGCGCTGATCGGTGCGGTGCTGATCGGTGTGGGCGCGGCGAACGCCGCGGACACCAAGGAGGACTGGATCACCACGCTGAACGTCAAGCTCGCCCTGCTCAACAAGCTGGGCACCGACAGCATGCACGTGGACGTCGACTCCAACGCCGGAGCCGTGACCCTCAAGGGCACGGTCGACAAGCGCGAGACCCGCGAGCTCGCCGAGACGATCGCCACGTCGGTCGCCGGCGTGTCGAGCGTAAAGAACGACGTCCTCCTCGAGGCCAGCGTGGCGAACCCCAACAAGACCGGTGTCGCAGCCGGCGAGGCCGAAGCGGAGTTGAAGGACGCCATCCTTGCGACCAAGATTCGACTCGCACTGGTCGACAGGATGGGCACTGACGGATTCCGGATCGGCACCGAGGTCGCCGACGGGGTGGTGACGCTCGGCTTCAACCGCGAGTTCGCCGCCGCGCGCCGCCAGGAGGCGGACAAGATCGTCAAGGGTGTCGCGGGCGTGATCAAGGTCGTCTCCGTCGACACGAAGTAGGTCGCCCCGACCGGGGCGTGATGGACATAGAGCCCGCTCGGGGAGACCCGGGCGGGCCGTCTCGTTCCTGTGGGACCGGAGCGGCCCGGTCGCCGGGATCGCCGCCAGGGCGGCCGGGGACGCGGGACGCGCATCGAGCAGGGTCCCACGCCGAGCACCGTGAAGGCCGGCGAGGGCAGCCGGCCGCCTGACGGGTAGTTTCTACCCACGCCGCGCGTCCGCGCTCGGGTAGTAAGTGCTCTTCCCCGTAGTGGATCCGAGGACTAGCTTGAGAACATGTTCAAGGATGCGCGATGTCTCGCAAGACGCCTATTCGTCGTCGTAGCTGGGGACCCGGCCGGCATCAACCTGCTGACGCCGGCTGCCCCCGCCTCTCCCCGGGAAGGAGGGCGATCCGACGATCATCGCCATGTCATCGACGGCCCGGCTGCCTTCGGCCGTTCAACCCCAGCAAGCAGCAAACGAGCGAAAGAAAAGAGAGGTGCTGAGATGAAGAAACTGACGAGTTGGTTGACCGTGGGCCTGTGCGCCATGCTGCTCGGCTTCGGCCTCACCGGCACTGCGAACGCGGTGGAGACCCCCGAGGACGCCATTTTCACCTTAACCGAGCCGCTGGACGTGGGAGGCACGATCCTGCAGCCCGGCAGCTACCAGATCAAGGTCGTTCCGCTCCATTGGAACCGCGATCTTCTGCAGGTGAGGAGCGCGGACTTGTCGAAGTTGTACGTCAACGTCCTCACGGTTCCCCACCAGGAGGGAACCCAGGGCGTGCAGGTCGACTGGAGTCGCTACGTCTACTACCCAGCCATCGCCGGCCAGCCCAGGGCGCTCAGGACCTGGTTCGCCGCCAACACGCCGGGCAGCGGCGGACATGACATCGTCTATCCCACCAAACGTGCCATGGAGCTCGCCGCCCAGGTCAAGGAGCCGGTGGTCGCGATTCCGGACGAGGTGAAGGTCGCAGAGTACGAGACCGCACCCCTCGTCATCGTGACACCGGAGAAGGAAGTGAAGCCGTTCGAGATGGCGAAGGCTGAGGCGCCGCCGGTCCCCGAACCTGCTCCGGCGCCGGTCGTCGTGGCCGACAGCTCTCTCGATCAGAAGATCCTGCCCGCGACCGCGAGCAGAGTCCCGATGTATGCGGGGCTCGGGCTCCTGTCGCTCCTCGGCGCGCTCGGTCTCGGCGTGCTGGCGAGACGGGTGGCGTGACGAGGATCTCCTGCGCCGCGCGGTGGCTCCGCCGGAGTGCGATCGCCCTCGTGATCATCGGGCTCTCGCTCCTCGGCTGGGCGCTCGCGGCGACCTTGAATACCAGGGTTTACCAGGCGCGTCAGGAGCGCGCCTTTTACCCTGTCACGACGCGTGATCCCGCCACGAGAGTCAGCGCGGATCCGCTCGTCCTCGGGCGAATCGAGATCCCGCGGATCGGCGTCACGGCGATCGTGCGGGAGGGGGACGACGACACCACGCTGGCCATCGCGGTCGGCCACATCACCGGTACAGCACTGCCCGGCGAGCGCGGCAACATGGCGCTCGCCGGGCACCGGGACTCGTTCTTCCGCGAGCTCCGGGGCATCCGTCCGAAGGACACGATCCGGATCGTCACGCCGGTGCGGTCCTACGAGTACGTCGTGGACTCGACCGAGGTCGTGGGTCCGAAGGACATCCGGGTCCTCGACCCGACCGACGACACCGTCCTCAGCCTCGTGACCTGTTTTCCGTTCTCGTACGTTGGGCGCGCACCGAAGAGGTTCATCGTGCGGGCCTCGCTGGTCGCGCCCCTCCCGGAGACGTCCACCGGGCGAGCGGGCGACGACGGGTAGCCACGCAGCCGTCCAGCCGATCACCCCGAAAGGTCAGGTGCAGCCCGGTCGTTTGGACGACACCGCGCCCGGCAAGGCTAGACGCGTGTCACGGCATGGACTACGGCTCGGCAACCGACGGCCGGCCGGGCCGCACGAGCAGGAACCCGCCGAGCAGAAGAACCCAGGCCATGACGTAGGCCCAGAGCAGGAACAGCACCACGCTGCCGAGCGTGCCGTAGAGCAGCGTTGCCTTCCACAGCACCGGGACGACGAGGGAGAAGCCCAGGCTGGCACCGATCCAACCCAGGGAGGCCAACAGCGCGGCCAGCGCCACCCGGAACCAGCCCGCCCGCGCGCCGACGACCACGCGGTAGGTCAGGTTGAACGCGCCGAACAGGACCCCCGCCAGGAGGACCGCCCGCAGCGCCGAGAAGGCCGAGAGCGAAAGGTCCGACAGCCTGGCGAGACGAAGCAGGCCGCTCTCGACGGCGGGCGCCACGACGAGGAAGAGCGCCGTCGCCACCAGTGCCACGATCCAGACCACGAGCAGCAGAAGCGATCTTGCAGCCGCGCGCCAGGCCTTCTCCGGCGGGTGGACCCCGCTGGAGACGATCGTGCCGAGCGAGCGGATGCACAGCGACATGAAGCGAAACGAGGTCCACAGCGCCACGACGAAGCCAACTGTCAGCCACCCCTGACTGGCCGCGGAGCGCGCCCATTCCAGCACCTCGCCCGCGCCAACCTGCGACTCCACGGGCAGGACCGCGCGCAGGACTTCCTCGATGGACGCGCTCAGGTCGAGCGGAAGCCAGCGGCCAGCCAGCGCGATCGTCACGCCGACCAGGGGCACCAGCGACAGCGCCAGGTAGAAGGCGATCTCGGCGGCGGAACGGTCCGCCTGCGCAAGCCTCGCTACGACCGCCTTTGTCCCTTGCCAGGTCATGCTGGCCCGACTTATACCACGCGCTGCCGCGAGGACGAGGGGACCGGCGGCCGCCTCTTCGAGGATGGTGCCGTCGGCACGAGCAAGGTACGGCCTGGGCAGGGCCACTCTCTCGAGAGAAGAACCGTCCTTGCGAGGAGCCGCGAAGCGGCGACGAAGCAACCCCGATGCGCCTGATCGCGCTCCAAGCGCGCCAGGGTTGCTTCGGCCCTGCGGGCCTCCCAAGTGACACCACCAAATCGCCGACGCTCACGTGCACGTGTCATCCCGAGCGAAGCGAGGGATCTACTGTCCATGATGAAAGGCAGAGGATCCCTCGTCGCGTTGCTCCTCGGGATGACAACGCGAGGCCAGGGAGCGCAACCGCGGAGCCTCACTGCGTTGCTTCCCCGAAGTAGCGGCCCGCCCCGGGCCGTGCCGTGCTCGCGATGACGAGGCGGGGCGATGCTGTTTGAGGGGACCGGGGGGGGTAGTTCCTACCTGGTCGACGGCTTCGATTCCGGGTAGAACGTGCGGATAAAGGTGCGGGCGGAGTGCACTAGGTTCCAGATGTGCTCTGGAGAGGAACGCACTCCACGGACCGTGTCGCCGTCGATCACGGCGGACGCCACCTCCGTGCGGCAGGCAGGTTGCGAAGCCGGCGGGGGTGAGGCATGAGGGACTTCCGTGCACGCGCCGCGGTACACGACCATCACGACGTGCCCGCGGGTACCCAGTGCCCAGGGCAACCGGCCCCGCGGGGGCCCGGCATCCTCCGGGGCGTGCTGCGAGTCGTGTCGACGCTGTTCGCGATGGCCGGCTGGCGGCTCGAGCACCTCAACGCCGCGTGGGTGGCCGGGAGTGTCGCCTCCGTGTCGCTCGCCCACGTGCTCATCGCCCGCGCCGACTGGCGGCTCACGCTGCCCTACTTCCTCTTCACGCTCCTCTTCTACTACGGCGGCAACGCGGTGATCCTCAGATCGGAGCTTCCCGTCCGCGCGATCGCTCGGTTCGGCGAGGAGCGCGCGTTCCGTGCGTACGAGACCCTGGCCGGGCTGATGTTCCTCAACCAGGGGCTGGGGGTCGGCTGCATGGCGGCGTTGCACGTTCCAGGGTTGGAGCAGGCGGTGCCCGCGTCGCTCGTCCTCGCCACGGGGGTGGCGCTGTTCGTGGTGGGCCTCCTGGTCAAGCTGTGGGCCACGCTCACCGTGGGCGTCGACGTGTACTACTTCCGCGACATGTTCCTCGGGCGCCCACTGGCCTCCGCGTGTGACGGCGGGCCCTATCGCTTCATGCGCAACCCCATGTACTCCGTGGGGCAGCTCCAGGGGTACGGCTACGCGCTCGTATACGGCTCCCTCCCCGGACTCGTCGCGGCCGCGGCCGGCCACCTGCTCATCTACGCCTTCTACGTCGTCGCCGAGCGCCCGTTCGTGCGGAGCACCTATCTCATGCCGCGCCCGGCCCAGACGTTCACACCGACACCGTAGGGACGCCACCGCCGGCGCGAGGCGCGCCGTCGCCTGAAGGGTAGTTTCTACCCACGCCGCGGTCCGGTTCCCGGGTAGTAAGTGCTCTTACCCGCGGGGGATCCGGGGACTAGGTTGGAAGCACGTTCAGGAAAGGACGGTACCTCATGAAACGAATACTGGTTGCAGCGGCGGGCTCCCTGCTGGCGGGCGTTGCGTTGATCGCACTCGCCGGGTGCGCCTCGTCGATGGTGCCCGAGGGCAGGCGGGATGCCGACTCGGGGATCACGAAGGTGGTCGAGGCGTCACTCGGAACCAACGACAAGGTCAAGGCGAGGCAGGTCGAGGTCCAGACCCGTGAAGGCGTCGTGTACCTGACCGGCGTGGTGGACACCGAGGAGGCTCGCCGAGAGGCCGGGCGCGTCGCGTGGCGCACCGAGGGCGTGCACGGTGTGGTGAACGACCTCACCGTCGGAGAGCGGACGGTCGGCAGTTGGGTCGACGACGTCATGATCAGCTCGAAGGTCAAGTCGAAGCTCATCGCCAACACCGAGATCAAGGCCGGCGACATCGACGTGAGCTCCTCGCAGGGGATCGTGACGCTCCTCGGTCGCGTCAGCTCCGACCTGATCAAGAGCGACGCCGAGCGCATCGCGCGCGGCACCGCGGGCGTCAAGGACGTCAACAACGAGCTCCTCGTCGGGAAAATGAAGTACTAGGCCCGACACGACTGGAGGACTGCAATGCTCTGGACAATCCTGGTCATTCTCCTCGTCTTGTGGTTGCTCGGCATGGTCACCTCGACCACGGCCGGCGGCCTGATCCACATCCTGCTGGTGGTGGCGGTGGTCATCCTGGTGATCAGACTCATCTCCGGACGACGCGTCGTCTAGGCGGTCGTCGTCCTGGCCAGCACATGCAGCGGGGAGGTCCCGGCCGTCAACGACGGCGGCCGGGTCCTCGACTCGCATCCCGGTCGCCTCGGACCGCAGGTTCCGCAAAGCCCGTCCGATCCATCCGGGAGCCCGAACGAAGGAGGACACGTGAGCGCACTCAAGCTCGTCGCAATCCTGTTGATCGCCGCCGGTGCCGTCGGGCTCGTGTACGGCGGCATCACCTACACCAAGTCGACCCACGACGCGAAGATCGGCCCGCTCGAGTTCTCGATCAAGGACAAGGAGACGGTCAACATCCCGGTGTGGGCCGGCGTCGGCGCGATCGTGGCCGGCGGGATCCTGCTCTTCGTGCGCACGAAGACGTAGGTGGCGACTTCCCTGCGCCTGTCCCCCCCGAGGCGCCTGGCCACACCGCTCCGGGGGCGCGATCCGATCGGAAGACGGATTGCCGAGGAAGGACGTCGGACGCAATGGCGACAGTGAACAGGCAAATCACATTGGCCTCCCGGCCGGTGGGTTTCCCAAAGGTGTCGGACTTCCACCTGGTCTACACCCCTGTGCCTTCGCCTGCCGCAGGCGAAGTGCTGGTCCGGTCGATCTACCTGTCGCTCGATCCCTACATGCGGGGGCGGATGAGCGATGCCGAGTCATACGCCCGGCCGCTTGCCATCGGCGAAGTCATGACCGGCGGCGCGGTCGCTCGGGTGGTGGAGTCGATGGACCCGGAGTTTCTCCCCGGCGACACCGTCGAGGGGATCCTGGGATGGCAGGAGTACGCGGTGGTTCCTGGTCGCACGCTGAGGAAGGTCGACCCGGACCTCGCGCCGGTCTCGACGGCCCTCGGGGTGCTCGGCATGCCGGGGCTCACGGCGTACTTCGGCCTCCTGGACATCTGCGCCCCCCGACGAGGGGAGACGGTCGTGGTGTCCGGGGCGGCGGGAGCGGTCGGGATGCTCGTCGGCCAGATCGCCAAGATCAAGGGGTGCCGCGTCGTCGGCATGGCCGGCTCCGACACCAAGATCACGTGGCTGCTCGACGAGCTCGGGTTCGACGCCGCGTTCAACTACCGGACCGCGGCCGACAGCCACGCCAAGCTCAGGGAGCTTTGCCCCGCCGGCATCGACGTCTACTTCGACAACGTGGGCGGGGTCGTCACCGACTCGGTCATCCGACTGATCAACGCGAAGGCGCGGATCTCCGTCTGCGGGCAAATCTCGCAGTACAACCTCGAGAAGCCCGAGAGGGGCCCACGATGGCTGGGCCAGTTGGTCGTCAAGCAGGCGAAGGTGCAGGGCTTCCTGGTCTCTGCCTACGCCGGGCGGTTCCCGGAGGCGCTCGAGCACCTGGCCAGGTGGCTCACGCAAGGGAAGCTGAAGTACCGCGAGGACATCGCCCAGGGCCTCGAGGCCGCGCCGCAGGCCTTCATCGGCATGCTGCAGGGGGCGAACCACGGCAAGCAACTGGTGCGACTCGCGGAGTACTGACCGACCGCGCACCGCAGGCCCTGACCGTCGAAGGAGACGCCATGACCCAGCAGGAAGCACGCGGCAAGGAGAAGAAGCTTCTGGGACAGGGGAAGGAAATCGTCGGCATCATCACGGGCAACACCGCGATGGAGCGGGAGGGCTTTCGGCAGGAAGCCGAGGGCGCGGCCCAGGAGCGCCTCGGCAAGGCCCGTCGCAAGGTCGGCGAGCTCGTCGGCAGAGACGCCAAGGCAAGCAAGAAGTGACAGGTTCGTGCGGGGCATGGCTCCGAGGAACGGGAGGGCAGGACTATGACCGGGTACGTTGGAGCGATCGAGGAGCTGGCGCTGAGGAACACCTACTTCCGGCAGGTGCTCTTCACCTCCACGCACGCCCAGCTCGTGCTGATGAGCCTTCAGCCGGGTGAGGAGATCGGCGACGAGGTCCACGCCGACGTCGATCAGTTCTTCCGCATCGAGGGGGGCGACGCCAGGTTCGTCTTCAACGAGAAGGAAGAACGCCTAGTGCACGCCGGCGACGGCGTCGTGGTGCCGGCGGGGACCTACCACAACGTGATCAACGCGTCGAAAGCGGCGCCGTTGAAGCTCTACACGATCTACTCTCCGCCGAACCACCCGGACGGAACGGTGCACAAGACGAAGTCCGAGGCGGAAGCGGCCGAGAAGTCGCACGCCTGAGCGTTTCTCGAGGCGGTTCGAGATCCCGCGAGCACTCCCGTCGGATGAAGGCTCGGACCTTCGAGGGAATCAGGGGTCGGTGGCTCCGTCCCTCACCCTGACCCTCTCCCGGCGGGAGAGGGAACCGATACTGAGCGATCTGCCGAACCGTGACGACTGCCCCCGTCAGGAAGAAGAACGGGACACCACGCACCTCCGGCGCGGTCACGCTCGGCTCCCTCTCCCGCCGGGAGAGGGACGGGGTGAGGGATCGACCGTCACACACTCCGGTGCCTCCAGACCACGAAGTCATGATCCTGCGAGCATCCCCAGTTGATGAGAGCGTGGACGTCAAGAGAATTCCCGAGGCGGCAGGAAACCGATCCGCCTCAGGGCCGTGTCCTCGGCGCGCACCGCCTTCGCCTGCGCAGCGTGCCGGCACCGACGAGGACCGGGGCGCAACTCCCTCGGGACTGCGATGGGAGTTGACGCCGCGATCCGGGAGCAGCGGTCCCTACCGCCTGGTCCAGTAGAAGCCGCCACCGCCAAACAGAAGGACCAGGACAACGATCACGATGATCAGCGTGCTAGTGCTCATGACGTGTTCCTCACTTTCGGCATCTCCTCCACGCTAGACCTCCGGGACCCCACCGGGAAGCGCACTTTCTACCCGGGAGCGGCGCGGCGAGCTGGGTAGGAACTACCCGATCGTCGTCAGGGCGGCGACCGATCCCGAGATGCCGAACAACGGACCCACGCCCGCGGGTCCCGGCACCGCCCGCCCGGAGCGCGGGCCAGCCTGAGGCGCAAAACGTGACCTGGGACACCTCGGAGCGTGCCCAACGGCCCCGCACGAAATTCCGGCTGGCGGCGGCCGGGTTTTCCAGTTCGAGATGCGATGGACGACGCCATCGGGGAGATGAGCTCACCCCGGTCGGGAGATGTACTCCCGGCCGGAGGTGGCCCCCGCTGCCGCGTCACGAGCGAAAGGGGTGCGCGATGAACAAGGGGACAGTCGTTCTTCTCGGCGCGGTCGGCCTCGGGGCCGGGGCCGGCGCTTACTACCTTCTCGATCCCAAGGAGGGCGCGAGGCGGCGCCGGCGCCTGCGGGACAAGGCGATCGTGATCGGCTACGAGGCCCGCCGCCAGGGACGCAAGGCGATGAAGTCGGCGCGCAGCGCCGGCGAGGTCATCAACGGGTTGCTCGCCGACCGGTACGCCCGTCGGGTCGACGGACGGGACGGCCTCGGAGAGCGGGTCCAGGCGGCGGTGACGAAACTGGCGTCACGTCCCGGCGTCACCGCGGCGGTCCGGCGCGGCAAGGTCGTCCTGTCGGGGCCGATCCTGGCCGATGAGGCCGGGGAACTCGTGGCCAAGGTGGCCGCGATGCGTGGGGTGAGCGAGGTCGTCGACAAGCTCGAGCTGACTTGGCCGGAGTCCGCCCACGACACCAACAGCGGCTTCGACAGCTCCACCGGCAACGGCAGGTCCAGCCACGGGTGGTCGAAGAGCGAGCGCGTGATGACGAGCGCCGGCGGCACGCTCGGCCTGCTCGGTCTGGGCCTGCTCACGCGCGGCCTCATCGCGCGGCGGGCCTGAACGATCCGACCCCCGGCCGACTCCGGCCGGGGGTCGCTTCTCCGAGCCCACGACGGCCCGGGCGGGCTGCTTCTTCGAGAGAGAAGCCGTCATTGCGAGGAGCCGCGCAGCGGCGACGAAGCAACCCCGAAGCACCTGAACGCCCCCCAAACGCGCCGGGATCGCGCGGAGGTTGGGTGGGTGGCGCGACGCGGGCTGCACGGCCAGCAACCGGAGCTACGGGAGGGGGCATGGAGGCTGGCTGGTGCCTTGCCCTGTGACGGCCGCGGTGCTCCCGCATGGCTTCGGCCCTGTTGGCCTCGCAATGACGAGTGAGGATCACGCCCGCGAAGGCGAACATGCCGACGATGCTGACGACCCGGGCACTCGAATGAGCAGGTCTCAGCGTTGGTCCTGCTTGGTTATCAGGCCATGGAGCAGGAGGCCCGAGCTGCCCATCGCCAGCACGTCGGCGGTCGAAGCCGGACAGTCGCGATCCAACAGGAGGCGCCGGCCTTCGCGGTACGTGACGAGCGTGCCGAGCATTCTCTCGCCGCGCACCCACTCGTAGCCGGTGGGCACGGCAAACCACGAGTGCGCCTTCCGTCCGTCGTCTCCCACGACCAGCGTCGAGGTGACCCCTCGTGCGGCATACGCATCCTGCCGGTTGGTGAGCCGGGCCTGACGCGCCTGCCCGGCGGCGTCGGTCTCCACGGAGAGCACCCAGTCCCCTTCCCCCGGCCGCGAGTAGAGGCAGATCTGGCTCGCCGACGTGAGCACATCTGTGCTGTCCCGATGATCGTCGTCGTCCCAAGGTCCTCCGTCATTTCCCGTGAACATGTGGCTCTCTTCCCTGTGGCGCACGAGTCGGCGGAGCGTGCACGTTGCGGTCCAGGGTGCCTTGCCCGCGATTTCGAACCGATACGCGAGACGTTGCTCTTTCGTATCCTCACGCGAGCTTTCGGTGACGATGAGGCCCTCGTTCTTGAAGAGCAGGGAGAGCCAGTTGAAGTAGCGTCGTTTCTCCGTGTCCTTGCCGCGCTCGGTCTGGGTCCGGCCAAGATCGGCGTCGACGACCCGATAGGGCCCGAACGACACGTTGAGCCGCTTCTCCAGCCTGTAGCCTCCCGGCTGCTCGATCTCGTAGACCGTCGAGTCGTGTTCGACCTCCGGATCGACGTTTGCGACGAGGTGCGCCCCGACACAGCCCGCCACCAACACGCACGCCACGATCAGGGGAACAGCGTGCACGGGGACTCGTACCTTCGTCATCGGGTGCCTCCCTCGCAGGTGGAGCTCCTCAGCGTCCGTCCTCCACTACAACTCGAAATCGCCCAGGGGGTCCCAGTGACTCATCTGGTTGTATCCGTACGCGAGCACGGCGATTACCGTTCCTGCGATCGCGATCCACATCGTCGCTTTCTTGCCGTCCTTCAGGACGACATCGGCCACCGTGCTCTTCGTGGCGCTGATCGCGAAGGTCTCGTCCTGGTCGTGGGGGAGGGCGTGGGTCGCGCCATCCTCGCCGATCCACCGGCCCACATGCAGCCGGTAGCGACCCGGCGCCAGGTCGTCCGCCGACCAGCGCGCGGTCCTCGCCTCGCGGACGAGCGTCTCCTCTCCCGCCTCGAGCCGGTAGAGCTCGGTGACGACCTCGCGGAGGGAGACGAGGTTCTGCTTCCGGTGGGTGGCGTCGTCGAACACCCTCACCTCGAGCCGGCCCCTGCCCATCGGTCCGGCCGGGACCGTGGACGACCGGCTGTAGATCTCGGTCGCGCAGCCCGCGCACCATGGCGCCAGGGTGAGAAGGACCACCCTTGCCGTGAGGCTCCGCAGCGTCTTCCTGCTCATGGCGACCTCCTTCACGTTGCACGATCGGCGCGGCGGCGCCGGCCGTCCTGACGGGACGGCAACGGAGCGGCAACGGGTCGGCAAGGAAGCGGCTCGCCTGGATGGGGCGGTGCGTTATGATGATGCGCAAGAACATGACAGACCAGGGAGTTCGCGAGGGCGAGGTCTTCGCGGTCGGCGAGCTGCTCGTCGACGTGGGGAACCGACTCCTGACCCGTTCCGGCACCCTGGTCCCGCTGCCGCCCAAGACGTTCGAGCTGCTCGTCACGCTGGTCCGCCGCGCCCCGGGCGTCGTCACCCGGCAGGAGCTGCTCGACTCCGTGTGGCCGAACGAGATCGTCAACGACGAAGCGCTCACCCAGCGGCTCATGCTGCTTCGGCGCGCCCTCGGCGACGATCCCAAGAACCCGGCCTACATCGCGTCGGTCCCGCGGTGGGGCTACAGGCTGGTCGCGCCAGTGCACAGGGTGGATGCAGCGACTGGCACACCGGCCGCGGCTCGGCACGAGGAGCCCGGGCCGCCGCCCGTAGACCCGGGGCAACCTCTCACCCGGCATCGCATGAGACCCCGCGCCCTGCTTTGGCTGATCGCCGCGCTGGTCGCGGTCGCGGCGGCGGTCACGATCTACCTCGCCCGCGACCGGGCCACGCCAGCCGACTCGCTGGCCATCCTGCCGTTCGCGACCGGCGGCGCCGACGCCGGCGCCGAGGTCCTCGCCGACGGCATTCGCGAGACGCTCACCAATGCCCTGTCACGGGTGCCGCGGCTGCGGGTGATCGCGGCCAGCAGCACGTCCCGCTACAAGTCGGTGCCGGCCGACCCGCAGAAGGTCGGTCGCGAGCTCGGCGTGCGGGCCGTGGTCACGGGACGCCTGGTGCAGCGCGGAGAGACGCTGGCGGTCAGCGCCGAGCTGGTGTCCGTGGCCGACGGCACCCAGCTCTGGGGCCGCCGCTTCGCCCGGCCTGCGTCGGACATCCTCGTGCTTCAGGAGGACCTCGCGGCAGAGATCGCACAGCAGTTGCGCGCGAGGCTCGCCACGACCGGCGACGGCGCGCTCCGCACGCGCTACACCGACGATGTCGAGGCGTATCGGCTCTACCTCAAGGGTCGCTACCAGTGGAACAAGCGTACGGTCCAGGGGTTTTCCGCCGCGATCGAGAACTTCCGGAAGGCGATCGAGGCGGACCCGACCTACGCCCTTGCCTTCGCCGGACTGGCCGACTGCTATGCGCTCCTCGGCGCCGCCGAGTATGGCGCGCTCCCACCGCGCGAGACCCTGCCCCGGGCGCGCGCCGCCGCGGCGCGTGCCCTCGAGCTCGACCCGACGCTCGCCGAGGCGCACGCCTCGCTCGGGCTCGTGCAGCGGACGTTCGACTGGGACCGGAGCGCCGCGGAGCGCTCGTTTCGCCGCGCCATCGAGCTCGCCCCTGCCTATGCGACGGCCCATCAGTGGTACGGCGAGATGCTCGCCGAGACCGGCCGTCCGAGCGAGGCCGAGGTTGAGATCCGGCGCGCCCTCGAGCTCGATCCGCTCTCCCTGGTGATCAGTGCCGATCTTGGCCTGTTCGCGTACTACGCTCGCGAGTACGAGCAGGCGATTGCGTCGTACCGCGCCACCCTGGGCATGGAGCAGCGCTTCGTGCCGGCCCGCCTCGGGTTGGCCCTCGCCTACACGCAGGAGGGCCGCCACACGGAGGCGCTGGCGGAGCTGGCTGAAGCGCGCGCGATCGCGGCCGGCGAACCCGCCGTGCTCGCGGCGACGGCCTTCGTCCTCGGCCGGGCCGGACGAACCGCCGAGGCGCGTGCCATTGCCGACGAGTTGCAGCGGCTGGAGGCGAAGCGCTACGTGCCTGCGTACTACGACGCCGGGGTGTACATCGGTCTGGGCGACCGGGACGCCGCGTTCTCCTGGCTCGCGAAGGCATGCGAGCAGCGCTGCTCGCTGCTCGGAGCACTCACGGTCGACCCGGCGTTCGACCCGCTGCGTGGCGACGAGCGCTTCGCCGCGATCCTGCGTTGCGCCGGGCACTCGGGTTCGTGAGCGTCGGTCGAACCAGGGCGTCGGGCCCGGCCGGCGCAGGCAGGCCTCGGAGCGGACCCGACGACTCACCGTAGGACGGGACCGAATCGGCTGCGAGCGAGAACGCCCGCGGCCGACGCGACCTCAGAAACGGGCCCCGACGCCGAGCCGCAGCACGCCCAGCACCTCGTTGGATCTCCCCACCAGCGTCCCATCGGCATACTCCGCGAGCGTCCAGCCGACCCACTCGAGACGCGCGTCGAACCGGGCTTGCCACGCCTTGCTCAAGGAGACTCCGAAGCCGCCCCCGATGGAAGCCGCCGGGTACCCCTTGTACTCCACCGGACCAGTGTCCGGGTGCGCGACGCGGATGCCGCCCGCGAGCGTCGCAAACGGGTAGAAGGTCGGTCCGACCCACCGCCTGCTCAGGCCGAGCTGGAGTGACAGGGTGTCGGCGTCGCGCCACGTGTCCACGGTCGGAGAGGCTGGGCCGATCCGGACGAACCCGTCTTCGCGGACGCTCTCCAGGACGGCCTCCACGCGCAACCCGTTGTCCTGGCCCCGGCCGAACGCCACGCCCCAACCAGGGTCGGCGTGGTCCGAGCCTTCGAAACGGACCAGCGGAGTGATCTCCCAGGTCGGCTCCTGCGCAGACGCTGCGACCGGCAGCGCCGCGAGCGTCACGGCCACGATCCAGTTCCTCATCGTCTACGTCCTCGTCTCACAATAGGCTCTTGATCTGTGCCAGGCACGCGCGTGCCGCGGTTACCGCGGCTCAACGCGGTCTCCGGCTTGGGCGAAAGGGATCGACACGCGGTGGAAAGAGCGCAGCGCCGAGCAGGCCAGCGACCACGAGGATCACGAGGACCACCGCGCAGGTCATGGCACCCACCCCACCCCGACGTCCCGGTTGGCGGGCAGGTCCACCACGCCACCGGAGGCCGAGACAGCCACCAGGAGCGCGATGGCCAGCGCGGCGTCGTGCGCTACTTCCGCGCCGTGTCGCAACACCACCTCGAAGCGCACCTCGCGGAAGGCATGCACCTGAAACACCTCGTCCTTCGTCCGGCTGCCCCGCCCATCCTCGGCCCCACCGCTGACGACGCGCAGGCGATAGGTCCCCGGCTCGAGGCCGGTCCGCTGCCAATCCGGCTGGTCCGACGCGCATACCGGTCGGTCGCTTGCAGCCTCGCGGCGGTACAGCTCGCTGTGCACGTGCCGCTCCGTCAGCGCGCCTCGCCTTATGTCCCGTGCCGAGTCGAAGACACTGACGCTCACGACGCCCTCCGGTCCGGCGCCGACGGGACGCAACGACTCGCTGAACGAGGTCGTCAGGCACGCCGCCAGCGGCACGGCAAGGACCACCGCAGCAGTCGCCCTGATGACTGCCCTCGACTCCCACGGTTTCATGTTCTGCCCCCTTTCGTGTGACGCCCGCCCCGTGCGGGCGCTGCTCGGTGACAGCCTGGGTCTGATCCCCCTTCGAGACCTGACGGATCGGCGACGGGGCGACAACACGCCGGTAACGTTGCGGCAACAACACACAAACGACCGGGCGGCGACGCCGCCCGGTCCCGGCTAAACGGTCAAGGCCGCTCAGTCAGGGGAGCGGGTCCGGGTCGATCAGGCTCTTCCGTGCGCGATGGGGTCCCGGCAGGCGGTCGAGCTCGCGGATGCGGCCTTCCGAACGGGCGTCGAGCGTGCGGAGCGTCCGAACATGGTCGAGCACGGCGTCGTACTCGAGGATCGGCAGGAGCTGCACGTTGGAGACCTCGACGCCGAGCATGGGCAGCAGGACGACGATGCCGGTGTTGACGGCCACCGAGTAGGTGCGCGAAAGGCTCAGGCGTTCGTGGCCGATGCGTACCGACGAATGCGCGACCCGCGACCCGACCGGCTCCTCCGGATCGTAGGAGAAGCGCATCCCGGACACCTCGAGGAAGAAGTCACGACTGATGCCGAGGAAGGCGAGAGTGGCCTCGAGGCCGTGCACCAGCTCGGCGCCCGTGATGTCGAAGGTCGCCACGCGCAGGCCCAGCCCGGTCTCGAGGTCGTAGCCGTAGCTGACCGTCCGGAAGACATCGGCCGCGACCAGCGGACCCTCCGGCAGTCCCTCGGAGATCAGGCCGTTCGCCGTGATCGCGATGTCGGCACCGGTGCGCAGGCGAAGCGCGTCGGTCACCAGGTTCCCCATCGGCGAGTCGCGGAAGATGCCCCGGTCCCAGTCCTTGGCGATGGGGCGTCGTGCCCTGGCGACCTCGGTACCGTAGACATCCCCCCAACGGGCGACGATCCCGGACTTGAGTTGTTCCACCACGGCCTGCACCTCCGGCGCCGGCGGGACGCCGGCGTCGAGCGGCAGCAGCGCGTAGTCGAGCAGTCGTACGCCATCCGGCCCTGCATCCACACGCAGTCGGCCCACGTACCGGTAGTGCGACCCGGCGCTGACGATCAGCGTCGTCCCGCCGGACGGGTTGTCGACCTGGACCGGCTCGGAGAGCTCGAGATGGTCGTGCCCGCCGACGACGATGTCGACTCCGGGCACGGTCTCGGCGAGCGCCCGGTCGTACGCGTAGCCGAGATGCGAGAGACAGATGACCACCTGCGCGCCGGCCGCGCGCAGTCCGGAAACCTCCGCGCCGGCGAGCCCGAGCAGCACCTCCGGGTCGCCCGCGCCGAGGACCTGCACGGGATCCGGACGCATCAGCGGGTCGTCGGGCACCGTCATCCCGAAGATCCCGACCTTCACGCCCGCCACCTCACGGATCATCGACGGGCTGATGAACGCCGAGAGGACCGGGAAGCCTGAGAGGTCCAGGTTCGCCGAGAGCAGCGGCACCTCCGCGTTGGGGAAGGCCTCACTGAGAGCACCGGCCAGCACCTCCGGGCCGAGGTCGAACTCGTGGTTGCCGACCGCGATCGCGTCGACGCCGGCGGCCGCCAGCAGTCGCAGCTCCGGGACACCAAAGTACGCGTTGAAGAAGAGGTCCCCCTGGAAGAAGTCGCCGGCGTGGAGGACGAGCGCCGCGGGGTCGGCCCCCCGCTCCCGGGCGATGACGGTGGCGGCGCGGGCGATCCCGCCGACCGTCCCCGTCAGTGCCGCGTCGCGCGGGCCGACCGCGTCGAGGTGCGCGTGGGTGTCGTTGACGAACAGCACCGTCACCGTCGCAGCCCCCGCGATCCCGGCGTGCAGGCAGGCACAGGCCAGCAGCGCGACGAGCAAGACGGGCACGACGCGGTCAGGACGAGACGAGCTGCGCTTCGTGGTGCTCAGGATCTGCCTCATGGTTTCCTCCCCTTTCGTTCTGCCCGCCGGCCACTGCCGACCGGGCATGGTCCGTGGAGCCGCCCCGCGCCGGACCTCCCGGCGCCTGTGTCGAGGCTGGGCCGCAACCACGAGGGAGTCCTGATGAAGCCCCAAGGCGGAGACAACGGCACGGCAACGGGCCGGCAATGCCCTCCACGCCGGGCACGCGGTTGCCGCGGTCGGGGGTCACTTCCTCGAGGAGGCGACATCGCAAGGGAAGGACACCGGTCGCCGCTTCTTCGAGGAGGTAACGAAGGGCGTGAAGACGAGGAGAGTTTCTGTGGAGCGCGCGCTCCGCGCGTGCTCCTCCCGGCCCACCGTCATCCACGAGCACGCCCGGAGGGCGCGCTCCACAGCAGAAGTCCACTCGTGACCATGTCTCCGAGGCGGCGACGAATGATGTTGCTTGGGAGGAGGCGGCCAGCGGCGGCGAATGGCTCGCGGGGACGTCAGTCGGTGCTGTAGACGATCTCCATGCGGGAGGCCCGCCAGCCGGCGAGGATCAGGACCAGGCCCGCGAAGGCGAACATGCCGACGACGCTCACCATCGTCGACGGCGGGTCGGCGAGGATGGCGAGCGGCCCGACCGGCGGGCGGTACGGGAGCAGCGACTCGAGGTAGAAGAGCACGCTGGTCAGCTTGAGGAACGGCGGCAGGAGGAAGAGCACGCTCTCCCAGCCGAACAGCACCAGCGCGGGGATGATCGGGTTCTTCCAGAGCTGGTCGAAGAGGGCGAGCACCGCACCGTAGCCGACGCAGCCGAGGACGGTCACGCCGAGGTAGGCGACGAGATGCCCGGACCCCGGACCCGAGAACATGTACTTGCCCAAGCCGTCGCCGAGCATCGAGAACAGCACGAAGTACGAGGCGATCACCGCGGTGCCGCAGATGACGGCGCTGGCCATGCAGGCGGCGACGAACTTGCCGGCCATCACGACCTCGCGGCGCACCGGGGCGAGCAGGTAGTAGTGGAAGGTCTTCTCCAGCACCTCCGTGCGGAAGAGCTGGATCGACAGCGCCGCCGAGGTGAAGAAGACACCCACCCGCAGCAGGTAGATGGTGAACATCACGGCGTACATCTCGGCGAGCCTGGTCGGCGTGAACTTGCGCGCCGCGATCTCCTCGGGGACGAAGTGGATCAGGGCGAGGATCGCGACGGGCGCGAGGTTGAGCAGGGTGATGCCGATGAGCCGGCGGCCGCGGAAGCACTTGCGCAGCTCGAGGCGGGTGATGGCCAGGACCTGGCGGAGTCGGAGGCCCCAGGCGGCGCGGTCGGTCACGGCGGTCACGAGTGGCCCCCTTCGTTGCCGATCAGGTAGTCGTAGAGCGACTGGACGTCGTCGTCGGCCGGCTGCACCGCCTCGATCGCCAGCCCTTCCTCGGCGGCCAGCCGGTTGACCAGCCGGTACAGGCCGGCGGCGTCCTTGGTCGAGACCAGCAGGCCGCGGGCGTCGGCGTGGATCTTCACCTCCACCGTGTGGTCGAGGGCGAAGGCGCGCGAGGCGAGCCGGGAGGGCTGGTCGCAGCGCACCAGGACCTGGAACGGGTGCTCCTCGACCTCCTGGCGGACCTCGTGGATGCCGCCCTCGGCGACGACGTAGCCGTGGTTCATCAGGATCACGCTGTCCGAGATGACGTCCACCTCGTGGAGGATGTGGCTGGAGATGAGGACGATCTTGCCGGCCGCCGCCATCGCCCGGAGCAGCTCGATGACCTCGGCGCGGGCCATCGGGTCGAGGCCGTTGAGCGGCTCGTCGAGGACCAGCACCTCGGGCGAGTGGGCCATCGCCTGGGCGAGCTTGACGCGCTGCCGCATGCCCTTGCTGTAGGCGGCGACCTTGCGGTCGGCGGCGTCGAGCAGGCCGACGGCGGACAGCGCCGCGACGGCGAGCTCGTGGGCCCGGGCCCGGGTCATGCCGTGGACGGTGAGGTAGCCGCGGACGAACTCGAGGCCGGTGAGGCCGCGCGGGAAGGCGTCGTACTGGGTGCAGTAGCCGACGAGCCGGAAGATGACCTCGGAGTCGGTGATCGGGATGTCGCCGATCGCGATGTGGCCCTGGGTCGGCCGGACCAGCCCGGTGACCAGGTTCAACAGCGTCGTCTTGCCGGCGCCGTTCGGCCCGACCAGGCTGGTGATGCCCTTGCCGATCGTCATGCTGACGCGGTTGACGCCGAGCACCTCGCCGTAGAACTTCGAGACCTCGGTGAGCCGGATGGCAAGGTCGGCGGTCACGAGCGCACCACCTCGTAGGCCCGCACACGGCGCACCAGCATGGCGAGGAAGACCAGGCAGGTGACGGCGATGGCGGCGAGCGAGACGCCGGTCGGCAGGGCGTCCTCCAACTGCGGGATGGCGAAGAAGTCGGTCCACAGGAAGCGCATCAGCTTCGCCAGGTTGAACACGCCGCCCCAGGTGGCGTCGAGCGTCTCGTTGATCAGCGTCCCGATCGCCGCCGACACGAAGAAGTAGCCGAACACCGACAGCGTCGCGATCGGCCGCCAGCGCACCCAGGCCGCGACCGCCAGGGTGAGCAGCGAGACCACCGCGATCCACAGCGCCGAGCAGCTCATGATGCCGACCGCGATGCGCAGGTTGGCGGCGAACCACGACCAGCCGGCGAGCCCGCTCTGCAGCGCGAACAGCAGCATGATCGGGATCCAGGTCAGGATCGACATCACGCCGACGAGCACCGCCAGCTTGCCGGCGATGTAGTCGGAACGCCCCACCGGTCGCGACAGGTAGAGCGGCAGTGCGTTGTTGGCGAGGTCGGGGGCGACCAGCCCCGGCCCGATGATCGCCGCCAGGAACGAGCCGAGGCTCGTCTGGATGATCAGGAAGCGCAGGAAGAAGTTGCCGTCGATCGGAATGAGCTGGTTGACGGTGGTCTGCAGCGCTTTCAGGCCGAGCGGGTTGAAGCGCAGGTAGATGATGGCGGCGCCGACCAGCGGCGCGGCGAAGCACATCGCGAAGAAGAGGACGAACAGGCGCGAGGCGAGCAGCTCGCGGAAGGCGTAGCGGGTGAAGACCAGCGCCCGCGCCCCGCGCGACGCGAGGCCGCCGTCGAACGCCTGGTACCTACGCCGGTAGACGGCCATTGCCGGCCTCCATCGCCTTGAGGAAGATCTCCTGGAGCGAGTCGCGTTTCGAGGAGAGCCGCCGGATCTGGATGTCGTGGCGGGCGGCCACGACGTAGAGGTCGCGGATCTCGACGCCCTCCGGGAGGATCATCTTCAACCGCCCCCCGGCGCTCGTCGCGCACTCGCAGCCGCGCTCCCGCGCCATGGCGACGAGCGGCTCGCTGTCGCCCTCCACCTCGAGCTCGAGGAACTTCTTGTTGGTGCGGCGCTCGGCCTCGAGGTTGCAGGTCGACGCCACCTCGCCGTCCTTGAGGATGATCGCCTCGTCGCAGCACTCCTCGACGTCCTTGAGCAGGTGCGAGGAGAGGATGATCCGGGTCGCGCCGGAGTCGCGGACCTCCTTGATCAGGTTGATCATGCGCTGCCGCACCGGCGGGTCCATGCCGTTGGTCGGCTCGTCGAGGATGAGCAGCTTCGGCCCCGCGACCACGGCCTGCGCCAGCTTGGTCATCTGCCGCATGCCGAGCGAGTAGGTGCCGATCGGCCGGTAGCGCGCCTCGCCGAGGCCGGCCCAGGTCAGCGCCTCGTGGGCGCGCTCGAGGGCGGCCCGGTATCCGAGACCGGCCAGCTCGCCGAGCATCGTGGTCAGCCGGACCGCACTGGTCCCCGCCACGAAGGCGTCGTTCTCGGGCATGTAGCCGGTGCAGGCGCGGATCGCGACGACCTGGCGGGCGACGTCGAGCCCGAGGACGCGGGCCCGGCCGCGGGACGCCGGGTGGAAGCCGAGGAGGGTGTGGAGCAGCGTGGTCTTGCCGGCGCCGTTCGGTCCGAGCAGGCCCACCGAGGCGCCGCTCAGCGTCGCCGTCAGGCCCTTGAGGATGACCCGCCTGCCGAAGGTCACCTGGAGGTCGTCGAGCTCCATCAGCGGCGTGCGGGTCGTCGCCGGGCTGTCGTGGGTCGCGGTCGGGTCGTTCATGCCCTCGTCCTGGTCGTCTCGGTCATCGTGTCTGTCCCACTGCAGTAGACGTACGGCGGGCCACTTTTGTTCAGGCTTCTGTTCCAGGTCCCGTCGTTCGTAGCGGCCGGCCGCCGGCCGGCCCCCGGCCGGCCCTGGTCGGACCAGCAGGTGCCACGGAAGACCGGCCGCCCGGCGGGCGGCCGCTACGTTCCTTCGGCGGGGTGGGGGTCTTTCCCCTGTCCCCTCGCCTCACGGGCGGCCGCGAGGGCCGCCCGTGAGGTGGAAACGTTCGACACGCTGCTAGATCTCCGCGCCCTTCGGCGACGGCTCGCTCGCCGTCGCCGCCGGACCGTGCGGGGACGACAACTGCATGTTCGCCAGGCGCTCCAGGATCCGTCCGGGGTTGAGCAGATCGATCCCGGTGCTGGTGATCAGGATGCGGTCGTCCTCGCCGGTGACGCACAGCGCCATCGTCGACGACTCCGCGAGCAGCTTCTTGAGCTCGCCGAGCCCGAGCTGGGCGTTGGCGTCGACGGTGTTCGGGATCGCCGAGGCGATCGCCGAGCCGAGCCTGGCGGCGTTGACGAAGCCGAGCGCCGAGTACTGCTGGGCCCCGTCGACGGGCAGCGACGCGCGGAACTCGGTGGTGGTCGGCAGCGACAACCCGGACTGCTTGGTCCGCAGCGCCTCGGTGATCAGGACGCGGTCGGCGGCGGCGACCATGTAGCCGTCCCAGAACGTCCAGTGGAGCCGCGCGACGCCGTCCGACGAGGCGAGGGTGGTGAACGTCGCGCCACCCTCCTCGGAGGTCGTGATCGCCAGCGTCGGCTTGCCCGCGGCGGCGAGGTGGACGTTCGCCTCGGCAACGAGCTTGGCGATCGCCTGCTGCAGCCGGGCGGGATCCTCGACGAGGACGACGAGCTTCCACGCCGGCGTGGGCAGCACCGGCCCGTCGACGGCGACGAGGAACTCGCCGCCCAGCGGGGCCGCCAGATCGTCGCGGACCGAGAAGCCGTGCTCGCTCTCGAACTGGGTGAGCTTGCCGAACCCCTCGGGGTCGTGGGTGCGCAGTGCGGCGAGGAACTCGTCGGCGATCCGCCCCGGCTCCTTGGACAGGATGCAACCGACGGCGTAGGCGTTGGGCGAGACGAACTCGAGCGCGCCCATCGGGGCCGGCGCGCCGAGCCACGCCGGGACGCCGCGACGGTCGCGAGAGAACGCCACGACGCCGCGGAGCTGGCTCTGCTCGGCGATCCGCTTGTGCTCGAAGATCACGTACTGGACGTCGCGGAGGCCGAGCTCCTCGGCGATCTGCCCGTCGCTGCAGCCGGGCGCCCCGGCCGCGTCGTGGCGGGTGAGGTGCTCGACGTCGGCGGCGAACAGCCAGGTCACGCCGTCGCGGTAGCAGCGGGCGATCTGGGCGTGGAACGGTGTCGAGGTGAAGGTGGACGGCGCGCCGCCGGCGAGCCGGACGATCTCCTCGGCGGAGTCGGTGGCGACCGCGCGGCCGCCCGCGACGAGGATGTAGAGCGCGTGACCAGGCTGCACAGGGATGGCGGCCGGGTCGTCGACCACGACGACCGGGATCTCGGTGCCGGCCTGCGAGCTCATGCGCTGCAGGTTGTCGCGGATCGCGGCGACCAGCCCTGCCTCGTCGGCGGTCTCGGTGAGCAACACCACGTTGGGATGGCCGCCCTCGGTGGTCCCGGCGACGGCGACGACGAACTCGTCGCCGCAGAACGAGCCGAGCTCACGGAAGCGGGCCAGGACCTCGACGAAGTCGGGGGCGTTGGGGTTGGCCGCCCGCTGCTGGTCGAACCAGGCGCGGAGCTGCGGGTTGGCCTGGATGCGCTGCTCGAGGTCGGTGCCGGCGTCGGCGAGCTCGCGGGTGACGTTGGGTACCGTCGCGAAGATGAAGGTGTCGGCGCGGAGCAGCGGCACGAGGGGCGACTCGTAACGCAACGGCACGTCGGCCAGCTTCGCCATGACCTGCTTGCTGACCTCGGAGAGCTCGTGGAGGAGCGCGGCGTAGCGCTGGGGATCGCCCGACCAGGCCACCTCCTCGGCGACCGGCACCGGCGCGATGTTGACCTGCGTCGAGGCCTGCTGGCCGGGAGCGAGCTTGGTCACCGCGTCGCCCTGCTCGACCCACACCTCGCCCTCGAGCACGGAGACGCGAGAGCCCTTCGGACCGTGGCTGACCGTGAAGACCGTGCCCTTGACGCTGACCTCGCAGTCGGGGGCGTCGACGTAGAGATGCCGCCCGGCGGCCTGCTGCGCCGCCTCGACGATGACGTCGCCGCGGTGGAGCGCGACCGCCGCGCCGTCACGGCGCGGCTCGACGGCGAGCTCGGAGTGCTCGTTCATCTCGACGCGCGAGCCGTCGGCCAGGCGCAGCACCGCGCGGGTACCGCGGCCGGTCCGAACGACCTCGGAGGCGGCCACCTTCTCGGCCGCGGCGACCGGCACGAGCCGCCCGTCGGCGACCCGGAACAGGCTGCCGTCGACCCGCTCGGCGACCGCCGTGGCGTTCGCCGCCGGCGCCAGGACACGGTCCAGGACGCCGAGCTTGACGCCGACGGCGGCAACCAGCACCGCCGCGGCGGCCAGCGCCCAGCGCCGCCGGCCCGACCAGGCCGAGACCGCGGGCCGGATCGCCGCTGGGCGGGTCGAGTGCGACGCCCACAGGGCGCGCCGGCACTCGACGCAGGTGCGGGTGTGGTCCTCGAACAGCTCGCGCCGTGCCGCCGGCAGCGTGCCCTGGCGGTAGGCGTCGATCATCGCGACGAACCCGGCGCAGTCGCGGACGACGCCCGGGTCGGCCGCCACCTCGGCGGGCGCGGCAAGCCGGTGCCACACGCGGCCGGCGCTCGCCTCGATCTCGGTCTCCGGCGGCTCGCTGCCGCGCAGCTCCTCGGTCGCCCGATCGAGGATGTCCTTCCTGTCGTGATCCCTGGTGTTCATGAGCGTGCCCTCCCTTCGGCGAGGAGCTCGGTCTGGAGACGCCGCCTGGCCCGGTGGACCGTCACGGCCACGGAGCCCCAGGAGATGCCGAGCAGCCGGCCGATCTCCCGGTTCGAGTACCCCTCCACGTGCCGCAGCACGAAGATCTCGGCCGCCCGCTCCGGCAGCCGCGCGAGCGCGGCGCGCAGGCGCTCGCCGAGCTCGCGGCGGGAGACGAAGCCGGTCTGGCTCTCCTCCGTCGCGTCCTCGCTCGGCGGGACCGCCTCGAGCGGCACGAGTCGCTGGCGGCGCCGCAAGATGTCGATCGCCGCGTTGACCGCGGCGCGGTGGAGGTACGGCCCGGGGTTGACCCCGGAACCGAACGACTCCTCCCGCTGCATCAGCCTGGCGAACACGCTGTGCAGGACATCCTCGGCGTCCCCCATGCTGCGCGTCAGACGGTACGCGGTGCGCAGCACCATCTCGTGGTGCTCCCGGTACAACCGTTCGACCTCGTCGATGCCGGCCGGAAGCGGGGGTTGGGGTTTGAGGGCGTTCATCGCTGGCTCTCCAGATTCGGCTCCTGCCTCAAGTACGCGGCACGAGCGGTGGTATTACACCCGAATGCGTCTGCTGTGGAGCGCGCCCTCCGGGCGTGCTCACTGAAGGACGAGCACGCGCGGAGCGCGCGCTCCACAGACACCTCTTAGAATCAGCACGTCGCACGATCTCCTCGAGCGTCCGGCCTCCGAGACGTCCCACGCTTCCAATGGCACCACTGTTCATGTCCATGACTACGCAGCGGCTCGCCGGAGGGTTCGGGCGCGGCCGGCGAGTGCGGTAGCCTGCCGGCGTGAGCTTCGCCGACACCGTCCGCGCCGTGGCCGAGCGCACAGGGCTCGGCCTGCCGCCCGCCCAGCACCCGGAGCCGCTCGCCGGCCTCGACTACCCGACGGAGCTGGCGCTCAAGCGCGAGGCGCTGGCCGCGTTCTGGCCGGCGCAGCGACTGCCAGGCCGGCCGGAGCCGGTGGTCGCCGCGCTCGCCCCGCGCGGCTACCGCACGACCAGCAAGCGCCGCGCGTCGCTGGGACCGAAGGGCCTCGCGCTCGGTTTCCCCGGCCTGCCGACACCGGCGCGCGGCGCCGCCCCGTCCGCGCTCGACCCGCCCGAGCACGCCGCGGTCTACTCGCTCCTTGCCGACCGCCTGTCGCGCCCGCCGGTGCGCCCGCTGGCGACGGCGCTCAACTGGGCGGTCGTCCGCGGCCAGGCCCCCGCCCTCGCCGTCATCCTCAACGTCCGGGTGTTCGACGCCCGGGTCGTACGCGCCGCCAAGCTCCTCGCCGAGGCGCTGCAGGCGGCGCCGGCCGGCGTGCTCGCCGCCTTCCTCTACCTCGACCCGTGTGGCTCCGACTACTACCTCGAGGCGCGGCGGCCGGCCGGCACGCTGTCGTTCAAGCGGTTGTTCGGGCCCGAGTGGCTGCAGGTCGAGGCCGACGGCGTCCGGCTGCGCTTCCCGCCCACGGTCTTCTCCCAGGTCAACGGCGCGATGCTCGGCACCATGACCGCGGCCGTGCGCGAGCTGCTCGCGCCCCTGGACGGCCTCTCCCTGCTCGACCTCTACTGCGGCTACGGGCTGTTTGCCTTCACGGCCGGCCGTGACGCCGCGCACGTCCTGGGGATCGACTTCGACGGCCCGGCGATCGAGGCGGCGCGCGGCACCGCCGCCCACCTCGGCTGCGCCGACCGCGTCCGCTTCCTCGCCGGCCGCATCGACGCCGACTTCCTCGTCGAGCGGGTGCGCCCGGCCCGCGGCGGCGAGGCCGTGCTCCTCGACCCGCCGCGGCAGGGCACCGCCGAGGGCGTCGCGGCGGCGATCGCCGACCGCCGCCCGGAACGGGTCGTCCACATCTGCTGCGGCACCGACGAGATCCCCCGCGAGGTCGCCGCCTGGTCGGCCGCCGGCTACGTCGTCCGCCGCGCCGTCCCCCTCGACCTCTTCCCCGGCACCCCGAACCTCGAGACGCTCCTCCTCCTCACCCGCTGACCCGGTGCCAGCCGCGGCGTCACCAAACCCTTGACCCTGGAGCTGCAGGGAGTATCATCGGACTCAAGATGAGACAGAAACTCTTTTGCCGTGAATCGCGCCCGGGACGGCTCCCGGCGGTGGGCCGGACCGCTCCCGGGAGAACGGTGCTCGGAGGAGGCGAGCGGGTGCGGCGGGGCGGGCCCGACGGGGCGAGGAGCACCGACACGGGCCGCCGCGGGGGCCGCCGAAAGGTGTGACGTCAGATGTCGCTCTTCGTCAAGTTCAACTTGATCCTCGTCCTGGTCTTCTCGGTCGCCCTCGTCCCGGCGGGCTACATCTCGTACAACCTGCTCCGCAGCAACGCGCGGGCGCAGGTCATCCAGAATGCGCGGATCCTGATGGAGACCGCGATGGCGACGCGGAGCTACACGAACCGGCAGATCAAGCCGCTGCTGGCCGACCGGCTCGCCGAGGTGTTCCTGCCGCAGTCGGTCCCCGCGTACTCGGCGACGGAGATCTTCAACTACCTCCGGGAGACGCACCCCGAGTACACCTACAAGGAGGCGACGCTCAACCCGACGAACCCGCGGGACCGCACCGTGGACTGGGAGGCCGACGTCGTCAACGCGTTCCGCGCCGACCTCAAGCTCAAGGAGATCATCGGCGAGCGGGACGGACCGCTGGGGCGTTCGCTCTACCTCGGCCGGCCGATCCAGATCACCGACGCGGGCTGCCTGTCGTGCCACACGACGCCGGAGGAGACCCCGGCCGCAGTGGTCAAGGCGTACGGCACCACCGGTGGCTACGGTTGGAAGCTCAACGAGATCATCGGCGCGCAGATCGTCGCGGTGCCGATGTCGATCCCGATCAGCATGGCCGACCAGGCGTTCAAGACCCTCCTCGGCTCCCTCCTCGGCGTGTTCGCCTTCACCCTCGTCTTCCTCAACGTCCTCCTCTACGCCGTGGTCATCCGTCCCATCAAACGGCTGTCGCGGATGGCGGACCAGGTCTCGACCGGGGACCTCGACATCCCAGAGGTCGCCGTCCGCGGCAAGGACGAGATCGCGGTCCTCGCCAGCTCGTTCAACCGGATGCGGATCAGCCTCGTGAAAGCGCTGAAGATGCTGGGCGATGAGTGAGAGCCTCGACCCTCGCCGGACGCCGGACCATTCGCTGGCCGGCTCGCGTTTCGGTGGCTACGAGATCCTCGAAGAGCTCGGCTCGGGAGGAATGGGAAGGGTCTATCGGGCGCGCGACCTGACGCTCGACCGGGTCGTCGCGCTGAAGACGCTGGCGGTGCACCTCTCGGCCGACGAGGGCTTCGTCCAGCGCTTCCTCAAGGAGGCGCGCCTCGCGGCCAGCCTGAACCACCCGAACATCGTCCACATCTACAGCTTCGGCTGTGTCGAGGGCACCTACTACCTCGCCATGGAGTTCGTCGACGGCCACTCGCTCGGCCACTACCTGCGGAACCGCCACTTTTCCGAGACGGACGCCATCCTGATCGTCCGGCACGCCGCCCGGGCGCTCGCCGTGGCGCATGCCGAAGGGCTGGTCCACCGCGACATCAAGCCCGACAACCTGATGCTGACCGGCCACGGCGAGGTCAAGCTCGTCGACCTCGGGATCGCCAAGCGCCTCGACGAGGACCAGGCGATCACCATGAGCGGTCAGACGATCGGGACCCCGCACTACATCTCACCGGAGCAGATCCGCGGCCAGCGGGACATCGACCGCCGCGCCGACATCTACTCCCTGGGAGCCACCCTCTACCACCTCGTCACCGGGCACACGCCGTTCAGCGGCGCGTCCGGCCCGCTCGTCATGTCGATGCACCTCGCCAAGCCGCTCCCCGACCCGCGCCGGTACGAGCCGGGGCTCTCGGACGGGCTCTGCCGGATCATCCGCAAGATGATGGCGAAGGACCGCGAGGAGCGCTACGCCGACGCCTACTCGCTCGACGTCGACCTCTATCGCCTGCAGTCGGGCGAGAGCCCCGAGGCCGAGGACCCGGGCGGCCCGATCCCCGAAACGATGGTCGAGGTGCCATCGCAAGGCGGCGCGGCCCCCGGTCCGCCGGCGACGTTCGACTCCGCCCTGCTCGCCCGGATCGAGGAGAACCTCGCGGCGTCGATCGGGCCGATGGCGAGGGTGATCGTCCGCAAGACGGCCCGGACGGCTCCAAGCCTCGACGCGCTGTGCGTGGAGCTGGCCCACCAGCTCGCGCCGGGACGCGATCGGGACGCCTTCTGCGAGAAGTGCATGGCTTGCGGCAAGGGACCCAAGACCCCCTCGACGCCGACGAAGCCGCCGACCGGACCTCACGGCGCCCACGCGACGCCGGCCCGTTCGACGCCGGCGTCGGCCTTCGTCGTCACCGAGGAGGAGTTGGCGACGCTGGAGGCCGAGCTGGCCAGGCAGATCGGCCCGCTCGCGCGGGTCATCGTCAAGCAGGCGCTCAAGGACGCCGCGTCGCTCGCGGATCTCGTCTCGGCGCTCGAGGAGAACATCCCCGGCGACGAACGGCGGCGCGCCTTCCGCGCCGCCGTTCGTCCGTTGAGGCACTGAGAGGACGAGGTTCCTTCGAGGTCAGCGGCGGGGCGCCGCCTCGGCCGGCAGCTTCCCCGCCTCGGCGGGCAGCCGCCCGGCGAGCGTCACCGTGATGCCCCAGGCGTCTGGGTCGCGCGGCGGACCCGAGTTCCAGTCGCCGAACGCGTGCGAGCCGTCGGTCTTGTAGACGACGCGGTAGGTCCCGGCCGGCAGGTGCACACGGCCGCGAAACACCCGGTTCTTGCTCGCCCCGCCGGCGGGCTCGGTGTCGCGATACTCCATCTCCCACACCTTCTTGCCGCTGCCCGCCACCTCGATCCACCCGTAGTCGGCCATGTCGCGGCCGTCCGACTCGCCGAGGGCGTAGACCTCGACGTCGGCCTCGCGCTCGAGCGTGAACGTCGCGTCGCGCCGCTGGTGATCGCGGACCTGCGTGACGCGAGCCAGCGCGTCCCCCACCTGCTCGGGGTCGTACGGGACGACGTCGGCCGCGGTGAACGCGGCGTCGGCGGCCCTGACGGTGATCCCCCAGCGGGCGCGCTCGAACGGCGGTGCGGAGTTCCACTCGCCGAAGGCGTGCGAGCCGTCGGTCGAGAAGTGCGCCACGTAGCTGCCGGCGGGCAGGCTCACGACCTCCTCCGCCAGGCGGTTCTTCTCCGCCCCGCCGGCGTGCTCGGTGCGGCCGTACTCCATCTCCCAGACGGTGTCGTGGCTGCGCGCGTCGACGAGCCAGCCGTGGTCGGCCATCTCGTCGTCGAACCCCTCGCCGACCGCGGTGATCCGCACCTTCATCGGGCGGCGCAGCGTGAAGCCGGCGCTGCGGTGCTCGTCGTTGCCGACCTTGGTCAGGGCGGCGAGGACGTTGCGCGGCTCGGCCTCGGCGGCCGCGAACGGCTCGGCCACCCCGGCGACGGGCTTGACGGTGCGGACCACGAGGCCCCAGGCCAGCGGGTCGTCGGGGGGCAGCGCGTTGAACTCGGGGTACGAGTGCGACCCGTCGCTCGCGAAGTGGGCGACGTAGCGGCCGGCCGGGAGGCTGACGACCTGGTCGGCGATGCGGTTCTTGCCGGCGCCGCCGGCGGCGCGGGCGCGGATCGGATCGAAGCGCCACACCGTCTCGCCGGAGTCGGCGTTCTCGATGAACCCGCCGTCGTAGACCTCGTCCCCGGAGACCTCGCCGACGCACACCACGCGGACGTCGGCGGGCTCGCGCAGCGCGAACCCCGCCTGGGCGTCGGCCTCGTCGCCGAGACCGAGGAGCGCGGCCGCCGCGCCACCCGCCAGGCGCTCGCGCACCGCGCCCTTCAGCCCGTCACCGACCGCCTTGCCCTCGCCGCTGACCCGCACCTCGAGGTCACCCACGAGGTCCTCGAGGCCGTCGACGTCGATCGCCTCGCGGAGCTTGCCCATCAGCTCGCGGACGTCGACGCCGTGCCGGTCCCAGCCCCCGGCCGTGCCCGGGACCGTCGCGAGGTAGAGCTCGTAGTCGCCGGCCGGCAGGCTCACCCGCTCGTCGAACGGCGCGAGGTCGCGGCGCCTGCTCTCCAGCTCGGCGTCGGCGGCGTCCCACACCACCTTGCGGGTCTGCGCGTCGAGCAGCCAGATGCGCGCCGGCACCCACGCGCTCTGCGACGAGAAGGTGACGCCCTCGATCCGCACCTCCTGGGCGCGGTCGAGGCTGAACACCCGCACCGCGAGGGCGCGGAAGGCAGGCTTCTGGATCGACGCCAGCTCGGCGCCGGCAGCGGACGCGGCGACGAGCACCGCGCCGCCGAGGGCAACGCACCACGGGCGAACTCGCATGGCTTCCTCCGATGACATCTCACTCGCTCATACGAGTTATGCAGACCCGGGGTTCGCGGCCCCCCGGCCCCGTCCATCCCGCGGGTGGGCGGGGGCGCCCTCTCCCGGCGGGAGAGGGTCGGGGTGAGGGCGTGCCCTTCGACTTCTGACTGTCATCCCGAGCGAAGCAAGGGATCTCCTGCCTTCTTGGCGGTCCGACCTCACGACGTGCCCTGAATCACGGACCAAGGTCCGTCCCCTTCGCGGTCCACCCTGCAGGTGGGCGGGGGCGCCCTCTCCCGGCGGGAGAGGGTCGGGGTGAGGGCGTGCCCTCCGACCTTGCTGTCATCCTGAACGAGCGAAGCGAGTGAAGGATGCGGGAGCACCGCGCCAGTAGCATTCGTCGCTTGGCACACCCTCCACCCGGCCCCCTTGGCTGTGGGCGTGCGCCAAACAGCCCGCGTCGCGCCACCCGCCCAACTCTCCGTGCGATCTCGCCGCGCTTGGCGGACCTGCCTTTAGACTTGCCACCACTCACGGACCGAGGTCCGTCCCCTCGTATGGCCGCCCCTGTGTCGGGCTTGCGCTGCCGGCCACGTTCCCACGCGGCCGGCAGCGCGATCCTCCGCTCGCGACCGAGCAGGCCGGCTCGCCGTGGGGCCCCTCGGTGTTCGCTCGTCGCTGACGCTCCTCGCGCCCCCGACACCCCACGGCGATCCGGCCGCTCGGTAACCCGCTCGCTCCGCAGAGATGG
>JACQZW010000023.1 GCA_016213675.1 Acidobacteriota bacterium | reverse complement strand
GCGCGCCGACGATCGACGCGACGCAGGCGGAGTACAGCCCGTAGGACGGGGGCAGGTTGGCGATGGCCGCGTAGGCGACCGACTGCGGCAGGGCGACGACCGCGACCGTGGCGCCCGCGAGCAGGTCGGGGCGCAGGAAGGAGAGCTCGTAGGCGCGCACGATCTTCACCGGACGCGCGGCGTGGCGCCAGAGGCGGGCAGCCAGTGCGGATTGGCTCAGCGAGTCATCCCCCCGGGGCCAAGCATAACGCCGGACCGGCGCCGCTGGGTCAGGTCTGGCGCAGGAAGCGCTCGACGGCGTCGAGGTCGGGCGCCACGGGAGCGGGGATCCTGGCGGTCCGGGCCGCGGCGGCCACGTCCTTGAGGCCGGTCCCGGTGACCAGCAGGACGATCCGCTCGTCGCGCGACACCACGCCCTCGTCCAGGGCGACCGCCAGCCCGGCGAGCGCGGCCGCGGCGGCGGGCTCGGCGAAGACCCCGGTGGTGCCGGCGAGCCGGCGGATGGCGGCGAGGATCGCGCCGTCGTCGACGATCACCCCGGTGCCGCCGGACGCGCGAATGTCGCCGAGCGCCATGATCGCGTTGCGCGGGGCGCCGACGACCAGGGAGTCGGCCACGCTTGCCGCACCCGCGACCGGTGTGATCGCCGCCGCGCCGTCGCGCAGCGCCCGGGCGATCGCCGCCGAGCCCTCGGGCTGCACGGCGATCAGCCGCGGCACCCGCTGGACGAGGCCGGCGCGGGCGAGGTCGGCGAAGCCCTTCGCGATCCCGGCGACGATGACCCCGTCGCCGGTGGGGACGACGATGGCGTCCGGCACCTCGGGCGCGAGGTCGGCGGCGATCTCGAGGGCCGCGGTCTTCTTGCCCTCGACCGTGAAGGGGTTGTACGCCGTGTTGCGGTTGTACCAGCCGAACCGCTCGGACGCCGCGACCGACAGCTCGAACGCCTCGTCGTAGGTTCCCGCGATCGGCACCAGGGTCGCGCCGTACGACGCCATCTGCACGAGCTTCGCCGGCGGCGCCGCGGCCGGCACGAACACCACCGCGCGGAGGCCCGCCGCCGCCGCCACGCAGGCCAGCGCGGTGGCCGCGTTGCCGGTCGACGCGCAGACGATGGTGTCGAGCCCGTACTCGACCGCCTTGGCGACGACGAGCAGCGAGGCGCGGTCCTTGGTCGAGCCCGACGGGTTCCGGGTGTCGTCCTTGACCCACAGGTGCGGCATCGCCAACTCGTGCCGGAGACGCGGGGCGGCGAGCAACGGCGTGCCGCCGACCGGCAGGGGCGGGATCGACCCCGGCGACGCGACCGGCAGGAAGGCGGCGAGCGCGTGCAGGTCGTGGATGCGGCACACCGGCCAGCGGGCCGGCAGCGCCGAGATCTCGACACGCAGCACGCCGCGCGTCGGTCCCCCGGCGATCTGTCGCGACGCACAGCCCGGACAGACGTAGCGCACCTCGCGCTCGCCGTACCGCGCGCCGCACTCGCCGCAGAGGAGGGTGAAGCTCGCCATAGGTCAGCAGAAGGGGAGAGGAGAGAGGGGAGAGGGGAGAACGACTAGAGCCTCGCTTCGTTTCATCCAGCTCTCCCCTCTTCCCTCTTCCCTGTCCTTCAACCGTCAGGGGCCTCAGTGCTCGGCGAGGCGCCCGGCGAGGTCGCCCGACTTCGCCACCGCCAGCAGCGCCATGATCACGTAGACCTTCCAGTTCGCCTCGCGGGCGACGTTGACCGCGTGGCGCGCCATGACGCCCGGCGAGACCTCGGCGCCGATGTCGGCCGGCAGGCAGTGCAGGTAGAGGGCGTCGCCGCCCGCGGTCGACGCCATCCGCCGCTCGTCGCAGATCCAGTCGCGATGGCCGGCGTTGCGCTCCAGTGCCTCTCGCTCGATCTCCTTCATGCGGACCGCGTCGCGGGCGCGGTTCGCGCCGACCCGCTCCAGCATGAGGTCGTAGGGGCCCCAGCTCTTGGGGTAGACCGCGTCGGCCCCGGCGAACGCCTCGTCCATCGTCCCGACGACCCGGAACGAGCCCTCCGAGGCCGCCGCGTGGCGCCGCGCCGAGTCCACGCAAGGCTGCATGAGGTCGTAGCCCTCGGGGTGGGCGAGCGTGACCTCGGCGCCGAAGCGGGTCAGCAGCATGATCAGGCCCTGCGGCACCGACAGCGGCTTGGCGTAGCTCGGCGAGTACGCCCAGGACACCGCGATCCTCTTGCCCGCGAGGCCCTCCGGGAACCTCTCGCGCAGCCAGCAGAGGTCGGCGAGCGTCTGGGTCGGATGGTCGACGTCGCACTGCAGGTTGACGATCGGCACCCGGCGGGGGTCGGCGGTCGCGGCGAGGTAGTCGTCGATGCCGCGCTTGACGTCGTGCATGAAGGCGTTGCCCTCGCCGAGGATGAGGTCGTGACGGATGCCGAGGGCGTGCGCGTTCATGCCGAGCATCGCGCCGGTCTCGACCGCGGTCTCGCCGTGCGAGACCTGGGTCGACGAGCCGTCGACGATCACCGGCTGCATGCCGAGGCGCGCGGCCGCTCCCGCCCACGCCGACTTGGTTCGCGTCGAGTTGTCGAAGAACAGCGCGTAAGCGAGCTGGTGCGGGAACAGCGGCGTCGTGATCCCGGCGCGGTCGCGGGCGGCGAGGCGCGTCGCCACCGCGAGCAGCGCGTCGAGCTCCCGGTCGTCGAAGTCGTCGGTGGTGAGCAGGCTGCGGCCGACCAGGCGGCCCAGCGTTTCGCGGTCGGGCGCGCCGGGACTCATGACGCCTCCCTGCCGGCCACGGCGCCCGGAATGAGCGCGTACACGGCCGCCGACTTCACCAGGTCGTCCACCGCGACCCACTCGCCGGTGGAGTGCGACAGCTCCTCGCGCCCGGGTGCGAACCCGACGGTCGGGATGCCGAGCCGGCCCATGGTCGCCGTGCCGTTGGTCGAGAACGTCCAGCGCGAGATCGCCGGCCGGGCGCCGAGCACGGCGGTCGCGGCCGCGGCCACGCCCTGCACGAGCGGGTGCGCCTCGGGCAGCACCCAGGTCGGGAACACCTGCTCCTGGCGGGCGGCGAGGCCGGTCCAGCCGGCGCCGGCCCACTGCAACACTCGCACTTCGGCGTCGCCGATGTGCGGCAGCGTGCGGACCTGCTCGAGCGCCAGCTCCGGCGTCTCGCCGACGGTCAGGCGGCGGTCGAGGACGATCCGCGCTCCGTCGGGGACGGCGTTGAACGACGGCGACGTGCAGTCGATCCACGACACCGTCACCGTCCCCTTGCCGAGGAAGTCGTCGTGGGCGAGGCGGGCGTGGAGCGCCTCGATGTCGGCGACGATCGGCGCCATCTTGTAGACCGCGTTGACGCCGCGCTCGCAGTGGGCGCCGTGCGCCGAGACCCCCTTGGTGATCACCTCGATCGACATCCGGCCGCGGTGGCCGCGGTAGACGTCGAGGTTGGTCGGCTCGCCGAGGACGACGACGTCGGGCCGGACCCCCTCGGTTTCGATGAGGTGCATCATCGGCAGTCCGTCGCAGTCCTCCTCGAGCACCGAGGCGCACAGCACGACCTGCACCCCGGCGGGAAGCCCGCGCTCGGCGAGGAGCTTCATCCCGTAGGCCATCGTCGCGATGGCGGGCAGCTCGTCGACCGCGCCGCGGCCGTACACCTTGCCGTCCTCGAGCTTGCCCGCGAAGGGATCGTAGGCCCAGGCGGCGGGGTCGCCGACGCCGACGCAGTCGATGTGGCCGTCCATGAGGATCGTGAACGGACCGCTGCCGACGCGGCCGAGGACGCTGCCGAGACCGTCGAACGAGGCGGTGAAGCCGAGCTTCTCGTACTCCGCCTTGACCCGCTCGCAGCGCGCCCGCTCCTTGCCGGACTCGGCCGGGATGGCGATCAGCTCGCGCAGGAACGTGACGATGTCCCGCTCGTACCTCTTCGCAGCCTCCAGCGCCTCTTGGCCAGTCATCGTCCGTTTCCTTCCCTGTCCCCTGTCCCCTGTCCCCTGTTTCTGGTCTCTTGGTTGAACGCGACGATCGCCTCGTCCCAGGCCGGGAGTTGGGCCTGCAACTCGGTCCAGAAAGACGGCGACCACAGGGCATTGAGCTCCTCGACGGTCCGCCCCTGCTGCTCGACCCAGGTGAAGTACTTGAGGTTGTGCAGGGCCTTGCGGTCCGCATGGGTCAGCTCGCGGAGGTGGTCGGTCGTCGCTCCGAGCAGGAAGCGTTCGAGGTCGACCTCGGCCTGCCGCTCGGAGTAGGCGCCCCGCTCGGCGGTGAGCTCGGCGAGGCGGGTCTGGTAGAGCTCGGCGGAGTCGGTGAAGCAGGTGAAGACGACGTCGTCGGCCTCGAGCTCGTAGTGGCGCGCGGTCTTGATCGCCGCCAGCAGGTTGCAGATCGACGAGATGCCGAGCAGCGGGAGCCGTCCGACGAGCTCCGGGGAGAAGCCCCGGGCGACGAGCAGCGCGTGGCCTGCCGGCTCGTTGAAGACCCGCAGCAGCCGCATCGGCGCCTCGTCGTCGATGGCGGTGACGAGGTCGGTGTTGCGGGCGTTGTGGATCCACGGCACGTGCTTGTCGCCGATCCCCTCGATGCGGTGGCCGCCGAAACCGTTGGCGAGCAGCGTCGGGCACTGCAGGGCCTCGGCCACGGTGATCGTGCAGCCGGGGAACCGCTGCCTGAGGTAGTCGCCGGCGGCCAGCGTCCCGGCCGAGCCGGTGGCGCCCACCCAGCCGGCGAAGCGGCCGCGCGGGCCGGCGAGGGCGCGGAACGCCTCCTCGGCGGCCGGGGCGGTGACGCCGTAGTGCCACAGGTAGTTGCCCCACTCCTCGAACTGGTTGAAGATCACCGCCTCGCCTTGGGTCTTCTTGATCTCCCAGCAGGCGTCGAAGATCTCCTTGACGTTCGACTCGCACCCCGGGGTGGCGATGATCTCTGCGCCGATCGACTCGAGCCAGGCGAACCGCTCGCGGCTCATCTCCCGGGGCAGGATCGCGACCGCCCGACAGCCGAGCAGCGCCGAGTCGAACGCGCCGCCGCGGCAGTAGTTGCCGGTCGACGGCCAGACCGCCTTCTGCGTCGTCGGGTCGAACTCGCCGTTGACCAGCCGGGGGGCCAGGCAGCCGAAGGCGGCGCCGACCTTGTGCGCACCGGTGGGGAAGTGCCTGCCGACCAGGCCGACGATGCGCGCCGGGACGCCCGAGAGTGCGCTCGGGATCTCGAGGGCGTTCACCGGACCGAAGCCGCCGGTCGCAGGGTCGTTGTGCCAGGTGATGCGGAACAGGTTTAACGGGTCGACGGCCTGCATGTCGACGGCGGGGAGCGCCGCCCGGATCACCGGATCGATGCGGCCCGGGTCGCGCATCTCGGCGATCGTCGGGATCACGATCTTGCGCTCGCGGCAGCGGGCCACAGCCCGCGCGCGGACCTCGTCTCGGGTTGGCTTCGTCACGCCCTCACCCCCAGGAAGCGCATTGTAGTCACTTTTGTGAACGGCCGGCGCAATCTCCCCCCTCGCCCACCCCACTGATTTGGACCCGCGCTCGCCTCCCCACCTCCTGCTCGAGGCAGGGGAGAGGATAGAGGGGAGAGTGGAGCGACCCACCCCCCATCGACCCCTGCACCGGGTGAGGCGTCTCTTTGCTCTTTGCTCCTTGCTCTCCCCTCTCCCCTCTGCTCTCTCCCCCGTCCTCTTTCCTTCGTGCTAGCCTCGCGACCCGGGGGAGTCATGAGCACAAAGTTCTTCCTCACCGACGCCCAGCTCCGCGCCGAGATCGACGCCTGCCAGTACTGCGAGACCAAGCCGTGCAAGGGCGCCTGCCCGGCCGACTGCTCACCCGCCGACTTCATCATGGCCGTGCGGGTCGGCGAGCCGCACGACTACGCCCGCGCCGCCGCCATGATCATGTCGTCGAACCCGCTCGGCGGGGTGTGCGGCTCGGTGTGCCCGGACACCCACTGCATGAAGGGGTGCGTCCGCGCCGGCCTCGACCGCCCGGTCGACATCCCGGCCGTCCAGGCGACGATCATCGCCCGGGCGCGCGAGCTCGGCGTGATACCGCCGTTCGGCCGGCCCGAGGCACGGGGCCGTCGCGTCGCCGTGGTCGGCGGCGGGCCGGCGGGCCTCGGCGCCGCCGCCCTGCTCGCGCAGGAGGGTTTCGCCGTCGACGTCTTCGAGGCCGGGTCGCGCGGGGGCGGCATGGCCGGCATCATCCCGTCGTTCCGTCTCGACCACGACGTGCTCGCCGCCGACCTCGCGTTCGTCGAGGCGCTCGGCACCGTGCGGCTGCACACCGGGCGACCGGTGGCCGAGCCCGGCACGCTGCTCGCCCAGGGCTACGAAGCCGTCGTCGTGGCGACCGGCCTGGCGGTGCCCATCCGCCTCGGCGTGCCGGGGGAGGAGCTGGCGATCGGCGCACTGTCGCTCCTCGCCGATCCCGGCCGGCATTGCCTCGCAGGCCGGCGCGTCGCCGTCGTCGGCGGCGGCGCCGTCGCCGCCGACTGTGCCGAGACCGCAATGCGCGCCGGCGCCGTCCACGTCGAGCTGCTCGCCCTCGAGAAGCTCCCCGAGCTGCCGCTGACGGGCGCCGAGCGCGAGGGCCTGCTCCGCGCCGGTGTCGAGGTCTCCGGGCGGACCCGGGTGATCGAGGTCGTCGTCCGCGACGGCGCGGTCGGCGGCGTGCGGACGCGCAAGGTCACGCTGCCGCACGGCACGAGCTTTCACCCGGCGCGGGTCGTCGACCTGTTCGGCACCGAGCAGGACCGGGGCGACCTCGAGGTCGTCGTGGTCGCCATCGGCGCTCGCGGCGTCGTGCCGGGCGAGGTCCCGGCAGGGGTGTTCTACGCCGGGGACGTGGCGCACGGGCCGACCACGGTCGTCGAGGCCGTCGCCGCCGGCAAGAACGCCGCCCTCGCCGTGCTCCGCCACCTCGGGTGCTTTGGGTCTTCCGTACCCTGTCCCCCGTCCCCGGTCCCCCCGCCGGTAGGCGGTGTGACCCCGCGCGTCAAGAGCGCCGCCGTCCTCCGCGGGTTCCGTCGTCTCCCCGTCCCCCTCGACGCCGAGTTCTTCGGCACGCCGATCCTCTCGCCGTTCCTCCTGTCGGCGGCGCCGCCGACCGACGGCTACGAGCAGATGAAGAAGGCGTACGAGGCCGGTTGGGCCGGCGGCGTGATGAAGACCGCCTTCGACGACGTGCCGATCCACATCCCGGCGGAGTACATGGTGTCGTTCTCCTCCCGGACCTACGGCAACTGCGACAACGTGTCCGGGCACGCCCTCGATCGCGTGTGCCGCGAGGTCGGGGTCCTGCGCCGCGAGTACCCCGACCGGCTGACCATGGCCTCGACCGGCGGGCCGGTCACCGGCCACGACGACCTCGACCGCGGCGTCTGGCAGTCGAACACCACCAAGCTCGAGGCGGCCGGCGTCGCGGGCATCGAGTACTCGCTGTCCTGCCCGCAGGGAGGCGACGGGACGAAGGGCGACATCGTCTCGCAGGACGCCGAGCTCACCGCGAAGATCATCGGCTGGGTCCTCGCCGGCGGTGACCCGCGGGTTCCGAAGCTGTTCAAGCTCACCGCCGCGGTGACGTCGATCTATCCCATCATCGCCGCGATCAAGGAGGTCTTCGGCCGTTACCCGCAGGCCAAGGCCGGCGTCACCCTGGCCAACACCTTCCCGACCCTGGCGTTCCGTCGCGGCGGCAAGGCGAGCTGGGATGACGGCGTCGTCGTCGGCATGTCCGGCGAGGGCGTCACACCGATCTCCAACCTCACGCTCGCCAACGTCTCGCGGCTCGGCGTCGTGGTGTCGGGCAACGGCGGGCCGATGGACTACCGGGCCGCCGCGCACTTCCTCGCCCTCGGCGCCCGCACCGTGCAGTTCTGCTCGGTCGCCATGAAGTACGGCGTCGGCGTCGTCGGTGAGCTGCACTCCGGGCTGTCGTACCTCATGCAGGCCCGCGGGATCCCGTCGGTCGCGGAGCTGATCGGCCGGGCGCTTCCCGACCCGATCACCGACTTCATGGAACTGCCGGCGACCAAGCGGATCTCCGCGGTGCGGCCGGAGCTGTGCGTCCACTGCGGCAACTGCACGCGCTGCCCGTACCTGGCGATCTCCCTCGACGGCGACCTCGTGCCCCGTACCGAGGCGGCTCGCTGCGTCGGCTGCTCCTTCTGCACCCAGAACTGCTTCACCGGCGCCCTGTCCATGCGCGAGCGGAGCGCCGACGAGGCGGCGGCGCTGTGCGAGGCGTGAAGCAGGGAGACGGAGAAAGGGTACCGGGGAGAGCGAAGACGACGATGTGGGCGCGAGGTCGAGCCACATCCGTCGGTTCAGCGGTGGCGCCGGCCTGGTCGCACGAGTCGGATGTCGATGCCCAGGCGCAGCTCGCTCCACGCCTGGTCGGTCGTGTACGCGGGCAGCTTCAGCTCATACGCCAACGCGAGGCAGGCCCGGTCACCGAGCGACAGGCCCGCCGACTTCGTGCGGGGTCGAAGCACACCGGCGGCAATCGCCATCTCCTCGCCGAACGCGACGACCTCCAGTCCCAGCCCGCCGAGCGCCTGACGGATCTCATCTTCGGGCATGCCATGCTCGGCCAGCTTGCTGGCGACCTCGGCGAGGTTGACCGCGCTGACGAAGGCTCCGGGAATCGACTTGGCTACCACCTCCCAGCCGGGCTCCTGACCAAGCAGCGCGAGCAGCGCCGAAGCATCCACGACCGCCGCCTCAGCCACGCTCCACCTCAACGCGGCGGTCGGCGAGCAACTCCTTGGCCAGCGACGGGCTCGTAACGTAGCGGGCCACCGCCTCCTGGACGCGCGCGACCGCACGGCGGGCCGTCAGGAGGCGCACTTCCTCGCCGTCGAGGACGAGCATCACCTCGTCGCCTACCTCGAGGCCGAGCGCCCTGCGGAACACCGCCGGAATCACGACTCTGCCACCAGCTCCAATTTGTGCCCGAATCTCGGTCATGTGTCACCTCGATCGAAATATGGAGCGCCATTGATTACATGTCAAGACCGCCAACGCTGACACTCTGGTCGTTCGAGCCCGGCAAGCCGGGGGCGATATGATGACGCTGCGTCGGATGACATGTCTCGCGAAGGGATGCGGGCGGCCGATGGGGTTGCTGCGCGGCGCCCCGACGCCAGAGCGGGGAGGACGAGTGGGCACGTTGCTGGTGACCAATGGGACGGTGATCACGCTGGGTGCGGCGAACCGGGTGCTGCCCGGGCACGACGTGCTCGTCGAGGACGGCACGGTGCGCCGGATCGCGCCGCACGGCGAGATTGTCTCCTTCACCGGCCCGAGCATCGACGCCGCCGGCAAGGTCGTCATGCCTGGTTTCATCAACGCGCACATGCACTTCTACTCGACGCTGGTGCGCGGCCTGGGCAAGGCGGCACCGTCGGCGAGCTTCCAGGAGGTTCTCGAGCACCTGTGGTGGCGGCTCGACCGCAAGCTGGAGCTCGAGGACTGCTTCGTGTCGGCGCTGGTCGCCGGCATCGACGCGATCCGCCACGGCACCACGACGCTCATCGACCACCATGCCTCGCCGTTCGCGGTGCGCGGGTCGCTCGACGCGATCGCGCGGGTCGTCCAGGAGGTCGGGCTGCGCGCCTCGCTGTGCTACGAGCTGTCCGACCGCGACGGCGCCAGCGTCGCGCAGGACGGCATCGACGAGAACGTCGCCTTCATCGAGCGCTGCGCCCGCGAGGACGATCCCCACCTGCGCGCCCTGTTCGGGCTCCACGCCGCCTTCACGCTGGGCGACGCGACGCTCGAGCGGGCGGCGGAAACCGGCGCGCGCCTCGGCGCGGGCTTCCACGTCCACGTCGCCGAGGCGGCCTCCGACCAGGAGGCGAACCTCCGCGACCACGGCCTGCGCGTCGTCGAGCGGCTCCACCGCTTCGGCGTCCTCGGGCCCCGGTCGATCGCTGCGCACTGCGTCCACGTCGACGCGCGCGAGATCGAGCTGCTCGCCGAAACCGGCACCGCCGTCGTCCACAACCCGCAGTCGAACATGAACAATGCGGTCGGCGTCGCCGACGTGCCGCGGATGCTCGCCGCGGGCGTCCTCGTCGGCCTCGGCACCGACGCGATGACGACCAACATGCTCGAGGAGGTGCGGGCCGCACTGTGGGTTCGCCACCTCGCCGCGGGCAACCCGTCGGTGGGGTTCGTCGAGACGCTGTCGACGCTCCTCGTCAACAACCCCGCGATCGCCGGTCGCTACTGGCCCTCACTCGGCCTCGGCACGCTCGTCGAGGGCGGCGCCGCGGACCTCGTGCTCCTCGACTACCACCCGCCGACGCCGCTCGACGAGGGCACCTTCCTCGGCCACCTCGCGTTCGGCATCGCGCAGTCGGTGGTCGACACCACGATCGTGGCGGGACGCGTACTCATGGAAGGCAGGAAGCTCATGCTCGACCTCGACGAGGCCGAGGTCGCGGCTCACGCGCGGGAGCAGGCCGTCAAGCTGTGGGAGCGGTTCTGAGCGACAGGGTCCGGGGTCCGGGGTCCGGGGTCCGGGACGGCAGACGCCTCGTGATCCGCGGCGGCACGGTGTGGGACGAGCACGGCGCCCAGCGGGCGGACGTGCTCGTCGAGGGCGGGCGGATCGCGGCGGTCGGCCGGCTCGTGGGCGAGGTCGGCGACGCCGAAGTCGTGGACGCCAGCGGTTTCGACGTGCTGCCAGGGTTCATCGACGTTCACGTCCACGTCGCCGACCGCATCGGCCGCTTCGAGCTCGCCGACGACTTCGCCTCCGGCAGCGAGATCGCCGTCGCGAGCGGCATCACGACGTTCTTCACCTTCGCGACCCAGCGCCCCGGCGAGACGATGACCGAGGCCGTGCGTCGCGTCCTGGAACGGGCCGAAGGCCAGCTCCACTGCGACGCCGGGCTTCACCTCACCCCGACGCAGTGGCCGTGGGACTGGGAGGAAATCGGGCGGCTCGTCGCCGGCGGGTTCAGGACCTTCAAGCTCTACACGACCTACCGCGCCGCCGGGCTTTACAGCGACTGGGTGCGGATCGAGGGAGTGATGCGCCGGCTCGCGCCGCTCGGCGCGGGCGTGCTCCTCCACGCCGAGGACGACGGGATCGTCGCCGCCATCGATCCCGCCGGCGTCGACCTCCGCGACCCGCACGCCCACACGCGCCTGCGCCCTGAGCGTGTCGAGGTCGAGGCGATCCGACGCGCGATCGGCCTCGCCGAGCGGACCGGCTGCCCGCTCCACGTCGTCCACGTCTCGACGGCCGACGGCGCCGGGCTCGTCAGCGCCGCCCGCGGCCGCGCCGCGGTCACCTGCGAGACCGGCCCGCACTACCTGCTCCTGTCGGACGACGCACTGCGCGGGCCGGGCGGCCACCGGTCCCTGTGCACCCCGCCGCTGCGCGCCGAGGCGACCCGGGCACGCCACGAGGCGCTCGCCGCCGCCGGCGCCTTCGACCTCCTCGCCACCGACCACTGCGCGTTCCGCAGGGCCGACAAGGACGACTGGGACGGATCGGACTTCCGCGCCGTCCCCACCGGCCTGCCCGGCCTCGGCGCCCTCGTCCCCCTCGCCTTCGAGCTGCTCGTGAAGCGCCACGGTCGGCCGCTCTCCGAGCTGGTACGCGTGCTTGCCGCCAGCCCGGCCCGGCTGCTCGGCCTCTACCCACGCAAGGGCGCAGTTGCCCCCGGAGCCGACGCCGACCTCGTCGTCCTCGATCCGCGCGGCCCGTCGCGACCGATCCGCTCGACCCTCGCCGACGCCCACGACCCGTGGTCCGCCCGCACCACGACCCTGGCCGTCCGCCACGTCCTCCTCCGCGGCACCCCCGTCGTCACCGACGGCCGGCTCGCCGCCGCCTCTCCCCGCGGCTGCGCCCTCGTGACTGTCTAACGGAGGCGGCTCGCCTCTACTTGCGGGCGCTCCTGCCCGGCGCGGAGTTGAGCCGGCCGTCGAGCGAGGTCAGGTACTCCAACTCAACGTCCCGCGAGACCCGCGCCGCGCCAACATGTGACCAATTCAAATCCCGGTTTTCAATCCGTCGAGATGATGATCCCCGAAGCCGACGCGGGATCGCCAGGCCCATCGACCGGTGACGGCGCCTGCACTGGCGTCCAGGCACCATGGAGGTTGCCCGCCTACTCCATCCCCCGAATCCAAGACCACGGGCCAAGCACGGCAGACGTGTGCTCGCCGCATTCGACCGATATCGCCGCTGGCGCCTTCACCTCGAGGTCGACGATCTCTATACGGCCGTCAGCCCCATAGATCGTGGCACCCGAGCCAGCAGGAGTCACGTGGACGTTCACCTCCCACACCCGGATCCCCTGGACGTTTCGGGCACGGCCATCGACCTGTACGATCGATATGGCGTCCGGACTGACCTTCAAGGCACTCTCACCGAGTGAGATCCGGCACTCACCCTTGCTTACGTGGACCGGAATGCTGATCGCGAAGGTACGACTCACGATGGGGTGCGGGGTGTCGTACCGTACGGCGCTGGCGTCACTCAACAGCAGCGTTTGCTCGCAAACGCGAACGCCGCGAGCCGTCCTGAAATGCGCCAGCAGCGGTTCGTTGAGCTCGATGAGCGGGAGGTTCTGTGCGAGGAGGGGGAGGCCGTTGCCCGGGTGCCTGAGGCCGGGAGCGCGGTCACACGCGCCGAGCAGGAGGTTGATGCTCAACCCAACGAAGACGGCGTGCGCGAAGGAAAGCCGATTTCGAGGGCGCGCGCCGCGTCTGCTCGACTGGTTCGCCTGATCAGGTGCGACGCGCGTGCCGGCCTTGAGGATCACCGCGACTCCCGGGGCGCCTTGGTGTGCGCTGGCTGCAATGCGCCGATTCTCCGGCCGCGATCCCCAGAGGTCAAGGGCGTTTCTCGGTGGGCGGGGGACGGGCGCGGGGCGCGAGGGCGTGCGGGGGAGAAAACACCGCCGCCCCTGTGGCGAGGCCATAAATCCGGAGCGCGCGGGTCACCGAGCGGCCGGATCGCCGTGGGGTGTCGGTGGCCCGAGGAGCGCAGCGACGAGCGACCGCGCGGAGGTTGGGAGGGGGGCGTGAAGCGGCATGCAGTGCCTGCGCCCGGAGCCGAGGTGGTTGGGTGGAGGCTGTGCATGCTGGTCGACCACGAGGGCCGAGTAGTTGTACGCAACCCGAGGGGCCCCACGGCGAGCCGGCCTGCTCGGCCGCGCGCGGAGGATCGCGCTGCCGGCCGCGTGGGAACGCGGCCCGCAGCGCAAGCCCGCCACAGGGGCGGCTATACACGGGGACGGACCTTGGTCCGTGATTGGCGGCAAGTCTGGGGGCAGGCCCTCGAAGCGCGACGGGATCGCGTCGTTGCCGCTGCGCGGCTCCTCGCGATGACGCCCCCGGCGGCGGAGCGCTACTGGAGGTTCACGCGGCGGAGCCGCAGGGCATTCGTGATGACCGTGACCGAGGAGAAAGACATGGCCGCGGCGGCGATCATCGGCGACAGGACCAGGCCGAAGAAGGGATACAGCGCGCCGGCGGCGACCGGCACCCCGACGGTGTTGTAGGCGAACGCCCAGAACAGGTTCTGCCGGATGTTCCGCATCACCGCGCGGGACAGCCGGCGTGCCCGCACGATGCCGCCGAGGTCCCCCTTCAGGAGGGTGATGCCGGCGCTCTCGATGGCGACGTCGGTGCCGTTGCCCATCGCGATCCCGACGTCGGCGGCGGCGAGGGCGGGCGCGTCGTTGATGCCGTCGCCGGCCATCGCGACGCGGCGGCCGTCGGCGCGCAGCTTGGCGACCACGGCGGCCTTGCGCTCCGGCGAGACGCCCGCCTCGACCTCGTCGATGCCCAGCCGCTCGGCGACCGCCGCGGCGCTGGTGGCGGCATCGCCGGTGAGCATGACGAGGCGCAGCCCGGCACGCTTCAGCTCGGCGATCGCCCGCGGCGTGGTGGCCTTCACCGGGTCGGCGACGGCGACCAATCCCGCCACCGCGCCGTCCACGCAAACGAACACCACCGTGCGTCCACGGCCGCGCAACGCGGCGGCCTGCGGCGCCAGCTCACCCGCGGCGATCGCCAACTCGGCGAGCAGCGCGTCGCTGCCGACGGCCACCGCGCGGGAGTCCACGGTCCCGACCACCCCCTTGCCGGGCAGGGCGCGGAAGTCGGAGGCGCCCGGCAGGACGAGCCCGTGCGCCTCGGCGGCCGCCACGAAGGCGGCGGCGAGGGGGTGCTCGCTGGCCCGCTCGACCGCGGCGGCGAGGCGGAGCAGCTCGTCCTCGGCCACCGCACCGCCGCTCACGACCTCCTCGACCCGTGGCCGGCCCTCGGTCAGCGTGCCGGTCTTGTCGACCAGGAGCGTGTCGACCCGCTCGAGCGCCTCGAGCGCCTCGGCGCTCTTGACCAGGACGCCGGCGCGGGCGCCGCGGCCGACGCCGACCATGATCGACATCGGCGTGGCGAGGCCGAGGGCGCACGGGCAGGCGATGATGAGCACGGCCACCGCGTTGACGAGGGCATGGGCGAGTCGCGGCTCGGGACCGAGGGTCGCCCACAGCACGAACGTCGCCCCGGCGACGGCCACGACGGCCGGGACGAAGAACGCCGCCACCCGGTCGGCGAGGCGCTGGACCGGCGCACGGCTGCGCTGGGCCGTGGCGACGAGCTGGACGATCCGGGCGAGGAGGGTGTCGGCGCCGACCCGCTCGGCGCGCATGACGAAGCTTCCCGTGGCGTTGATCGTGCCGCCGGTGACCGCGTCGCCGGCGTGCTTCTCGACCGCCAGCGGCTCGCCGGTCACCATCGACTCGTCGACCGCGCTCGTGCCCTCGACGAGGACGCCGTCGACCGGCACCTTCTCGCCGGGACGGACGCGGAGCCGGTCGCCGACGTGGACCTCGACGAGCGCCACGTCGCGCTCGCGGCCGTCCGCGGCGAGCCGGCGGGCCGTCGTCGGGGCCAGGCCGAGGAGCGCGCGGATCGCGCCGCTGGTGCGTTCCCGCGCCTTCAGCTCGAGCACCTGGCCGAGCAGCACGAGGGCGACGATCACCGCGGCCGACTCGAAGTACACCGCCACCTGCCCGTGTACGCGGAAGGCGTCGGGGAAAAGGCCGGGAAACAGCGTGGCGACGAGGCTGTAGCCGTACGCCGTGCCGGTGCCGATGGCGATCAGCGTGAACATGTTGAGGTGCCGGGTGACGAGCGACCGCCAGCCGCGCACGAAGAACGGCCAGCCGCCCCACAGCACCACCGGGGTCGCCAGGGCGAGCTGGAGCCAGGTCGTCCAGCGCCCGGTCACGAACGCGTGGAACGGCCGCCCGGGGATCATGTCGGCCATCGCGACGGCGAGCAGCGGGACCGCCAGGGCCGCCGACACCCAGAACCGGCGTGTCATGTCGGCGAGCTCCGGGTTGGGCGGCTCGCCGGCCGCCACGGTGCGCGGCTCGAGCGCCATGCCGCAGATCGGGCACGACCCCGGCGCGTCGCGCACCACCTCGGGGTGCATCGGGCAGACGTACTCGGTGCGAGTCGTCGCCGTGACGACGGCCGGCTCCAGCGCCATGCCGCACGAGGGACACGGGCCGGGCGTCCCGCTCGACACCTCGGGGCACATCGGGCAGACGTACTCGACCCTCCCGCCGGCCGGCGGTGCCGGCGCAGGCGCGGGGCGCATCGGCTCGCTGCCCGGGGACTTCAGGTAGCGCTCCGGGTCCGCGGCGAACTTCGAGGCGCAGCCTGTGCAGCAGAAGTAGTGGACCGTGCCGGCATGCTCGGCGGTGATCGGGTCGGGACGCTCGAACACCTTCATCCCGCACACCGGGTCGATCCCCAGCACCTTTCGCTCGGCCGCCGGCAGCGTCGGCAGGCCTGGCAGGCCGATGCCGCGAGGCGTCGGCCCACCGTGCCCGTGTCGGTCGCTCATCTTCCTCCCGGCGTGCAACGGGCGGGGGGTCGCCCCGCCCGCCCACACGTCACGATTATCTCTCCGCTCCCTTGAGGCGTGCCCGCGAAGGGCGACCCGCACCGGTTCGGGCACGTGTTGCCGGTCAGTTCTTCTTTGTCCGGCCCCCGTGGTCGCCGATCAGCACCCAGCGGTCGCCCTGCTTCGTCAGGATGTCCGTCCAGCGGCCCTGGCTGCTTTCCTCTTTCCCGTCGGCGCCCTTGGTGACCCTCGAGTAGTAGTAGTGGGCGAAGGCGAAGTTCCCCATCACCTGGATCGCCGCCGGCTTGACGTCGTAGACCATGGTCTTGCCGGTCTTGTACTCGTGGTCGATGAACTTCCGCACCGTCGCCTTGTTGCCCGGCAGCGGGTTGTCGTACGACCACCCCACGTAGTCGGCGTGGAAGTACGACATGAACCCCTCGAGGTCCCCCGCCGCGTCCAGCGCCCAGTACGCCTCGACGCTCTTCCACACGTCCTTCTGAGCCGCCGACCACTCCTGCGCACTGGCCACCGAAGCCGACAGGCAGACGGCGAGCACGACGGCTGCACACACCGATGCAGTTCTCCAAGATCGCATTGGGTTTCTCCCTTGGAGGACACGAACCGCCAGGTCGCGCTGGGAATTCCCTTGTCTGGAGGCCCTTATGAGTTGTCGCCGTCGAGCAGGCCGCCGAGCGGGCCGAGCAGCGAGCCCTCCTCCCGCCCGCCGCGGCCGAGGCGGGGGGCCGCCTGCAGCATCCGGCCGGCCAGGCGCGAGAACGGCAGCGACTGCAGCCACACCTTCCCGGGTCCCTGCAGGCGGGCGAAGAACATGCCCTCGCCGCCGAACAGCATCGACTTGATGCCGCCGACCTGCTGGATGTCGAACTGGACGGAGTCGTGGAAGGCGACGATGCACCCGGTGTCGACGTGGAGCACCTCGTAGGCGCCGAGCGTGCGCTCGACCACGGTGCCGCCGGCGTGGACGAAGACCCAGCCGTCGCCCTCGAGCTTCTCCATGATGAAGCCTTCGCCGCCGAACAGCCCGGTGAGGATCTTCTTCTGGAAGTGGATGCCGATCGACACGCCCTTGGCGGCGGCCAGGAACGAGTCCTTCTGGCAGATCAGCCGGCCGTTGTGGTCGGTCAGGTGCATCGCGAGGATGTTGCCCGGGTACGGCGCGGCGAACGCCACGTGTCCCTTCCCCGACCCGCTGTGGGTGAAGACGGTCATGAACAGGCTCTCGCCGGTCAGCACGCGCTTCCCGGCCTGCATCAGCTTGTCCATGAAACCCCCGCCCTGGGTGGAGCCGTCGCCGAAGATCGTCTGCATCTCGATGCCGGCGTCCTTGTACATCATCGAACCGGCCTCGGCGATGGCGCTCTCGCCGGGGTCGAGCTCCACCTCGACGAACTGCATCTCGGAGCCGATCACTTTGTAGTCGATCTCGTGGGCGGTGACCCGGGTCAGCGGCGCCTGCGCCGCGGCCGGGGCCGGCGCGGCGGTTGGGGCCGGCGTCGTCACGACCGGCGTGGCGGCGCCCATCAGCTCGTCGACCTCGCGGATCGGCAGCCAGTTGGCGAAGCCCTCGCGCCAGGCGAAGCCGTTCGGGTTGGCGGCCGCATGGGTTACCGCCTGCGCGTCGTCGTAGGGTCCGTACTGCGTGCTGTCGTACGAGAGGTACCACTGGGCCATCGTCGTCTCCCTTTCACGGTTCCGCGACCGCACGATTCTACTCTGTGCTACCGTTTTCCCATGCCGCTGCACGTCGTCGATCACCCCCTGCTCGCCGACATCCTCACCCGCCTTCGCGACCGCACCACCCCCAGCGAGGAGTTCCGTTCCCTCGCCTACCGGATCAGCGTCCTGCTGGTCGCCGAGGCGACGGCCGACCTGCCCACCGCCGAGGTGGCCGTCGACACGCCGATGGAGCCCACCGTCGGACGGCGGCTGGCGAGCCGGGTCGTCGCGGTGCCGGTGCTGCGCGCGGGCCTCGGCATGCTGCAGGCCTTCCTCGACCTCATCCCGACGGCCCAGGTGGGCTACTTCGGCCTCGAGCGCAACGAGCTGACCGCGGTCGCCCGCTGCTACTACGAGAAGGTCCCCGCCGACCTCCACGAGGCCGTGGTGTTCCTCCTCGACCCGATGCTCGCCACCGGCGGCTCGGCGGCGATGGCGGTCGACGGCCTGCGGGCCCGGGGGGCGCGTGGCGTGCGGTTCGTCTCCATCGTCGCCGCGCCGGAAGGGGTCGCCCGGCTCGCCGACGCCGCGCCCGACGCCGAGATCTACACCGCCGCCCTCGACCGTGGCCTCGACGCCCGCAAGTACATCCTGCCCGGCCTCGGCGACTTCGGCGACCGCCTCTACGGGACCATTTAGGCGGAGGGGCCGACGGCCCCCCACCCAACCTCCGCCGCCTTGCCCCCCCGTGCCCCCCAAGGCGCTCCGCGGGAGTGAATCCCGCTCCGCGCCTCCTCGCGCCTCCACCCGGCACCCTCCCATCCATTCCGGCGGCCCCCACCCTACCTCCGCCACCTTGCCCCCCCGTGCCCCCCAAGGCGCTCCGGGCGGGTGAGTCGCCCTCCGCGCACCTGGTCGCGCCCCCAACCCACCGTCGCGCTCGCGGCGACACAATCGCGGCTCGTGGCCTCGTCGCTGCGGGGGCTCCCAGGCCGCTAGACGTTGGGATGGCGCGACGTCATGGGCCGGGGCGGAGGACGCGGCCGGCGGCCGACCGGACTTCGACTTCGCGCGGGTCCGAACGCGCGTCGGTAGGCTCGTAGACCGCGACCCACAGGCGGGCGAGCGCGCGCTCCACCTCGGTCCAGACGTCGGCCGCCTGCTCGGCCGACCGGAGGGTGATCACCGACCCGCCGGTGCTCTTCGCGAGCGAGCGCAGCTCGAAGCGGGAGCGGCTCGCCGGGTCGTCCAGCTCCCAGGCGCCTTCCCGCTCCTCTTCCTGCAGCGCGCCGACCTGGGGCGGCGCGACCTGCGGGCTGCTCGACTTCCCCGACGGGGTCACGCTCGTGATGCGGGCGCCGACGGTCGTCCTTTCCACCAGGCGCCGGCACGGTTGACCGTCGGCGAGGATGACGAACACGGGGATCGCTCGGCTCCGCGCCGCCCGTTCCACCTCCCGAAGGCCGGACCGGCCGGTCGTCTCGCAGCCGTCGGTGAACACGATGAGCGCGCGGCGATCGGCCCGTTGCTCGAACTTCGCGAGTGCGAAGCCGAGCCCGTCGAAGATCGCCGTCTTCTCCGGGCGGCCGACCGGACTCGCCGCGAAAAGCGACTGTGCACCATCGTGCGCGGCACCGAGAAAACGTGAGGTGCGGCCGAAGTCGACCCGGAACACCCGGTCGCCCGACCCGAGCAGCCGGTTCGCGGCGGCCGTCGCGGTGCGCGCGAACGCGGCCCGCTCGTCCGCCGCGCTCTCGGACACGTCGATCGCCACGCCTATCTCCAGCGAGCTCCCCGGACCGCCGGCGACGCGCAGCACCTGCTGGACACGTCCCTTCCAAATCACGCGAACGTCCGCTGGCGACGGGACGGTGTCCTGCGGCAGGACGAAGCGGGCCTCGCCGATGCGGACCACGGCAGTGCCCGCGAAGCCGCCGTCCGCACTCTCCTGGCCGCCGACCTGGGACACCGCGGCCAGTTCGCTGACGGGTGGCTCCCACGGGCCGGCCGAACCCAGCGCGCCGGTCGTCTGTTCGCGCACCTCGACGCGGAACCCGGTCGTCCCTCGCGGCACGACGAGGCTCGTCTCGTAGCGAAGGTTGCCCTCGGCCGGCAGGCTCGCCACGCGTACGGCCACCTCGCGCGCCATCGTCCTGCCGCTCGGGGGCGTGGCGCTGATGCGTACGACGAACTGCGCCTGCGCGCCGACCCCCAACCGTTCCCGGAGCGGCGCGAGGTCCACGACCACGGGCAGATCGACGACATCATGGTCGGACGACTCGGCCGGCCGGAGGCTCGCGGTCAGCGCCACGTCGAGGGCGAGAGGCTCAATAGCCGGCCGAGGTGCCTCCGGTGTCGGGCGTGGGACGAGGAGGCGCGGCGAGTAGCGGGCCGTCCACGGGCGGTCCTTTGCCACGATACGGATCTCTCTCCAGCCAGGAGAGGCGTCGTCGGTCTGGTAGACCAGCTCGAACCGCCCCCCGACGGTCGCCAATGCCGTCCGGAGCTGCGCCCCGCTTTGCACGAGCGCACCGCCGGTCGCTTCGGCGACCGACTCGAAGAGCGTGAAGGGCTGAATCCCCAGCCCATTCCGCGGGTGACCCTGGATCGGGTGGCGGAGGCTGGGGCTCGCCATCGTCCCCTGCCAGTCGCCGGCCTGGCTCCAGCTCACGACGGTGACGCCGTCGTCCGCCCATCGGCGCCACGCACCCTCGAGCCCGGTGACGAGGCCGAGCGGCTCGGCGGTGAACTTCATCTCCTCCTCGGGTGTGAACCAGACGGGGAGCATGCCGCGCACGAACTCCGCGGTGTCGGGGTCGCCCTGCGCCGCCCACACGACCACGGCCGGACGACCGGCCGTCGCGATCGCCTCGTCAAGGCGAGCAAGCGCGTGCCGGAGCGTGAATTCCTCGTCAACGACTAGCTCCCGGCTGAGCTGCAGCGCATGTGCGACCATCTCGGCCTTCGGGACCGGGGCGTCGAAGACCCGCTCGAGCTCGGCGATGAACCGGGCCCGTTCGCGGTAGAAGACGTCGAGTGGGGTCGCGCTACCGGCGACCCGTGCCAGTCCTTCGCGGATTTCCTGCGGGTCGCGGCTGGCGGTCACGGCGCGCAGGATGGGGGTCGTAAGGGCGAGGACGTCGACCGGTCCGATCGCCGCCAGCGCCTCCGCCGAGGCGGAGAGCAGGTCGAGCGCGTCGCCCCATGGTCGCTTGCCGAGGGTCGTGGGGTCGAGGGCGACGAGGACGTAGCGTTGTGGCTGTGGCGGCTCCACCGGCGGCGCGGGAACCGCCGCCGCCACCGGCCCGATCGCCGGCGTCTCGGAGGGCGCCAGGCGCCGCCGAACCTCGAGCACCGGCCGCTCGACACCGTTCTCGACGACGGTGAGGGCCGCCGGGTCGACACCGTCCACCGGCCGTCCGGCGGCGTCGATGAGGTCGAAGTAGAGCCGCCGCGCGACCACGTCGGCGCGCGAGACGTAGACGCGCTGCCGGGGACGCTCCACCTGGGCGACTGCGGCCTGTGCCACCGCGACCACTGCGACCGTAGCCCTCACGAACCCGAGCCGAGTAGGACTCATCGAACCCTCCGCGAGCACGCGGGAGCCAGGGTAGCAAGTTCCGTGCCCGGGACGACCGCCGGGCGGCTGACCCGGCCGTCCTCTCCTGTAACCGCCGCGCGTCGGCGCGCGCTCCTGGGGCGACAGCTCTCCCGGCCGCGTCAGGACGCCCGACGGCACGCGGAGGGGTCTTGCAACCGTCGCCGTTACAATCCGGTCATGGCGCCGACCACCGACCTTGCCGGGCGGCGCTGGCTCGTTCTCGCCAGCGCGATGGTCAGCTTCTTCGCGATCGGGATGACGTTCTTCGCCGTGCCGCCGCTGGTCGGGACGCTGCGCGGGTTATTCGCGCTGTCGAACCTGGAGATCGGCCTGCTGATGGGCGCCATCGCGGTGCCGGCGATCGTCCTCTCGGTGCCGCTCGGCGCGGCCCTCGATCGTTGGCCGCCGCGCACCGCCGGCCTCGCCGGGCTCGCGGTCATGCTGGTCGGGGCAGTCGTCTTCGCCGTCGCGCCGAGCTACCTCGCGCTGCTCGCCGGCCGGCTGCTCTTCGGCGCCGGCGGCCTGCTCATGAACCTGCTCCTCGCCCGGCTGCTCACGGCGGCGTTCGCCGGGCGCGAGCTCGCCCTCGCAATGGGGCTGTTCACCGGCACCTACCCGGCGAGCATGATCGTGCTGTTCTCGCTCCACCCGCTCCTCGCGGCGCGGCTCGGGTGGCGCGGTGAGCTCGGCCTGCTCGCGCTGCTCGTCGTCGCGGCGATCCCGCTCCACCTGCTCGCCGTGCCCGCGGGCAGGTCGACGGCCGCCGCCGCGTCGCCGGCGGACACTCCGGCACTTCCCGCCCCGTTGGTCGCGCTCGGCGTCGCCTGGATGCTCTACTTCGCCGCCTTTGCCGCCGTGCCCACCTTCGCCCCCGAGTGGGCCGGCGGGGGCGCCGGCGGCCTGCTCGTCACCAGCGTCGTCACCTGGGTCGCGCTGGTCGGCACGCCGCTGGCCGGCGTCGCCATCGACCGGACGGGCCGACCGCAGCGGTGGGTGACGCTCGGGGTCGCGCTGCTGGCAGCGGCGCTCGGCCTGATGTCCACGGGCGCCGTCCCGGCCGTCGCGGCGATGGCGGCGGTCGGCCTGGTCGCCGCGATCGTGCCGCCGGCCGTCTACTCGCTGCCCGCCCGCCTGGTGCCCGCCGCGCGGGTCGGCTTCGCGTTCGGCTTCATCACCGCGCTGTCGAACCTCGGGGCGGTGCTCGGACCGGCGGTGGCCGGCGCGGTTCGCGACGCGACGGACGGGTGGACCGCCACCTGGGGAGCCCTCGCGGCGATCGCGGTGGGCGCGGCGGGCGCGGCGGCCCTGGTGCGGCCGCCGCGAACCGGTTGACGCCTACTCCTTGACCGTCACCTTGATGACCTTGACCGGGGTCTTCGGCCGGTCGCCGGGGGCGGTCGGCGTCGTCTCGATGCGCTTCACGACGTCCATCCCGGCGGTCACCCGGCCGAACACCGGGTGCTTCGAGGGCCCGGGCGAGAACCAGTCGAGGTAGTGGTTGTGGACGGTGTTGATGAAGAACTGCGAGCCGCCGGAGTTGGGCCGCCCGGTGTTCGCCATCGACAGCGTGCCCGGCTCGTTGGAGAGCTTCGCGGTCTCGAGGTGCTCGTCGGCGATGGTGCCGTGCGGCGGGCCACCGGTGCCGGCGCGGGAGCTCTCCGGGTCCTTCGAGAACGGGCAGCCGAACTGGATCATGAAGTTCTTGATGACCCGGTGGAAGTGCAGCCCGTCGTAGAAGCCGCCCTTGGCGAGGGCGATGAAGTTGCCGGCGGTGATCGGCATCTCCGCCAGGAGGATCTCCGCCTCGAAGGTGCCCAGCGAGGTCTCGAACACCGCGGTCGGGTTGGCCATGTCGTGACTCCTCTCGCGGCGCAGTCTAGCGTGTCACGGTCGCGGGGACCGGCAGTTGCGGGTACTCGACCAGCGGCTCGCAGCCGTCGGCGGTGACGACGTAGGTGTCCTCGATGCGCACGCCGAGATTCCAGTAGGCGCGGTCGACGGCGGCGCCGGCCGGGACGTAGATCCCCGGCTCCAGGGTGACGACCATCCCGGCCTCGAGCGGCCCGCGGGCGCCGGGATCGTGCACGTCGATGCCGACGTGGTGGCCGAGACCATGGATGAAGTACGTCCCGAAGCCGGCCTTGTCGATGACGCCCTTGGCGAGCATGTGAAGGTCGCGCATCCGCGCCCCCGGTTTGAGCGCCTTCCGCGCCTCCTCCTTGGCCCTGAGCACGACGTCGACGAGGGTTCGCTCGGACTCGCTGAACGTCCCCTTCACCGCGAACGTCCGCGTCATGTCGGAGGCATAGCCGTCGAGGCTGCACCCGATGTCGACGACGAGGAGGCCCTCGCGCAGCTCCGCGTCGTTGGCCATGTAGTGCGGCCGCACCGCGTTCGGCCCCGAGCCGACCACCGAGGCGAACGCGCGGCCGGTCGCGCCGCCGGCGACGTACGCCGCCGTGATCGCGGCGTCGATCTCGCGCTCGTTGGTGCCCGGGCGGACCAGCGGCCGGATGGCATCGAACGCCGACGCCGTGATCGCCGCGGCGCGCCGCATCCGCGCCAGCTCCTCGGCCGTCTTCACCGTCCGCGCCGCCGCGATCGCCCGGGATGGCGACGCTCCCACCAGGAGCACCGCGAGGCGCTGGCTGAGGCCCCCTCCGGGACCGGCGAGGGCGACGGGCAGCGGGCGACCGAACAGGTAGAAGCCGTTCGTCGCCCCGGTCACGAACCCCGGCCGGGACAGTCCGCCGCGCCCGCGCACCGCTTGCAGGTGCGCAGCCTGCTCGGCCTTGGCCGCCGCCGGCTGCGGAGCGACGAGCGCGGCCAGGACGAGGAAGCCGACCAGCCCGCCGGCGCCGACCGCGAGCGACCGGCGCACCGGCGTGCGGACGTCGCGCCGGCCTCCTGCCGGTTCCGGGAATCGCCCGCGCAACGCGAGCGGCCGACGCGGCCCGAGCAGGTTCCACGCGACGCCGGCCGCGAGCACGGCGAGGAGCCACGGGCGCGGCTCGCCCGGCGACGCCAGGGCGAGCAGCGCGACGCCCAGGGCGCTCGCCACGATGCCGACGCTCGGCTCCGGCAGCAGGGCGCCGAGCACCGCACCGACGACGAGCAGGACGACGAGCAGCCAACGCCGGCGCGGGAAGTCGCCCTGGAGCAGGACGAAGGCGAGGTAGGTGGCGGGGAGCGGCCAGGCCATGGCGAGCGCCATGACGACGCGCGGCGCCACCTCGAACGCTGCGATCCCGGCGGCCAGCACGGCGACCGCGACGGCGATGGCCAGCAGGTACGAGGTGGACGACAGCGCACCCCAGCCGACCGCCGCGCCGAGGGCCAGGAGCATCGTCCCCACCGTGGTCCGGGCCAGCCGCCGCCCGGCGAGGAGAAGGGCCGCCGCCCACAGCAGCGCGACGACGCGCAGGAGCGTCACGAGGACGCTCGGCTCGGCGGTCAAGCCAACCGGCAGCACCTGCATCGGGACCTCCGCGGTCGCGGCCGTCGGGGCCGCCCCGTCGATGCTGAGGATAGCGCCGCGCCGCTCAGCGCCGGCCGAGCGCCCGGCCGGTCCGGCGCACGACCTCGCGCCACAGCGCCACGTACGCCTCGGCGGCCGGGCTCGACGGCGCGTAGGTGGCGAGCGGCGCCAGGTGCGTGCCCATCTGCTCGACGATGCTCGCGTAGGGGATCGCGCTCTTCAGGAAGCGCGCGCCGGGCAGGTCCTTGAGGGCGACCACCTCGCGGTGCAGCTTGCGGCGCAGGTCGACGAGGCAGAAGAACGGCAGGATGACGAGCCCGGCCGGCCCCTTGCGGGCGGCGAAGTCGAGCACCTGCTCGAGGGCGCGCATGGCGAGCGGCGTGGGGATCACCGGCACGAGGAGCACGTCGGCCGCGTACAGCACCGCCTCGGAGACCAGCGACACCGAGGGAGGGCAGTCGAGGAAGGCGTGGTCGTAGTCGTCGGCGACCTCGGCAAGCACCCGGGCGAGGCGGCGCTCCGGGTCCTTCGCCGCGTCCAGGGTGAGGTCGAGGTTGCGCGCCGAGAAGTCGGCCGGCAGCACGTCGAGGTGCGCGTGCTCGGTCGACTGCACGAGGCCGGCGGCGTCGAGCGAGCCCTTGACGAGCTTCTTGCCCGCGCCCTTGACCGCCGCCGTGACGCGGAAGTAGAAGCTCGCCGCCCCCTGCGGGTCGAGGTCCCAGACCAGGGTGCGCGCCCCGCCGAGGCTCGACAGGAACGCGAGGTTGACCGCCGTGGCGGTCTTCCCGACGCCCCCCTTGAGGTTGTACACCGCGAACGTCCGCATCGGCTCGGATTGTAGACCTCTCGCCACCGATGCCGGTCGTCGCCCGGGTCAGGGCCGATCGGCCGGCGGGCGCGCCGTCCGGCGTGGACGGGCGGCGGGGGCGTCGCGCATCGGCAGGGACGTGCGACGGATGCCGTCGAAGGCGTGGAGCGCGGAGGCGACGGCGCCGGCGGTGGGGACCAAGCCGATCTCGCCGACCCCCTTGCTGCCGTAGCCGCCGACGTCGTCTCCCACCTCGACGAGGATGACCTCGACCTCCGGCATCTGCGTCGCCTTCAGGATCCCGAGGTCCTTGAGCTTGAGCGAGTCGGGCACCCCGCCGGTGCAGGGCAGCTCCTCGGAGAGCGCGTAGCCGAGCCCCATGTGCACCGCGCCCTCGATCTGCTGCGCGCAGTTCAGGGGGTTGATCGCCCGGCCGACGTCGTGGGCGGCGACGACGCGCTCGATGCGGCCGTCGTCGCCGAGGATGACGACCTGGGTCGCGTAGCCGAACGTCATGTGGGTGACCGGGTTGTCGACCTTGGTGCCGGGGGCGACGGTGAAGTCGCAGACGTACTTGCCGCGGTACTCGCGGCCGACGAGCGACTCCAATGGTCCCGATGCCAGGTCGGCGGCGAGCTTCCCGGCGGCCCGCTGGCCGGCCATCGTCGCCAGCGCAGTGGCCCGGGACGCCGTCGTCATGCCCGACAGCGCAGCCTCCTCCGAGCGGGCTACCACCTGCATGATCGCCGGGTCGAGGCCGGTCTCGTGGGCGACCACCTGGGTCAGGATGGTGAACAGCCCCTGGCCCATCTCGGTGAACCCGGTGACGACCTCGAGGCGGCCGCCGGGCAGGACCCGGATGATCACCCGCCCGGTGTCGGCGAGGCCGTTGCCGATGCCGGTGTTCTTGATCCCGCACGCGATCCCGGCGGTCTTCGCGGACCTGAAGACGTCCCTGACCGCCTGCAGCGTCTCGAGGATGCCGCACGAGGCGGTCATGATCTGGCCGGTCGAGAAGCGGTCGCCGGGGCGCAGGACGTTCCGCTCGCGGATGTCGTAGCGGTCGATCCCGACCTTCTCCGCGAGCATGTCCATGATCCCCTCGATGGCGAACGCCGCCTGGTTGGCGCCGAAGCCGCGCATCGCGCCGCACGGTGGGTTGTTGGTGTAGACCGCCGTCGCCTCGACGTCGACGGCTCCCACCCGGTACGGGCCGCACGAGTGGCCGGCGGCGCGCTCGAGCACCTTGCCGCCGACCGAGGCGTACGCCCCGGTGTCGCCGACCATCCGCGCCCGCACCGCGGTCAGGCGCCCCTCGGCGTCGCAGCCGACCATGTAGTCCATGGTCAGGGGGTGGCGCTTCGGGTGCATGAGGATCGACTGCTCGCGGGTCAGGACGGTGCGCACCGGCCGGCCGAGCAGGTGCGCCGCCAGCGCGGTCTGTCCTTGAACCGAGAGGTCCTCTTTTCCCCCGAACGCGCCACCGTTGGAGACCAGCTCGACGAGCACGCGTTCCTTCGGCACGCCGAGCACGGCGGCGATCTGCGCCTGGTCGTCGTGCACGCCCTGGCCCTGCGTGAAGACGTGCACCCCCCACCCGCCCGGCTCAGCGTCAAGCGTCGAGCGTTCAGGGGCCTCCCGTCCTTCCGATATCCGCTCCCGACGCAGGACTCTCGACGCTGGATGCTCGACGGGCGGGTGGGGGACGGGAACGGCGAGGCACGCCTCGGGCTCGAGGAAGGCGTGCTCGATGCGCTGGGTCCGGTAGCGCGCGGACACGACGTGGGCCGACGACGCCAGCGCGGCGTCGACGTCGCCGCGGGCGAACGCGCACACCTCGAGGACGTTGCCTGCAGGGTGGAGCGCGGGCGCACCCGGCGCGAGGGCCTGCTCCGGCGAGGTGATCGGCTCGAGCACCTCGTAGGCGACCGCGACCGCGGCGGCGGCCCGGCGGGCACGGGGTTGCGAGTCCGCGACGACGAGGGCGAGGACGTCGCCGACGCAGCGTGTCGTCTCGCCGACGGCGACGAACACCGGCCAGTCGCGGACGACGAGACCGACGAGGCGCTGGCCCGGCACGTCGGCGGCCGTGAGGACGCGGACCACGCCGGGCATCGCGAGCGCGGGTGCCGGGTCGATCGCGAGCACCCGGGCGCGGGGATGGGCGGCGAGCACGACCGCGGCGTGCAGCATCCCCTCGACCTTGAGGTCGGCGACGTACGGCTTGCGGCCCAGGGCGTGGTCGATGCCGCGGTGGCGGCCGACGCTGGCGCCGACGCCGTCCTCGTGGCGGCCGCAGCACCCGTCGTGACGCACCCGGCCGTTCGCCTCTCCGAAGAAGTCGGCCCGCCGCGGTGCGGTGCGGGCGAGCTCACCGGCGGGCCACGCCTCGGCCGCGGTCTCGACGGCGTCGACGATGCGCAGGTAGCCGGTGCATCGGCACAGGTGCGCCTCGAGCGCCTTGGCGACCGCCGCCCGGTCGCGCCCCTTGCCGCGGTCGAGCACGGACTTCGCCCGCACCATGATCCCCGGTGTGCACCAGCCGCACTGGATCGCCCCCTCCTGGACGAAGGCGCGGGCGAGGAGTTGCCGCTGGGCCTCGGGGATTCCCTCCAGCGTCGTCACCTCGTGCCCGGCCGCGTCGGCGGGCTTCTTCAGGCAGGCGAGCGCCGGCCGGCCGTCGACGAGCACCGTGCACGAGCCGCAGAACCCCTGCGAGCAGCCGTTCTTCGGCGACGTCACGCCGAGCGACAGCCGCAGCACCTCGAGCAGGCTCATCCCCTCCTCGAAGTCGGCGGTGACGTCCTTCCCGTTCAGCTTGAATCCGACGATCGGCATGTCTCGTTCCTCAGGCCTCAAGCCCCAGGCCTCAGGCCCGGGGGCCAACCGTGGCAGGCTCGTGCTCGGTGGCGGGACGCGTCGCCGCTTCCACGACCCACGCGAAGGGATGCCGTTCCCCGAGCGCCTCGACGAGCCGCGGCGGGGTTAGCGGCAGCGTGTCGACCTCGACGCCGAGCGCGTCGCACACGGCGTTGCGGACCGCCGCGGCGGTCGGGATGAACGACGGCTCGCCGATCCCTTTCGCGCCGCACGGCCCGGCCTCGCTGTCGCTCTCGACGAGGGCGATCGTGATCCGCGGCGCGTCGGCCGAGGTCGGGATGACGTAGTCGGTGAAGTTCGGGTTGACGAGACGCCCGCGGTCCAGCCGCAGCTCCTCGGACACCCCCCAGCCCATCCCCTGCACGACGCCGCCGTGGATCTGCCCCTCGAGGGCGTCGCGGTGCAGCACCCGGCCGACGTCGTGCGCCGCCGTGACCTCCTCGACGCGGACGATGCCGAGCCCCGGGTCGACGGCGACGCGCGCGACGTGGCAGGCCATCGCGTAGAACTCGTACGGTGCGCCCTGGCCGGTCGCCGGGTCGAAGCGGCGCGCCTTGGTCCTGTGCCAACCGGTCGCGATGGTCTCGATGCGGCGGGCGCTCATCTCCTTCGCCACCGCCTGCATCGCGACCGCCCGCTCGGGGCTTCCCGCCACCCGGGCGAAGCCGCCGGCCAGCTCGACCTCGCCCGGCCGGCAGCCGAGGAGCTCGGCGGCCACCGGGTCGAGGCGCACGCGCAGCCGGCGCACCGCGTCGAGGATCGCCCGCCCGGACATCAGCGAGCCGCGCGAGGCCACGGTCGGGCCCGAGTCGGCCACCGTGGTGGTGTCGGGCTGCCAGACCTGGACCTGCGATGGGTCGACGCCGAGCGCCGCCGCCGCGACCGTCTGGCACGCCGTGAGGTTGCCCTGGCCCATCTCGGTGAGCCCGACGCGGACGACGACCGAACCGTCGGCCTGGAGGATGACCACGGCCGAGGAGCGGTCGAGGCGCTGGCCGCCCCAGTGCAGGTTGCAGCCGTAGAGCACCAGCGAGACGCCCATGCCGTGCCGCCACGCGCCGTCGGCGGCGGGCGGCGCCGCGCGGAAGCCGTCCCAGCCGGCGAGCTCGACGGCCCGATCGAGCACCTCGCGGGCGAGCACCGGGGTGCGCAATCGCTGTCCCGTGCAGATCGTCCGCCGGGTGTCGTCGAGCACGTTGACGCGACGGAGCTCGACCGGGTCCATGCCGAGGCGCGTGGCGAGCTTGTCCATCGTCGCCTCGGCCGCCCACGTCACCTGCGGCGCGCCGAAGCCGCGGAAGGCGCCGCCGAACAGGTTGTTGGTGTAGACCACGTGGGTGGCGACGCGGACGGCGCCGACGTGGTAGGGGCCGATCGCCGAGACGTTGGCGCGCTCGGCGACCACCGTCGACAGCCCGACGTAGGCGCCGGCGTCCATGAACGTCTCGACCTCGGCGAAGCGGAGCCGGCCAGCGCGATCCGCGCCCCAGCGGTGACGGACCACCATGGCGTGCCGCTTCGTGGTCGCCTGGAGGTCGAGCTCGCGCGGGTAGATCAGGCGAACCGGGTGACCGGTGTGCCAGGCGAGCAGGGCCGCGCAGGCCGCCGGCTCGGTGGGGTAGTCCTCCTTGCCGCCGAAGCCGCCGCCGGTCGGCGCCTGCTCGACGCGCACCGCGGCGAGCGGCAGGCCGAGCACGCTGGCCACGCCCTGCTGGATGTAGAACGGGCACTGGCACGAGGCGACGATGGTGATCCTCTCGCGTCCCTCGGGGATGGCCAGGCACCCCTGCGGCTCGAGGTAGGCGTGGTCCTGGCCGCCGACGCGATACTCCGCCTCGACGACCACCGCGGCCCGTTTCGCCTGCTTCGCGGTGTCGCCGCGCTGCACGTGAAAGGTGCGGAACACGTTGCTCGCCCCGTTGACGAGCGGCGCGTCGTCGGCGACGGCGGCCACCGGGTCGAAGACCCCCGGCAGCTCCTCGAGACTCGCCCCGACGAGCCGGGCCGCGGTCCACGCCGCCTCGGCGGTGCGGGCCGCGACCAGGGCGAAGCGGTCGCCGACCATGCGGACCCGGTCGGTGACGAGGAGCGGCTGGTCGCCGAAGATCACGCCGATGGAGTTCGCCGGCACGTCGGCCGCCGTGAGCACCGCGACCACGTCGGCGTGAGCGCGAGCGGCGGCGGTGTCGACGCCGAGGACCCGAGCCGAGGCGACCGTCGCGGTGGCGAGCGCGGCGTGCAGCATGCCGGGCAGCGCGAGGTCGGCGACGTAGCGAGTGCTTCCGGTCACCTTCGCGGCGGCGTCGATGCGCGGGTGTCGTCCGCCGAGAGGACCGGGGACCGGTTCGAGGTGCGAAGTCACCTCATAGGCTCCCTCGCCCGCGTGCGGGAGAGGGACGGGGTGCGGGTCTTTTCGCCGAGACCCAGCCGCCGCCCTCTGTCGACTCCCCCTACTCGTCACGGCGCACCTCCTCGGCAGCCGCCTCGAGGGCGCTGAAGATCTTCTCGTAGCCGGTGCACCGGCAGAGGTTGCCGGCGAGCAACCGGGCGCCCTCGGCGGGCTGGTGGCCGCCGGCGAGGATCGCCGCGCCGGTCACCGCGACGCCCGGGGTGCAGAAGCCGCACTGCACGCCGCCGTGGGTGACGAGCGCCCGCTGGAACGGATGCATGGTGCCGGGAGACCCACCGAGGCCCTCCACCGTCGTCACGGCGTGGCCGTCGCACGAGGCCGCCAGGACCAGGCACGAGGTCACCGGCTTGCCGTCGAGCAGCACCGTGCAGGCACCGCACTCGCCCGCCCCGCACCCCTCCTTGGTACCGATCAGCCCGGCGTCGTCGCGCAGCAGGTCGAGCAACCGCCGGCCCGCCGCGACCTCGAAGCCGCGCGCCTCCCCATTGATGGTCAGCCGGATCCTCACCCGTTCGACCTCGGGCGCGCGGGCGGCCTGTCTTCTGTCCTCACCCATGGCACGCCTCCAGGAACCGGTCGAGCAGCACGGCGGCCGCGATCCGCCGGTAGGCGGCCGGGGCGCGGAGGTCGTCGATCGGGGCGATGTCCGCCTGGAGCCGGGCCGCCGCCTCGCGCCGCGTCGCCGCGTCGGGGCGCCGTCCCTCGAGGTGCGCCTCCACCCGGCGGGCCCGCACCGGGATCGGCGCCACCGCACCGAGGGCGACGCGGACGTCGTGCAGCGTGCCGTCTGCGCTCACCACCGCGCGTCCGGCCAGCGACACCATCGAGATGATCTGCTCGCGGCGCGGACCCACCTTGACGAAGCGCTCGACCACCCGGCCCGCCGAGGGGGCGGGAAGCAACACCGCGACGATGAGCTCACCGGGCGCCATGACCGTCGTTCCCGGTCCGCGGAAGAACCGTTCCAGCGCGATCGTCCGCTCGCCGGAGGGCGATGCCAGCCGCACCGCGGCGTCGGCGACGAGCAGCGGCGGGACGGCATCGGCGGCCGGGGACGCGTTGGCCAGGTTGCCGCCCAGGGTGGCGCGGCACTGGATCGGCCACGCACCGACCAGCGCGGCGGCCTCGGCCAGCGCCGGCCAGCGCCGCCGAACCAGCGGATGGCGAGCGATGGCGTCCATCGTCGTGGCGGCCCCGATCTCGACGCCGAGGTCCACCTCGTGGACGCCCGCGAGGTCGAGGCCGTCGAGATCGACCAGGGTGTCCGCCGACCGCCGGCCGTCGCGGAGCTGGACCATGAGGTCGGTCCCGCCCGCGATCGGCCGCGACCGCGGCTGTTCGGCCAGCATCACGAGCGCCTCGTCGAGAGTCCGCGGCCGGACCACGCGCTGTACCGGGACATCCATGCCCACCCCCGGAGGGGAAGGTAAACCGCCGGCGGGGGGATTGCAACGCGCTTCACAAGGAGAAAGGCGGGGAGAGGGAACAGGAGAGAGAGGAGAGCTCCCACCCGCCCGGACGCGCGGACAAGCCCCGAACGCGGGGTGGTGGACCGGCGTGGGCGGTGCGGTCTATGCTCCGCGCGGAGGTCCGCCATGGTCATCCCGACGCCCCCGGTGCTCATCAGCGAGCGGCAGATCCAACGCAAGGTCGGCCGTCTCGCCGCACGGATCTCGGCCGACTACGGCGCCGTCGACGACCTCCTTATGGTCGGCGTGCTCAAGGGGGCGTTCATCTTCCTCGCCGACCTCTCGCGTCGTCTGGCGATCCCTCGCCGGGTCGACTTCATGGCGCTGTCGACGTACGGTGACGGCACCACGACCGGCGCGGTGCGGCTGATCATGGACCTGCGCACCGACATCCGCGGCAAGCACGTCCTCGTCGTCGAGGACATCGTCGACACCGGCCACACCCTGGCCTACCTGATGAAGACCCTCGCGGCCCGCGAGCCGGCCTCTCTCGCCTGCTGCGCACTGCTGCGCAAGCTCGACCGCAAGAAGGTCGACGTCGACATCGACTACCTCGGCTTCGACATCCCGGACGTCTGGGTGGTCGGCTACGGCCTCGACTGCGCCGACCAGCACCGCACCCTCCCCTACATCGGCACGGTCGCGCCGGGCTCGACGTAGCTCCGCCCCGCCGTCGTGCGAGGCCGGCCCGCGGCTACGACACGCGGGCGGCGGGCACGAGTCGCAAGGCGCCGTTCTCGAGCTCCAGGCGCACGGCGTCGCCCTCGGCCACCTCGCCGGCCAGCACCATGCGCGCCAGGGGGTCCTGGACGAGGCGCTGGATCGTCCGCTTGAGCGGGCGGGCGCCGAAGTCCGGGTCGTAGCCCTCGGCGGCCAGGAAGTCGAGTGCCGGGTCGTCGGCCTCGATCGTGATTCGACGGTCGGCGAGCAGCGCGTTGAGCCGGGCGAGCTGGATCGTGACGATCGCCCGCACGTGCTCGCGGCCCAGGCGGTGGAACACCAGCACCTCGTCGACGCGGTTCAGGAACTCCGGCCGGAACTGCGCCTTGAGCTCCCGCTGGACGAGCTCGAGCATCCGCGAGCGCTCGGCCTCGGAGAGCTCCTGGATCACCTGCGAGGCGACGTTCGAGGTCATGATCACCACGGTGTTGCGGAAGTCCACGGTGCGCCCCTTGCCGTCGGTCAGACGCCCGTCGTCGAGGACCTGGAGCAGGACGTTGAAGACGTCGGGATGCGCCTTCTCCACCTCGTCGAGGAGGACCACCGAGTACGGCCGGCGACGCACCGCCTCGGTGAGCTGGCCGCCCTCGTCGTGGCCGATGTACCCCGGCGGGGCACCGATCATCCGGGCGACGGCGTGCTTCTCCATGTACTCCGACATGTCGAGGCGGACCATGGCGCGCTCGTCGTCGAAGAGGAAGGCGGCGAGCGAGCGTGCCAGCTCGGTCTTGCCCACCCCGGTCGGCCCGAGGAAGAGGAACGAGCCGACCGGACGGTTCGGGTCCTTCAGGCCGGCCCTGGCGCGCCGCACCGCGGTGGCCACCGCGACCACCGCCTCGTCCTGGCCGACGACCCGCTCGCGCAAGCGCTCTTCCATGGCGAGGAGCTTGGCCTTCTCGCCCTCGAGGAGCCGGCTCACCGGGATCCCCGTCCAGCGCCCGACCACCTCCGCGATGGCCTCCTCGGTCACCTCCTCGGCGAGGAGCGAGCCGTGCTCGGTCTGGTGTGCCTTGAGCCCGGCCGACGCCTCGTCGAGCTCCTTCTGGACCTGCGGCAGCTCGCCGTACGAGAGCTTGGCGGCCTTCTCGAGGTCGCCGGCGCGCTGGGCGCGTTCCGCCGCCTCCTTGGTCGCCTCGAACTGCTCCTTGCTCGCACGGATCCGGCCGATGAGCTCCTTCTCGCGCTGCCACGACGCCTTCATCCCGTCGATGCGCTCCTTGAGCTCGGCGAGCTCTCCCTCGATCTCGGCGAGCCGCGCGCGCGAGGCCCCGTCCTTCTCCTTGGCGAGCGCGCGCTTCTCGATCTCGAGCTTGAGCGCGCGCCTGGAGAGCACGTCGATCTCCACGGGCATCGAGTCGATCTCGAGGCGCAGCCGGCTCGCGGCCTCGTCGACCAGGTCGATGGCCTTGTCGGGGAGGAACCGGTCCGTGATGTACCGCGACGACAGTGTCGCCGCGGCGACGATCGCCGCGTCCGTGATCCGCACGCCGTGGTGCACCTCGTAGCGCTCCTTCAGGCCCCGGAGGATCGCGATGGTCTCCTCGACGGAGGGCTCGCCGACCACGACCGGCTGGAAGCGGCGCTCGAGGGCGGCGTCCTTCTCGATGTACTTGCGGTACTCGGAAAGCGTCGTCGCGCCGATGCAGTGCAGCTCGCCGCGCGCGAGGGCGGGCTTCAGGAGGTTCGCGGCGTCGATGGCGCCCTCCGCCGCACCCGCGCCGACCAGGGTGTGGATCTCGTCGATGAACAGGACGACCTCGCCTTCGGAGTCGACGACCTCCTTGATGACGGCCTTCAGGCGGTCCTCGAACTCGCCGCGGTACTTGGTCCCGGCGATCAACGCGCCCATGTCGAGGGCGACGATGCGGCGCTTGGTGAGGAGCTCCGGGACGTCGCCGGAAGCGATCCGCCCGGCGAGCCCCTCGGCGACCGCGGTCTTGCCCACCCCCGGCTCCCCGATCAACACCGGGTTGTTCTTGGTCCGCCGCGTGAGGACCTGCATGACACGGCGGATCTCGTCGTCGCGGCCGATCACCGGGTCGAGCTTGCCGGCGCGCGCCAACTCGGTGAGGTCCCGGCCGTACTTCTTGAGCGCCTCGAACTTCGCCTCCGGGTCCTGGTCGGTGATCCGGTGCGACCCGCGCACCTCCTGGATTGCCCGCAGCAGGCTGTCCTTCGTGACCCCGAAGCGGGCGAGGATCTGCGCGGCGGAGGACGAGGCCATGGAGACCAGGGCGAGGAGCAGGTGCTCGACGGACACGTACTCGTCTTGGAACTGCGGGGCGAGCTTGGCCGCCGCCTCCAGCGCCTGGCGGAGGTCGCGTGACGGCGCGGGCTCGCCTCCACCGCGGGCGGACGGCAGGCGATCGAGGTCGGCCCGGGCCTCCTCGTGAAGGCGCGCCAGTGGCACGCCGACCTTGCCGAGCAACCGCGCGGCGAGCCCCTCCTCCTGGTCGAGCAGCGCAACGAGCAGGTGGGTCGGGAGGACCTCGGGGTTGCCCCGGCCCTTGGCGGCCTCGACCGAGGCCTGCAGGGCCTCCCCGGCCTTCACGGTGAAGTTGTTCGACGCAGCCATGTTGGGACCTCCGCGGCCGTGCAGTCGAGCGCGGCACGACCTCAAGATACGATCTGCGTCACTTGTTGTCAAGTTTGAAAGTCCAGAATATTAGTACGTGTCTATCAATTTTACACACCACCTCCAGCACAGGGAAACCGCGCTCGGGGTGCCGAACGCCGAGGCCTTGACGGTCATGCGCCCGTGTACAATGCCCGCACTTTCATCGCCGACAGGCCCCCACGGCCTTGCACCGCGGCGAGCTGACGGAGGGCAAATGAGCGAGAAGCGATTCTCCCCGGTCGTGCCCGCCAACCAGGACATGAGTGAGTTCACCGGCCGAGCGCTGCTCATCGGTCTGGTGATGTGCATCGTCCTGGGGGCGGCCAACGCGTACCTGGGCCTACGCGCCGGCATGACCATTGCCGCCACCTATCCCGCCGCGGTCATCGGCATGGCCTTGCTGAAGCTCCGCCGGGGATCGATCCTGGAGGAGAACTTCGCCCGGACCGTCGGCTCCATCGGCGAGTCGGTGGCGGCCGGGGCGATCTTCACCGTGCCGGCGTTCGTCATCCTCGGGATGTGGAAGTTCGACCCCGAGCACATGGTCCGCGAGTACCTGCTGTCCACCGCCCTGATGATCCTCGGCGGCCTGCTCGGCATCATGTTCGTGACCATCCTGCGCCGCGTCATGGTCGAAGATCCGTCGCTGCCGTTCCCCGAATCGGTCGCGGCCTCGGAGATCCACAAGGCCGGCCAGCGAGGAACCGGCGCCGCGGCGCTGCTGTTCAAGGCCATGGGCTTCGGCGCGGCGGTCAAGCTGCTCGGCGACCTCGGCGTGTTCCATGCCAAGAACTCCTTCCAGGTCGCGGTCGGCACCGTCCGGGAGAGCTTCGTCCGCCTCGGCCTGACGGCCGACGCCAAGAAGGTGACCGCCGGTGGCGTCTCGACGTTCTCCGCCCCGGAGATCACCCCGGCGTACCTGGGGGTCGGCTACATCATCGGCCCGGAGCTCGGCGCCCTCAACTTCGCCGGCGGCCTGCTCGCCTGGGGGTTGTTCGTCCCGCTCCTGGTCTTCTTCGTCGGCCCGACCATGATCGACCAGTACACGACCGGCGGCGTGCAGGACTGGGCGGGGCTGACCGGCCACCTGTACCGCTTCATCGTCCGCCCGATTGCCGTCGGCGGCATGCTCGTCGGCGCCTGCTACACCCTGTACAGGATGCGCAAGAACCTCATCGGCGGGATCAAGCGCGGCATCGCCGACGTCCGGAAGTCGGCCGCCGCGGCCGCCGCCACCGAGCGCACCGAGCGCGACCTGCCTTTCAAGATCGTCCTGTTCGGCATCGCCGTGCTCCTCTGCTTGATGGCCGCCCTCTACTTCTACTTCACGCGGGACCTCACGTCGGCGGTGTTGGCGGCGGTCGTCATCCTGATCACCGGCTTCTTCTTCGCCGCGGTGTCCGGCAACCTCGTGGGCATGATCGGATCGTCCAACAACCCGATCTCCGGGCTCACCCTGGCGACGACCATCGTGGCGGCCCTGACGATGGTGATCGTCGGCGCCAAGGGCGCGGCCGGGATCGCTGCCGTGCTCGGAGTGGCGGCGGTCGGCTGCGTGTCGGCCGCGGTCGCCGGCGAGATGCTGCAGGACCTCAAGGTCGGGCACATCCTCGGCGGCACGCCGTGGAAGATGCAGGTCGGCGACATCATCGGCGTGATCTTCGCCGGCCTCGTCCTGTTCTTCCCGCTCTACCTCATGCACACCGCCGACCTCGCCAACCCGAACGGCGGAGGCGGGTTCGGAGGCTCGACCTACTCGGCGCCGCAGGCCGGCCTGATGGCGGCGCTGTCGCAGGGCATCGTCGGCGGCGAGATGGCGTGGCCACTCGTCATCGTCGGGATCGCGATGGGCATCTCGCTGATCCTCATCAAGGTGCGCTCGCCCATGCTGTTCTCGGTGGGCATGTACCTGCCGCTCGAGACGACGTTCGCCATCTTCGTCGGTGGGGTGATCCGCGGCATCGTC
>JACQZW010000021.1 GCA_016213675.1 Acidobacteriota bacterium | reverse complement strand
CCCACCCCTGTTTCCCGGTACACAAACAGCTAATGCTCAAAAGCTTGGCCGCGGTTGAGCGCCAGTCGTTCCTGCCGGCACCCGGCCGCGGGGTAGACTTGCGGCGGTGAGCAACTCGCGAAAGAAGGGGTCGGTCGCGGCGATCACCACGGCGACCAGCGGTCTGAGTTCCGGGCGCTTCCGCCCCGCGGCTTTCACCTGCCATGCCAGGATGGATCGCCCTGCAGGGCATTGCGGCCGTGGTCCCTCGCCACGCGCATCCAGCTTCGTTCACCTCACTCGATTCCTCCCTTGCCTTCTAATGGCCGTCATGCTTCTCGCGGCTCGTTTCTCCGATGCATGCCAGTGCGGCATTTTGCCCAGTGCACTGCAGGCACTACCGGAGTCTGCCGCCGTCTTCGACGGCACCGTCATTGACCGCACTCCCTTTCTCGCGCGGATTGACGGCTACCTCATGGTCTTGGAGCGTACCGACTTCGTCGTTCATCAGGAGTGGCGCGGCCCAAGCCAAGACAACCTTGCCATCGTGACCGGATTCGGTAACTGCGACTTTCTCTTCGACGTCGGGAGTCGCTATCTTGTCTTCGCGAAGTCAACACGGAGGTCGCGCGACGGCCTCGAATCGAGCATCTGCCTTCCCACCAGTCCCTTCAACTACGCCGCCCAGTCTCTCGCGGATCTAGGGCCCGGCCGGGCCTTGGAGCCGCACTGCACGTCCGCGACCGAGTCACTCTCCGCGCGCTACCGTCGGGTGGCGCACAGTTCGTTTCTCTGGGGCGTCTCAACATCAGCAAGCCTGTTCAATGGTCCAATGCCATCCAGGTCGCCGCTCCAGGTTCGTTTTCTCCTGGCGCCGCTGGTAGGCCTCTCGACCTTGGTGGCAGCCGCGGCGCTCGCATTTCGTCGGCGCTTTCGCGTTCTCGCTCTCGCAGCTCCCCTGGTTCTGCTCGCCGCCGTTCTCTCGCTCGCACTTCAAGGCTACATCGCCATCCGCTCCGACCCCCTCCTGTCCCACTGGATTCTCAGACCGTTCCACGGTGCCTGACAGCTCCTGGGTACGGGAGATCGCATTCTGCTCATCCTGACCAGGCTCGTTGGGTTTGCCCGCCAACGACCGCGGCAGTAATGGACCGCGGGGTAGACTGGCGGCGATGAGCGGGTCGCGGAAGAAGACGCCGGTTGCGGCGATCACGACGGCGACGAGCGAGAAGGCGGACAAGCGGTTCGCCAACCGCAGGCACCGCCACGCCAACCGGCAGATCCTCAAGACGGCCGAGGACGACCCGAAGTTCCTGGACCGTAGGCAGACCGGCGACCCGTGGGACATGGCCAAGGACGGCAAGGCCCGGTTCGACCCGGCCGAGCGCCCCAAGCGCATGCGCAAGTAGCTGCCACCGCTCCGGCCTCCCAATTTCGGACAGCAGCAACCAATCGACTGACCGCGGAACGAGCGGGCGGGCGGGGGACGGGCGGGCGGCGCCTGGGTGGGTGGGGGAGAAAAGCCCGCCGCTCCTGTGGCGAGGCCATAGATCCGGAGCGCGCGGGCTACCGAGCGGCCGGATCGCCGTGGGGTGTCGGTGGCCCGAGGAGCGCAGCGACGAGGGACCGCGCGGAGGTTGGGAGGGGGGCGTGAAGCGGCATGCACGGCCTGCGCCCGGAGCCGAGGGGGTGGGCGGAGGCTGTGCATCGAGGCCGACCACGATGGCCGGGTCGTTGTACGCAACACCGAGGGGCCCCACGGCCAGCCGGCCTGCTCGGTCGCGCGCGGAGGATCGCGCAGCCGGCCGCGTGGGAACGCGGCCGGCTGCGCAAGCCCGACACAGGGGCGGCCATACAAGGGGACGGACCTCGGTCCGTGATTCGGGGCAAGCCGTGGGGTTGGCCCTCCAAGCTAGACGAGATCGCCTCGTCGCTCCGCTCCTCGCGATGACGAGAAGAAGTCGATGGGCACGCCCTCACCCCGACCCTCTCCCGCCGGGAGAGGGCGCCCCCACCCACCCTGCGAAGAGTGGATGGGATGACGAGAATGACCGCCGCGGCAGCGGATCAGGCGATGCGGCGGGCCAGCGATGCCTGCGCCGTCGCGGCCTCGGCGACGATCCGTTCGATGACCTCGGCGACGGTCGGGACGTCGTGGACCAGCCCGGCGACCTGGCCGAGCGGCAGCACGCCGCGCTCGACGTCGCCCTGCAGCGTCGCGATCCGGAACGCCTTGAACGCGTTGGCGAGGTGCGCGAGCTGGCGGGTGTTCTTCCACCCCGAGGCGAGCACGCCGAGGGCGAGCTTGAGGTACGGCACGCCGAGCATCGCCGCGATCTCGCGCGAGCTGAACACCGCCCGCTTGAGGTCGAGTCCGCGCCGGATCGCCCGGCGCGAGCCGGACGAGACCATGACCCGGCACGGCTGGCCGTCGAAGCGCGTTGAGTACACCGTGTCGCCGATCCCCTTCTCGACCGCCAACCGCTTGCAGTCGGCGTGGACCGGGCTCTCCTGCGTGGCCATGAACCGCGTCCCCATCGCGATGCCCTCGGCACCGAGCGCGAGCGCCGCAGCCAGCCCGCGGCCGTCGGCGAAGCCGCCGGCGGCGACCACCGGCGCCGCGACGGCATCGGCGATGGCCGGAACCAGGACCAGGCTCGACACGTCGCCGCCGTGGGCCGCGGCCTCGTGGCCGGTGACGAGCAGCGCGTCGGTGCCGTACGACACCGCCGCCCGCGCGTGCTTCTCGGTCGTGACGGTGGCGATCACCTTGCCGCCGTAGGCGTGCGCGGCGTCGACGATCCAGTCGCCCTTGCCCATCGAGAAGTTGATCACCGGGACGCGCTCGCCGAGCAGCGCCTGCGCGTTCTCGCGCGCCCCGGGGAAGTACAGGGTCGCGTTGGCGCCGAACGGCCGGTCGGTCAGCGCGCGGATCCGGCGCACCGCCTTTCGCGTCTGCTCGGCGTTGAGCGTCCCGGTCGCCAGGATGCCCAGGCCGCCGGCGTTGGAAACCGCGGCCACGAGCTCGGGGACGCTGATCCACGACATGCCTGAGAGCACGATCGGGTGTTGGATGCCGAGCAGCTCGGTGAGTCGCGTCTTCACGGCGCCTCCAGGGAGCGGCGATCCCGGACGCTCTCGACGCTGCCGATCCCGAGCCGCCGCCGGCCGAGTCTACCGCACTGCGGCATGCCTCCGACCACACGGTCCCCGGGGCCGGCGGCGGATGGTGGGATGGGTGCCCCGACGCCGGTTCTTACGCGCGGGCTCCCAGCAATCTCGAGGGCAGCAGGAAGAGCGCCTTGACCAGCGAGAACACGCCGTCCACCGCGATCCCCACCAGCCTGAAGGGGAGCAGGAGCAACCAGACGAACGGGTAGAGCAGGAGCGCCACGAGCGCCAACGGCCAGCACAGCACCAGCAGGATGCACCAGAGCAGGAACTTGGCCATCGCGCACCTCCCGTCCCGCTGCTTCTACGCGCCGCCGCGCCGGCGGTTGCGCCCTGCGCTCCGGGGCACCCGCTCAGGTCCGCTCGGCCGCGTACTCAGCGATGCGGTCGGACTCGAAGACGTTGACGCCGCGAGGTGCGGACTTGGCGATGCGCACCATCGCCTTGGCCACGGCGTCGGCCCGGATCGGACGGTACCTGGCCCAGCTCCCCAGCAACAGCGGCGCCACCGCCGACATGATGACCAGGGAGACCCGCTCGCCGAGGCGGAACTCCTCGCGTCGCCCGGCGAGGAGCGACGGCCGGAGGATCTGCAGGGCCGAAAACTCCAGCGTTCCCAGCGCCTGCTCGATCTCGCCCTTGACCCGCAGGTAGAACGTCCACGAGTTCGGCGCCGCGCCGATCGACGAGACGAGGAGGAACTGGTCGGCGCCCGCCTCGCGCGCTGCCTGTGCGACCTGGTACACGGTGGAGAAGTCGACCTTGTAGAACGCGGCCCGGGAGCCGGCCTTGGCTGCCGTGGTGCCCAGACAGCAGAACACATCGTGGACGCGGAGCGCCTCGCCGAGGTCCTTCGGCCGGTCGAAGTTCACGATGTGCTGGCGAAGCTTGGTGTGCTCGCGCGGCAGCCGCCTTCGGGTCAACGCGAGTACCGAGGCGTATCCGGGATCCGCGAGCAGGCGCTCGAGCAGGCACCCGCCTACCAACCCGGACGCACCGAGCACCGCCGCGGAGCGTAGGACCGCCGAGGGCGACATTTCACCTCCAGGACTTCTCATTGTCGCCCTGCGGCCGGCGCGGACGCAAGCCGTCACCCGCCTGGGCTATGATTTGCCCGTTGCGCACACGAGCGCAGGTCACGACAGTGTGACGGGAAGGGAGAACGGCATGAAGCTCATCCTCCTCGGACCCCCGGGGGCCGGCAAGGGAACCCAGGCCAAGTTCGTCTGCGAGCGGTTCGGCATCCCGCAGATCTCGACCGGCGACATGCTGCGGGCGGCCGTGGCGGCCGGCAGCGAGCTGGGACGCCAGGCCAAGGCGGTCATGGATGCCGGGGCGCTGGTCTCCGACGAGCTGATCATCGGCCTGGTCAAGGAACGCATCGTCAAGCCGGACTGTGGCCGAGGCTTCCTGTTCGACGGCTTTCCCCGCACCCTGGCCCAGGCCGAGGCGACGCGGGCGGCCGGCGTGACCATCGACGCGATCGTCGAGATCGAGGTGCCCGACGAAGAGATCGTCAAGCGCATGTCGGGCCGCCGCGTCCACCTCGCCTCGGGCCGCACGTACCACGTCGTCTTCAACCCTCCTACGGTCGAGGGGACGGACGACGCGACCGGCGAGCCCCTCATCCAGCGCGACGACGACCGCGAGGAGACCGTGCGCAAGCGGCTCACCGCCTACCACGCCCAGACCGAGGTGTTGTCGAGCTTCTACGGCGCCCTGGCGGCGACCGGCGCGGCCGATGCGCCCGCGTTCGTCAAGGTGGACGGCACGCGGGCCATCGACGCCGTCAAGACCGAGATCATCGGCGCGCTCGACCGGGTGCCTGCCCGCTAGGAGTTGATTGACAGGCCATTCGCCGGCCCGCTAGCATCAGGCGAGATGAAGAAGCAGATCGTCGGCATGCTGCTGGCGGGCGGGCGGGTGGACGAGCTGTCGGTGCTCACCGCCAAGCGGCCGAAGAGCGCGGTCCCGGTGTGGGGGACGTACCGCTTCATCGACTTCGCGCTGTCCAACCTGGCGCGCTCCGGCATCGACGTCGTCGGGGTGCTCGCCCAGTACCGCCCGTACTCGCTCACCTCGCACCTCGACGGCGGGGCGCCGTGGGACTACGTCGGGCGGACGCGGGAGCTGCGCATCCTCTCGCCGTACCAGGGCGCGACCGACTCCGACTGGTACCGCGGCACCGCCGACGCCGTCTGGCAGAACCTCAACTTCATCCGCCGCTTCTCGCCCGAGCTCGTGCTCATCGCCTCGGCCGACCACATCTACGCGATGGACTACCGGCCGATGATCCGTCGCCACCTGGAGACCGGCGCCCAGCTCACCATCGCCCTGACCCGCGTGCCGCACGACAAGGCGCCGCAGTTCGGTACGGCCACACTGGACGGGGACGGGCGCGTGCTGGCGTACGAGGAGAAGTCGGCGGCCCCCGCGTCGGACCTCGCCTCGATGACGGTGTACGTGTTCGACGCTGCCGTCCTTGCGGAGCGCCTGGCCGAGAACATCGCCGGCGGCCGGACGCTGCAGATCTACTCCGAAGTGATCCCCCGCATGGTCCGGGACGGCGCCAGGGTCTACGGCCACGTCTTCGCCGGGTACTGGCGGTACGCCCGCACCTTGGACTCCTATCACGCAACCAACCTGGAGCTGCTCGCTCCGGGCGCCCCCGACCTGCAGGCCTGGGAGGTCCGCACCAACACGCGGACCGGGTCGCTGGGCGATCCCTCGCCGGCGCTCTTTAGGCCCACCGCAGCCGTGTCGCAGGCGATGGTCGGCCCCGACTCGGTCATCGCCGGGACGGTCGAGCGCAGCGTCGTTTCCGCCGAGGTGATCGTCGAGCGGGGCGCCGTGGTGCGCGACTCGGTGATCCTGCACGGCTGCCGCATCGGCGCGGGCGCCGTCCTCGACCGGGTGATCCTCGACAAGGGCGTCACCGTCGGACCGGGCGCCCGCCTCGGCACGGGCGAGCCGGTCCCCAACCGGACCCGGCCGGCCTCGCTCGCCTCCGGGGTCACCGTCGTCGGCAAGGGCACGGTGATTCCCGCGGACCTCGAGGTCGGGCGCAACTGCATCCTCGCCCCCGACCTCGGCGACGGCGACTTCACGGCGTCGGCGATCCCCTCGGGCGCCACGGTGACCCGATGAGATCCGCCCGCGACACCCTGGTCATGCTCCTCGCCGGCGGCGTCGGCAGCCGGCTCAACATCCTCGCGTCCCGTCGGGCCAAGCCGGCGGTGCCGTTCGGCGGCGACTACCGGATCATCGACTTCACCCTGTCCAACGTGATGCACTCGGGGCTGTCGCGGGTCGGCCTGCTCACCCAGTACAAGCCGTTCTCGCTGATGGACCACGTGCGCGGCGGCGAGCCGTGGGACCTCATCGGCCGCGAGCGCGGGATCAAGGTGCTGCCGCCCTACCAGGGGTCCGCGGAGGCGGACTGGTACAAGGGGACCGCCGACGCGGTGTGGCAGAACCTCTGGTTCATGGAGGACTACCGCCCCGACAAGGTGCTCATCCTCTCCGGCGACCACATCTACCGGATGGACTACGAGGCGATGATCGCCGCCCACGAGCGGAGCGGCGCCGACCTCACCATCGCCGCCATGCAGGTGCCGTGGGACGAGGTCCACCGCTTCGGCGTGATGGTCACCGGGGCCGACGGCTGGATCACCGAGTTCCAGGAGAAGGTCAAGGGCGCCAGGTCCAACCTCGCCTCGATGGGGATCTACGTGTTCAGCTACGCGGCGCTCGTCGAGGAGCTCAAGGCGGTGGTCGGGACGAGGAAGGGCTTCGACTTCGGCCAGAACGTCATCCCCGGCATGATCGGCCGGCGCAAGCTCCTGTGCTACCCGTTCGAGGGCTACTGGCGCGACGTCGGTACCCTGAAGTCGTACCTCGACGCCAACATGGACTGCCTGGACGAGACGTCCGGCCTCGACCTCGCCGGCTGGCAGATCTGCACGAGCCCCGACGAGAAGGGCCAGGGCGACCGTCCCCCGCTCCGGGTCGGTGCGGGCGCGCGCATCACCCGGGCGCTGGCCGCGCGCGGCTGCGTCATCGAGGGCGACGTCGAGGGCAGCATCCTCTTCCCCGGCGTGCGGGTGGGCGCGGGAGCCGTGGTGCGCGACTCGGTGATCATGCAGGACGTGGTCATCGGCGACGGCGCCCGCGTCGCCTACTCGATCCTCGACAAGGAGGCGGTCGTCGGTCCGGGTGCGGTGATCGGCGAGGGCGACGCGGCCGTCGCCAACCGCGCCTTCCCCACGCATCTCGACTGCGGGATCACGGTCATCGGCAAGCAGGCCCGCCTCCCGGCGGGACTGCGCGTCGGCAAGAACTGCTTCGTGAACCCGGGCGTCGACGTCGGCGCTCGCGGCCTCACCCGCCTCGACGACGGCGAGACCGCCGCCGAATGACGGGCCCGGATCGCCCGGCCTGGCGCACCGCGTTCGCGATCCAGGAGTCGTTCGACGCCTTTCAGCTTTCCTTCCGCGAGATCACCGCGCGGGCGCGCGGCCGCTTCGAGGTGCGCGACTGGCGCGGCATGCAGCACGATGCCGCCGAGCGGCTGGACCTCTACGGCCGGTGCGTCGCGGATCTTGTCGGGCGCGTGCGGGAGCTGCTCGGCGACGCGGTGAACGACGACGGCACGTGGCGCTCCACCAGGCTCCTGTTCACACGGATGATCGCCGGCCGTCACGACGCCGAGCTCGCCGAGACGTACTTCAACTCCGCGACCCGGCGGATCTTCTCGACGGTCGGCGTGAACCACGACATCGAGTTCGTCGACTCCGACTTCGAGTCGGCGCCATCGGGGCCCGACGCCCCGGTCTTCCGCTCGTACCCGGGAGATGGTGACCTCACGGCGAGCCTGAGGGCCGTCCTGCTCGAGGCTCCGGTCACGATCGGGTCGGACCGCCTCGGACGCGACGCCGCCGCGACCGCTGCGACCATCGGCGCGCTCCTCCGTGACCGTCCAGGGAGCGACCCGCTCCTCGCCATCGAGGTGGCGCAGTCGGTCTTCTACCGGAGCACCGGCGCCTACATCGTCGGACGGCTGCGCCATGCCGGCGGCGTCACGCCCCTGGTGCTCGCGCTCCGTCACCTGGACGGCGGCATCGGCGTCGACGCGGTCCTCACCGCGGAGAACGAGGTCTCGATCGTCTTCAGCTTTACCCGCTCGTACTTCCACGTCGACCTCGACTCCCCGGCCGAGATGGTCGGCTTCCTCACGTCGATCATGCCGAGGAAGCCGGTCGCCGAGCTCTACATCTCCATCGGCTACAACAAGCACGGCAAGACCGAGCTGTACCGCGACCTGCTGCGCCACCTGCGCGCATCGGAGGACCGGTTCGAGGCGGCGCCGGGCGACAAGGGCCTGGTCATGGAGGTGTTCACCCTGCCGTCGTGGGACGAGGTGTTCAAGATCATCAGGGACACCCCCAGCTATCCCAAGCGGACGACCCACCAGGAGGTGATGGACAAGTACCGCCTGGTGTTCAGGCACGACAAGGTGGGACGGCTGGTCGACGCCCAGGAGTTCGAGCACCTGCGCTTTCCGCGCGCCCGCTTTGCGCCGGAGCTGCTCGATCTCCTCCTCCGGGAGGCCGCCTCGACGGTGTCGATGGACGGCGACAGCGTGGTGTTCGCACACCTGTTCTCCGAGCGCCGGGTGACGCCGCTCAACCTCTTCCTCCGTCACGCCGAGGCGCCGGCGGCCCGTGCCGCCGTGCTCGACTGGGGCTGGGCGATCAAGGACCTCGCGGCCGCCAACATCTTCCCGGGCGACCTCCTGCTCAAGAACTTCGGCGTGACGCGACACGGCCGGGTGGTCTTCTACGACTACGACGAGGTCTGCCTGCTCACCGATTGCGTCTTCCGCCGGATGCCCCCGGCGACCAACCCTGACGACGAGCTCGACGACCAGCCGTGGTTCTCGGTCGGCGACGCCGACGTCTTCCCCGAGGAGTTCGTCCACTTCCTCGGGCTCGAAGGTGAGCTCCGCGAGCTCGTCTGCACCGTGCACGCCGACCTCTTCGACGCCTCGTTCTGGCGCGCCCTGCAGGACCGCCTGCGATCGGGGGAAGTCATCGACCCGCCCCCCTACCGGCGTGACAGGAACCCGGTTTGACCGGTCCAGCGGCCGGCCGTACAATCCCGATCCGGGTGGCCGGGGGACGGAGGAGGATCACGCGACGACACGTGACCTCCCGGCGGCGGGTCCCGGTGGGGCGCTCCACACGGAGGAAAGAACGGGGACAGGGGACACCTTCCCCTACACCTCCCTCGGGTGAACCCACCCGATCGGCCTCGACCCGACTCGCTCGTGTTCGAGCGATGGGGCTGCAGGCCGCCGGTACATCACACGTGAGCGAGTGAGGTCAGCGAGCATGCGCGACACCCATCGGATGCGAGTCAGGAAGGCAGATCGGGCGACGTGGGCCGTCCTCGCATTGGCGATCGCGGCCGGTGCGTGCGGCACGGTCCAGCCGCAGCCTGCTCCGACGATGCACGAGCTCCGCCCGAAGGTCGGGATCGCGTTGGGCGGGGGTGGCGCCCGTGGCTTCGCGGAGATCGGCGTGCTCCGCGTCCTCGAGCAGGAGAAGATCGGGATCGACCTGGTGGTCGGCACCTCGGTCGGCAGTCTCGTCGGCGCCCTCTACGCCGACACCGGCAGCGTCCTCGACGCCGAGTTCCTCGCCATCGAGGTCGGCGAGGAGGACCTCTTCGACTACCGTGCGCTGGCCCTCCTCTCCGGGGGCCTGGTGAAGGGCGAGCGGCTCGAGCGCTTCCTCGAGACGCACCTCAAGCACCGGCTCATCGAGGCCATGGCGGTCCCGTACGCCGCGGTGGCCACCGACCTCGCCGGCGGCCGGACCGTGGTGCTCGACAAGGGCCCGATCGCCCGGGCGGTGCACGCCTCGTGCGCCATCCCCGGCGTGTTCGTGCCGGTCGAGATCAACGGCATCACCTGCGTCGACGGTGGCGTCACCGAGCCGGTCCCGGCCGACACGGCGCGCGCGCTGGGCGCCGAGGTGGTGATCGCGGTCGCGATCCCGGCGGCGGCGCCGCGCGAGGCCCCGCGGACGCCGATCGGGGTCATCCACCACGCCGTGACCCTGATGGCCGCGGAGATCGGCCGCCTGCGCGCCCGCGAGGCGGATGTCGTGATCGAGCCGGACGTCGCCGGCGTTGCGTACGACGACTTCTCGCAGAAGAAGCGGCTCATCGCCGCCGGCGAGCAGGCCGCCCGCGCGGCCCTGCCCGCGATCCGCGCCGCCATCGCCGCGAAAACGCGGTTGGTCCCTGTGGGTCGCTGACGAGAGCAGGTGAGGCGATGGCTCTGGTGACGGCTTGGAAACCCTCACCCTGACCCTCTCCCGCGCGCGGGAGAGGGAACCTCTGAGGTGGCTTCGCCCGTCTATTGGTCGTCGCGCTCGAGGAGCTCGCGGACCTTCCGCGCGAGGTCGTCGATGCCGTACGGCTTGGCGATGAACGCCGCGCGTTCGCTGCCCGCCACCCCGCTATTGACCAGCGTCTCGCCGTAGCCGGAGGAGAAGAGGAAGCGGGGCCGCCAGGTGAGCGCCGCGGCGGCCTCGAACAGCTCGCGGCCGCCCATCCGCGGCATGATCACGTCGGTGATGACGAGATCGACCCGAGCGGTACCCGAGCGCAACTGTTCGAGCGCCTCGACGCCGTCCGACGCCTCGAGGACCCGGTAGCCGAGCCCTGCCAGCACCTCGAGGACGATGCGCCGAACCTCCGCCTCGTCCTCGACGACGAGGATCGTCTCGCTGCCGCCGGACACCGGCCGCGAGTCCGTCGGCTCCAGCTCGGACGGTACGCCCTCCACCCTCGGGAGGTAGACGTTGACCGTGGTGCCGCCGCCGACCTGGCTGTCGACGTCGATCAGGCCGTCGTGCTGCTTGACGATCCCGTACACCGTGGCGAGGCCGAGTCCGCTTCCCTTCCCCGGCTCACGGGTGGTGAAGAACGGTTCGAAGATGTGGCGGAGCGTGTGGGCGTCCATGCCGGCGCCGTTGTCCCGCACCGAGAGCAGGACGTAGTCGCCCGGACGCGACCACGGATGGGTGGTGACGTAGTCGTCCCCCAGCGTGACATTCCGGGTCTGGATCGCGATCCGGCCGCCGCCGGACATCGCGTCCCGGCTGTTGACGCACAGGTTCATCAGGATCTGGTCGATCTGATTGCGATCGGCCCTGACCGTACCGAGCCGGCCGTTCGGCCGGAAGTCGATGGAGATGTTCTCGGGGATGACCCGGCGGAGGATCGGCAGGAACTGCGGGATCACCTGGTCGAGGTCGAGCGGCACGGCCTCCAGCACCTGGCGCCGGGCGAACGCGAGCAGTCCGCGCGTCAGCTCCGACGCCCGCCGCACCGAGCGGTGGATCGTATCCAGCTCCGCCCCGGCCTCGCCGTCCTGGCTGTGGCGCTTCTGGAGCAGCTCCGTCGACCCGAGGATGGCCATCAGCAGGTTGTTGAAGTCGTGCGCCACCCCACCGGCGAGTTGGCCGAGCGCCTCGATGCGCTGCGACAGCCGTAGCCGGTCCTCGAGGCGCTTGCGCTCGATCGCGACGGCGATCTGCCGGGAGACGAAGGTCAGGATGTCCTGGTCGCGCTGGCCGTACCGCGTGCCTTCGGTGTAGGTCTGCACGACGAGCACGCCGATGGTCGCCTCGCCCACCACGAGCGGGACGCCGAGCCAGTCGATGGACGGGGCGCCGATCGACTCGACCTCGCCCTCGGTGGCGAGCTCCTCGAAGCGCTGCGGCGAGACGAGCGTTGGCCGCGAGGTCCGCAGCACGTACTCGGTGAGGCCCCGGCCCGGCTTGCGGGGCTTCGGTGGGCCGTCCTGCTCGTCCGACCAGTACGGGAACGAGACCAGGTCGGTCACCAGGTCGTGGAGCGCGATGTACAGGTTGCGGGCCTCCATGAGCCGGCCGACGACGGCGTGAATGGAAACGAACAGCTCCTGCAGGTTGTCGGCGAGGTGCGCGGCCTCGGAGATCTCGTAGATCGCCCGCTGCAGCTCCTCGGCCGCCCGGCGGTCCTCCTCGGTGCCGACGGCGCGTGCGACCACCTGGAGGATGCGGGCATCCGACTCGTCGAAGTCCCGGTTCTCCTCGTACACGACGCACAGGCTCCCGACCGTCCGCCCGGCGAAGGACACCGGATGGCCGGCGTAAGTCCGCAGTCCGTAGCGGGCGACGATGGGATCGGTCCGGCCGTAGGTCGACTCCGGCAGGTTGCGAACCACCAAGGGCGTGTCGGCCTCGCCGCGGCGGATCACGTCGAAGCAGAGGTGCCCCTCGGGCGCGGCGACCAGCGGCATGTCCGCCGGCGCCTGCCAGGCGCCCTCGGTGCGGAGCTTGCCTCCCTCGAGCCGGTTGTACAGGGCACAGGAGGCGCCGAGCAGCTCGCCGCACGCCGCGGTCAGCCTCTCGATGTTCTCCCTGGTGTCGTTTCCCAGGCGGGTCAGGACCTGGTTGAGCTGCTGCAGTCGCTGCTCGGCCCGCCGCCGATCGGTGAGGTCGCTGGCCAGGACGATCTCCGCCGGACGTTCGCCCCAGGTCGTGAGCTGGAAGCGCAGCTCGGCCCAGCGGAGGGGACCGTCGGCGCGGACGATCTCGAGCTCGAGCCGCTGGATCCCGAGGCTGCCGGTCGACGGGTTGACGTCATGCCGCCGGCGGTACTGCTCGCGCCACCGCGGATGAATAGAATCCTCGAGGTCGCGTCCGATCGCCTCGTCCGGGGCGAGACCGAGGACCGACCGGCAGGCCCGGCTGGCGAACACGATCCGGTCGCTCTCGAGCACGAGGAACGCCTCGGGGAGACGGTCGACGAGGAACTTGTAGCGCTTCTCGCCACGGGTCAGCTCGTCGTTGAGGACGCGGATCTCGTCGAGGCGCGACACCGCCTCCCGGCCGGAACGTCCGGCGATCAACACGCCGATCAGCAGGAGTGTCCCGATGGCCAGGTGCAGCCCGGCCAGCAGCACGTCCGCGGTGCGGACCGGCACCGCCGATCCGCTCAGCGACGGCGCCGTCGCGATGCGGGCCAACCCGAGGACGGCGAACCCTACGGCAGTGACCCACCAGGCGGACCGGTGGCCCCGCAGCCTCGTGAAGGACAGGGCCAGCCCCGCGGTCGCCAGGTGAACCAGGCCCGTGACCACGACCAGCCCCCACAAAGTGACCACGCTCGACACCATCGGTCCCGTACCTGCCTATCCTCCGCACACGATAGCATCGAGCGCGACGCGAGCGACGGGACCGCGTCGTCGGCCTTCGGCCTCCTGATCACGCTGCGTCATCGCGAGCACAGTACGGCCCGGGCGGGCCGTCCTTTGCTCAAGATGGACGGCTCTGGTTCGCAGGCGGCATGACGTCCGGGCGGTCGGCGCGTTCCAGGACGATCCGGACGACGCTGTCGGCCTCGGCGCCGGCCGCCAGGCGCAGCTCACGGCCGACGAGCAGGAAGAACGCCCCGTCCCCGGTCGGCACGACCCAGCCGCGCAGCGGAACGTCCCCGAACGAGCCGCGCACCGCGACCCGCGAGCGGGTGCCCCAGACCGCCGGGACGTGGAACGGCATCTTCACGCCGGTCCAGCGCCGGGCCGGCCCGAAACGCACCAGCACCCCGTCGAACTCCCAGCGCTCCCCGTCGGTGCTCCGGCCGGCCCTCATCGGCTCATGCAAAGGCCGCCGCGACACCCGGCATTCCCAGCCTTCGGCCCGCCCCGCTCGTTCCGACGGAGTCGTTCCGGGTGCTATTCTGTCCGGGCATCCAGCAGGTCACGTTCGGGGGGAGAAGAAGATGAAGATCCCATTGCTCATCCTCAAGCAGCTCTATACCTTCGGTAGCCTGGAGAATGTCCAGGGCGGGGTTCGCTTCGCCCTCAAGAACCGCCTCTCGGACGCGACCCTGCTGCGCCTTCGCGGACTCCGCATCAACGGCGAGGAGGTCTCGCTCGACGGCGTCAGCCTCGAGCTCGGCGAGGGACAGGTCGTCAAGGCGCGCGACGTCACGCCGCAAGCCGCCGTCGCCTTCCCGCTGCGCAAGACCGTGCACGTCCGGGCGGACAACGGGAAGCTCGCCAAGGGCACCCACGAAATCACCATCGCGTTCGAGTCCAAGCCGTTCGGCGAGCTGTCGTTCACCGTCAAGGACACGATTGCCGAGGTCAAGCACATCCGCGTCACCGTGCCCCACGACAAGGAGAACAACTACACGCCCGAGGCCGTAGCGGCCAGGCAGAAGTTCGTCGAGCAGTTCTCCGGCGCGCGGATCTCGCACCTCGCCCACTACTCCTTCGACCCCGCAGTCACCGCCGGCAACATCGAGAACTTCACCGGCGTCGCCCAGGTCCCGATCGGGTTCGCCGGCCCGGTTCGGATCAACGGCGAGCACGCGAAGGGCGACTTCGTCATCCCCATGGCGACCACCGAGGGAACGCTGGTGGCGTCGTACAACCGCGGCATGAAGGTGTTGAACCTGTCCGGTGGGGTCACCTGCACCGTGGTCGGCGACTGCATGCAGCGGGCCCCGGTGTTCATCTTCGACAGCGCACGGGAGGCGCGCGACTTCTCGAACTGGGTCGACGATCACATGGATGCGATCCGCGAGGCGGCCGAGGCGACCTCGACGGTCGCCAAGCTCCTCTACATCGACACCTATCTGTCCAACAAGTTCACATTCCTGCGCTTCAACTTCTCCACCGGCGATGCGGCCGGCCAGAACATGGTCGGGCGCGCGACGTTCGCGGCGTGCTCGTGGATCCTCGAGCAGGTCACGACCGTGCGCAAGTTCTACCTCGAGTCCAACCTCGCCACCGACAAGAAGGCGTCCCAGGTCAACGTCATGCGGACCCGCGGCAAGCGCGTGACTGCCGAGGTGGTGGTCCCGCGCAACGTGCTCGTCGAGCACATGCGCGTCGAGCCCGAGAGCCTCACGTATCACTGGGGCGTGAGCTCGATCGGGACGACGCTGTCGGGTGCCAACAACAACGGCGCCCACTCGCCCAACGGCATCACGGCGATGTTCATCGCCACCGGCCAGGACGTCGCGAACGTCTCGGAGTCGTCGGCGGGCATCCTCTACGCCGAGCTGACCCCCGAGCGCGACCTCTACATCTCGCTGACGATCCCGTCGCTGATCGTCGCCACCTACGGCGGCGGCACCGGCCTCCCCACCCAGCGCGAGTGCCTGGAGATCCTGGGCTGCGTCGGCAAGGGAAAGGTCAGGAAGCTCGCCGAAATCATCGCCGGCGTGGCGCTCGCCGGCGAGATCTCGCTCGGCTCGGCGATCTCATCCCTGGACTGGGTCTCCTCGCACGAGAAGTACGGACGGAATCGATGACAGCGGGGGGGCCGGCCGCCCCCCACCCAACCTCCGCGGCATTGCCCCCCCGAGCCCCCCAGGCGCTCCGGCGAAGTAAATTCGCCTCCGCGCCCTGACGCGCCCCCACCCGCGCTAGCTTTCCCCGAGTCCGCTGGCGTGAAGGCGAGTGGCATGGCGTAGGATGAGGCCGTGAGCGAGGCGACAGCGAACGGACACGGCTCGGCGACCACGGTCGACGGGGCCAACGGCGGGAGCTTCGAGGTGATGCCCGAGATCGCGCCGCCGGGGCTCGTCCGCCGCTACTTCACGACCCAGCGTCACTTCTGGGGCCTGCTCCTCGGCGCCTACGTCGCAAGGGTGCGGCATCAGCGCGTGCTGGGACGTCGAGGGGCGAGGTTCCTCCTTCAGCGGCTCCTCGCCGCGGTCCTCCGGCTGTTCGTCAAGCGGACGCTGGTGAATCTGCCGTTCCCGGTCCAGCTCAGGCGGCGGCTGGAGATGCTCGGGCCGACCTACATCAAGCTGGGCCAGATCCTCGCGCTGCGCTCGGACCTCCTGCCCGCCGAGGTCACCGACGAGCTCAAGAACCTGCTCGATCGGCTCCCCGTGGTGCCCTTCGAACGCTTCATGAAGATCGTGGTCGTAGACGTCGGCCGGCCGGCCGAGGAGATGTTCTCCTGGGTCGACCCGATGCCCCTCGGCTCGGCGTCGATCGCCCAGACCCACCGCGCCACCACGATCGTGGGCGAGGACGTCATCCTCAAGGTGGTCAAGCCGGGGATTCGCGAGACGCTGCAACGCGATTCCCGGCTCCTCAACATGCTCGGCTGGATGCTGCAGCTCGTCATCGCGCGCATCCAGCCCAAGCAGGTGATCCGCGAGTTCACCGACTACACGCTGAGCGAGGTCGACCTCCGCCGCGAAGCCGACAACGCCGAGACGTTCGCGGCCAACTTCCGGGACCTGCCCGACGTCCACTTCCCGAAAATCTACCGCGAGTACAGCAGCCTCAACGTGCTGTGCATGGAGTTCCTCGACGGCGTCAAGCCCTCGGACCCGCGCGCCCTGGCGCTCTCCGAGGAGGAACGCAACAACCTGATCGACCTGGGCGCGGCCGCGATCATTCGCATGCTCTTCCACGACGGCTTCTTCCACGCCGACCTGCACCCCGCGAACCTCATGGTCCTACCCGGACCGAGACTGGGGTTCATCGACCTGGGCATGGTCGGACGGCTGGACGAAGAGTTGCGCCGGACGCTGCTCTACTACTACTACTGCCTGGTCATGGGCGACACCGAGAACGCCGCCCGCTACCTGACGATGATCGCTCAGCCGGGCTCGGGCGCCGACCCGCACGGCTTCCAACGGGAGGTCGAGGAGATCGTTCGCCGCTGGCGCCGCCAGGCCAGCTTCCGCGGCTTCTCGCTCGCCCAGCTCATCCTTGAGTCGGTCGGCCGCGCCGCCCAGTTCCGCATGTACTTCCCGGTCGAGATGGTCCTCATGGTCAAGGCGCTGCTCACGTTCGAAGGCGTGGGACATCTGCTCGTCCCCGACTTCGACGTCGCCGCCGTCTCGCAGCGCCACGTGCAGAAGATCTTCTTCAACCAGTTCAACCCGCTGCGACTCGTCAAGGAAGGCCTGCGAGGCGCGCCGGAGATCGTCGACGCCCTCATCAAGGCGCCGCTGCTGGTCACCGAGGGGCTGCGAGTCCTCGAGCGCAGCACGCGGCGGCCACCGGAGAACCCGTTCGCCGGGATCCGCGGCACGCTTTTCGCTGGGTTCTGCCTGGTCGCCGGGGCCATCCTCGCCGCGTTTCACCTGCCGGTGTGGGCGTGGGCGCCGCTGTTCGTCCTCGCGGTGATCTTGGCGCTGCGGAAGGGATCGTAGAAGCAGGGGTGCACGCCCGCCCATCCCTCCAGGGGTGCACGCCCGCCCACCCCTCCAGGGGTGAAGCAAGAACAAAGGCAAAGGAAAGATACAAGGACGGAGCGGGAGGGGTGACACAAGGAGGGCGCCGGCCTGGCGGTCGGCGCCCTCCGATCAGATCGTGGCTGTGTCGGGGCGATGCAACTGATCGCCCTGCACAGCGGGGGCTCGAAGCGGGACCCGACGCTACTCGGCCGGTGAGGCCTTCGGGGCGGGCTTCTTGGCCTTGGCGGCCGGGGCTGCCTTCGGCTTCATCTTCTCGATGCTCTTGGTGAGGTCCTCGACCCGCTTCGTGAGGTGCGAGATCTCGTTGCGGGTCGGGACGCCGAGGCGGTGCAGCGCGCCCGTCACCTGCTCGTCGAAAGCCGAGCCGAGCTGGGCGATCAGGATGCCGGCGTTGGTCTTGGCGTCGGCGACCTTGCCCTTCATCTTGTCGACCTTGGACTTGTTCTTCTCCTCGAACTCCTCGCCGCGCTCGACCAGGGTGCGGAACAGCGTCTTGCCCTCTTCCCCGGCGACGGCAAGCGCGCCGAGACCGGCCAGCCAGACCTTGTGGGCCGATTCCCTGAGTTCCTTCTGCATGTCACGGTTCTTCTTCATCGTCGTCCTCCTGGGGGCGTCGTTGTGCGTTTTCGTCTCGCTCCGCTCGTCGCGCGTCAGCGGGCGTTGAGCGTGCGGACCTTGACTGAGAGCTGCTCGACTCGGGAGAGCAGCGCCTGGATGTCGTCGTGGGTCGGAATGTCGAAGCGGTGCAGCGTGGCCGCCATGGCGTCGTGGACGCCGGCCTGGACCTGGTCGCCGACCGCCCGAACCTGGTTGCCGAGCTCTTCGACCCGGCCCGTCGCCCGGGCCGTCTGCCGCTTCTGCATGCGGCGCCCTTCCCTGACGAGTTGGTCGAACATCTTCCGGCTCTCCTCGCCGACCACCAGCGCGGTGCCGAGCGATGCCAGCCAGACCTCGCGCCCGGCCTGCAGCGCCACCCGTCCGGCCGCCTCCGTCCTGTCGATCAGCTCGTTCCTGCTGAACTTCTTCCTCATGACGTCCCTCCTTTCCGGATCACTTCTTGGCGGTCCGCGGCTTGCCCGTCTTGGCCCGGCCCCTGGTCGCTGCCGAAGCCTTCCTGGCCGGCGCGGCAGCGCGTGGGCGCGGCGCCGCAGCGGGAGCCGGCGCCTTCTCCTCGGCCTCGAGCCTGACCAGCGACATCTCGAGCTCCCCGAGCCGCCGCTTCAACGTGTCCATCTCCTGCCGCGCCTGCCGCACCGGCGCCAGGCGATCGATGGAGGCCTGGACGAAGCGGCCGACGCCCTGCTGCAGCCGCTCGACACCCGTGTTCACCGCGTCCTGGCCCATGCGGATGATCTCGTGGAGCATGTCGTTCGGCAGGAACGCCGTGCCGCGACGGCCCTCCTCCGAGATGATCTGGGTCAGCGTCTGCGCGGTGACATCCTCGGCGCTCTTGTTGTCGATGACGCGGATCTCCTGACCTTGCCGGATCCATGCCGCGATGTCCTCGAGCAGCACGTAGCGGCTCTCCTCGGTGTCGTAGAGCTTGCGACTCCCGTAGCGCTTGATCAATCGGACCATCTCGCGTCTCCTCTCGCGGCCGCCACGTAGCCGATTCTGGCGCCTCGGCATCAATATACCGCACTGCGGCATTCTTGTCAAGGGGTATGCCGCGATGCGGCATCACCGGACGGTCGAGACACCGGGAGCCCCTCGCGTTGGTTCCACCAGCCCTTCTTGCTAGAATCGAGGACAGCAACAGGTCGGAAGCTCGGACGGTCTGGCGCCGCGATGACGTCTCATCGTGGTGGTGTCGGTTCCCCGTTCCGGGCGACGGCGGGGAGGCTGGCCATGGCCAACGAGCGCGGTGCAACGGAGGTGCTGTCCAACGTCGACAGCGCCTGGCTGCGCATGGAGGAACCGACCAACCTGATGACGATCACGGGCCTGATCATCTCGGACCAGAGGATCGACTACCAGCGCCTGAAGTCCGAGATCGAGGACAGGTTCCTGCCTTTCGACCGCTTCCGCCAACGCGTCGTGGAGTCCCGCTTCCCGTTCGTCAAACCGCGTTGGGAGGAGGACCAGCACTTCGCGCTTCGCGCGCACTTGAGGCGACTTGCCCTGCCTCATCCGGCCGACCAGGGCACGCTCCAGGAGATGGTCTCCGAGCTGATGAGCACCCCGCTGGACTACTCGAAACCACTCTGGCAGTTCCACCTGATCGAGAACTACGCCCAGGGCTCGGCGATGGTCGCCCGCATTCACCACTGCATCGCCGACGGCATCGCCCTCGTCAAGGTGATGTTCAGACTCTTCGACGAGAGTGCTGACGGAACCCCTGACCCCGGGCGAGGACGCAGCCTGCCTGGGAACCCCGCCGTGCATCGGCGACGCTCCCCCGCCGACGAGGGGATGGAGGCCGTGCTCTCGCCGGCAAGGGCACTGAACCTCGCCCGCAACGGCGCCTCCGCCATCGGTGAGCTGGGCAAGCTCATCGCGCTGTCCAGCGATCCCGGCTCGGTGTTCAAGGGCAAGCTGGGCGTCACGAAGCGGGCGGTGTGGTCCGACCCTATCCCGCTCGCCGAGGTCAAGGGGACCGCCAAACGACTGGGTGCGACGATCAATGACCTCTTGCTCACCGCCGTCTCCGGCGCCTTGCGCGCCTACATGCTGCAGCGCGGCAACGTCGAGCCCGGCCTTGCCGTGCGGGCGGTCGTTCCGGTCAACCTGCGGCCGCCGAGCGACGAGATCGAGTTCGGCAACCGGTTCGGGCTGGTCTTCCTCGCCCTGCCTGTTGGCCTCGCGACCGCTCCGGAGCGACTCGCCGCGCTCAAGGCCGAGATGGACGCCATCAAGGCCTCCCCGCAGGCCATGGTCGCCTTCGGCGTGCTCAACGCCATGGGCATGGCCAGCCCGGAGATCGAGTCGATCGGCGTCGGAATCTTCGCCCGCAAGGCCACCGCCGTCATGACCAACGTCCCCGGTCCGCAGAAGCTGCTCTACCTGGCTGGCGCACCGATCCGCGAGCTGATGTTCTGGGTCCCGCAGTCGGGACGGCTCGGCCTGGGAGTCAGCATCCTGTCGTACAACGGCCACGTCCGCCTGGGACTCGCCGTGGATGCCGGGCTCGTGCCCAACCCGGGGATGATCGTCACGTACTTCCACCAGGAGCTCGACGACCTCGTGCGCCTCAGCAAGGCCTAGTCGCCTGACGGGCTAGTCCCAGCCCTTGGGGAACGTCGTGTCGACGTTCCTGGCAGACGTCACGAGCTCCTTCGCGGCGACAGCGTAGGGAACCAGCGAGAAGACGCTGCCCTTGGAGAGCTTGAGCTTGCCCCGCAGCAGGCCGAAGATCGGGTCGACCCGGCCGGCGAGCACTTCCTTCCAGGTGGCCGGGTTGGCGCGGATCACGTACGGGGCGCCGGCCAGGTCCTCCTCGTCGGCGGCGTGGGCGCCGCGGCAGTCGCCGTGCCAGAGATCGGCGATGACCGCCCGCTCCTCGGCGATGCCGAAGTCCTTGTCCGCGGACATCACCAGCACCATGGCGCCCTCCCAGTTGGCTGCGGCCTTCTTGTAGGCGCCGTTCTCGTTGATCTTCTTGCCCCACGCTTTCGCCCACTTGTCGTTGAAGATCTCCGCCGCCATGGCTCCCTCCCTCGTGCTGCCGCGACGCCTTCGGCGCCCCGCTGTCGTGTCGATGCACCACGAGGATAGCCTGCCGGTCCGGTGGGACGCAATTCCTCGAGTCGTCGCGGCAGCCGTCCCCGTCCGGTTGGCTATGAGCCGTCGAGCAGCACGTCGAGCAGCCCGGCGAGGTCGCCGAGCGAAGCGAAGTCGGCAGGTTCCTCGGGGAGCAGCGGCACCTCGACCAGGCGATGCCGGCCGGCCAGCAGCGAGCGCAACGCGGCCAGCCCGCGTCGATCGCGCTCGGCCAGCCAGCGCAGGAGCCGCGCCGCCTCGTCCTCTCCGTCCACCGATCCGAGCTCCTTCGGGTGGACACGGTTGACCACGACCGGTCCGAGTCGGAGTCCCGCCTCGCCGAGCTTGCGCGCGAAGAACATGGTGTCCGGAACGTGCTCCTCGCCCGGTCCGGCGACCAGGATGAACCCGGTGCCGGGGGCGCGCAGCAGCGACTGGACCTCGGCGGCGCGGGTGCGAAACCCCTCGTAGAGCGGCCCGAACGCCTGGAAGAACTCCGCCATGTCGCGGAGGAGCTCGAGGCCGACGATGCGGTCGAGGAAGGCCTCGATGTTCCGGCCGATCAGGCCGAGCCGCGAGGCGCCGCGCAGTCGGCCGTGCTCGTCGAACCACGGCTTGAGGGCGATGCGCCGGGCGCCCGAGTCGAGGAAGTCGACGATCCGCTGCGGGGCCTCGAGGAAGTCGAGGGCCTGCCGGGTCGGCGGGGTGTCGAGCACGACGCGGTCGTAGCGGCCCTCGCGAGCCACCTCGAACAGCCTCTCCACCGCCATGTACTCGAGGACGCCGGCCAGGCTGCCGGACAGGTGATCGTAGAACCGGTTGGCGAGGATGCGGTCCCGCGCGGCGGGATCGGGGGCGTAGCGCTGGACCAGCCGGTCGAACGTCTGCCGGGCGTCGAGCAGGCTCGCGCACAGGCGGCCGCGGGTGCCCGCCGCCACCTCGACCTCCTGCGCCCGCGCCTCGTCGCCGACGCCCAGCGAGTCCTTCAGCCGGAGCGAGGGATCGAACGTCATCACGAGCGTGTCGTGGCCCCGGCGCGCCGAGGCAAGACCGATCGCCGCGGCAAGGGTCGTCTTGCCGACGCCACCCGAGCCGACGACGACGAGGAGCGACCGCCTCATGGACGACCTTCCACCCTGTCGGCGAGGGCTTCCTCGAGGAGCGGCGCGAGCGCCGACACCAGCTCACGGCCGCGGTCCAGCGGGAGCATCGGCAGCTCTGCCAGGGGGCCCCGCCAGTGTTCGCGAAGACGCGCCAGCTCGGCGTCGTTGACCCTGCGGCGGCGGACCGCGAGCTCGACGCCGTTTCGCCGGCTCGCGCCCTGCCGGCGTGGCGCCAGCCGGGGGTAGAGGCCGTTCACCACGACCAACTGCGGGTCACGCGACAGGCGCCCACGGAGCAGATCGAGCAGCTCGAGGGTCTCCTGCACCGGCATCTCCTCGGCGAGCGTGACGGCGACGACACCGCACCGGACGGGATCCGCGACGAGCTCGGCGAGCTCGGTCGCCATGTGCCCGAACGGCCCGTGGGGGATGACGCCGGCCGTCACGCGAGGCGCCGCGAGGAGCGACACCGAGTGGCCGGTGGCCGGAGCGTCGAGGACCACGAGGTCGGTGTGGCCGCGCCGTCGCCCTCCCCAGCCCTGCACCAGGCGCTGGACGTGGCCGAGGACCGCCAGCTCCTTCAGGCCGGGAGCGCCGTCGACGAAGTGGTGGTACACGGGGCTGTTCAGCACCCGCCGGACCAGCGGCGCGAGGCGCAGGTGCTCGCGGACCACGTCGTCGAGGACGCGCCTCGGCGGCAGGTTCTGCAGGGAGAGACCCCCCCCCGCCTCGACGACCTCGCCTCCCGACGGGTCGACGCCGAGAAGCTGGTGCAGGCTCTCGCGCGGGTCCACCTCGAGCAGGAGGACCCGCCGGCCACGTTGGGCCAGCAGTCGGCCGAGGGTGGCCGCGACCACGCTCTTGCCGACGCCACCCTTGCCGGTGACGACCAGCAGTTGCCGCCGGCCGAGCTCCTCCAGCAGGCTCCCCACCGGCTTGCCGTCCGCGCGCCCCGCCTTCATGACGTCACCGTAGCGCCTCGTTCCCTGCCGTTCCCTCGCCCCTCACCGCCTCTCACTCGCCGGCCCTCTCCCGGTACATCTCCTCGATCAAGGTCGCGAACTGCTTCTCGACCACCCTCCGCTTGACCTTGAGCGTCGGCGTCAGGTGCCCGCCCTCGAGCGAGAGCATCTCCGGAAGTACACGGAAGCGCTTGATCTGCTCGTACCTGGCGAGCCCCGCGTTGACCGACTCGACGACGTCGGCATAGGCGTTCACGACCTCGGGCTGCGCGGTGAGCTCGGCGACGGTGGCGCCCGCGATGCCGTTGTGCGACGCCCAGCGGGCGAGCTCGTCGACATTCGGCGACAGCAGCGCCACCACGAACGGCCGCCCGTCGCCGACGACCACCCCGTTGTCGACCAGCGGCGAGCGCTTGAGCTCGGCCTCGATCGGCTGCGGGGCGATGTTCTTGCCGCCGGCCGTGACCAGGAGGTCCTTCTTGCGGTCGGTGATCAGCAGGAACGAGCCGTCGTCGAGGTCGGCGATGTCGCCGGTGTAGAAGAAGCCCTCCTCGTCGATCGCTTCGGCGGTCTGCTCGGGCCGCTGCCAGTACCCCGGCGTCACGCTCGGCCCGCGGACCAGCAGCTCGCCGTCGGACGCGAACCGCAGCTCGAGGTTGTCGAGCGGCCTGCCGACAGTGCCGAGGCGCAGGTAGCCGGGCGCCGGCCCGTTGACGGCGATCACCGGCGACGTCTCCGTGAGGCCGTAACCCTCCATGATCGGCACGCCGACGGCGTGGAAGAACTCCGCCACGTGCAACGGCAGGGCGGCGCCGCCGGAGATGCAGTACTTGACCCGACCGCCGAGCGCCGCCCGCACCTTGGCGAGCACCGCACGATCGGCGAGCCGGTGCTGCGCCGCCAGCACGGCGTCGACGCGGCGACCGCCGATCCGCCGGAGCGCCACGTCCCGACCGACCCCGAGCGCCCAGCGCAAGGCGGCCGCCTTCGCCGGCGACGCCGAGGTCGCCGCCACCACCTTCTCCTGCACCTTCTCGTAGAAGCGGGGCACGCCGGCGAAGACGGTCGGGCGGATCGACGCGATCAGCTCGCCGACGTGGTAGACGGAGCAGTACGCCTTGCGGGTGGCGCGCCACATGTACACGTAGCCGAGCATCCTCTCGAGCACGTGGCAGAGCGGCAGGAACTCGAGAGCGAGGTCGGCCTCGCCGACCGGGACGCGGGGCGCCGCGGCGAGGACGTTCGCCACCAGGTTGCGATGGGTGAGCATGACCCCCTTGGGCTCGCCGGTGGTGCCCGAGGTGTAGATGACCGTCGCGAGATCGTCCTCTCGCGCCCTCGCCGCCCGCTCCCAGAACCGGTCGCCCGCCCCCCCACGCCGCCCCGACGCCACCACCTCCGCGAACGGGCTCACCCCGTGCTCTGCGCGGCCGTCGAGCTGCACGAGGTGCCGCAGCTCGGGGCAGGCGTCACGGATCGCGAGGAGCTTGTCCATCTGCGCCGGCGAGTCGACGACGGCGGCGATCGCACCGGAGTCGCGAGCCTGATAGGCGATCTGCTCCGGCGTCAACGTGCCGTACACCGGGACGTCCGCGGCGCGGAGCGAGAGCACGGCGAGGTCGGTCATGTGCCACTCGGGCCGGTTGTCCGAGAGCAGCAACACCCGGTCGCCGCGTCGCACGCCGAGCCCCGCCAGCCCGTCGGCAAGCGCGCTCGTGGTGGCGAAGAACTCGTCGGTCGACAACGCCCGCGTGACGCCCGGCGCGACCATGACGTAGTGATCGGGGCGAGCCGACCGGACATCGTGCCGGTACAGGTCGAAGATCGTCCGCTCGGTCATCCTCGCACCCCTCCCCGCCGTCCAGCGCCACCGTCAGCCGTCAGCTCCACGCCGAGTCGCTCGTCGTCCGCCGGATCGAGTGTAGCGCGCAGGTCCAGCCGTTCCGGGCTCGGCCACACCCGCCACACCGTCCCATCCCGGGCCCCGGATCCCGGGCCCGGACACCTCTCCTCAGTTGAGCGACCGCGGCGGTGGGACCGTGCGGACGGCGACGCGGCCGCGACCGCTCCTCTTGGCCTCGTACAGCGCATGGTCGGCGCAGTCCAGGGCGACGCGGATGCCGTCGGACCCCGCGGCCGGCACCTCGGCGACACCGATCGAGACGCTCGGGTTGACCGGCCCCTCGCGGGTGGTCAGCTCCCACTCCCGGACGGCCGTGGAGATCCGCTCGGCGACTCCGACTGCATCGGCCAACGTCGCCCCGACCAGCAGGAGCGCGAACTCGTCGCCGCCCAACCGCCCGACCGCGTCACCGGTTCGCATGGCGGCCGAGCACCGCGCCGCCACCGCGCGCAGGACCTCGTCCCCGACCGCGTGACCGTGGCGGTCGTTGATCGCCTTGAAGTGGTCCACGTCGAGCATCGCCACCGCCGCCCGGCCGCCCACGGTCTGGGCGCGCTGGCGCTCCAGCTCGGCGATCTCGAGGAACCGCCGCCGGTTCGCCACGTCGGTGAGCGGATCGTTGGTGGCGAGCCGGGCCAGCTCGCGCTCGGCGATGGTCCGCACCCGCACTTCCTGCACGAGCTCGCCGTTGGCCCGCTGCAGCGCGGCCAGCGAGTCGCCGAGCCGCTCGTTGGCGAGCTGCAGATCGTGCCGCTGCGCCTCGATCGTGCGGCGGTTGACGAAGTCGCGCACGAAGCCGCGGTCGAGCACCAGCGACAGGCCCCAACCGAGCGCCGCCAGCGTCGTGCCGTTGACGATGTTCGACAGTCGGACCGCCGGCGACGGCTGGAAGCAGACCAGGGCGACCCAGAGCGCGAGCCACGCCGTCCCGTACACCGCCGACGAGGCCGCCACCGGCAGCCTCGCGAACAGCGCCACGGCGAACACCGCCACCATGAACGCCGTGAGCCCCGACGAGACCTGCTGGTCGATGCCCGTCACCCAGGCGGCGAACAGGACGTAGGCGAAGGCGCTGGCCAGGGGCAACGAGCGCGCCCACGACCGGGGCTCGCCGCGCCGCGGCGCACCGATCCAGACCAGCATCGTCAGCAGTCCGGCCACGACGCTCATCGTCCCGCTGGCCCAGCGCAAGCCGTCGTGCCAGGCCTCGAGCATGGCCGGGTCGGCGGCGGCCTCGGGCACCCGGGCGGCCGTGAAGACCACGGCAGTCCCGAGGTGGACGACCGCGAGGACCGGCAGCAGCAGGCGCAGGCGGGCCAGGCTCGACGAGGTCCGCTCGCGGCACAGCGCGGCGTCGTCGTCACCGCACGGGAGACCGAGGCGGCCCACCCTCGAGGGTTCGGCCGGCGGCGGCTCGGTCGCGACACGCCGTGTCGGATGGCCGGCAGAGGAGTCCACGCGGACCTGATCGTTCATTTGCTGCACCAGACGCGGGCGGCGAGTGACTACCCGAATGACAGTCGTGTGACAAGTCTACCCGAAGCGGCCCTCAGCGCAACAGCGAGGCGACCAGCGGGTAGTCGCCGTCCCGCAACGAGCCGGACTTCACGCACCGGACGGCGCCGTCCGCGCCGGCCAGGACCTGGACGGGGATTCCGGCAGGCACGGGCGAGATGAACCGGACCAGCCAGGGGTCGAGTCCGTCGGGCGTCAGGAGCCGCGCCGACGGTGGTGGTGCGACCTCCGGGTTGGCCTGCAGGAACGCCGTCAGGTCCGCTTCCTTGGCGTCGACGGAGAGGAAGACCATCTCCACCTCGATGCCGTCCTTGCGCATCCGATCCCGCCACCGCAGCAGCAGCGGCATCTCACGCCGGCACGGCACGCACCAGGTCGCCCACACGTTGACCCACACCGGTCGGCCCGCAGGCAGCGAGGGCACGGCGTCGCCGGGGCGCGCCGGCGACAGCGCCGGCAGGTCGAGACGCGGGCCGCCGCCGGCGAAGAAGGCGTCGCACCAGCGAGCCCCGTCCGTCGCCGGCGCCGCGGCCTTGACGGCGTCGAAGCGGGATACCGTGACCGGGGGCTCCGACTTGCCGCACCCGCAGCACGCCAGGGCGGCACCGGCCAGCACGACGACAGCGGGAAACCTCACAGCCGGCAGTCGATCCAGGCGATGAACGCCGAGCGATTGAGCTGCGTCGTCGAGCACACCTGGTCCGGACGCGAGCGGCTCCACTGGCAGAACTCCCGGTCGAGCTGGGCGAACTCCTCCCCGAGCCAGAGCAGCCCGACCTCCTGGTCGAGGTCGGGGTCGGCGAACCGGCCCCGGAGGTGCTGGAGCACGGCGTCCGCGCGCTGCCGCGACAGGTCGCGGTTGTAGTCCGCCGCACCCTCGGGCGAGGCGCGCGCCACGACGAGGAAGTACGACGCGCCGCGCTGGTCGGCGAACGTCCGCTCGAGCAGCGCCACGGCCTCCGGGTCGAGCCTCCCCGAGTCCTGATCGAACTGGATGATCGCCGCGCGCTCGGCGAGTGGCGAGAACAGCGCGTTGAAGTCGTCGCCGGACATCGCCGCCACCTTGCGCGCCTCGAGCGGCTGGCAGCCGCGGGACGTGCCCCCCGCGACCAGGCCGCAGGAAGTCAGCACCCGGCGGAGGATCTGCTTGAGCGGGCCGGTGCAGTAGCCCTGGTCCGACGCGCTGGCCACCGCGACCCCGGCCGCCGCCGGGCCCTGCAGCTCGGCGAGGCGGACGGCGGCCGCGCGCACCCACAGCCCGACGACCAGCGACAGGATCACGAGGCCCGCGACGGACAGCGCCAGGGACGTGTTCTTCCCGTTCACGGCTCACCTCCCCGCCGGCGCGCCGGCAAGCTTGCGCGTCAGCACGTACTCGAGCCCGAGGTCGGTGTCCTCGTCGCACACCTTCTCGCCGCGGACGAAGAGCTGCGGGGTCAGGACCGGCAGCGAGTTGGCCACCGTCCAGCGCAGCGACCGGTTGAGCCGCGAGCGCACCTCCGGCCGGCCGACGCACCCGGCGAGCGCCGGGAACTGCGCGGTCAGGCGGCCGGCGACCTTGCCGGGCTCGCTGCGGCCCAGCTCGCGCAGCTCGTCCTGGTTGGCGAACACCCAGGCCAGCACGTCGTTCGCCTGTGCGCCGCCGCACAGCACCGCCTCGCTGACGGCGCAGGCGCCGGGATGGAGCGACTCCTGGACCATCCAGTTGCACGCCTTGTCGAGGGGGAACAGGACCATCTCGACGGCGAGCCGGTCGGCGAGGCCGCTGGCGGTGAGGCGCTGGTCCATCGCCCGGCAGGCCGGGCACAGCGGGTCGAGCACCTCGATCGCCGGGACCCCTCCCGGCGGGTCCGACACCTTGAGCCGCACGCCGTACTTGTCCTCCGGGTGGAGCAGCTCCCCGCAGCGGGCCTCGGCCGGGTACGCCGGCTTGAGCGCCAGGTACAGCACGACCGGCACCACGACGAGCGCGACCCCTTCCGCGAACGACGCCAGGTAATGGCCCCACGGCAGGGCGGCTCCTGCAGGCGCACCCTTGCGCGCCCCGAGGTAAGCCACCAGCGCGCAGAGGAACACGCCGAGCGAGGCGACGTAGATCCCGACGCACAGCTTGCAGACGGTGCCGAGAACCGTGACCGACAGGACGAAGTAGCCGATCGACACCAGGACGGGAAGCAGCGAGGCCGCGAGCAGGAAGCTCACCGCCGGCGCCTCGCCGGTCCGGCCCGCGACCATGATGGCAATGATGCGCAGGAGCAGGAAGACGAATACCGACAGCGCCGGCAGCGCGATCGGGATCCCGCCCCACGTCCACGTCCGCCCCACCGACGAGTACGGGCTCATCATCGTCACGTGGCAGCCGGATGCGCCCGAGGCGTCGGCGGCGCCGATGCCGGGCACGTACGAGCACGTGATGGCGTGGACCTGCCGGTCGAGGTGAGCGATGAAGTCGTGAGCCGACACGGCGGCGAACACGACCCCGGCGAGAGCGAACACCGCCATCACGATCCACACTGGCCTGGGGGTGGCATTCACGGCGCGAGACCTCCCGTGGAGCGTCCGTGCACGGCAACACGCGGCCGTCAGTCTCCGAGATCTCGGCCGCGCGCGGGTGCTGCAACCGATGGTAGCACCGCACAGGCCTGCGCGTTCCTGGCCGCGAGAAAGTCAACGTCGAGGGGTCCCGGCGTCCGGTTGACGATGGCGTCTCCGCCGCGTATCGTCGCCCGCAGGTCGTCTCGCCAAGGAGGTCGTCATGGTCAACAGACTCGGCAACTGGCGTGTCGCAGGTGCGACGGTCGCGGTCCTGGCAGCGGTCCTCGTCGTCACGGCTGCCGACGGCCCTCCCGACCGGGAGGCGCTCGAGGCCGCCGGCCTCTACATGACCGCGCCCCCAGCCGTGCCGCCGCCGGACGGCGGACCGACGCCTCAGCGGGGCGAGGCTCCGGTGACCCTGCTCCTCGTCCCCGACTCGACGGCCGACCGGGTCATGGCGTTCGACCCAACGACCGGCGACCTGGTCAACGCGAGCTTCATCCCGGCCGACAACCCGCACATGCAGACGGCGAAGAACGCGCTCGCCCACGCGGACAACGCGAGCGTCCTGGTCGCCGACCAGATCAGCGACGTGGTCCAGCGTTACTCGGCCGCCGGCGCCTTCATGTCCACCTTCGCACCGGCGGGCGGCGTCAACAACGCGATCATGGACAACATCACCGGCGCCGCGTACCGGCCCACCGGCAACCTCGTCGTCTGCGTCCAGAGCGGCGCCAACGGCAACTCGGTGGCCGAGTTCGACGCCGCCGGCGCCTACGTCGCCAACTTCATCGCCATCGGCTCAGGCGGGCTGAGCGGCCCGTTCGACGTGTATTTCCGCGCCTCCGACGTGCTGGTCACCTCGATCAACACCGACCAGATCCTGCGCTACGACCGCGCCACCGGCGCGTACCTCGGGGTCTTCGCGGCGATCAACAACTTCCCGCAGCAGATCGCCGAGGCCTCCAACGGCAACGTGCTGGTGGCCAACTTCTCGGGCACCGAGGTGGGGATCGTCGAGTACACCTCGGCAGGGGCCTTCGTCGGCCGCTACAACCCGGCCGGCGTGGGCGGCAACCGCGGCGTCTACGAGCTGCCGAACGGCAACCTCCTGACCACCAACGGCACCGGCGTCTACGAGGTGTCGCGCGCCGGGGCCCTGGTCTCGACCAAGATCACCGGCGTCAGCGGCCAGTACATCGAGCTGGTCCAGGGGCTCACGCCGGTCGGCCTGCAGCACTTCACCGTCGAGTAGGTCGTCCCCTCCCCGCCCCTCGCCCGCCATCACGGGCAAGGGGCGTTCGCTCCTGCGCAACACTCCGTCATCCTGAGGAGGAGCGCAGCGACGACGAAGGACCCCGAGGCGCCTCAGGTTGGCCCAGACGCGCAGGTTGGCGCTCCAGGCGCGCCGAGATCGCGCGGAGGCTGGGTGGGTGGCGCGACTCGCCGCCTGCTACGATCCGAGCACCGATGACCACCGACGGACGGCGCTCGGATGCCCTGTTCGTGGCGACGGTCGGCTACCTGTTGCTGCCGAGCGTCATCTTCGTCCTCGGCTGGCTGCGGCCGTGGCTGGCGCTGCCCGCCGCGCTGGCGCTGGCCGCATGCGTTGCGGACGTCTGGCGCCGCTCGCGGGAGGATGCCCCGCCCACCCCCCGGCCGACCCTGGCCTTCGTCGCGGCGTTTGCGCTGGTCTGGACCGTCGTCGCGGGCATCGGCGAGCTGAACCTGCAGACCGAGGACTACCTCAAGCACAACCTGGTCTTCCACGACCTCGTCACCGAGCCGTGGCCGGTGCGCTACCCGGCCGCCGGGCCCGGCGGCTCGATCCTCTGCTACTACGTCGCCTACTACCTCCCGGCGAGCCTGGCGGGCAAGGTGCTCGGGCTCGGATCGACCGCCCCGGTCTCGTTCGCCTGGGCGCTCGGTGGCGTCGGCCTCGCGTTCGCCTGGATCGCCCGCCTGGGGAGACCCCGGGGGACGGCGGTGCTCGTCTCGTTCATGTTCGTCGACTCGTTCGCGTGGCTCCCCGGCCTCGTCCCGTTCTTCCGGAAGGTCGGCCTGCTCGCCGGCGGCGGGGACGGTCAGTGGTGGATCGCCGACCGCTTCACCGAGCAGGTGTTCTCGTTCGGCGGCCTGCCCGTCCGGCTGCTCTTCCAGTCGGAGCCGTCGGCCCTGCTCTGGGTCCCGCAGCACGCCATCGCGGCGTGGCTCGGGACGGCTTGTGTGCTCCGCGCCCTCGAGGAGGGCCGCTCCGCCCGCCACCTCGGTCTCGTCCTCGCCGCGACGCTGCTGTGGTCGCCGTTCGTGACGGTCGGCCTGATGCCGTTCGCCCTCGCGGCGCTGCTGCGCCGGCCACGGAGCGGCCTCGGCTGGCCGTCGATCGTCGGCGGCGCCGTGCTCGGGCTGCCCGCCTGCCTGTACTACCTCGCCCACACCCCCCAGCAGTACCTCGGCCTGCTCCCGACGGTCTTCGCCGGCCCGCTCGACTGGCTCCGCTACCTGGGCTTCCTGGTCGCCTCGGTCGGCCTTCTCGCCCTCGCGGTCGCCTGGCTCCATCGGCGCCACGGCATCCCGGCGGCGGACGAGTGGCGCCTCTTCGTCCTCGCCTGCGCCGTCGTCGTCGCGGCCACCCTCGTCTACATGGGCCGGCACAACGACTGGGCGATGCGCGTCGCGATGCCCGCGCTGGTCGTGTTCCGCCTGGTCGTCGCCCGCTCGCTCGTCGCCCTCTGGCAGGCGGGCGCGAGCCTGCGCACGCGGCTCGCCTTCGCCGCCGTCGTCCTGCTGAGCGCCGAGCGCCCCGCGAAGGTCCTCGCCCTGGCGCCGTTCGGGAAGCTCGGCGGCCAGCTTCCGGACACGTCCATCACCAACGCCGAAAGCTACGCCGCCGGGCTCGACGCCCTTCCGAGCACCGCCGACTGGGACTTCGCCGGCCAGTACCTCGGCTCGCCGGACAGCGTGTTCGCCCGGGACCTCATGCGACAGCAGGCGGCGGGGGACCACGTCTACTCCTCGCCCTGACCCGGGACCCCGGTCTCTCTACGCGCGGCATGCGTCAAGGCTCCTCGCCGGCCATCGCGCGGCCGGCGATCCAACCGGTGGTCCAGGCCGCCTGGAAGTTGAAGCCGCCGGTGATGCCGTCGATGTCGAGGACCTCGCCGGCCAGGTACAGCCCGGGGCAGACCCGGCTCTCCATCGTCTTGAAGCTCACCTCGCGCAGGGCCACGCCGCCGCAGGTGACGAACTCGTCCTTGTTCATGCTCTTCCCGCTCACCGGCAGTTCCGTCCGCGCGAGCTGTTCGACGAGCCGGGCACGGTCCGGCCGGGAAAGATCGGCCCAGCGCGTGTCGCGGCCGATCCCAGCGGCGAGCACGAGCCGCTCCCACAGGCGGGCGGTCAGCGGCGCGATCGGCGAGTTGACGATCAGCCGCGCCGGCTGCTCCTGGCGGCGCGAGCCCAGGAGGGCGGCGAGCGCCTCCGCGTCGAGTTCGGGCAGCCAGTTGACGCGGAGGGAGAACCGGTAGTCGAGCGCGTGCAGCGCCCGCGCCCCCCAGGCCGACAGCCGCAGGATCGCCGGCCCGCTCAGGCCCCAGTGCGTGAGCAGCACGGCGCCGCGCTCCCTCAGGCCCTGGGACGGGACCGCCACCTCGGCGGACGCCACCGAGACGCCGGCCAGCTCGCGGACCCACGGCGTCCCGACGTGAAACGTGAAGAGCGACGGCACCGGCGCCTCGAGTGAGTGGCCGAGCGACACGGCCAGGGCGCCCGCGGCCGCGGTGCGGCAGCCGCCGGTGGCGAGGAGCACGCGGTCGCTCGGGTGGGCCTCGTCGCGGGCCAGCGTCAGCTCGAAGCCGCCTTCGGGCCGCCGCGCGATCCGCGTCACGCCGCAGTCGGTGCGGAGCTTGACCCCGGCCGCACGCGCCGCCCCCACCAGGCAGTCGATGACCGTCGCCGAGGTGTCGCTGACCGGGAACATCCGGCCGTCCGCCTCGGTCTTCAGCTCGACGCCGCGCGCGGCGAACCACGCCACCGTGTCGCGCGGCTGGAAGACCCGGAACGGGCCGAGCAGCGCCCGCCCGCCGCGCGGGTACCGGCTCGCCAGCTCGCGCGCGTCGAAGCAGGCGTGGGTGACGTTGCAGCGGCCGCCGCCCGAAATCCGGACCTTGGCCAGGAACCCCGGTCCCGATTCGAGGATCGTGACCTCGGTCCCCGGCCGCGCCTCAGCGCAGGCGATCGCCGCGAAGAACCCGGCCGCCCCACCGCCGACGATGCTCACCCGTCGCCGTTCCATGCTGACGACAGTAGCGTACCCGCCCTCGGCAGCGGCTCGTAGGGGCGGGGCTTGCCCCCACCCGTCGCCAAGCTTGCACGCGCGACAACGGGCGGCCGCAAGGACCGCCCCACCAAAGACCCGAAGCCGGCAGAACGGCGTAGGGCGGGGCGTGTCCCCGCCCGTCGCCGGCACTGCACTTCGGCACGCTACGTCGTCGCGTGCGGGGCGGTGCGGATCCGCGCGAGGGCGTCCTTGCCGTTCTGGTTGTTCGGGTTGAGCTCCACCGACTTCTCGTACATCCCGACCGCGCCGGGGACGTCCCCCGCCTTCAGGAGCGCCTCGCCGAGGCTGTCGTAGACGTTCCACGACGCGGGGAACAGCTCGACGTTGACCCTGAACAGCGCGGTGGCCTCCTTGACCTTCTCCTCCTGCAGGAAGCGGTACGCCTGGGCGTTGAGCTCCACCTCGAGGAAGTAGTACTTCGGCTGCTTCGCGCCGCGCTCGGCCACCACCTGCCGGATCGCCTCCTCGCCGGCGCCCTGGGCGATCAGCTCGTACAGCTTGCCCGCGGCCGACTCCTGCTTCGTGATGACGCTCCACAGCTCCGACACCGTCATGAAGTTGTTCCGCTCGCTGAACCCGGGGCTTTTCGCCAGCTCCGGGAACCTCGTCTCCAGGCGGTACGCCACCATGACCTCGTCCATGCTCTTGCCGGCCGCAACGGCCTCGCTGATGCCGTCCCACAGAGTCCTGACGTAGCTCACCCTGGCCTCCGCGCCCTGGATCGACAGCTCGCCGTTCCAGTGGCCGGGGACGAGGCGCTTGATCTGGTCCTTCCTGGCCAGCAACCGGCCCCAGTTGTCGAGCCAGAGCGGGAAGTCGTGCTGGACCCCGCCGCGGGCCATGAACGACGCCAGGCACCCGGGGGTGTCGGTGAGCCAGCGGTCGGCCATGGTGTCGCCGGTCAGCAGCAGGCCGTGCTCGGGCACGAGGACGGCAATGTCGCTCGCGCTGTGCATGCCGCCGATGTAGGTGAGCTCGAAGGTGGTGTCGCCCATGTCGAGCGTCAGCCGGTCAGCGAACGTCTTCGTCGGCGGCACCTTCTTCGCGTCGGACGTCAGGGCCTCGCGGCCCACTCGGTCCAGGGCCAGCTCCTCCTTCATCCGCGCCGCCTTGGGCGAGCCCGCCGGCTCTTTGGCGAGCTCGGCCTTGATCTCCCCGACCCGCCGGTCATGCCACGCCAGCACCTCCTCGCGGTCGCCGCCCTGGGCGGCCATCCCGGCCGCGACCAGCTCGTGCCCGACGATCGGGCAGTCGGCGTACACCGCGTTGCCCCCGGTGTGGTCGCCGTGCTCGTGGGTGATGATCAGCATCGCGAAGTCGCTCCGGCCCAGCTCGCGGGCGATGACCTTGCGGAGCTGCGCGTCGATCCTCGGGTTGCCCAGGGTGTCGACGACGACGATGCCCTTGCCCGTCGCGATCGCCACCGTCGCGGTCGACGAGATGTGGTCGCCGATCCACACCCGGACCGCCGTCGGGTCGAGCTTCTGGACGTGCAGCGGCAGCCCCGCGACGTCCTCGGCCGCCGCGCCCGCTGCGACGAGAAGCGCTGCACACGCCACGACCAGCCACGATGTCCTCTTCATTGCCGGAGCCCTCCCGGGGCGCGGGTCGGCCCCGACCCGCGCGAGTGTCAAGAACTGTCAAATTCTGTCGGAAACTGAACTGGACACGTGGGTTATACGAGACCGGAGGGGACAGGTTGCAGCCCCGAGCCCTGACCAGACTCGGCCGGGCATTCCGTCACTGGGAGAACACCACGGCCCGGCCGGGCCGCTTCTTCGTTGAAGTAACAGGACTTGTCGACTGCGGAGGGTTTCTGTGGAGCGCGCGCTCCGCGCGTGCTCTCATGGCGCCTGCATGGTCGCCCAGGAGCACGCCCGGAGGGCGCGCTCCACAGCAGATTCCAGCTCCCGGGGCAACGTTCGGCGAGATGTTACTTGGAAGGAGCCGCGCAGCGGCGACGAAGCAACCCCGACGCACCTGATCGCGCTCCGAGCGTGCCGGCCCGGTCGGAGGGCTGCTCTCCCCGGCGCGGCGTGTGCCCGCGCACGAACGGTGAGACACTGGATGGCGCAGCACGCGGAGGTGGCGCCCATGCCCGAGGACAAGCAGGTGTTCAAGGCCAGCCGGCTGACCCGCGGCAACCTCATCTTCCCCGTCCGCATCGAGATCACTCGCGAGCGGGTCTGCCGCGTCAAGCCGCGCCTGATCGGCTCGAACGAGGAGAGCATCCCGATCGCCAAGGTCGCGTCGGTCAACATCGAGACCGGCCTGATCTGGTCCGCCATCCGCATCGACTCGAGCGGCGGCTCCAACCCGATCTTGAGCCACGGCCACTACAAGTCCGACGCCCGCCGCATCCGCGACCTCATCGAGAGCTACCAGACCGGCGGGTAGCACACGACCCTCCGAAGCCCATCCAGGAGGTCACCGTGCCCTTCGCCGACTCGCTGACCAAGGCCGGGCGGCTCATGGAGCTGCAGATGATCTTCGCGACCGGGCCGCAGCGGTCGCACAGCTCGACCGAGCTCGCGGGCCGCCTCGGCATCGCGCCGCGCACCGTCCGCAACTACCTCAACGAGCTGTCCGGGTCGGGCCGGCTGCCGCTCATCCTCGACAAGAAGCGCTGGCGCCTCGCCCCGGACGCCCGGCTCGAGATGCCGCCGGTGCGGTTCATGCTCGAGGAGGCGGCCGCGGTGTACCTCGCCGCCCGCCTGCTCTGCCGCCACAGCGACGAGTCGAACCCCGCCGTCGGCTCCAGCGTCGGCAAGCTCGCCGCGGTCGTCCCGGCGGACCTCGGCGCCGTCATGCAGGACCTCGCGTCGCGCGTCGGCAGCGGCGAGGCGGGCCCGTTCGGCGAGGTGTTCCGCGCGTTCGCGTACGGCTGGGCGCTGCACCGCGAGATCGTCGTCACCTACCTCGCGTTCGGCCGCAAGACGTCGCGCACGTGCCGCTTCCGCACCCACCTCCTCGAGCCCTCGGTGCACGGGTTCTCGCTCTACGCCGTCGGCCACGCCGACCCGCCCGGCGAGCTGCGCGTCTTCAAGCTCGAGCGCGTCGTCAAGGCCGAGCTCACCGCCACGCCGTTCGAGCCGGTGCCGACCGCGGAGCGGCTCGCCCGGCTCGAGCGGAGCTGGGACGTCTGGCTCTCCGACGCCGACGCCGTCGAGGTCAAGCTCCGCTTCGCGCCGGAGGCTGCGCGCTCGGTGCGGGAGGCGCGCTGGCACGCGAGCCAGCGCCTCGAGGACCTGCCCGACGGCGGCGTCGAGATGCGCCTCGCCGTCGCCTCGACGATCGAGCTCGTCCCGTGGATCCTCGGCTGGGGCGGCACCTGCGAGGTCCTCGCCCCGCCCGCGCTGCGCGACGAGGTCGCCCGCCAGCTCCGCCACGCCGCCTCCCGCTACCCCACGTAACCCCCGCCCGCGAAACACTCCGTCATTGCGAGGGCCCGCAGGGCCGAGGCAACCCCGCCGCGCCTGGAGCGCGTCGCGACCTCCTCGTTCGCCTTCGCCCCCCCGCGAAACACTCCGTCATTGCGAGGCCCGCAGGGCCGAAGCAACCCCGCCGCGCCTGGAGCGCGTTCAGGCGCCTCGGGAATGCTTCGTCGGCCTTCGGCCTCCTCGCAATGACGGCTGCGACCGCCCGGAGATCCGGCACGTCCTGTGCCGCATCGCGTGCGAGCATGACCCTGGCAGCACTCCCGGGGGTCACGAGAAAGGAGTCACGATGCTCGGAGCCATCGCAGGCGACATCATCGGATCACCGTACGAGTTCGACCGCATCAAGACCACCGAGTTCCCGCTCTTCTCGAAGCGCTCGGAGTTCACCGACGACACCGTCCTCACCGTCGCGGTCGCCGAGGCGCTCCTCGACGGCGGCGACTACGCCGAGGCGTTCCGCCGCTGGGGGCGCCGCTACCCGCACATGAGCTGGGGCAGCCGCTTCCACCACTGGCTCTTAACCGACGGCGCCGGCCCGTACGGCTCGCTCGGCAACGGCTCGGCGATGCGCGTCGCGCCGGTCGGCTGGGCGTGCGACACCGTCCCCAGCGTCCTCCGCGAGGCCGAGCGCTCGGCGCTCCCGACCCACGACCACCCCCAGGGCATCCTCGGCGCGCAGGCGATCGCGCTCGCCGTCTTCCTCGCCCGGACCGGCGCCGACAAGGACGACATCCGCACCGAGATCACCGGCCGCTTCGGCTACGACCTCACCCGCACCACCGACGCAATCCGCCCCGGCTACCGGATGGACGAGACGTGCCCCGGCACGGTCCCCGAGGCGCTGACCTGCTTCCTCGAGGCCGACGACTTCGAGGAGACCGTGCGCCTCGCCGTCTCCCTCGGCGGCGACGCCGACACCCTCGCGTGCATCGCCGGCTCGGTCGCCGAGGCTCACTGGGACGTACCCGAGCCGATCGCCTCCGCGGCCATCCAGCGCCTCGACGCGCCGCTCCTCGCGGTCGTCGAGCGGTTCCGCAAGTGGTTCCAGCCCGATGGGATGAAGGCGTGAGACGAAAGGAGCCCGCGATGCGACGCACCGCCGCCCTCCAATCGCCGGCCCGTACCGACGGCCGCCGGCCCGGACGGACCGCCGTCAGGGCCGCGGCCCCGAAGCCCGACCCGACCACCCCGCACCGCCCGGCCTCCCGCTCGTGGCGGGCGTTCGAGCGCGCCCTCGCGCAGGCCCTCGCCGTCCTCGAGGACGACCACTTCCTCGCCCTCGACCGCAAGCGGTCCGGCACGCTCGTGCAGTTCGGCGCCCGCGGCGCCGCCGGGCTGCGGATCGAGGCCGCTCCGAACGCGTCCCTCCCCGAGAGCGAGCAGCTCGGCCGCCGCGAGCTCCGGCTCCTCCGCCGGCTGGGCTGGCGCCGCCCGACCACGAAGGCCGACCCGCCCCCGGGCCAGGGCATCGTCCCGGACGAGTCGTCCGGCTTCTTCCGCGAGTACCCGCACCCGGCGCCGTTCGCGGCGGTCGCCGCCCTCGCGGTCGAGACCCTGCGCGAGGTCTACGGCGTCGCCCACACCGGCCAGCTCGTCTACCGCGCCTTCGAGAGCACGGGCCGGGCCATCCTCCTGCCGACCCTCCGGCTGAACCGGGCGCCGCGCGACCCGAACCGCTCGGACCTGGAGGTCCTCGCGCGCCGCCCGAAGAACCAGGACGAGCTGAAGTCCGCGCTGCTCGAGGCGGTCACCGAGGCGACCGGCCTCACCGACCTGGAGTACGGCGAGCACGACGGGTTCTCGCTCTCGTACGACGGCACGCCGGTGTTCCTCCGCGTCGACCCGGACGAGCCGGTCGTCTACCTGATGGCGCCGCTGCTCCGCGGCCTCGAGCTGACCCCGGAGCTGCTCGCGGCGCTCAACGAGGCCAACAACGACCAGCAGTTCCTGAACTTCACGTTGCTGGACGGTAGCGTCCTGGCCAGCACCTCCGTCGACTGCAACCCCTTCATCCCGGACGCCGTCCTCCGCGCCATGGCCCGCCTCGGGAAGGCCGCCGTCGAGGTCAGCCGCGACCTCCACCACCAGTTCGGCGGCGAGACCCCCGCCGAGGCGCGCGAGGGCGCGCCGCGAGGTGCGAACGGTGGTGCGGCCACCGTGAACTAGGCACCGGGATGCGAACGGCACCCGCGCCGCTCCTCACCGGAATTGCGTGCGACCCGACCCAGGTCGCCAGAACCAGGCTGCCGAAAAACAATAACCCCGCCCGAGGCCTTGCGGCGTGTCGGACGGGGAGCAAGTGCACTTATCAATCTACGCACGGCAGCCCAAATGTCAACGCCCAATGCGCCGGCGTCGGTAGTCGCCGTCAGCGGTGTCGTGCCACAGGCCCCAGAGCTAGAGCGTGTGCCCTACCTGGCGCGGCGGGAGTTCGGGATCACCACGGCAAGCACCACCCCGACCACCTTGGTGGTCCTGTCGGCAGGCGTGCCGGGGCCATACGAGCGATTGGCCGGCTTGAGCATGACCTTACGTGAGGCCCCCCGAGCCCATGCGCGGATCACGAACACACCCTCATGCTGCAGGAACACAGCCTCGCCGGGGTATGGGTTTCGCACACCCAGGTCGATGAGCATGTATGCACCCTGCGGAATCTCGGGCGACATCGATTCGTCAGCCTGCACCAGCCACACGGTGCGATTGGGGTGGCGCACGATTGACGATGGAGCCGGCAACGTGCCGATCCAGGTCTCAGCGTCGGGCACCCACCGCATGCCGCCCGGCACACCCGTGAAGACCGGCAGGATCTCCACCCCACCCCGCGGCAAGTACGGCTGCGCCCCGCTGACTTCGGGCGGGGTGTCAGGGGGCAGCCCGGCCCGGGCATTTGCTTTGTGCAGCGACTCCGCCACGTCTGGCGCTGTGGCCAGCCCGTCCCATGACGTGTGGCCCAGGGCATTCGACAGGGCCAGTAGGGTGCGGGTGTTCGGCGAGCGGGTGCCGGCCTCGATCTCGTTGATCGTCTGCCGCGAGATACCCGACCGCTCAGCCAGGGCAGACTGGCTCATGCCGAGGTATTCGCGCCAGGCTTTGACGCTGCGCCCGAGTTCGGTGCTAGTGCTGGTGTTCACGGTGCGCCCCTTGTGTTGTGCCGGAGAAACCGACGGAAGCGCCCCCGCCTTGACAAGTTTTTGCGACAGGCATATATGTAAAAATGTCATGAATACGCAACACCGACAAGAAGCACGGGCATCCCTGGCGCGAGGGGACCATGAATGACATTGCTGTGGACACGAGCCAGGCATACGCCTGTCGTGTTTCTATGTCAATCCCCGTGACCACTGTGGCGCCCCGGTGCAAGAGTGTCCATTCGCCGGTGGAGAGCAGCACCTCCACCGATCCAATCGCCACTGACCTCGTCATCCCATGTGCGCTGCGTTTGAGCAGTGCACCGAGATCAAAGGGGGAAGGACAATGCATGCCAACCACTCGATCCCGTTCGTTTCGCGTGACAGTCTGCCAGGGGAATCCAACCAGTCCGGCCTTCGACCGGGCAGCCCGTTGGGCTTCGCCGCGCTGCTCGGGTTGGTGTTGATCCTGTTCAGCCTGGCGGGCGGGCCAGCAGTCGCGGCTGAGCCGCCTCAAACGCCGATGCTTGGGCCAGCCGCCCTCGCTCCCGAAGAAGCTCAGAGGTTGGCGGCGTCCGGTCACCCACTTCTGGCCGCGGTGCTTGAGCTCCCCGCGGCGCTTGCCGCCGAGCCGCTCCTGGCATACGCAATCGCAGATGTCACGCAAGAGGAGGCGGAACTCCTATTCGCAAACGCCGAAGCGGCAGTTTACTTTCCGAATCGTCGAATTGTGCGCTTGTTGTCCCGGACTAGAGCCGAGTCCTGGCAGCAGCCCCAACTCGACGCCAGCGCAAGCCTGACAGCGACGGCTTTGGTGACTCCGGTTGCCTCGTTTGAGGAGCTCAGACTTAGGGCGCAGGGCGAGCCTGAGCAGACAGTCCTCGCGTTCGCATCCAGGCTCGATGCCGAGTTGTTCGGCAGCCAGGGCGGAATGGTGCCGCCTCAGTACCTTGCGAAGATACCGTCCGTTGACCAGTCAGAGCTGCCTGCGTCAACCGGGCGCACGCTGGCCGCGGCAAAGGAGGCCACTGCCGACGTGATCTATGAGAATTTCGACGGTGATGTCTGGTCTGCCTGGGAGCGATACGACACGAGTGGTGGGCTATACACATGGGGCCAGAAGGGCTGCGAGGCACGCTCGGGAGCCTTCAGCGTCGATGCGACTCGAGGCGGATCTCAGGGGGCATTTCTGTCCTGTGACGCGAACCACCCGCCATCCGTGAAGACCTACATGTGGACGACGGTGTGTGAGTACTCGCGGCCGGACCAAGCATGGCTCGACTTGTACATCCACGCCGCGATGAGCTACGGCGAGGGCGACTACTTTGCGTTCTACATCGAGGACTCACAACGATACGGGTGGGGCTATGAGTTTTGGGGGAATTGGAATGCCACAGGCGTGTGGTTCCGACTCATCTTCAACCTCCGGCAGTGGTATGCGTGGGGCGACCTGACTCTGCGGGACTGCAACAGATTGCGGTTCGATTTCCAAAGCGACTCCTCCAACCAGGAGGGGTTTGGCTTGAGAGTTGATGATCTGACCGTCACCTTTGGCGCCGGCGCCACGGTGCCTGGTGAGTGTGCAATCCTGGCAAGCCCTTTGAGCGGCCCGGCCCCGTTGACCGTGACATTCCAGGCCGCTGGCGACACATATGCTTCGTACGACTGGTACTTCGACGACGGCTCAACCTCCGATCTGCGGGACCCGATTCACACCTACTCAGCTCCTGGCACTTACTGGGTTGGCCTCACTGGATACTCAAGTTCGAGATCATGCTCGGCCAGTGTCAAGGTCACGGTGACGCCTGGGGCGTGCACCTATTCGATCTCACCCACCTCCGCCTCCTTCGAGGCCTCCGGGGGCTCAGGCAATGTCCAAGTCACGACGTCGGGCACCTCTTGTGCTTGGAACGCCTCGAGCAACGCGAGTTGGATCACGCTCACCGGGGGAACGTCCGGGACCGGCAGCGGGACCGTTACTTACCAGGTCGCCGCGAACTCCGGAGGTCAGCGGACCGGAACCGTCACGATTGCGGGGCAGACCTTCACCGTGACGCAAGCGGCGGCGGCGTGCACCTACTCGATCTCGCCCACGTCGGCGTCCGCTCCTGCCGCTGGCGGCAACGGAACCGTGGCAGTGACGGCGTCGAACTCGTCATGCACCTGGGGCGCCTCGAGCAACGCGAGCTGGATCACGCTCACAGGCGGAACCTCTGGGACCGGCAACGGTACGGTCTCCTACCAGGTCTCGGCGAACTCGGGGGGGCAGCGGACTGGGACCGTCACCATCGCCGGCCAGACATTCACGGTGACGCAAGCCGCCGCGGCGTGCTCGCCGCCTGCGATCACGCGCCAGCCGGCGAACGCAACCGTCGCGACTGGGCAGAGTGCAACGTTCACGGTCGAGGCCACCGGGACGGCACCGCTCCAGTACCAGTGGTACGCCGGAGATCCGACCTACAGCACCCTGATCCCGGGGGCGACCTCGAGCTCCTACACCACGCCCCCGCTGTCGGCATCCCAGACCTACTTTGTGGTTGTGAGCAACGCCTGCGGCAGCCTTCAGTCGAACGTCGTCACGGCAACCGTGCAGGCCTCGCCCTACAGCAGGACCTATTACCTTTCGGGAATCGCCCGGACTCCCGGCGTGAGCCCGTCGTTCTGGTACTCCGACCTCGCCGTCCTCAACCCGAACACCTCGGCGATCGGCATCCGGGTGAGCTTCTTCGGGAACGACGTGCCTACTCCTGTCGTCACGACCGTTCAGTCGCAGCAGCAGATGTCCTGGAAGGACGTGCTCTCCTCGGCCTTCGGCCTCACGGCGAACCAGTCCGGCGTGATCGTGGTTGAGGCCACCGGACCAGCGTCGGTCACCGCGCGGACCTACTCGAAGGTCACCGACGCGTGCACCGCGAAGGTCCGCACCGACGGTCAGTCGTATCCCGGACTCGAGGTGTCGCGAGCGGTCTCGTACGGCCAGGTTGCCTTCCTGCCCAACCTCCGGTCCGACGATCCGTACAGCACCGGCAGCGGGTTCCGAACCAACGTGGAAGCCGTAAACGTCTCGACCACGCCGATCGACGTGCAGTGGACGTTCTTCAGCGACAGCCGAGCGAACCTCGGCACCGTGACTCGCACCGGCATTCAGCCCAACCGCCGAGTAGGTGTGACGGCTGCGCTTCCCGGCGGTCAGATCGCGGCGTTCGCCGAGGCCCGCGTCCTCACTGCGGGTGGCAAAGCGATCTTCTTCGCCTCGGTGGTGGACGGCACATCCACCGACCCGACGACCGTGGAGGCCGTATTGCCATAAGGCATCCGACTCACCCAGTTCGTGAGGACGTGCTGCATCCGGGGCCTCAGGCGCCCGAGATGAACACAGCGCCCACAGTCACCCAGGATGAGTGGCTGGATAGCGCGGCCGAGCTCGAACGACCTTGCAGCCCGCTGTTATCGCAGGGCGTTCGGGCCAGGTAAACCGCTCGACGAAGGTGAGAGAAGATGCCCGACATCCACATCATCGAGCCGATCAGATGGGAAGGCGGCGGGCCGGCACGCGGTATGCCCAAAGTGGCCGCGGTGAACTAGAGGATTGAATGCCAGGGCCAGGTCAGGGGTGCATCGCCAGAATCGTCCACGTTTCACCCCTGAAGCTACATGCTTGCGTGCTGCGGCTCTAACGGAGAAGATGCGCGCGTGACTCCAGAAACCCATCGCCAGCTTGCGTCGTTCATCTGGAACATCTGCAACTTGCTGCGCGGGCCGTACAAGCGCAACGAGTACCGCAAGGTGATCCTGCCACTGACGGTGCTGCGGCGATTCGACTGCGTGCTGGCGCCGACCAAGGCCCAGACCCTCGCGAAGTATGAGACGGTCAAGGCGCGGCCTGAGAGTGTGGTCCGCAGCATGCTCGAGAAGGTCACGGGCCACGCCTTCTACAACCTCTCGAAGCTCGACATCCCCAAGCTCCTCGACGACCCCAACCACATCGCGGCGCACCTCAGCTCGTACATCGCCGCGTTCTCGCCGAACGTCCGCACGATCATGGAGCGGTTCGCGTTCGACCAGCAAATCGCGCGCATGAGCGAGAAGAACTTGCTCTACGAGGTCATCAAGGCGTTCGCCGCCCTCGACCTGAGCCCCTCCCGCGTGGACAACGTTCAGATGGGCTACGTCTTCGAGGAGCTGATCCGGATCGGCGCGGAGCAGGCGAACGAGGAGGCCGGCGAGCACTTCACCCCACGCGAGGTGATCAAGCTGATGGTCAACCTCCTCCTGTCGCCGGAGAAGGACCTCGGCAAGAGCCACGTCGTCAAGACGATCTTCGACCCGGCGTGCGGCACCGGAGGGATGCTCTCGGTCTCCGAGCAGTACATCAGGGCGCTCAACTCCCAGGCACAGCCCAAGCTCTACGGTCAGGACTGGAACGACGAGTCGTGGGCGGTCTGCCGGTCAGACATGCTCATCAAGGGCGAGGATCCGGACAACATCGTCCTCGGCGACTCCTTTACTCAAGACGGCTTCGACCGCGACGCACACGGCAAGAAACGCACCTTCGACTACATGCTCGCCAACCCGCCGTTCGGCGTGGAGTGGAAGCAGCAGCAAGCGTTCATCGAAAAGGAGCGCGACTCCCTCGGCTACAGCGGCCGCTTCGGCGCGGGCACCCCGCGCATCAACGACGGCGCGTTCCTTTTCCTCCAGCACATGCTCGACAAGATGCGCTCACCCTCGGACGGCGGCAGCCGCATCGGCATCGTGTTCAACGGCTCGCCGCTGTTCACCGGCGACGCCGGCTCCGGCGAGTCGAACATCCGCCGGTGGATCATCGAGAACGACTGGCTCGAGGCGATCGTCGCCCTCCCGGACCAGCTCTTCTACAACACCGGCATCTCGACCTACATCTGGATACTGACCAACCGCAAGGAGGCCGAGCGCAGGGGCAAGATCCAGCTCGTCGACGCACGCCGCATCTTCGTCAAGATGCGCAAGAGCCTCGGCAACAAGCGCAACAAGATCGGCGACGCCACCGAAGGCGAGCCCGACCAGATCGGCGACATCACCCGGATCCACGGCGCATTTCGCGACGGCGAGACGCGCGTCTTCACCGAAGAGGATCCGATCACCAAGCGGCCCGTTCAGCGCGAGCGCGTGGTGAGCCGCATCTTCGACAACGAGGACTTCGGGTATTCCAAGATCACGGTCGAGCGGCCGTTGCGGTTGAACCTCCAGGCGACTCCAGAACGCATCGCCCGCCTCGAAGACGAGCCCGGCTTCAGGAACCTGGCCACCAGCAACAAGAAGGCCGAGTCGGCCCGTCTCGCCGAGATCGACGAGGGCAGGGCGCGACAGCAGCAGATTCGGGCGCTGCTGACCGCCTTCGGCGAGGCGCACGGCGACCGCCTCTACAAGGACCGTGGAGCCTTCCTGGCGGATCTGCGCCTGGTCGACCGTGCAGCGGGCGTGCGCCTGACCGCTGGTGACCAGAAGGCCGTGGTGAGCGCCCTCGGCGAACGCGACGAGACGGCAGAGGTCTGCCGTGACAAGAACGGCAACCCCGGGCCCGATCCCGAGCTCCGGGACACCGAGAGCGTCCCACTCAAGGAGGGCATCCAGGCGTACTTCGAGCGCGAGGTGCTGCCCCATGTCCCCGATGCCTGGATCGACCACAGCAAGACCAAGGTCGGCTACGAGATCCCGCTGAACCGGCACTTCTACGTCTACGAGCCCCCCCGCCCGCTCGAGTTCATCGAGGCCGACATTAAGCGGCTCGAGGGCGAGATCATGGCGCTGCTGAAGGAGGTCACCTCGTGAGCGACATCCGGCTCTTCCGTGTGAACGGCGGCAAGGTCGCCTCGCTGCCCGGCGAGGCGTCGGACCTCGAGAAGCCGCTGCAGACAATGATCGAGAACAACCTGCAGCCGTTGCTCGGAGTGCGGTTCCTCGCCACCGAGTACTCCACCGGCAAGACCCACGCGGGACGGATCGACTCGCTCGGCCTCGATGAGAACAACTGCCCCGTAATCTTCGAGTACAAGCGGTCGACCGGCGAGAACGTGATCAACCAAGGGCTTTTCTACCTCGATTGGCTGATGGACCACCAGGCGGAGTTCACCCTGCTGGTGCAGAAGCAGCTCGGTCACGGCGAGGCGGGGGCAATCGACTGGTACGCCCCGCGCCTAATCTGCGTCGCCGCCGACTTCACCAGGTACGACGAGCACGCCGTGCAGCAGATCAACCGCAACATCGAACTCATCCGTTACCGCCGGTTTGGGTCCGACCTGCTGCTCCTGGAGCTCGTCAACGCAGTTAGCCAGCGAGGCGGCGAACGGGCAGTCGTGAAGCCGCCCCGCACCGGCGGCCTGAAGCCACCCAGGCCCGGCGGCGACAAGCCGGTCGCCCGGTCCCTGGCCGGGATCGACCCTTCGCTGCGTGAGGTGTTCGATTCGCTCGAGGGCTACCTGTTCTCGCTTGGCGACGACGTGCAGCGCAAGGAACTCAAGCTGTACTTCGCCTACAAGCGGCTGCGGAACTTCGCTACCATCGAGGTCGGCAGGGCGAAGCTGCTGGCCTACCTCCACCTCGACCCCTTGACCGTGGAGCTGAGGGAAGGGTTCACGCGGGACGTGAGGTCGATCGGACATTGGGGGACTGGCGATACCGAGGTGGTCCTCCGCACCATGGCAGACCTTGAGCGAGCGAAGCCGCTCCTCGCACGGGCGTATGAGGGGTAGCGCGGTGGGCTGGCCGGCCTACCCGGCGTACAAGGCGAGCAGCGTCGGCTGGCTCGGCGACTTGCCCGAACACTGGGAGGTGGGCAACCTCCGTCGTTTCGCCCTCATGAGGACGGGTCATACGCCCAGCCGGAGCGAGGCGGGGTACTGGGAGGACTGCGATGTCCCCTGGTTCACACTCGCGGACGTCTGGCAACTTCGGGATGGGAGTCAGGCGTTCCTCAGCGACACCAAGGAGAAGATCAGCCGGCTAGGACTCGCCAACTCGGCTGCAGAGTTGCTTCCAGCAGGGACCGTCTGCTTCTCCAGGACCGCGTCGGTTGGGTTCTCGGGGATCATGCCCGTCCCGATGGCAACGACGCAGGACTTCTGGAACTGGGTGCCCGGTCGGAAGCTGACCTCACAGTACCTCCTTCATCTGTTCCGGGCGATGCACCAGGAGTTTGCTCGTATCACGATGGGCTCCACGCACAAGACGATCTACCAACCCGACGCCGCTCGACTCGCGGTCTGCGTGCCACCAATCCCTGAACAGCACGTCATCACGGAGTTTCTCGTTGCCGAGACGGCGCGGATCGACACGCTGGTGGCGAAGAAGCGCGAACTGATCGAGAGGCTGAACGAGAAGCGGGCGGCGCTCATCTCGCGCACCGTCACTCGCGGTCTGCCGCCCGACGCCGCCCGTGCCGCCGGCCTCGACCCTCGCCCGAAGCTCAAGCCTTCTGGCATCGATTGGCTGGGAGAAGTCCCGGCACACTGGGCCGTCAAACGGCTGCGGCACGTGCTGCACTGGATAGAGCAAGGTTGGTCTCCAGAGTGCGGCACCGCGGTTGCGTCACCTGACGAGTGGGGCGTATTGAAAGCTGGCTGCTGCAACGGCGGGTATTTCTTGGAAGACGAGAACAAAGCTCTGCCCCCCGATCTCGAGGCTCCTGCGGGGCTCGAGGTCAAGGCGGGTGACCTACTGATGTCACGGGCGAGTGGGTCCGAGGAGTTAATTGGTTCTGTTGCCCAAGTGCCGCCGGCGACTCGGCCTAGGCTGCTGCTGTCTGACAAGCTGTTTAGGCTCTGGTGCAACAGCCGCGAAGTCGAACCTGCCATGCTTGCGATGGTGTTGCAGAGTCCTATCGGGCGACTCCAGATCCAACTGGCCATCAGCGGGGCTTCCGGGCTGGCGAAGAACATCGCGCAAGCTGATGTGAGGGAGCTCTTGTTACCGATAGCGCCTCTCCCGGAGCAGGCTTGGATCGCCGCATACCTCCAGGAGAAACTGGCAAGAATCGACGAGGTCGCTCGCCGCATCACTCTGGTCGCTGAGCGTCTGGTCGAATACCGCTCCGCCCTGATCACCGCCGCGGTGACCGGCAGGATCGACGTGCGGGGCACGGTAGCCCCTGCGCCGCCGGGTGGGTCTACACTTCCCTCATGATGCGCGTAGAGGTCAGGCCGGAGCTGCTGCACTGGGCGCGCGAGCGCTCAGGGCTCGGTCTGGGTGTGCTTGCCCGGCGCTTCCCGAGGCTGGAGGAGTGGGAGCGTGGCGAGAGTTGCCCGACCTTCAAGCAGCTCGAGGGCTTTGCCTCGGCCACACACACCCCGTTCGGCTACTTCTTTCTGCCCGAGCCCCCGGTCGAGCGCATCCCAATCCCAGACTTCCGGACGATGCGCGGCGAGCAGCCCGCGCAACCCAGCGCGAACCTGCTCGAGATGCTCTACGCCTGCCAGCAGCGTCAGGAATGGTACCGGGAGTTCGCTCGGCTTTTCGGCGAGCCTGAGGTGGGGTTCGTCGGCTCGGTCACGACCGCTGCGCGGACCGAAGACGTCGCCGAGCGCATGCGGATGGCACTCGGTCTTGGTGTCGTCGAGCAGGAGCGCAGCCGCACCTGGGAGGATGCGTTGCGGCTCTTCATCGCTCGGGCCGACGAGGCCGGGGTGATGGTGATGTGCAGCGGCGTCGTCCTGAACAACAACCACCGGCCGCTTGACCCGCAGGAGTTCCGCGGGTTCGCCCTCGCTGACACGCTCGCGCCGCTAGTGTTCATCAACGGAGCCGACACGAAGTCGGCGCAGATGTTTACGCTCGCCCACGAGCTTGCGCATCTGTGGCTGGGGCAGTCCGCGCTCTCGGACGCGAGCCCCGCGATACGACCCGACCAGGAGGTGGAGCGCTGGTGCAACCGAGTCGCGGCCGAGCTGCTGGTGCCGCTTGAGGTGCTGCAGGAGGATCTTCGCACCGGTGCCGACCTCTGGGTTGAGGTGAACCGTCTCGCCCGAAGGTTCAAGGTGAGCTCGCTCGTGATCCTCCGCCGCATGCACGATGCCGGGTGGATGAGCTGGCCCGCCTTCGTCGCGGCGTACGATCTCGAGCTGCAGCGGCTGCTTGCCTTGTCGAAGGGAAGCGGCGGCGATTTCTACCTCACCCTCGGCGCTCGCATGAGCAAGCGCTTCGCCCGGGCGCTGGTAGTAAGCACGCTTGAAGGCCAAACCTCCTACACCGAGGCCTTCCAGTTGTTGGGCTTCAAGAAGATGGAGACCTTCCGCGAGCTCAGTCAGCAGCTCGGGGTGGCCGTGTAGTGGGCTACCTCCTCGACGCCAACATCTTCATCCGCGCCAAGAACGAGCACTACGGCTTCGACTTCTGCCCTGCGTTCTGGGACTGGGTGATCGAGGCAAACGCGGCGGGCAGGGTCTTCAGCGTGGAGAAGGTCGGCGACGAGCTCCAGGGGCAATCCGACGAGCTCTCTGTTTGGGCCGCAAAGCTCGGCGACGGCTTCTTCCTCCCGCCCGACGAGCCGCTGCTTCCGGCCCTCGCCAAGGTGAGCGATTGGGTCAAAGCACACGGGTATGAGCCCGCGGCCATCGACACGTTCTTCAAGAAGGCGGACTACTACCTCGTGGCTCACGCCCTGGCGCACGGGCATGCTGTCGTCACGAACGAGGTGCCGTCCGGGTCGCTTCGCAAGGTGAAGATCCCGGAGCCCTGCATTGGCCTCGGCGTGAAGTGCATGGCGCCCCATGAGATGCTGCGTAGAGAGCGGGCGCGCTTCGTCCTCGGCCCGACGCCATGACCGAGACCAGCGAGAAGTCGTTTGAGGTGACCGTCGAAGCCATCCTCCACGAGGTGGGCTGGACCAGCGCCCCCGCCGCAGAGTGGGACGTGGACCGGGCGCTGTCCCCCGGGCACGTCACCACCTTCATCGAGGAGACCCAGCCCAAGCTCTGGGCGGAGATGCGGGCGCTGCACGGCGCCGGGCTCGAGCCGCTGCTCCTCGAGACGCTCGTCAAGGAGCTGGATCGCAAGGGCACCCTGCACGTGCTGCGCCACGGCTTCAAGTTCTATGGCAAGACGTTCCGCCTCGCCTACTTCCGGCCGGCGCACGGCCTCAACGACGACGTGCTGGCGCTGTATGCCAAGAACCGGCTCACCGTCACCCGCCAGGCGCTGTGTCATCCGGGCAAGACCGACACCGTCGACATGCTCTTCGCGTTGAACGGCGTGCCGGTGGCCACCTGCGAGTTGAAGAACCCCTGGACCGGACAGTCCTGGCGGCAGGCGGTGCGGCAATACATGAACGACCGCGACCCGCGGGCGCCGCTGTTCGCCTTCGGCAAGCGAACGCTGGTCCATTTCGCCGCCGACCCCGACGAGATCCACATGACGACCCGCCTGCGCAAGGCAGACACGCACTTCCTCCCGTTCAACCGCGGCAGCCACCCCGGCGAGGTGCAGTGTGGCGCCGGCAACCCGCAGCACCGCTCCGGATACCGAACCGGGTACTTCTGGGAGGAGGCGCTCCAGCGGGACAGCTTCCTCGACATCCTCGGTCACTTCATGTTCGTCGAGAAGCGCGACGTTAAGGTCAACGACGCCGCTGGCGGCGCGAGGTGGGTCAGCAGGGAAGCGCTGATTTTCCCGCGCTTCCACCAGCTCGACGCCGTGCGCAAGATCGTCGAGGCGGCACGCGCCGAAGGGCCGGGGCACAACTACCTGATCCAGCACTCGGCCGGCAGCGGCAAGACCAACAGCATCTCCTGGCTCTCGCACCGTCTCGCCAGCCTCCACGATGCCGCCGACGCCAAGGTGTTCGACTGCGTCATCGTCATCACCGACCGCCGAGTGCTCGACAGTCAACTTCAGGACGCGATCTACCAGATCGAGCACGCACAGGGTGTCGTCAAGGCAATCGACCAAGATTCAAGGCAGCTCGCCACCGCTCTCGTCGACGGGACGCAGATCGTCGTGACGACGTTGCAGAAGTTCCCGTTCGTGCTGCGCGGCCTGCTGTACGTTGCCGGCGCCGAGACGGAGGAGGCGGCCAGCGAGGAGGAGAAGCGGCAGGCGAAGGCATGGGAGGGGGCGATCGCGTCCCGGCGCTACGCGGTGATCGTCGACGAGGCGCATTCCAGCCAAACCGGCGAGACCGCTCGGGAGCTGAAGGCGATCCTCGGCGTTCCCGCACCGGAGAGTGACGAGGAGCCCGCGGATTGGGAAGACGGTCTCAACCAGGTGATGGCGTCGCGGGGACGCAAGCCAAACCTATCTTTCTTCGCCTTCACCGCGACCCCGAAGGGAAAGACGATCGAGCTGTTCGGGCGGCCGGGGTCGAGCGGCAAGGCGGAGTCGTTCCACATCTACTCGATGCGGCAGGCGATCGAAGAGGGGTTTGTCCTCGACGTGCTAACCAACTACACGACGTACCAGGCCTACTTCAAGCTGCTCAAGGCCGCGGCCGACGATCCGGAGCTGCCAGTGCGCAAGGCGGCGCGGGCGCTGGCCAAGTTCACGAGCCTGCACCCGCACAACCTCGAGCAGAAGACCGAGGTGATGATCGAGCACTTCCGCGGGAACGTGATCCACCGGGTCGGCGGGCGCGCGAAGGCGATGGTGGTGACGTCGTCGCGCCTGCACGCGGTGCGCTACATGCAGGCGTTCGAGCGCTACATCGCCGCCCACGGGTACAGCGACGTGCGCCCGCTGGTGGCGTTCAGCGGGACGGTGCGCGATCCCGATTCGGGACTCGACTACACCGAACCGGGGATGAACACCGACGCCGTCACCGGCAAACCGATCAGCGAGAGTCAGCTTCCGGAGCGTTTCGACTCCGGCGACTACAACATCCTGCTGGTCGCGAACAAGTACCAGACCGGCTACGACCAGCCGCTGCTGCACACGATGTACGTCGACAAGCGGCTCGACGGCGTGCAGGCGGTGCAGACGCTGTCCCGGCTCAACCGCAAGATCCCGGGGAAGGACGCGCCGTTCGTGCTCGACTTCGTCAACGACGAGGAGAACATCTACCGCGCGTTCAAGCCGTACTACGACCGCACCGAGCTGCGCGAGCCCTCAGACCCCGGTCGGCTCGAGGAGCTGAAGCACGCGCTGGATCAGGAGCAGGCCTACCACTGGTCCGAGGTCGAAGCGTTTGCGAAGGTGTTCTACAAGCCCATCGCGCAACAGGTGCCGAGCGACCACGCGCAGATGCAGCGGGCACTCCAGCCCGCCGTCGACCGATTCAAGGGGCTGTACGACGACGGCGCCAGGCAGGACTTCCGCGACAGGTTGTCGGGATACGTCAAGGCCTACGCCTTCCTGAGCCAGATCCTCCCCTACGCCGACCCCGAGCTCGAGATGCTCTACAGCTTCGGACGCTTCCTGCTGCCTCACCTCCCGCAGGACCGCGAGACTGTGGTGCTCGAGCTCGGCGAGGACGTTGAGCTGCAGTTCTACCGACTGGAGCGCGTGTCGTCGGGAGCGATCCCGGTGGCGGAGGGCGAATCGCAGGGGGTCAAGAGCCCCACCGACGTCGGCACCGGCCGAGCAGCGGACCAGCGGGCACCGTTGTCGGAGATCATCGAGGTCCTCAACGAGCGCTTCGGCACGGCTTTCGCCGAAGAGGACAGGCTGTTCTTCCACCAGATCATGGAGAAGGCCTGCAACGACGAGCAGATCGTCCAGACGGCCCTCGCCAACCCGCTCGACAAGTTCGAGCTGGGCATCCGCAAGCGGATCGAGGACCTGATGATCGACCGCATGGCCGAGAACGACCGCATCGTCACCCGGTACATGTCCGACCGCGAGTTCCAGGCCTCGGCGTTTCCGTTGCTGGCGAAAGCGGTCTTCGAGCACGTCAGGTCCATGGCTGGTACTGGCGACTCAACTCGTCCCCTTCCCTAGAACCCAGGGGGCACTACACCAGGGCTCGGCCCCGCCGACGCCCGCGCCCAACAGTCAACCAAGGTAGCTTGACGTGAGGGGGGCAGTACACAGGTCAGAACGGGATGTCCTCATCATCGGGAGGCGCTTGGGCGTACCTCGCCACTGCATCGAGACTTGTGTGGAGATTGGCCAGCACGATGCGCTTCTTCTCTTGGGAGCAGCCCGCCAGAAGCTTGAGGAACGCCTTGAGTTCACTGACAGAGAACCCCTTCTTCTTGTAGTAGTAAGCTCCACTGACAAAACAACTAAGCACTGCCGCTGGGTCGGGGGCGAACTCCTCAAGCATGAGGGAGCGGTAGATTCCTTGAAGCCGTTCCTGGAGCTTGTCGACGTCCTAATAGTACTTTGCACCGGCCTCAATCTTCGTAATGTGGTCGCGCAAACAGGACGAGAATGACCGATAGGAGTCGAGTTCGGTGGGCGTGAAGTCGACCTCCGACAGGCGTTGGGCACGGAGTCGCTGAGCGATATTGGCGAAGGAGGCAACCCTCTCGGCAGGCAGGTGTTTGCACATCTCCTGGAGTGTCCCCCAATGCTGAAAGTCGAAGATGCCGTAGTCCTGAATGATCTTCTCAAAGAGCTTGCCAACGAAGTAGACCTCAGTGGCGAAGTCGTATCTGCCTTCGTTGAAGTCCGCCGGCGGGGGGTACGGCCAGTTGATGCTGATGCTCTTGTTGAAGTCCGCAGGCGCAGTGACCTTCTTCCCGAAGCCAAGGTCGATGATCTTCACCGTTCCGTCGTCCCGGACCAGTATGTTTCTTGGACGGATGTCCCGGTGGAGGACGTTCGCAGACTCAAGGTAGGCGAAGCCCTCGATCGTCTGAGCGAAGGCCTCGTTGATTTCTTCCGGGGCATCTTTGAGGTAGCTGTCAACGTCTTTCCCCTGGACGAACTCCATTAGGATATAGCCCGAGAACTGCTGAGGATACAGGTAATAGTTGAAGACGCGTACGACGTTGCGATGGAACAACTGGTGCAGGAGCTTTATCTCCCGGACGAAGTTCTGATAGAGCTTCTCCCGCTGCGACTCATCGTATGGCGCGTATTTCTTGCAGACCAGATACTCGTCGATATCGAGATCCTGCAGGAGGACCGTCTTGCCCCAAGCTCCCTCCCCTAGTTCCTTGACGAGCACATAGTCCCTTTGTCGGATGAACTCGATCAGCTTCCCGCTCAAGGGTCGATCCCTCCTCTGGTGGCCTCTATTAAGAATCCAGGGTTCACCTAGTCACGACCTGTCTGTTGCAGAGTGCCCGGCCGCGATGGCCTCAGGTGGGGGTGCCAGGCAGGCAAACCGGACTTACTACAGGCCATAGGTGCAACCCTGGCGGTGAGCTGATGCCCTAGGCACGATGAGCGCCGCCTCCAAGACGGCATGCGCGGTCAGTATAGGTCTGCCCCATTTCCAGCCATGCGTCCCACAGGTCGATGACAGGGGCGGAGCGAAAGCGAGGAATAGGGGAAGTCCCAGTCACCGCTCGTTGTTCTAAGCCCGGTGCAGACTTACTGAGCTGGGCGGGCAGCTCTGGACCGCGGGTCAAGGGATGGTCTGGTACCGCCAGAGCCCGTGGGCCGTCGCCGCGCGTTCGTGCTGGTCCGCCCTATGCCGAGCCCGGCGCGCCCCTGTCGAGCAGTCGCCCGAGCGACCCCTCTCCAGGCAGCGCAATCCAGCCTTCGCGCGCCGCAATGGGTTGCTGGTAAGGCGCGGGCTTTACCGTCAGGCCCCGCCTCGCCGCGTGAGCGGTGAGTGCGGCGACGAGGGCGTCGAAGGCGTCGTCGCTCTCCGACAGGAGGCCTTGCCAGGGGCCAAGGTCGAGCCACGGTAGCCGTTCGCGGAAGGCGCTCACGAGTCCTTCCAGAGCCGGCCGTCCGCCGCGCCGTTTGTAGCCGCGGCTGGTGAAGCCCCACCGCGCGAGTGAGGCGGCGGGGTACACCTCGAAGACGCGGCCTTCACCGGAACGGTCGGTCACGCCGAGCCGCAGGAGCAGGAACTGGCAGCGCATGGCCGGCACCGCGATGAGGTCGGACGAGACGGAAAGCGGCCACCGCCCGATCGCGTCGCGCACGAGCTTGTCGGTGAGCCGGAAGCGGAGGCTGTCACGCACGTCATGGGACCACGACTCCACAGCGGGGCCGTCGGCCAACATCTTGCGAAAACGCTCCGGCCAGCCGAACGGGCAGTCGATGCCGGTGGCGTTGGCCTGATCGTGCGCCTGGAGGATCGCGTCGTCCGTGACCTCGACACGGAGGTCGCTCACGGTTGCGCCCTCCCGGCGCCACTCGAGCACGCAGAGCGCCGTGCGTTTGGCGGCAGAAGCGAGGTCGATCCCGAGTGTGCGCATGGGACAAGAGTACGCCGGTTGCGGCACGCACGGCGTGGGTGCCCCACGAGCACCGCAGGATTGGATTGCAACGACAACGCACGACGAGCACGCTCGGCTGCCCCCTGGCATACTGGAAAGTGAGATCCGCGACGGGAGGGGCGATGGGCGCAATCAAGGGAACGGCGGAGCGCAGGCCGAGGTCCACGCTGGTGTCGATCCGGATGACGGTCGAGGAGCACGGCGCGCTGGCGTCCGCGGCGGGGTGCGCGGGGATGCCGGTGGCGCGGCTCGCGCGGATCGTGCTGCAGTTCGGGCTCGGCGAGCTCCTGCGCGGCAACCCCGAGATCGACCGCGCGATCAAGGTCAGCCGGGACTGAGCAGGCGCCGGCCAGGCCAGCTTGAGGTAGGCTGGCGACTCATTCATGGCAGAGGAGGGCGCCATGGATCCTGATGCTCAGCCACCGGTCTGGCGGATGATCCTCGAGGGGATCGATGCCCTTGGGGGCGCAACCACCAACGCCCTCCAGTCTTTCAAGACCAAGGGCGTCACCAGCTTCAAGACGATCTGAGGGGGTAGTGATGGGTGACGATACCGGACCGCGCGAGGGCCAGATCATCCTCTACTCGACGCCCGAGGGGGCGCCGAAGATCGAGGTTCACTTCGAGGATGAGACGTTCTGGCTGACCCTCAACCGGATGGCTGATCTGTTCGGCACGACCAAGCAGGCCATCTCCTACCACGTCCAACAGATCTTCGACTCTGGCGAGCTTCGGCGCGAGGGAACTGTCAAAGGAATCTTGACAGTTCAGCGGGAGGGCGCCCGCGACGTGCGTCGCCAGATCGACTACTACAACCTCGACGCCATCATCGCCGTCGGTTACCGAGTCAACAGCGCCCGCGCGACGCAGTTCCGCATCTGGGCCACGCAGACGTTGAAAGAGTTCATCGTCAAGGGGTTCGTGCTCGACGACGAGCGGCTGAAGCTCAACCGGCGGTTCGGCAAGGACTACTTCGACGAGCTGCTCGAGCGCATCCGCGAGATCCGCGCCAGCGAGCGCCGCTTCTACCTGAAGATCACCGACATCTACGAGCAGTGCAGCATCGACTACGACCCCCACGCCGAGATCACCACGGCGTTCTTCGCGACCGTGCAGAACAAGCTGCACTGGGCGGTGACGGGGCAGACTGCCGCGGAGATCATCGCCGGGCGCGCCGACGCCACCAAGCCCGCGATGGGCCTGACGACCTGGAAGAACGCGCCGCACGGCAAGATCCTCAAGTCGGACATCGGCGTGGCCAAGAACTACCTGATCGAACGGGAGATCAAGGAGCTCGAGCGGATCGTCGGCATGTACCTTGACTACGCCGAGAACCAGGCCGCGCGGCAGATTCCCATGCGCATGGCCGACTGGGCCGAGCGGCTCGACGCCTTCCTGCGCTTCAACGAGTACGAGGTTCTCGGCGACGCAGGGCGGGTGTCCGCCGAGGTGGCCAAGCGGCTTGCCGAGGAGCAGTACGCGGTCTTTCGCGTCCGGCAGGATGCTGCGTTCGAGAGCGATTTCGAGCGAGAGGTGAAGCGGATCGAGGGGCGGCGGGATGGCGAAGGGGAGACCGACTGAAGCTGCAGTTCGACCCCAAGGAGGGCTTCCGGCTCGAGCGGCCGCGTCGATCACCGAGCTCTTCGACGGGCAGCCGCAGGGGCCGCCCGAGTATGTCAAGGGAGCTTCTTGCAAGACTCGACGAGACCCTTCGCTGCGCTCAGGGTGACAAGCCATTACTCCTTGTCTACGAACACGTTGTCATTCTGAGCGAAGCGAGGAATCTCGTCGACGGTGTAGCGGCCGGCCGGCAGGACCAGCGGGACGGCGCCCGGGGTGGCGAGCCACTCGCGGCGGGCCGGGTTGGCGGCCGGGTGGATGGGGACCGCGGGGCGAATCGCCGAGGAGGTCATCGCCCACCTATCGGGGCTTGTGGGCGCAACGGTCAGGGTAACCCTCGAGATCGAGGCCGAGTTGCCCTCCGGTGCGCCCGGGCGACGCGCGACCGGGTCAGGTCGTGCCGGCGACCTCGATCGGAACCCGCGTCGCCACCCTGAGCGTGATGCGATTCTGACCGTTGCCAACGGTGACGAGGACCCCGCCGTGGTCCGCGCCGAGCACGGCGCCCTCGACCTTCCAGCCGCCGCCCTGCGCCAGGCCGGACGCCTTCCAGAAGCGGCCGAACGCCGTGTCGTAGCGCCGCAGGCCCTCGAAATCGAGCATCGGGACGCCCTCGCCCCACCACGAAACCGCCCTCTGCTCGTCGGGCGGCTGCTCCGCCATGCACTTGAGCATCGCGGCGACGCGCGTCCGCGCGATGCCGACCGGCTGGTCCTTGCCGAAGTACTCGTCGATCTTGCCCTTGCCGAAGTAGACCACGATGCCGATCACCACCAGGGCGAGCAGCAGCTTCTTCATCACTCCTCCTTCGCGCGCCGGCCGCCACATCTCGCGCAGGGCCGGGATGCCGAGCACGGGTTGGGGATTCCCACTTTCACGTTGGGGCAGTATGCACGTGGCGAGGGCATGGTCAACAACGTGGAAGGGGGCTTCCTGGGCGACGAGGCGTGGATGGGAGCGAGCGTGGCCGCCGGCGGAGCCAACGACGCCGGCCTGTGGCCTGCTCACGTTGCGCTGCAGGGCGTCGAGTCGATTCGCCAGTGAGCCCCCGCCGACCTACTCGCCCTTGGGCACGCCAGGGACCCTGAAGACCACGGTCTGCTCCGGAGCGAGGTCCACCGTGTGGGTTTCGGCGGGGCCGGCGGGGCGCGCCACCTCGATGGTGTAGCGGCCGGCGGGCAGGACCAGCGGGACGGCGCCCGGGGTGGCGAGCCACTCGCGGCGGGTCGGGTTGGCGGCCGGGTGGATGGGGACTGCGAGGCCGTCGGCCGTCCGCACCCGCAGGCGGACGCCGTCCGCGCCGTGGAGGACCAGGGTGGCCGCCGGGCACATCCTCGCCTGGACCGACCGGTCACCTTCGGCGACCCGGACGAGCGCCGCGCCGTGCGCGCGCAACAGCACCGCGTCGGCCGCCGGCGGGAAGCCCTCGAGGACGCACCGCCCGGCCGGGGTGCAGGCGCCGGTGACCACGTCCATGACGAAGCCCTTGACCATCGCGAGGGCGCTCACCACCTCGGGGGGCGCCGGGCCGCCGCGGTCGATGACGGCGACCTCGAGGCTCCGCAGGTTCGCGGGCCCCACGCCGGGGGGCAGGGCGGCCCGCTTACGCGCCTCGCGGCGAGCGGCGACGAGGCGGCGCGCGATCTCGCTCACCGAGAACATCAGCACCCCGCCGCCCGGCCCGCCGTTCGGGTCGCCGCCCCACCTCGCGCGTTCCTGCTCGGCGGCGATCAGCCGCTCCTCGACCGACGGCGCCACCCGGCCACCGGGGGCCTGCAGCTCGACCAGCCGCGGCTGCTGCGGTTTGGTGCCCGCCCCTTCGAGGTCGAGCACGAGGCGCGGCGCGGGTGTCGGCGCCGGCGCTGTGGGGTCCGTCCCCTCCTCCGGCGGCGCGGACGGCTCACGCGGAGGCGGCGTCGCGGTGGGTGCCGGGGTGGCGGCCGCGAGGGGTGTCGAAACGGCACGCGGCGAGGCCGGGAGCGGCAGCTCCGAGGCCCTCACGGCAGCCCGGGACGCGCCCGGGAGCGCGATCACGACCGCCAGCGCGGCGGCGATCCGGCAGAAGCGGACGACGGCCACGCCGAGCACACGAGCAAGGCCGATGCCGACCCCCGGGCGCGATCGTCGGGCGCGGCCGGGGGCGGCCGCGCCACGGGGTGCAGAGCGGGTACACGGGAGAGAGCGGCCGCAAGGACTGCCCCTACGAAAGACCTGGCGGCGGCGTGCTCGATCAGGGCAAGGGCGGCCGGGCGCGCCGTCGCCACGAGAGGCTCCTTCGGCGCATTCAGAACGTCGGGACTTGCGCACAACTACCGACGTTTTGTATCATGCAACTTGTCATGGCCGCCCCGCAAGACAACACGCAGGCGATCCTCCGGGTCATTCGACGACTTGGCGTCGTCCGGCCGGTCGACCTCGAACGGCTCGGGATCCCACGGGGAGGGCTCTATCGCCTCGTCCGGAAGGGACTGGTGGAGCGCCAAGCGCGGGGAATCTACGTTGCGACGAGGCATCAGCTCACGGCAGGGCACGCACTTGCGCAGGTCGCCAAACGGGTCCCGGGCGGCGTCTTCTGTCTGCTCACCGCCCTGCGTTTTCACGAGCTGACGACACAGAACCCCGCGGAGGTCTGGATCGCGCTGCCCGAAAAGGCCAGGAAGCCGCGCCTCGACTATCCGCGGCTGCGGGTCGCCCGCTTCTCCGGAGCGGCCCTTACCGAGGGTGTTGAGGCTCATCTTGTGGAGGGCGTCGAGGTTCGTGTGTACTCAGCCGCGAAGACAGTCGCGGACTGTTTCAAGTACCGTAACAAGGTGGGCATCGACGTGGCGGTCGAAGCCCTGCGCGACTTCGGCAGACGCCATCGGGGAGGCGCATCCGAGCTGGCTCGCTTCGCCCGCGTCTGCCGAGTGTCGCGCGTCATGCAACCCTACCTGGACGCGACGGCATGACCGAGAAGAAGGTCAACCTTGCCGCCTCCGTCACGGCGCGCCTGCTGACTCGTGCCAAGCAGACCGGCTCGGACTACCAGACCCTGCTGACGAGCTACTGCTTCGAGCGCCTCCTCTACCGCCTCGGTGCTTCCGGGGTCCGGGATCGCTTCGTGCTCAAGGGCGCGATGCTCCTGCGCCTGTGGTCGGAACAACCCTACCGCGCGACACGCGACCTCGATCTGCTTCGCCGGGGCGATGGCTCCTTCGAGGCGATCCGTGACGACCTCGGGACGATTTGTTCCACACCGGTCGAGCCCGACGCTGTCATCTTCGAGGCCGCAGCAGTACGCGTCGAGGCGATTCGCGCCGAGGAGGAATACGCCGGCACGCGAGCGACGCTCCCGGCGCGTTGCGGAACGGCCCGCCTGAAGCTGCAAATCGACCTCGGGCTCGGCGATGCGGTGTGGCCCGCGCCGCAGTCGTGCGCGTACCCGGCCCTGCTCGAGTTTCCGGCACCCGACGTCCTCGCATATCCGCGCGAGGCGGTGGTCGCGGAGAAGCTCGAAGCAGCAGTGGTTCTCGGTGACCGCAACAGCCGCATCAAGGACTTCTTCGACCTCCATTTTCTGGCCACCCGCTTCGAGTTCGACCGACCGACGCTGACCGAGGCAATCCGGAGGACCTTTGCACGGCGCCGTACGCCCGTCCCGAGCGAGCCACCGATCGCGCTGACCGCCGCGTACTGGGAGAACCCGTCGCGCCCGGCCCAGGTACGGGCCTTCGCACGGCGCGCGGGACTTGGTTTACCCGAGGTCCCTGCGGACGAGTTCGTCCGACTGCTCGGCACGTTCTTGCTGCCGATTCTTGGGGACCTGAGCCGAAACCAGGAGAGCGAAGGGACGTGGCCCGCAGGTGGGCCGTGGTCGACGACGCGGTGACGTAGCGAACTTGAGGCAAGCACGCGCGGAGCGCGCGCTGCACAGAGACAGGTCGCGGCGTGCCGGGTCGGGGCAAGGGCGGCCGCAAGGGCCGCCCCTACGACAACCGACCACCCGACCACGCGCGATCGCCGAATGCCGTGGACCGTGTAGCGGCCGCCCGTGGGCGGCCGGCCTCGCACCCGCCGCACCTGCGTGTCCGACCACGGCCGGCCACGGCCGGCCGCTACGAACGACGGCTGCATGCCGTGGCGCCGCCGCCCGCGGCGGCGCACCGTAGGGGCGGGGCTCGTCCCCGCCCTTGGTGGGATCTGCAGGGTCGACCAAGGGCGGCTGGGGGCACGACGCGGGCTGGAGAGCTGCCGTCCGGAGCCGAGGGGGCCGGATGGGTCACCCGAATGTGGACGGAATTGTGGACAGGCTGGTGAGACGTAGTCCCTCTGATGACTTGACTGGCAGTCGAGGGGTCGGGCCTGGGGCCGGCAGCTCTTCCTATCAGGCGAGCCTCTTGCAAAACTCGACGAGACCCTTCGCTGCGCTCAGGGTGACAAGCCCTTACTCCTTGTCAACGAACACGTTGTCATTCTGAGCGAAGCGAAGAATCTCGTCGCATCACGGGTTCTGCAAAAGGCTCAGGCGTAACCGGTTCAGCTCGGGAGGGAAACGTCGAAGGTGGCGGCCAGGCCGTCCGCGACGGCCAGCCCGAGTGATGTCGGCAGCAGCCGCCGGCCCTCCGGGCCGTTGCGCAGAACCATGCGGCCATCGGCGACGAGACTCGCGACGAGGGCGTCGTTCGTGGCCAGCAGGTCGAGCCCGTAGCGCGCCGCGAAATCGTCCAGGTCGACCCCGGCCGTGGTGCGCAGACCCAGCATCAGCGTCTCGGTCGCCAGCGCCTGGGGCCCGAGCAGCTCCTCGCCCTCGACCGGCCGCTCGCCCGCCGCCACGCGCCGCTCCCACCGCGGGATGCGCGCCTCGTTCCACCAGCGGCGGGCGCCCACCGCTGCCCCAGTGTCGCCCGCTCCACGGGGCCGGACGGACGCGTCGCCGACCGCGAACGAGTGTGCCGACGGGCCGAGCCCGAGGTAGGGCGTGTGGTCCCAGTACTTGCGGTTGTGACGCGACTCGTGGTCGGGGCTCTTCGCGAAGTTGGAGACCTCGTAGGCGGGCCAGCCCGCTTCGCCAAGAAAGCGGTGCGTGAGGTCGAAGAGCTCGGCCTGGTCGGCATCGGGGAGCTCGGTGAGCTCGCCCCGAGCGGCGCCCACCCCGAACCGCGTGCGCGGGTGGATGGTGAGCTGGTAGCACGACAGGTGCCCGGGTGACAGGGCCACGGCCGTCGCGAGCTCGCGCCGCCAGGCCTCCGGGGTCTCGCCGGGCAGGCCAAAGATGAGGTCGACCGAGACGGTGTCGAAGCCCGCAGCGTGTGCGACCTCGACGGCGGCCCGCGCCTGGTTGCCGGTGTGGCGGCGACCGAGGAAGCGGAGGACGTCGTCGGAGAACGACTGCACCCCGAGCGAGAGGGTTCGTACCCCGAGACGACGCCACGCGGCGCAGGCGTCGGGCGTCACGTCCTCGGGGTTGGCCTCGAGGTACACCCAGGGCGCGGGGCTCGCGAGCGTGAGGTGCCTGCGGCAAGCGTCGAGCACGCGCCCGAGGTCTTCGGGCGGAAGGAGCGAGGGCGTGCCCCCGCCGAAGTACACGGTGTCGAAGGGCCTGGGGTCGCGCCACGCCCCGGCCGCGAGGGCCACCTCGGCGAGGAGGTGCTCGACGAAGCGCTTCCTCTTCGCCTCGGCGGCGTGCATCACCGCGAAGTCGCAGTACGGGCAGACGGCCGAGCAGAAAGGGATGTGGAGGTAGAGCCCGGGCTGGCTCGAGTGCTGCGGCGACACTACCCTTCGTCCTCGTCGTCCTCGGTGCGGAGAACCGCCACGAAGGCCGCCTGCGGGATCTCCACCGAGCCCACCATCTTCATCTTCTTCTTGCCTTCCTTCTGCTTCTCGAGCAGCTTGCGCTTGCGGGTGATGTCGCCCCCGTAGCACTTCGCCGTCACGTCCTTGCGGTAGGGGTTGATGGTGGTGCGCGCGATGATCTGGCCCCCGATCGCGCCCTGGATGGCGATCTTGAACTGCTGGCGGGGGATCGTCTTGGCAAGCCGCTCGCAGTACTTCAGGGCGCGCGGGCGGGCGGACTCGCGGTGGACGAGCTGCGACAGGGCGTCGACCTTTTCGGAGTTGACGAGAATGTCCACCTTCACCGTGTCGCCGAGGCGATAGTCCAGGATTTCGTAATCGAACGAGCCGTAGCCCTGGGTCAGCGACTTCAGCCGGTCGTAGAAGTCGAAGAGGACCTCGGCCAGGGGGATCTGGCTCGTGACCTCCATCCGACCTGCGGCGAGGTAGCTGAAGGTGGTGTCCACCCCGCGCCGCTCGCGGCACAGCTCCATCACGGTCCCGAGGTAGCGCTCGGGGGTCATGATCGTCGCCTTGATGTACGGCTCGAAGACCTCCTTGATCGAGGCCGGGTCCGGGTAGAAGGTCGGGTTGTCGATGTAGATCTCGGAGCCGCCGTCGAGCACCACCCGGTAGCGGACCGACGGCGCGGACAGGATCAGCGAGAGGTCGTACTCCCGCTCGAGCCGCTCCTGGATCACGTCGAGGTGGAGGAGTCCGAGGAAGCCGCAGCGGAAGCCGAAGCCGAGCGCCGCCGAGCTGTCCTTCTCGTAGATCAGGGAGGTGTCGTTGAGCTTCAGCTTCTCGAGCGCCTTCGTGAGATCCCCGTAGTCGTTGGTTTCCATCGGGTAGATCGAGGAGAAGACCACCGGCTTCGCCTCGCGGTAGCCGGGCACCGGCTCCGCCGCGGGGCGCTCGGCCTCGGTGAGGGTGTCACCGACGGCCAGGCCCGAGAGGGTCTTGATCCCGGCGAGCACGTAGCCCACCTCCCCCGCCGACAGCTCGGAGGCAGGCACCCGCTTGAGCCGCTGGTAGCCGACCTCCTCGACCTTGTGCTCCGCGCCCGCGTGCATGAGGCGCACGCGCGTGCCTGCGCGCAGGGTGCCGTCGAGCAGGCGCACGAGCAGGACAGCGCCACGGTAGGCGTCGTACTGGGCGTCGAAGAGCAGCGCCCGCAGCGGCTTCTCGGGGTCGCCGTCGGGGGGCGGCAGCTTGGCGACGATCGCCTCCAGCAGGTCGTCGATGCCGGTGCCGAGCTTCGCCGAGACCTGGATCGCCTCGAACGGGTCGAGGGCGAGGTCCCGGTCGATCTCCTCCATCACCCGGTCGACGTCGGCGGACGGGAGGTCGATCTTGTTGATCACCGGCACGACCTGAAGGTTGAACTCCATGGCGAGATAGAGGTTGGCGACGGTCTGCGCCTCGACCCCCTGGGAGGCGTCGATGACCAGGAGGGCGCCCTCGCAGCTCATCAGCGAGCGGCGGACCTCGTGGGAGAAGTCGACGTGCCCGGGGGTGTCGATCAGGTTCAGCTCGTACGTCCGCCCGTCGGAGGCGGTGTAGGGCAGGGTGACGCTGTTGGCCTTGATGGTGATCCCGCGCTCGCGCTCGAGGTCCATGGAGTCGAGGATCTGGTCGCGGAAATCCCTCGCCTCGACCGCGCCGCAGCGCTGGATGAGGCGGTCGGCGAGCGTCGACTTGCCGTGGTCGATGTGCGCGATGATGCAGAAGTTGCGGATGTGGTCCATGGTCCCTTCGAGGCCCGCTCAGCACGGGCCTGGGCTTGTCAGTCTAGCCCAGGCCGCGGGGAAACGAGACCACGGACGGCGCGTCGTTCCGGTCGACCATCCCGCTCCCCATCACACTCGGCGCTTCAACGTGGCAAGCCGGTGCTGCCGCTCCCGGACGGGTATGCCGCGACCGCCCACTGCCTGCAGGTCCGGGGCGACGCGGACAGCTACCAGGCCCGAACCGCTCTTGACGCTGGGACGTGCGTCATCTGATTTTGCTGGTCGGGACGGCGGGATTCGACCGTGCGGCGGTTGGGTGGGCGGCACGACGCGGGCTGCACGGCTGTCGTCCGGAGCCGAGGGGGCCGGGTGGAGGCTTTGCGATGCGATCGCCCACACATGTGCGGCGCCCCCGCTACTCGCGACCCCTTGAACCCCATGCTCCATCGTCTTAGGTCTTGAGGGTCAATGAGCTACGCAGAAATCGCAGGCTTCCAGCCTACCGCGCCCGAACCACATCCAACGAGGACTCGTCGCAGCAACTCCATCTCACGAGGTCCATTAAGACTCCCCGAGGTTCCGAGCGGCTGCGGGGCGCAAATGGGGCGCACGAAATGAGATGAGTCGCGGCGTCTGCTACCAAACACCTCACTCGGCCCTCGACGAGGGTCTCGGCCACCGGGGTAGGTGGCGTTTCCTCCACCGAAGTAGCCACAAGTCGGCTAGGGTCGTACCAGGCACCTTTCCCTTTCCAGGCCGCTCACGGCCAGGAGCTGCATGAGCGCCAGGACCCCCGTGATGCCGCACAGCCCGCGGGGGAGGGAAACGGATGCATGCATGGCGGTTCTCCTTTCGATGAATGGCAGATCGGTCCTCGCTGGGTCGATGCAAGCCAGCGGGACATGTTCAGATTCAGCTTGCGGCGCCCGCGCCGTTGGCAAGGTGTGCGCCCGAGGCCAACCCGGCCTGGCGTCCGCGAGCAAGGGCCCGTAGCCCATATTCACGGCCTCCAGGTGTAACGCAGCTTGACCACGGCCTGGTCGCCGAGCGTCTCGAGGCGCGACCACCCGCTCACGGGCACCGGCCTTTGCCACCCGCGGTTCCACACCACGAAAAGGTCCGTCCCCGGCGTGATCGTCCAGCGCAGCCTCGTGTTGAGGCCCACCTCCTCGGACTCGGAGTCGTACTGGCCGTAACCCGACAGCACGAGGTCGGGGTTGAACGAGTAAACCACCCTGGCCTCGACGACACGAGCGATGAAGTCGCCCTCCGGGAGATGGCCGAAGTCGTTCTCGGCCGCGAGCTCGAGCTGCAGGTGCCCTGACGGTGTGGTGTAGGCGACCAGCGCCTCCCACTGCTCGAGCGTGCCGGTGTAGAACGTACCGAACCACACCGTGGCCTCGACACGCCACGGCCGGTGCTCCGACGACTGGACCTCGACGCGGAAACGGTCGAAGCGGTAGTCACCGGCCGGGATGACGACGCCGTTGGCGATCTCGAACGGCTCGCCCAGCCGCTCGAACTGCGGCGCCCAGTTCGCCTCCAGGTGCTCGCCCGAGTGCGTCCTGGCATTGAACGGCGCAGTGAACACCCGCCACGACTCCGTGCCGCCATCGAGGCTGCTGACCAGCGATGGCTCCAGCTCGAAGAAGAACTGCCGGATCCACGTCGACCACCAGCCAGCTTGCGGGCGCGGCTGGAAAGCGCCCCAGAGGCTGTACATGCGCACGCCGCTGCGCGGCAGGAAGCCGAGCGCGGGGTCGAGGGCGTCGCCGAACTCGCGCACGCTCGCGTTGACGTCCCACAGGTCGTTGGGGTAGTCGAGCTTGAACCCCCACCCTTGCCGCTGCCCTTCACCGACGTCGCCGCCGGCGCCGGCGGCCCACGCGCTGGCGACGAAGTTCTTGTCGCCGCCCAGCGTCGCAGTGCGCCAGAGGACGTCGACGCCGGCCAGGCTGTTGTCGTGAATGCCGTCGGGGTCGCCGTCGGTCGCGATGGCGCCCAGCCGCAGGTGCTCGTCGACGTCGTAGGTCAGGCGCCCCGCGAACAGGTTGCTCCCCGGCGCCGCCTCGATGTCGTCGGTGAGGACGTCGACGATGCCCAACCCCCACCGGCCCGCGCGGCCGATCACCTTGGCGCCGGCGACGATCGGCGCCTGCTGGCCGGCGTACAACCCCATGCGCCGCGAGAAGAACGGCACGAAACTGCTGCCGAGACTGGCGCCGAACTGAAACTGGTCGGAGCCCTCGAGGAAGAAGCCGCGCTTCTCCGGGTAGAACAGCGGGAAGCGCGTCAGGTTGATCTGCCGCGTGTCCGCTTCCGTTTCGGCGAAGTCGGTGTTGACCGAGATCACGCCCGTGAGCTGCGGCGTGAAGCTGTAGCTGAGGTCGCCGCCGATGTCGGCGGTGACGCTCGACTGCGCCGACTCGCGGTCGTCCTCGTAGCGCACGAGGCCGTAGGGGACGATCGAGAGCCCCAGCCCCTGCCGCAGCCCGGCGACGCCGGCGAGAACGCCGGTACGCTGCATGTCGGCGAAGTCGGCGTCGAGGGAGACGCCGCTCCAGCGCAGCGTCGTACGGTCGCGCGGCACGAAGCGCTGGACGTTGAACCCCCACTCGTCGAGGCCGGCGGCGAAGCGGATCGTCCGCGACGGCAGGACGATCTCCGCGCTCCACCCGGCGGCGGTGCGCACTGCCCTGGCGTCCCAGATGCCGTCCCAGTCGTCTGCGACCTCCTCGGCGCTGATCACCAGCCCGTCAGCACGGGCGCCGGCGGCGTTGACCTGCAGCGCGTACCCCCGGCTCGAGTCGCCGAAGGTGTCGAGCACCAGCGCCACCGTGTCGTCGCCGTCCATCTCGCCGTCGCGCTGCATGGTGTGAACCGCGATGCGTTCCGGCGCCGGGTCGCGGCAGTCGAACGCCACGTACAGTGCATCCGCGGTGGCGAGAAACCGCACCTCGGTGCGGTACGGCGTCGGCTCACCGGGCCGCGGCGCCTGCTGCACCAGGTCGGCGATCACGCCGGCCGACTGCCACGCTGCCTCGTTGGCCACGCCATCGAGGGAGATCGGTCCTGACGCCGAGCCCGCGGTCACGCGCGGCCGCGCCGCGTCGCCGGCGAGCGGGCCCGCGGCCGCCGCAGCGCCGAGCAGCAACGCCGCCGCGAACGCGGTAACCAACGAGCCTGAGGCGCATGCCGCGAGCCGGGCCACGCTGGAACTCCCCCCTTATCGCCGCGCGGCGCCGTGCTGCGACACCGCCGCTTCCTCCGGCGGCCTAGTCGAGCGAAATGCGCTCCACAGCAGCAGATCGTACGCGATCTTCATCGCCGCCCCGATGACGAGCGGCAGGTGCAGCGAACCGGCCTGCATCAACGTCCCGGCCAGCGCCGGGGCCACGGCCCAGGCGGCCAGGCGCACGAGGTTCGTGATCCCGGACGCGACGGTGCGCTCCGCGGGCTCGACCACAGCCAGAACGTAGGACTGCCGGGTGGGCACGTCCATCTCCACCAGGCCCTCCCGCAGGAGGAAGAGCGCGGCGGCGATCGCGAAGCTGGGAGCGAACGCCACCGTCGCCAGCAGGACGCTCGACGGGATGTGGGTGAAGACCATGGTGTTCACGAGTCCGATTCGGGACGCCAGCCAGGCGGCGCCGAGATGCGACACTGCGTTCAGCAGGCGGGCCCCGAAGAACAGGGCGCCGATCGACATCTCGGAGGCGCCGAACCGCTCGAAGAAGAAGTACGACAACAGCGACGTCGTCAGAAAGCCGCCCGCCAGGCTGTCGACACAGAACAGCGCGGAGATCTTGAGCAGGATCGCCCGGCTGCGCGGCGTCAGGCGTTGCCGCTCCGCGCCCGCGGAGTGCTCGACGCCGGACCGCAGGCGAAGGTAGAGAAAAGCGGTCCCAACGGCCAGGGAGGCGCACACCAGGAGCGCCGCGCGGTACGCGCCGGCCCCCGTCGCGGCGCCGGGCTGCATCGCCGCCGGCACACCCGCGAGCAGGGCGCCGAGCCCGTGACCGACGTCCTGGAGCATGGTGTACCACGCGAACGCCCGGGTGCGACCGGTGTCCGTGGTGGTTGACGGCAGCGCGGCCTGCTCGAGGATCAGCGCAGCGCCCCGGTCCCGCCCCATGCCGTTGAGCATTCCGACGAACGCCGTGGCCATCAGCGCCGCGGGGCTCGCTGCGAACGCGAACGCAGCGGTCCCGAGCGCCCCCGTGGCCGCCGTGATGAAGAGAAACCGCCTGCGCCCGACACGGTCCGCGAGCACCGTCGCGAGCGCGGCGGCCACCGCCGCACCGGCCAGACCGGCCGAAATGACCGCGCCGAGAGTCGCGGCGGAGAACCCGGCGCGCGCGAGATACAACCCCAGCGCAACGCCGATGAAACCGGTCGACACGGCGCGCACGAATGCGGCTGCGCTGATGAGGACCCGATCATTCGCACCCGTCGCCACCTGCCTCAGGCCACCGCGACCACGAGTCGCCAGAACAGACCGAAGGCCGCGCTCAGGCCGAGCGTCCAGCCCATGGAGAGCTTGAAACGAAGGGTGGCGACCAGCGCTCCGACCGCGATGAGCAACGAGGGCACGCTGACCGACCCCAGGTCGGGCACCAACAGGTGGACCCCCATCCAGCGGGCCTCTCCCACCGTGGCGAAGATCGTGTGCACGGCAAACCAGAGCGAGAGGTTCAGGATGACCCCGACCACCGCCGCGGTGATGGCGGACAGCGCCGCGTGGAGCGAGCGGTTGCCGCGCAGCGCCTCGATGTACGGCGCCCCGACGAATATCCACAGGAAGCAGGGCACGAACGTCACCCAGACCGTCAGCGTGGCGCCAAGCACGGCCGCCACCATGGGCGACAGCGTCCCGGGGTCGCGGTACGCCCCCATGAACCCGACGAACTGGAGGACGAGAATCAGCGGCCCCGGGGTGGTCTCCGCCATGCCGAGGCCATCGAGCATCTCGCCCGGCCGCAGCCAGCCGAACGTGGTGACGGCTTGCTGGGCCACGTACGCCAGCACGGCGTAGGCGCCGCCGAACGTCACCATGGCGGCCTTGGAGAAGAACAGGCCCTGCTGCACGAAGACGCTGTCGCTGCCGAAGGCGAGTGCGACGGCGGCGAGCGGCGCGAACCAGAGCGTCGCGCAGACCAGCGTGACCCGCAGGGCCCGCGCCAGCGACGGTTGCAGGTGCTCCAGCCGACCGCCCGCGAGCATGGTATCGAGGAGGGCTTTGTCGTCCGTGTTCCCGCCGGCTCCGGCGGCGCCCGGTTGCGGGAAGTACTGCGGCAGCACGCGGCTGCCGAGGACGCCCGCCACGCCGGTTGCGAGGACGATGAGCGGGAACGGGATGTCGAAGAGGAAGATCCCGACGAAGGCAGCGGCGGCAAACGCGACCATGACCCGGCTCTTGAGGGACCTCCTGCCGATGCGGATGACCGCCCCGACGACGATGGCCAGCACGGCCGGCTTGAGCCCGAAGAAGAGCGCATCGACGGCGGCGAGGTGCCGGAAAGTCGCATACAGGACCGAGAGCGCGAGGACCGCAACGAACCCCGGCAGGACGAACAGTGTCCCTGCCACGATCCCGCCCGCCGTTCGGTGGAGCAGCCAACCGATGTAGGTCGCCAGTTGCTGCGCCTCCGGTCCGGGCAGCAGCATGCAGTAGCTCAGCGCGTGGAGAAAGCGACTCTCGCCGATCCACCGCTTCTCCTCCACGAGCACCCTGTGCATCACCGCGATCTGCCCCGCCGGACCGCCGAAGCTCTCGAGCCCGATGCGGGCCCAGGTTCTGGCCGCCTGCCCCAGGGTGAGGTCGGCCGTTATCGCCGGCGGATCGGGCCGAGGCGCCGACGCCGGGAGGTCCGGCTCAGGCACGTGACACCCCCGTGGCGCCAGCTTCGCCGCCACGCCGTCGCGACATTCGATCAGGCCGGATCATGACTGCCTCCGCTTCTCCGGGCCGGACCGCTTGCGGCCGCCGGGCTTTGCTGCGGCTGCGAGCAAACCGTCGAAGATCACGGTGCCGCGAGCGAGTCGGTCCTCGTCGCCGACGCCGTCCTGGCAGATGCCTGCAATGAGCGCCGCGACTCCCCCGGTCTCGGGACGGTGGTACCGCTCGTCCCGGAGGTCGATGTCGTGCACGATCTCCGCTACCGCTGAAAGCCCAGGCACGTCGACCCCGAAGCGATCGACGATCACCTCGAACGTGCACGCGGATCCCTCGTGGGTGAGCTCGGCCTCGTACATGTCGAACCGGATCTCCCCTGCAGCTCGCCGGTACCGCTTCGCATCGACGAACTTAAAGGCGGCGGCGCTGTCGATGAAACGCCTGATCAGCCACGCGCTGGCGACCCGGTCGACGTGGATTCCCGCTCGCGTGACCCAGGTGCGACCGCGGTGGTCGGCCCTGTGCCATGTGCCAGTTGAAGGGATGGATGCACCCGCCGCCGGACCAGCCCTGAGCTGCGCGATCAGCCGCTCGGCGGCGCCGAGCTCCGGAGCGCCGAAGAAGTCGATTGCCCTCGCTGCCAGGAATCGCCTCTCGAGCGCTCCGACCGACCGGGCGAACGAGGGCCGCCCTTTCTTCGTCCTGGCCGGCTGGCGCAGGAGCGCCTGCCCGCCGGCGACGATCGCCTGCGCATCGGCCCGCCGGGCGGCCCGGAACATCCCCTCGATCTCGGAGTCACCGATGCCGTCAAGGAACCGCGTGTCGCAAACGGCGGCCTCGCCGCCCGCGCGGATCACCTCCTGGGCGATCCACTGGAACCCCTCGCGCGCCTCATCGGAGGCCGGGAGGACGTACACCGTGCTCTTGAGCGCGACCGCGCCGACCTTCTGCAGCCGGCGCGAGATCCTGACCCGCAGGTACGCCGGCCTGGAGGGCACCTGGTGAATCAGCAATAGCCATCGCCGACCGTCCCGCCGCATGGGGCACCTCGATCCGCATGATACAGCTCTATCATTCTATGTCAATGATCATGCCACGATGAATCACATGTAAATCGTCTCGGCAGCGCTCATGGGGAAGCGTTCCTCTGCCGCGGCGTACAGCACGGGCAGCACGATCAGCGTCAGCAGAGTCGAGGTGACAATGCCGCCCATGACGATCACCGTCAGCGGCCGCTGGATGTCGGCGCCGGCGCCGGTCGAGTAGACCATCGGCAGATGACCGATGAAGCTCGTCAGCGCGGTCATCAGCAACGGCCGCAGGCGCACCCGGCACCCCTCGACGACGCGCTCGCGGGCGTCCGGAAACTCGTCCCGGAGCTGCACCGCTTGCGGCAGCCGTGCTCGACGCCGCTCTACCGCCTCGTCCAGGCGGTCTACGACGACGTGCGCGCCGAGTGGAAGGACGGAGCGGCACGCCCACTTCCTAGGGGCTAGAACACGATCGTGAACCGGGTGGGGCCGCCCTCCGGGGAGTCGAGGGAGTAGCGGAAGCGGTGCTGGCTCAGGATCTCCTGGACCAGCGTCAGGCCGATCCCCTGGCCGTGCTCCTTGGTGCTGAAGAACGGGGTGAACAGGTTCTGCCGCGCCTCGGCCGACAGGCCCGGGCCGGAGTCCTCGACGACCACCGCCGGCCGGCCGTCGCGCCGCCCCAACCTCACCGTGATGCGGCCGTCCCGGTCGATCGCCTCGATTGCGTTCTTGACCACGTTGACGAGCACCTGCTCCATCTGCGCGACGTCCATCGGCATCGGCGGGATCGGCTCCTCGACCACCGTCTCCCACGCGATGCCCCGCTCCTCACGCTGGCTGCGGGTCAGGCGCTCGATGCGGGCGAGCAGCTCCCCGACGTCTGCCGGCTCGCGGCGCGGCGCCGGCAGGCGGATGACGTCGGCGAACGTGCACCTGAACGCGTTGAGGTGATCGGTCCGGCCGATCGCGATGGAGATCGCCGACTCGAAGTCGGCGCGGTGCTGCTGAGGGATCTCCGCGGCATAGTTCAGACACGAGTGCAGCAGCGAGTTGGAGGCGCCGACCGAGTTGTTGACCTCGTGCGACATCATCCTGATCAGCTTGCCGTAGGCCGCGCGCTCGAACTGCCGCAGCTCCTCGGTCAGCTCCTCGACGACCATGAAGCTGCGGGTGAAGCCGCGGTCGACGAAGGCGCCCCGCTGGCAGCGCGCGCGCCGGCCTCCCCACAGCGGCACCACGGTCGAGTCGCCGTCGCCCAGGCGGACGAGCGTCTCGGCGAGCGCGCCAGGGACCTCGCGAAGAGGCTTCCCCAGCAAGTCCGACGCCGGCTGTTGCAGCAGCCGCTCGCCGGCGGGGTTGACGTAGGCGACCTCGCCGTCGAAGGAGAGCAGCACGATGCCGAGCGGAGAGACGGCCATGATCCTCGTCAGGAACTGCTGCTGCTCCTCGAGCCGCACACGCTCCGTGCGCAGGCGGTCGCTCATGCGGTTGTACAGCTCGACGAGGCGATCCAGCTCCGGCTGGCCGACCGGGCGGAACCGCGACATGAAGTCGCCGTCCGCGAGCAACTGAGAAGCCTCTCGGGTGAAAACGAACGCGCCGAACAACCGGCGCAGGAGGAAGAAACCGGCCGCCAGCGAGCACACCAGCAGCACCTCCGCGAGCAGCAGCCAGGCGCCCTTCCCGTGCAGCCAGGCGACCGCCAGTGTGGCCGCTGCCAGGTGGACGATCACCAGGTAGAGCGCGAAGCGGCGCCTGAGGGTCACACCGTGATCCCGTACTTCTCGAGGCGGCGGTAGAGAGCGGCGCGGCTCAGGCCCAGCGACTCGGCGACCCGGGTGAGATGCCCGCCGTGGTGGCGGAGCGACTTCTCGATCATCGCCTTCTCGATCTCGTCGAGGGTCAGGCTGCCGACCGGCGGCAGCGGGTCGGGCTGCTCGGGCCGCTCCATCGCCGCGGTCGCGGCGAAGTCCTCGACGTCGAGCAGCTCCCGCGGGGTCACGAGCGCGGTCCGCTCGATCCACTGGCGGAGCTGGCGGACGTTGCCCGGCCAGCTCAGCCCCTGCAGGAAGCGGAGGGCGGCCGGGGTGATCGCGAGACGGTCGCGGCGGTAGATCTCGGCCAGCGCCTGCAGGTGGCTCGCGGCGAGGATCGGGATGTCGTCGCGGCGCTCGCGCAAGGGCGGCAGGTGCACGGCGATGAGGTTGATGCGGTAGAGCAGGTCCTCGCGGAACGCGCCGCGCTCGACCCGCTCGGCGAGGTTGCGGTTGGTGGCGGCGACGACGCGGACGTCGACGGTCCGCTTCACGCTCGATCCGAGCACCTCGTAGGTGCGGTCCTGCAGCACCCGCAGCAGCTTCACCTGCGAGGCGGCATCGAGGTCGCCGATCTCGTCGAGGAAGATCGTGCCGCCGTCGGCCGTCTCGAAGCGGCCCTTGCGGTCGGCCGAGGCGTCGGTGAACGCGCCCCGCACGTGGCCGAACATCTCGCTCTCGAACAGCGTCGACGAGATCCCGCCGAGGTTGACCTTGACGAACGGTCCGGCGTGGCGCCGGCTGTTGCGGTGGATCGCCTCGGCGATCAGCTCCTTGCCGGTGCCGCTCTCGCCGGTGACCAGCACCGAGGCGTCGGTGGCGCTGACTCGCCCGACGACGTCGAGGATGCGGAGCAGCCGCGGGTCGCGGCCGACCAGCGCGCCGAAGTCGTAGCGGGCGTCGAGGTCCTCGCGCGACGGCGGCGCGGCGCCGGCCGGCGCGACCTTCGACTCGGCGAGCCCGAGCACGGTGCGCACGGTCTGCAGCAACTGCTGGTTGGTCCACGGCTTGGTGACGAAGTCCGAGGCGCCGGCTTTCATCCCGGCGACGGCCAACGAGATCGACCCCCAGGCGGTGATCAGCACGACCGGGAGGTCGGGGCGGAGCGCCTTGATGCGGGCGAGCAACTCCAGCCCCTCCTCGCCCGAGGTGCGGCGGGAGAAGTTCATGTCCTGCAGCACGAGATCGCACGTCTCGCGCTCGAGGTAGGCGAGCGCCGCCGCCGGCGCCGACTCGACGTGCGTCGCGTAGCCGCCCTGCTTGAAGAGCAGCTCGAGCGACGCGGTCACCGACGGATCGTCGTCGACGATCAGGATCATCCGTTGTCCAGGCCGGCGGAGCTGGTCATGGAGAAGCCTACTCGTAGTGCAACGCCTCGGCCGGTGGGATGCTCGTCGCCATCCGGCTCGGGTACCAGGCGCATGTCAGGATCAGAAGATAGATGCCCAGTGCCGAGATGACAAGGCTGGCCGCGTAGACGCCCGCCGTCACGCCGGCCACCAGCTTGAGCAGCGGGAACTGGACCACGATCGCGGTCCCGAGCAGGACGGCGATCGTTGCCATGACCAGCAACTCGCCGAGGATCTGCGCGCGGATGTCGGGGATCGCCGCGCCCTTGGCTCGGCGCAGCCCGAACTCGCGGGTCCGCTGCGTCACGCTCTGCCACACCACCCCGGTAAGGCCCAGCGCGACCATGAGCAGGAGAAACCCGGCGACGATCCCTCCGGCGATGAGCGGCGTCAGGGTGTTGCGCAGCCGCTCCGCGCGCATCTCGACGGCCGGCTTGACCTCGAACGACCAGTTCTTGGCCACCGCCTGCATGTGCCGGACCAGCCGTTCCTCGAAGGCGGCCGTGGTCCCGGGCCGCACCTTGATCGCCAGGCGACCGAGCGCGGGGCCCGACTCGAAGCTGTCGGGCCGCGCCCGGATCATCATGTAGTTCTCAGGGAGAGCCAGCTCGCCGTCCTGGCGGTACTCCCGGAAGACGCCGACCACCCGCCACTCCCTTTGCTTCCCGCCTGCCTCCGGCTCTTCCTGCGGGAACGTCCGGCCGATCGGGTCGGCCGCGCCGAAGATCGCGGCAGCGAGCTGCTCGTTGATCGCCACCGGGTCCCAGCTCGCCGCGTCGTCGTCGCGGCCGAACCACCGCCCCCGGACGAGCGAGAGCCCGAGCACCGAGGCAAAGCCGTCGGTCACCCCGTTCATCGTGTAGTCGACCGAGCGCCCGTCCACCTTCGTCGAGCTCATCCACCGCGAGTTGCCGTACGGCACGGTGTAGGCGCCGGCCAGCTCCCGGACCTCCGCCAGCTCCCGGAGCGCCAGGTGAAGCTGCCGTCTGGTCTCGACGACGGCGACAGCATCGTCCTCGCTCACCATCGACTCCGGCAGCTTGGCGTCGACGTTGACCACCCACACGTCGTCGATCCGGAAGCCGAGCGGCCGCCGGTAGTTGTTCGCGAAGTAGGCGGCGGTGGCGACGACCGCGAAGACGACGAGGAACGAGAAGAAGATCTCGACGGTGATGAGCAGGTTGGAGCGCTTGCGGTTCCAGATCAGCTTGAGGTAGTGGCGGATCACCTGGCCGCTCCTTTCAATGCCTGGACCGGGTTCAGGCGCGACATCCGCCAGGCCGGGTAGACGCCCGAGAACGAGCCAAAGAAGAGCGTCAGGGCGATCCCGTAGAGGAGGATCCGGTAGTTGACGTGGAACTCCGCGTACGGGATCACCCCGCTCGCGCTGATCGCGCGCAGGACCACGAGCGACGCCAGAAAGCCGATCACTGCGCCGACGGTGGTGAGGACCAGGTTCTCGACGACGAACTGCCCGACCAGGGTCCGCGAGGAGGCCCCGAACGCCTTCCGCACGCCGATCTCGGAGGCCCGCTCCATGATCCGGCTGACGTTCAGGTTGATCAGGTTCACCGTCGGCAGCAGCATGAACAGCAGCGCTCCGCCGATCATGAGCAGCCACAGGCGCTCCGCATGGCTGCTCTCCGACTTGATGTCGGTGCGCGCCAGCGACTCGAACGTCGACTCCAGCGGCGCCACCAGCGTGGTGTAGTGCTTCGGGTCCGGCAGCTCGGCACGGGCGAGCCGCGAGCGGAGCTCCTCCTGCATCCCGGGTATCGCCGCGCGATCCCGCGCCAGGACGATGGCGCTGAAGCCGCCCAGCAGCTCGGTCTTGTACGAGTCGGACTTGAGGGTGGTGAAGGGGGCCCACATCTCGCCGAACGGGATCATGCGCAGGCGCGGGATGTCTTCGACCACGCCGACGACGTGGAAGCGCTGGCCGTCGACCTCGACGGTCCGGCCCACCGCGGGTGCGCCAACGAGCAGCCGCTCCCGCGTCGTCCGCGTGATCACCGCGACCGGCCGCGCCGACTCAACGTCGTCGGCGGTGTACGGCGCGCCCTCGATGAAGTCGAAGCGGAGGATCTGCCAGAACTCGCCGTCGGTGCGTTTCAGCGCCACCCCGACCTTGTTGCCGTTCGGGTAGGAGTAGACCTGGTCCGGCGAGGTGAAGACCGACATCCGCTCGGCGCCGGGCAGGTCGCGCGCGTAGCGGTCGAGGAGACGGTAGCCGGCTCCGCCGGTCCACTGGCTGTGCTCGCCGTACATGCTGGCGCGCGTGATCGACACCGTGCGGTCCTGGTGCACCTCGGGCGGCAGCGGCGCGATCACATGGTCGAGCACCGCGGTCGCCACCATGAGCACGACCAGCGTGAAGCTGATCCCGAAGAGGCTGACGACGGTGAAGAACTTGCGGCGAAGCAGGACCTTGATCGCGATCTTGAGGTAGTTCCTGAGCATCAGTTCACCTGCCGTCCGTCGATCAGGCGGAGGATCCGCGTCGTCTGCTCGGCCAGCCGGGCGTCGTGGGTGACCATGACCACCGTCGTCTGCAGCTCCGAGTTGAGCTCCTTGAGGATCGCCATGATCTCGTGGCCCATCTGGCTGTCGAGGTTGCCGGTGGGCTCGTCGGCGAGGAGGATCCGCGGGTTGCCGACGATGGCGCGGGCGATCGCCACGCGCTGCTGCTGGCCGCCCGAGAGCTGGGTCGGAAAGTGGTGCACGCGCGAGGCGAGGCCGACCCGATCGAGCGCCTCGATCGCCCTCCGGCGCCGCTCGCTCGCCGCCATACGGCGGTAGAGCAGGGGAATCTCGACGTTGTCCACCACGCTCAGATCGGCGATCAGGTGGAACGTCTGGAAGACGAACCCGATCTGCCGGTTGCGCATCCGGGCCAGCGCCTTGTCCTGGTACGAGTCGATCCGCGTGCCGTCAAGGTGGACGCTGCCGCTGGTGGGGGTGTCGAGCAAACCGATCAGGTTGAGCAGCGTGCTCTTGCCGCAACCGGACGGCCCCATCACCGACACGAACTCGCCCTCGCGCACCTCGAGGTTGATGTCGGCGAGCGCAACCGTCTCGATGCGCTCGGTGCGGTAGACCTTCTCGATGCCTTCCAGCCTGATCATCAGTTCCTCCAGCAGTTCGTCCCGCACGAGCCGCGCGGGCCCGTGGTCAGCGGATGCGGATCTCCCGCACGTGGATCCAGTCGCGCATGTCCGAGATGATCACCTCGTCGCCGAGGGCGAGACCCTGCACGACCTCGAAGTCGTCGAAGCTGGCCAGCCCCAGCTCGATCGGCGTCCTGACCGCGCGCTTCCCGTGCACGACGAATGCCTGCCGCCCGCCCTCGCCGTCGGCAAACGGCCCCTTCTTGATGCGCAGGACGCTGTCCTTGTGCCCGGTGATGACGAGCACGTCGACCCGCATGTTCGAGCGGAGGAGCCGGCTCGAGGAGTCGGCGAGCGCCACCTGCATGGTGATAATGCCGTTCTGGATGGTCGGGAGGATGGTGGCGACGGTGCCGCCGAGCGTGTCGTCACCGACCTTCACCTGGACCGGGAGGCCGGCTGCCAGCCGGCGGGCGTGGACGTCGGACACGGTGGCTTCGACGCGGAACGAGCCGAGGTCGGCGATGCGGGCGATCACGTCGCCCTTGCGGATCGTCGCCCCCTCGGCGGTGAGCGCCCACGTCAGCACCCCCGTACGGTCGGACCTCGGCGCGGCCAGCTCGAGCTGCCGGCGGGCGGCCTCCAGCTCGTTGCGCAGCGTGGCCATCTCGAGGGCCAGGCCGTCGAGCATCGCCGTGTTCGACTGCCTGGCGTTGGTACGCTCGCTCTCGATCCGCTTCAGCTCGATGACGGCCTGCGCCTCGGTCAGCTCGGACAGCCTGAGCTGCTCAACGGAGAGCAGGCCCTCGGCGGACAACTGGCGGTTGCGCGCGAGCTGCGACTGGTAGAACTGGAGCTGCAGCTCCTTGCTCCTCGCCTGGCTGTCGAGATCGTTCAGGCTGCGCTCCAGGTCGAGCGTGGTTCTGGACCGCTGGTTCTCCTTGAGCGCCAGGTTCTGGGCCAGACGCTCGACGGCGAGACGCGCCTCGGTGGTGTCGAGCTCGACCAGGGGCTGCCCGGGCGTGAGGACGGCGCCGGCGCGCGCGAGGATGCGGACGACGCGGGCGTCGATCGGGCTCGAGATCACCTCCTCGACCTCCGGCACCACCGTCCCCGACGCGGTGATCACCGCCTCGATCGGGCCGGCCTCGACGCGGGCAGTACGGATGCGGGAGCGGCTGATCGTCGGTCTGATCCACCCGGGGCCCCAGATCAAGAGAATGGCCAGCACAGCGAGTGCCGCGCCGCCGCCGATCATGCGCTTGCGGCGCCGGTCCTTGAGGTACTGGCTGTCGAGCGGTCGGTCCATGATCGCCGGACAGAGCAAGCCAGGTGCCAGGCACCGACCCGGTGTCGCAGAGGCAATCTCGCGAATCAGGCGGCCGATCGTTCGGGATCGCACGGAGTTCGTCCGCTATCGGACGACGGGACGCTCGGCGCGCAGGGTGCCGTCGAGCAGGCGCACGAGCAGGACGGCGCCGAGGGGGCCGGGTGGAGGCTGTGCGATGCGGTCGCCCACACACGTGCGGCGCGCCCGCACCGTGCGGTGGCTGGGTGGGCGGCACGACGCGGGCTGCACGGCTGTCGTCCGGAGCCGCGGGGGCCGGCTGGAGGCTGTGCGATGCGGCCGCCCACACACGTGCGACGCTCCCGCACCGTGCGGTGGCTGGGTGGGCGGCACGACGCGGGCTGCACGGCTGTCGTCCGGAGCCGAGGGGGCCGGGTGGAGGCTGTGCGATGCGGTCGCCCACACACGTGCGGCGCTCCCGCTACTCGCGACCCCGGCGGTACAGAAGAGCATGTGTGGTGGAGATGGTCGGGACGGCGAGATTCGAACTCGCGACCCCTTGAACCCCATTCAAGTGCGCTACCAGGCTGCGCCACGTCCCGACCCGGGGTGATCCGCCGCTGGCGCGACGGGCGCGGGCCGTGCTGCCCTTGGTGGACGTCGGCCGCGCCGCCGATATTCTACTTGCTTCGCGCAACGCTGTCGAGGCGAGCGCGGGTGTAACCTTGCCGGAAGGTCGATGGCGACGGCGAGATCGGCGATGCGGGCGGACGACACCGGCGGGGCGGGGCGGGCGCGGGCGCGCCGGACGCTCCTGCTGGTCCTCGGCCTCGCGCTGGTGCTGCGCGCCGCGACGGCGCCGTCGGTGTTCCGCGACCGCGCGGTCTACCTCGACGGGCCGGACGCCACCTACCACCTCCACCGCGCGGCGCAGACCGTCGCGGGCTGGCCCGCGGTCCCGCAGACCGACCGCTTCCTCGACGCGCCGGCGGGCGGCCGGATCAGTTGGCCGCCGCTGTTCGACTGGCTGCTCGCCACGCTGGCGCTGCCCTGGCGAGCCTCGCCGCGCGCGGCGCTGGAGATCATCGGCGCGCTGCTCCCGGTCCTCCTGGGCGTCGTGCAGGTCGGCGTCGTCTACGCGATCGTCCGGCGGCTCCGTGACACGACCGCCGCGCTGGTGAGTGCCGCCGTCGCGGCCGTCCTCCCCGGCGTCGTCCGCTACACGATGGCCGGCGTCCTCGACCACGACCCGTTCTTCGAGCTCGCGGTGCTGCTGTCGATCCTCGCGATCGTCCAGGCCGCGACGGGCGCCGGCGAGCAGGCTCGCCCGCGCGTCGCGGCGCTGCTGGCCGCGTCGCTCGTCATGGGCACGCTCGGCTGGGCCGGCGCGGAGCTGCAGTGCGGCATCGTGATCGCGGCCGCGCTCGCCGCGGCGCTCGGCGCCCGCGACCGGGCGCCCGCGGTGGGCGGCGCCGTGGCGGTCGGCGCCGGCGCGGCCGCGATCGCGATCCTGCCGTTCGTCTTGGGCAGCGTCTGGACCCGCGTCGAGGGGTTCACGTTCGAGGGGCTGTCGTGGCTGCACGAGACGGCGCTGGTCGGGACGGCGCTCGCCGGCGCGGCGATCGCCGTGGTCGGCCGGCGTCCCGGCCGGGTCGCGCGGCTCCCGCTCGCGATCGGCGCGCTCGCGGCGGTCGCCCTCGTGCCGCTCGCCCCGCCCTCGGTCGGGGCGTGCGTGCGCGGGCTCCGCTACGCCGCCGGCGATGCCGACATCCTCGCGCTGGTCGCCGAGACGCAGCCGCTCACCGCGCTGTTCGGCACGGCCGACCCGCGACCGCTGCTGGTCCGGCTGGGGCTCATTCCCGTGCTGGTCGTAGTTGGGCTCGGCATCGCGTTGTTCGGACGCGGTGATCGGCGGGGCGCGGCGATCCTCGCGCCCTGGGTCGCGATCACCCTCGCGCTCGCCGTGGCCCACTCGCGCTTCACGTACAGCGCGGCGCTCGCACTTGCCGCTGCCTCGGGCCTCGCCCTGGCGGCGCTCGCGCCGCGCTGGCGCGCCGCCGCGCTCGCGGTCGCGCTGATCCCGGCGATCCCCGCCTACGTCGCCGTGCCCGGCTTCGAGCGGCACAGCCTGCTCGACCGTGGCGCCCTCGTGCAGCGGCTCGAGATCGACGCGCTCGCTTGCCGGATCCGCGCGAGCGCGGCCGGCGGCGCAGTCCTCGCCCCGTGGTACATGGGCCACTGGATCGTGTGGTACGCCGAGCGCCCGGTGGTGCTGTCGCCGATGCTCACCGTCGGCCAGCCGGGGTTCGCCGGCGGGATGCGGTTCTTCTTCCTCGAGGACGACGGCGCGGCGCTCGAGCTCCTCCGCGCCCGCGGGGTGAGCCACGTCGTGGTGACGCCGGAGCTCGCCTCGATCCGGCCGCGCGCCGCGTTGGCCGGCGTCGATCCGGGGCGCTACGTCACCACCGACGGACGCGTCGACCTCGGCGCCTACGCGCGGACCGTGGCGGCCAGGCTCACCTTCGGCGGCGCGATCCCCGGCCTGCGCGAGGTCGCCCGCTCTCGGGCGTTCGTCGACAGTCCGTACGGCGGGGTGGTACCGGAGATCCGCGTGTACGAGGTCGAAGGACCTGCCGGACTGCCGGCCGTCGCAGCGCCGTGAGCAACGCGCTCCAGGCGCCTCGGGGCCGCTTCGTCGGCGCTGCGCGCCTCCTCGCAATGACGGAGTGTCACTCGTCATTGCGAGGCCCGCAGGGCCGAAGCAATCTCGGCGTGTTTGGAGGGCGTTCAGGTGCGGCGCGGCGCGGCTCGTCACAGGCCGGTGGAGAGGTCGTTCCAGGCCGGGTTCATCGCCTCGATCAGGGCGATCTTGCTGGCGCGCGAGCCGGCCTTGATCTGCTTCTCGCGGGCGATCGCGGCCACGACGCTCGCGGTGGGCTCGTAGTACACGAGCGTGTCGACGTTGTACCGCTTCGCGAAACTCGACGGGAAGGTGCCGAGCTTGTGCTCTTGCACGCGGGTTGCGAGGTCCGAGGTCACCCCCGTGTAGAGCACCGTGTGGCGCGCGTTCGTCATGATGTAGACGGCGCAGAGGGTGTTTGGACGCATCGAGATCGTCAAAGGGCATCGTAGCGTGCTTAGAGCAAGGACGGATACCGGTGCACAGGGCGCTCCAGGCGCCTCGGGATTGCTTCGTCGGCGCTCCGCGCCTCCTCGCAATGACGGAAGGGGCCGGCGCTCCGCGCCTCCTCGCAATGACGGAGTGTTTGAGGCGGCGCGGCCCACTCCGTCATTGCGAGCGAGCGGAGCGAGCGAAGCAATCCCGACGCGCCTGAAGCACGATCACGCTCGACGGAGGTTGAGACGACGGGGATGAGGGGTTCAGCGGAGGAGGGCGACGACGTCCTCGAGCTCGCGGCGGATGTCGGCGAGGGTGCGGCGCAGGCCGTCGGTCGGCTCGACCGGCGAAGGCTCGGCCTTGGCCTTCTTGGCGGGCTTCCTCGGCGCCTGCTCCTCGGAGAGGCGCTTCTTCGCGCCCGCCACCGTGAAGCGCTCCTCGTACAGGAGCTGCTTGATGCGCAGGATGAGCTGCACGTCGACCCGGGAGTAGGTGCGCTGGCCGCCGGCCCCCTTGGCCGGGGCGAGCTCGGGGAACTCCGTCTCCCAGTAGCGCAGCACGAACGGCTTGACGCCGGCGATGTCGCAGACCTCGCCGATCTTGAACTCGTCCTTATCGGGGATGACGATCTCAGTCACCGGGTTCTTCCTCCTGCGGCACCAGGGTGAGGCGGAGCTGCAGCGTCATGCGCTTGCCACCGACCCACATCGACGGGACCGGGACCTCGAGCTCCAGCTCGCGCACCTCGCCGTACTGGGCGAGGGCGCGCGGGATCACGCGTTGGATCGCGGCGCCGGCGGCGCGCTCGGCCTCCGCCACCGCCTCGGGCGACGGCTGCTCGCCAGCGGCCTGCGGCTCCGGGGCGGACGCGGTCGCCGAGACCTCGACGGTCGGGGCGGCATAGAGCGCCGGCTCGGCGGTCAACTCGACGGCCGGCTCGCCAGTGGCGACAGCCGAGTCAGACCACGCGGGCGGCTCGACGAAGGCGACCGGCACGGTGAGCATCGGCTCCGGCGCGGCCTGGACCTCGACGGAGTCCTGGACCGGGGCAGGTGCCTCGACCTCGGCTTCTGGCTCGGCGGCCACCGACTCCTCGGCCACCTGCTCGGCCTCCGCCGCCGGCTCTGCTGCGAAGACGTCGGCGGCCTCGCCGGGCGCAGCGGCCCCGGCGGGCGGCTCGAACACCGCGTCGGCGAGGAGGAACGGGTCGCCGAGGTCGGCGAACGCCGGGATCGGCGGCTCGGAGAAGGGCGACATCTCGGGCTCGGCAAACGTTCCGGCCGGCTCACCGAAGGCCGGGATCTCCGGGGCCGTGAACTCCGGCTCGATCTCGGCAGAGGGCGCCGGCAGCTCGGTGATCCGCATCGGCTCCTGCACGGCCCACCGTTCGGGCTCGGGCTCGGGCGCCGCAGCGGCGGTGGGCTCGGCAGGCTCCGACTCCGCGACCGGCGAAACCGGCTCGGCCGCCGGCGGCGCGACCGCGAGGGGCAGCTCCATGCCGGCCAGCTCGGGCAGCAGCCGCGCCGCCGCGAACTCGACCCGCGGCTCGAGGTCGGCGGGCAGCGGCTCGATGGTGTCGAACGCCGGCGACGGCTCGAACTCCGCCGGCCCGGAGTCGAACGGCGACCGCGACGGCTCGGGCGGCACCATCGGGAGATCGATCGGGGGAAGCTCCGACTGGGCGGCCGACGCGGCCAGGACGACCGGCGAAACCACCGGCCGGTCCGGGGCCCGCCCGAAGACGCGAGCGATGAGCGACGCGGCGTCGGGCTCGGTGAGGACGGCGGCCGACCCCCGGATCGTCTCGGGCACGGAGGGCATCTCGACCGCGGGCGGCGGGGCCGGCGGCGCCGGTACAGGCTCGGGGTCGCCGAAACCGGCCGGGGTCGGCCCGACCGGCGGCAGCTCCGGCGGCGGGGCGAAGGAGAAAGCGTCGCCCAGGGTGGCCGAGGGCGGCTCGTCGAACGGGGGCGGCGGCGGAGCGGCAGCAACCGGCGCGGCCGCGACCGGAACAACCGGCGGCGCCTTGGGAGGCGGCGGGGGCGCCGGCTCGGGCGCCACGACGGGCGGCGAGAACGAGAACACCTTGGCGTCGGACGCGGCGGCCGGCCCCGGCTGGCGCAGCGGCTTGGTCACCGCCTCGGCCGGGGAGGCCGGCGGCGCGACGATCGGGCGCGGCGGCGGCGCCGCCTCGCGACGGAGCGGCGGCGAGTCGGCCGGCACGCGGAAGCGGTCGCGCAGCGAGCGGACGACCAGCTTGACCACGCCCTGCAGGGTTTCCTCGACGCCGATCCCGGTGGTCGCCACCGCCTCGTAGAACGGCGCGTTGAACTCGTTGAGGAACTGGTCGATGTCGCCGATGTCGACGACGTCCTCGAGGTCGCGCTTGTTGTACTGCAAAACGTGGGGCATGTCCGACAGCGCGATGCCCTGGAGGAGCAGGTTGTCCTTCAGGTTCTCCCACGACTCGCGGTTGTTGCGCAGCATCTCGCGCTGCGAGTCGGCGACGAAGACGACGCCGTCGACGCCGCGCAGCACGACCTGGCGCGTCGAGTTGTAGTGCACCTGGCCCGGCACGGTGTAGAGCTGGACGCGGAGCTGCATGCCGCGCAGCTCGCCGGCGTAGATCGGCAGGAAGTCGAAGAAGATGGTGCGGTCGCCGCCGGTCGGGACCACGACGAGCTCGCCGCGGGTGTTGGTCGGGTAGCCGGAGTAGAGCGTACGCAGGTTGGTGGTCTTGCCCCCCAACGGCGGACCGTAGTAGACGATCTTGGCGATGATCTCGCGCGACTGGGGGCGAAATTGCACCATTTACCCGCTCCGTCCGTGCTGCCCCCTCATCATAAACCGGATCGGCACCCCGGCCAACGAAAACGCTTCGCGCAGCGAGTTCTCCAGGTAGCGGACGTAGGAGAAGTGCAGCTCCCCCTTCGCCGAAGTGAAGAGGGTGAAGCGCGGCGGCCGGCTCGCCACCTGAGTCGCGTAGAACAGGCGCACGGGTCGCTTGCCCCCCGGCGGCGGGTGGCGCTCCCAGGCGGACCGCAGCACGCGGTTGAGCTCTCCGGTCGAGACCTTGACCGCGAAGGCGTCGCCGACCTCGAGGGCGCGGACCAGCACCTTCTCGACGCCTGCGCCGGTGAGCGCCGAGGTGAACACCACGGGGGTGTCGCGGAGGAACTTCAGCTTGTCGAGGACGCGCTCCGCGGCCTCCTTCTGGGCCCGGGCGTCGGCCCGCTCGAGCAGGTCGGCCTTGTTGACGACGACCACCACGCCGCGACCGGCCTCGTTGACGTAGCCGGCGACGTGGGCGTCCTGGGCGGTGACCCCGTCCACGGCGTCGAGGACCACCAGGCAGATGTGGGCGCGCTCGATCGCCTTGCGGGCGACGACCACCGAGAGCACCTCCGGGCCACGGTCGGTGCGCCCCTTGCGGCGGATGCCGGCGGTGTCGAGCAGCCGCACGGCGCGGCCGCGCACCTCGAGGAGGGTGTCGACGACGTCGCGGGTCGTGCCGGGGACCTCCGAGACCAGGACGCGCTCGTCGCCGAGCAGCCGGTTGGCGAGCGAGGACTTGCCGACGTTGGGGCGCCCGACGATGGCCACCGCGAGCTCGGGCGGCTGCTCGGCGGCTTCCTCCTCGTCGGGCGCGGGCAGCAGCGGCTCTAGCGCCTCCCACAGCTCGCCGATGCCCCGCCCGTGCTCGGCGGACAGCATGACCATGGGGAAGCCGAGGCCGAGGAAGTCGGCGTCGGCGAAGTCGGCGTCGCGGCGGTCGGCCTTGTTGACCGCCAGCACCACGGGCGTGCCGGTGCGGCGCACCGAGTCGGCGATCTCGCGGTCGGAGGGGATGAGGCCCTGCGAGCCGTCGACCACGAGCACGACGGCGTCGGCCTCGGCGATGGCGCGCAACGCCTGGTCGCGGATCATGCGCGGGATCTGGGCCTCGGAGTCGGGCTCGAAGCCGCCGGTGTCGACGAGGACGACGCTGCCGCCGGCAGGTCGCGGCGCGTCGGCGGCGACGCGGTCGCGGGTCACGCCCGGCAGGTCGTGGGTCAGCGCCCTCCGCCGGCGTGTCAGCCGGTTGAACAGCGTCGACTTTCCCACGTTCGGGCGCCCTACGATCGCCACCGTCGCCGGCATTCTGTCGCCTCCGTCGCAGTGATCGTAGCATTTGCCTGCGTGGTGTATCTTTTCGCCGATGCCGGCAGCCCGTTTCAGGTTCCTCGACGCGGCCGCCGTGGCCCTCGTCGCGGCCACCGCGCTCGTGACCTTGGCCGGGATCGGCGGACGGCCCGCGACCCGGCACGCGCCGCCGCCGACACCGCCTGCCGCGCTCGACCCGGGGTTCCTCGCCGACCTCCGCGCGCTGGAGCCGCGGCTGCCGCTCGACGTCGAGATCGCCGTCCTGGCTCCCCCGGACGCGCGCGACCGGGCGTCGTGGTACTGGACGATGGCGGCGTTCACCGCGCCGGGCCACGCCTGGACGCTGATGCGCGACGAGCGGGGCCCGCACCGTCTCATGCTGGCCCGCCACGACGCCGCCTCCGCGGGCCGGTGGGTCGAGGTCGCGTGCGCCTCGGAGTGGTGCCTGTGGGCGCGCTGATCGCTCCCCTGGCGTGGGGCGTGGGCGTCGCCGCGGGCGCCTGGGCGTGGGCGCGGCTGTGCCCCGCCCCGCCGGGCAGCCCGCTCGTCCGGCGCCTCGCCGAGCCTTTGCTCGCCGGGTGGGTCATCGAGAGCGCGAGCGTGCTCCTGCTCGCCCTCGCCGGCGCGGCGGCGAGCCCGGCGGCGGCGCTCGCGCCGGTCGCGCTGGCGTTGGTCGCCGCCTCCCGGCGACGTCGCACCGAACCGCGCAGCCAGGAACCGACCAGGCTGCGCTGGATCGAGGGATCCCTGCTCGCGGTCGCGGCGGCCCGCGTGGTCTGGCTGGCGGCGGCGTGGCCGTGGGGGCAGCCGTGGGGGTGGGACTTCTACGCCGTGTGGGGCCTCAAGGCCCGCCACCTGGTCGCGACCGGCGGGCTGTGGCGCTACCTGTCGGCCGCGGCAGAGCTCCCCTTCTCGCACGCCGAGTACCCGTTGCTCCTGCCGGCCCACCTGGCGGCGGTGTCGTGGCCGGCCGGGTCGGGCTTCCTCGCGGCGCTGCCCGACGCCGTCCTCGCGGCGGCCGCGCTCGCGCTGTGGTGGGCGCTGTGGCGCGAGCCTCTCGGCCCCGTGCCGGCGGCGGCGCTGACGCTCCTGCTCGCCTGGCCCGGCGACCTGTGGGGCGGCCACCTGGTCGGGCTCGCCGACCGCCCCGTCGCGCTGCTCGCCGGCTTCGCGGCGACCCTCGTCGCCCTCGGCGTCCGTGAGCGCGACGTGCCGGTCCTCGCGGTGTCGCTCGCCGGCCTGGCGCTGCTGAAGAACGAGGGGCTGCCGTTCGCGGTCGTCCTCGCCCTGGCCGCGCTGGTGCGCCGCCGGGACTCCCGGACGGCGTCCGCGCTGGCGCTCGCCCTGACGCCCGCCGTCGCCTGGCGCCTCGCCGTCTCGGCGCTCGGCCTGCTCGGCGACCGACTCGGCGGCCTCACCCTGCCCGCCGACGGGACCGCGCACCTCGCGATGCTGCTGCGCGGGCTCTGGCTCGTGGCCTCGACGCCGGACCTGCTCGTGCCGGTCGCGTGCGGCACCGCGGCCGCGCTCGCCGCCCTCGCGGTGCGTGGCGCCCGGGTCATGGCGGCGGCGGTGCTGGCCCAGGCCGGCCTGCTCGCCGCCGCCGTCTACCTCGGGCCGTACCCGCTGTCGTGGCAGATCGGCACCGCGCTCCCCCGCCTGGTCGTGCAGATGCTCCCGGCCTCGCTCGCGTGCCTGGGCGCGCTCGCCGTCGCCCTCACCCGCCGCGACGCGTCGTGAAACACGCCGTCATTGCTAGCACAGCACGGCCCCGGGGGGCCGCTCCTTCCAGGGATCAACGCCAGCAGGCGAGTGGGCGCGGTACGACGCCCTCCGTCATCCTGAGGAGGAGCGCAGCGACGACGAAGGACCCCGAGGCGCCTCAGGTTGGCCCAGACGCGCAGGCTGGCGCTCCAGGCGCGCCGGGGTTGCTACGCGAGCTCCGCTCGCTCGCAATGACACAGCGGGGGACGTCGCGTTCGAGGACCGCAAGGACCGTCCGGGCTAGGACGTGCCGAAGGCGAGGCAGGCGGCGCGGAAGGTGCGGAAGACCTCGACGTGCACCGGTTGGGCGAGGTTCTCCGGGTGCCACTGGACGCCGAGGACGAAGCGCCCGGTGCCGGTCTGCTCGATCGCCTCGACCACGCCGTCGGGCGCCCTCGCGACCACATCGAGGGTCGCGGCGACGCGATCGACCGCCTGGTGGTGCCGGGAATTCACGTCGAATCTGCTTGGCAGGGTCCCGAGCAGGCGGCTGCGGGGTGAGCGGTCTACCGGGTGGGCCAGGCGGTCCTTGGGCTCCTTGACCTTGTGCCCCGGCTTGCCGGCCGAGTCGAGGTCGAGGACGAGCGTCCCGCCGAGGAAGACGTTCAGCACCTGGCAGCCGTAGCACACCCCGAGCACCGGCCAGTCACCCGCCTCGGCGCGGGCCAGCAGCTCGAGGTCGAGGGCGTCACGCGGGCGGTCGCCGTCGATCGTCATGCCCGGCGGCGGGGTGACTCCGTAGCGGGCCGGCTCGAGGTCGGGGCCGCCGGTGAGCAGCAGCCCCGAGATCGGCCCGCCGAGCCCCGGGAGCACCGTCGCGAGCGTCGCCGGCGTGACCGCCACGAGCTCGCTGGGATCGCCGCCGGCCCGCGCCCAGGCGGCGCCGAACCGCTCGACCTCGAACCCCCGGTGATCGCAGTGCGCCATCAGCACCCGCATGTCAGCATTGTAGGTCGTACTCCAACCCTGGCTGGGTGGGTGGGAGGGCAAGCCTGGTTGGGCGGGCGGGCGTGCACCCCTGGTCGGGCGGGTGGGTGTGCAAGCCTGGGTGGGCGGTGGTGGCCACTGCGCTAGAATCCGCCCGTGCCTGAGATCGAGTTTTCGGTAGTTGTCCCGGTCTACAACGAGCGTGACAACGTCGAGCGGCTCGTCGCCGCGATCGTCCCGGTCATGGCGCCCCTCGGGAGCTTCGAGATCGTCCTCGTCGACGACGGCTCGTCCGACGGCTCGTCCGAGCTCCTCGACGGGCTGGCCGCGGCGGACCCCCGGGTGCGCGTCCTCCACTTCGTCAAGAACTGCGGGCAGTCCGCCGCTTTCGACGCCGGCTTCCGCCACGCCCGCGGCCGGGTGATCGCGACGCTCGACGCCGACCTGCAGTCAGATCCCGCCGACATCCCGGCCCTCCTCCCGCTGCTCGAGGCCCACGACGCCGTCGTCGGCATCCGCGCCGACCGCCACGACACTGCGTGGCGGCGGTTCTCCTCGTGGTTCGCCAACGGCGTGCGCAACCGGCTCACCCGCGAGGACATTCTCGACACCGGCTGTCCCTTGAAGGTGTTCCGCGCCGAGGCGATCAAGTCGGTGCGCAACTTCCGGGGCTCGCACCGCTTCTTCCCGACGCTCCTGCGCATGGATGGGTACTCCGTGACGCAGATACCGGTGCGGCATCACCCCCGGACCGCCGGCACGTCCAAGTACGGCACGCTGGACCGCGCGCTGAGCGGCCTGCGAGACGCCCTCGGCGTGCGCTGGCTGCAGGACCGGCACCTGAAGTGGAGGCTGCGGTGAACGACGCGGGGAGCTTCCTGCAGCCGTTCCTCGGGGGCATCTTCCCCTGGCTGTACTCCGACTCGCGGTGGTGGACGGTGTTCGGGCTGCTCGGCAACCTGCTGTTCAGCTCGCGCTTCGTCGTCCAGTGGCTCTACTCGGAGAAGCTGAAGAAGGTCGTCGTGCCCCCGGTGTTCTGGCACATCTCCTTCTGGGGAAGCGTCATCGCCCTCCTCTACGCCTTCCACGTCGACAAGCTGCCGGTCATCCTCGGCTACGTCTTCCTGCCGCCCCTGTACGCGCGCAACCTCGTCCTGCTCTACAAGGGCAAGAACTCGTCCAAGAAGTAGGGCCTGCCCCCCCTGAGGTCGCGGGTGGGAGGCGCTCCTCCCTCTCCCCTCTTCCCTCTCCCCTGCCTCTACAGCCCCAGGAAGATCACCGCGAGGCCGGAGGCGGCGATGACGCCGCCCGCCAGGGCGTGCGACCACCGCTCGAGGGCGGCGAGCGGCAGGCGGCGCACGCCGGCCAGCGCCACCGCGACGAGGATCACCATCGTCGCGATCGTGACGACGGAGAACACCAGCGCGGTCAGCGCCGCCAGCTCCCAGCGGCCGCGGCTGGCCGGCAGCACGAAGAGCGGGATGAGCGGCTCGCAGGGACCGAGGACGAAGACGACGAACAGCGCCCAGAACGTCGTCCGCGACCGCTCCGGGCCCGCGTGGGCGTGCTCGTGGTCGCCCTGGGTGTGGAGGTGGACGTGGCCGTGGTGGTCGTGGGGGACGATCCCCTGGCGGGTGCGGACAGCGTGCCGCACGCCCCACACGAGGTAGGCGGCGCCGAAGGCCACCAACCCCCACGCCGCCAGGTCACCGCGGACCGCCTCGGCCTTCGTGACGTGGGCGACGCCGTAGCCGAGCGCCAGACCGATGCCGCCGAGGAGCAGCGACGAGAGCACGTGGCCGAGCCCGCACAGGAACGTGACCAGCAGCGTCCGCCGCGACGTCCACTTCTGCGCCCGGCCGAGCATGATGAACGGCAGGGTGTGATCGGGGCCGAGCACGGTGTGCGTCAGCGCCAGCACCGCGGCAGCCGCCAGGAGGTTGATCGAGAGGGCGTCGACGGCGAGCGTCTCGGTTCCCATGCGGCCTCCAGGCTAGCAGATGCGCGGGACCTCGCCGCCGACCAGGAGGTCGAGCGGGCGCTCGACGCCGAACGCCGTGGCGAGCGCGACCGGCGCTCGGCCGGCCGCCCGCGTCTCGACCCGTCCGATGACGGCCGCACCGGCGCCGAGCGGGTGCGCCCGCAGCGCGTCGAGCGCGCGCCCGGCGTGGTCCGCCGCGACCCAGGCGAGCAGGCGTCCCTCGGAGGCGATGTAGAGGGGGTCGAGGCCGAGCACCTCGCAAACCGAAGCGACCTGTGGGGAAACTGGCACCGCGGTCTCGTCGATGACGATCCGCAAGCCGGAGCGCGAGGCCACCTCGTTGCAGGTGGTCGCGACGCCGCCGCGCGTCGGGTCGTGCATCGCGTGGACGTCGGCGCCGCTGGCCAGCAACGCCTCGACGAGCGAGGCGAGCGGGGCGCAGTCCGACCGCAGCCCCGGCCCGGCCAGATCGTGCCGGCAGGCGACGATCGTCGCGCCGTGCTCGGCGATCGGCCCGGACACCAGGAGGACGTCGCCGGCGACGATCCGCCGGTCGCCGAGCTCGCGGCCGGGCGGCACGACGCCGAGGCCGGCGGTGACGATGAACGCCCGGTCGCCCTTGCCGCGCGGGACGACCTTGGTGTCGCCGGCGACGATCGCCACGCCCGCCTCGGCCGCCGCGCGGGCCGCCCCGGCGACCAGGCGGTGGAGCAGCGCGCCGTCGAGACCCTCCTCGAGGATCACCGCGAACGTCAGCCACAGCGGCCGGGCGCCGGCCACCGCGAGATCGTTGACGGTGCCGCACACCGACAGGACGCCGAGGTCGCCGCCGGGGAACTCGAGCGGGTCGACGACGAACGCGTCGGTGGTCAGCGCCGGCCGTCCCGGCGGCAGCTCGGCGAGGATCGCGGAATCGGACAGGGCCGCCAGCGCCGGGTTCGAGAACGCGGGCAGGAACGCCTCGGCCACCAGCTCGTGGGTCAGCCTGCCGCCGCCCCCGTGCGCCAGCAGGATGGTGTCGATCTTGCTCATCGCCCCGCTCCCATCAGGCGTTCGTGACGGTGCCAGGCGGCGCAGGCGCCTTCGCTCGACACCATGCAGGCGCCCACCGGCGTCGCGGGCGAGCAGGTCGTCCCGAACAGCGGGCAGTCGGGCGGGTCGATGGCGCCCTTGAGCACGTCGCCGCACATGCACCCGGCCGGTTCCTCCGGCTCGCCGACCTCGACCGGGATCGCGGCGGCATCGCGGTGGCTGAATCCCGGCCGGAGGTCGAGCCCGGAGCCGGGGATCAGCCCGAGCCCGCGCCACACCGCGTCGGCCTTGGCGAAGAAACGGTCGACGGTGGCCCGGGCCACCGGGTTGCCGTCGGCGGTCACGACCCGCGAGTAGACGTTGTGCACCTCGGCCTTGCCGTCCACGTGCTGGCCGACGAGGTCGAGCACGCCGCGCAGCACGTCGGTCGGCGTGAAGCCGGCCACCGCCGCCGGGATGCCGAACTTCTCGGGGAGGAACGCGAACGCCTTCCAGCCGGTGATCACCGAGACGTGGCCCGGGCAGATGAAGCCGTCGACCTGGACGTCCGGATCGCCGGCCAGCGCCGACAGCGGCTCCGGCATGACCTTGTGGCCCGCGAGGACCAGGAAGTTCGAAACCCCTCCGGCCTCTGCCTCGGCGAGGGCGGCGGCGACCGTGGGCACCGTGGTCTCGAAGCCGACGCCGAGGAAGATCACGGTCCGCCCGGGGTTGGCGCGCGCGATCCCGACGGCGTCGCGCGGCGAGTAGACGACCCGGATGTCCGCGCCGCCGGCGCGCGCCCGTTCGAGCGAGCCGGACGATGACGGCACGCGGAGGAGGTCGCCGAAGGTGCAGACCGTGGTTTCGGGACGCGCCGCGAGCGCCTCGGCGCGGTCGACGTAGCCGACCGGCGTGACGCACACCGGGCACCCGGGCCCGGAGATCAGGCGAACGGTGTCCGGCAGCAGGCGGCGCAGGCCGGCCGCGGCGATCGCGTTGGTGTGGGTGCCGCACACCTCCATCAGCGTGACGCGGCGCTTCAGCCCTGCCGCTCGCGCCCGGATCTCCGCGATCAGCCCGGCGACCGCGGCCGGATCGAACAGCTCGCGCCGGGTGATCACGCCTCCCCCACCAGCATCGCGGCCTCCCTGAGCAGCGCGACGGTGGCCTTCGCCTCCTCCTCGTCGACGACGCCGATCGCGTAGCCGGCGTGGACCAGCACCCAGTCGCCCACCTGCGCGTCGGGCTCGAGCATGAGCGAGACCTCGCGCTCGACGCCGTCCAGCTCGACGACGCCGAGGAACTCGTCGCGCTTCTTGACCTGCATCGGAATGGCCAGGCACATGATCGTCAGCTCCCCCCGAGCGATTCTCCCACGACTCCGAGAACGGCCTGTCCGTAGGCGATCCCCCCGTCGCCTGGCGGGACCTGGAACGGCAGCAGCGTGTCGAGCCCCTGTGCCGCCAGCTCGGTGACGAGCGCCTCGCGAAGCAGGCGGTTGACCAGGCATCCGCCGCCGACGGCCACCGCCGTAGTGCCTTCCGGCGCCACGGAGCTCGTCCACCGCGCCACGAGCCGGCAGAACGTCGCGTGGAAGCCCGCCGCGACGCGCGCCGGGGGCTCGCCGGCGAGCAGGCGGCGCGTCGCGGTCGCCAGCAGCGCCGACGACGGCAGGGGTCCGGGGTCCGGGGTCCGGGGCCCGGACGCGAGCTCCGGCCACGGCTCGGCTGGCCAGGCGGACGCGGCGAGCGCCTCGAGCCGGGCCGCCGCCTCGCCCTCGTAGCCGTTGACGGCGGCCAGTCCGAGCAGTGCGCCGGCCGCCTCGAACACCCGCCCCGCCCCGGACGCGAGCGGCCATCCGCGCCGCGCCGCCAGCCTCGCGACGGTCCGGAGCGTCTCGACCGGGACTTGCGCAGCCATCGGGAGATCCTCGAGCAGCTCGCCGGCCCCCGCGCGCAGCAGCGCCGCCACCGCCACCCGCCACGGCTCGCGGACCGCGGCCTCGCCGCCGACCAGCGGGAGCGGCTCGAGGTGGGCGAGGCGCCGCCACGACAGGTCGCCGCCGAGGAGCAGCCACTCGCCGCCCCACGCCGAGCCGTCGCCGCCCCAGCCGGTGCCGTCGAGGGCGACCGCCAGCGTCTGCTCGCCGGGCGCCGGGAACCGCCGGTGCTCGGCGAGGACGGCGGCGGCGTGGGCCACGTGGTGCTGCTCGCGGTCCAGGCGGGCGCCCCGCTACTCCGCCAACCGCTCGCCGAGCCGGGTGCTCGCGTAGTCGGGGTGGTGGTCGACGACGATCACCTCGGCGCGGGCGTCGAGGAAGGCCTCCAGGCCGTCGACCGCCTCGGCGAGGAACGCCCGGGCCGGCTCGGAGTCGAGGTCGCCGACGTGCTGGGAGAAGAACGCGTCGCCACCGGCGGCAAGGCACGCCGTGGCCTGCAGGTACGGCCCCATCGCCAGGACCGGCCGGAGCGCCGCCACCGGCAGCGGCAGCGGGTCGGGAACGTAGCCGCGGGCGCGGCGCAGCACGACGGGACCGGCCGGCGTCGAGCGGACCACCGAGTCGTCGACCCGCCGCACCACGTCGCGGTCGTGGAGGAGAAAGAGGTCGGCGACCCCGGACAGCCGCTCCAGCGCCTCGCGGTTGCCCTTGCAGATCGGCTCGTCGGTGAGGTTCCCCGAGGTCATGACGAGCGCCGGCCAGCGGGCGTCGCGGAACAGCTCGACGTGCAGCGGCGTGGTCGGGAGGAGCACGCCGAGGTCGTCGAGCCCGGGCGCGATGCCGTCGCAGACCGGCGCATCGGGCCGGCGCGGCGCGAGCACCACCGGGGACCGGGGCGAGCCGAGCAGCGCCTCGTCGGCCCCGGTCAAGGTGACCAGAAGCCGCGCCGCCTCGAGGTTCGCGACCATCACGGCGAACGGCTTGGAGGGTCGCCGCTTGCGGTCGCGCAGCCGGGCGACCGCGCCGGCGTCGTCGGCGCGGCAGGCGAGCTGGAACCCGCCCAGCCCCTTGACGGCCACGATCGCCCCTCCCTCGAGCGCCCTCCGCGCCTCCCCGATCGCCTCGTTCCTCCCGGCCTGCTCAGCTCCCTCTTCGGCTCTCCCCTCTCCCCTCTCTCCTCTCCCCCGTCTCTCCACCCACACCCGCGGCCCGCACTCGGGGCAGCACACCGGCTCGGCGTGGAAGCGCCGGTCGCCGGGGTCCTCGTACTCCCGGCGGCAGGCCGGGCAGAGCGGGAAGCACGCCATCGAGGTGCGGACGCGGTCGTAGGGGAACCCCTGAACGAGCGAGAACCGCGGCCCGCAGTCGGTGCAAGTCGTGAAGGGATAGCGAAAACGGCGGTCGGCGGGATCGGCCATCTCGCGCCGGCACTCGGCGCACAACGCGGTGTCCGGCGGCACCAGGGCCCGCGCCCGCGCGCCGTCCTCGGAGGCCATGACCGAGAAGCCACGGTCGCCGGCCGGCTCGACCGCGGCCACCTCAAGCTCGTCGAGGCGGGCGAGCGGGGGCAGCGAACCCGGCAGTCGACGGGCGAACGCGGTCACGGCGTCGTCCTCGCCCTCGACCTCGATGACCACGCCTTCGGGGCCGTTGCGGACCCAGCCGGTCAGCCCGAGGCCGGTCGCGAGCCGGTGCACCGCCGGCCGGAAGCCGACGCCCTGGACGGTGCCGCGACAGACCAGGCGCAGCCGGCTCGGCGGCCCGCTCACGTCCTCGCCGACCGCTTGGCGGCGAGCCGCTCCTCGAGCAGCCCGCACCAGTCGCCGATGCCGTCGCCGGAGCGCGCGGAGGTCACGAGCAGGCGGCCGTCCGGGTTGAGCGACGCCACCTGGCGCCGCACCGCGTCGAGGTCGAAGGTGACGTGCGGCAGGAGGTCGGACTTGGTGATCACGGTGACGGCGGCCTTGGCGAAGATCGCCGGGTACTTGAACGGCTTGTCCTCGCCCTCCGTCACCGACAGCAGCACGACCTTGAAGTCCTCCCCGAGGTCGTAGGAGGTCGGGCAGATCAGGTTGCCGACGTTCTCGATGAACAGCAGGTCGACCAAGGGGAACGCCGCGAGCTGCAGCGCGGCGTCGACCTGGCGGGCGTCGAGGTGGCAGGCGCCGCCGGTGAGGATCTGGTGGGCCGGCACGCCGAGGGCGCGCAGCCTCTCCGCGTCGCGCTCGGTGGCGATGTCCCCCTCGATGACCGCGACCCGCAGCCGGCTGGCCAGGGTGCGGACCGTGGCCTCGAGAAGCGTCGTCTTGCCGGAGCCGGGCGAGGAGATGAGGTTGGTGACGAGCGTGCCGTTCGCCTCCGCTCGCCCCCGCAGGAGCTTCGCCGCCGCCTCGTTGGCGGCCAGGATCCGCTGCTTGACGTCGATCGTCTCAGGCATGCGTTGCCTCGTCTTTCTCGTCGGGAACGAAGGTCAACTGCAGGACGTCGAGCTCGTCGCCGCCGTCCACCTCGAGCACGGCCCCGCAGTCGGGACAGACTCGCAGCCAGGAGCCGGCCGAGCGTGGCTTGTCCGCGTCGCAGGCCGGGCAGTGCTGGCGGGCCGGCCGCCACTCGACGTCGAGCCGCGAGCCGGCGTCGGGGCCCTCGGCGGTGAGCGCCTCCCAGGCGAAGCAGAGCAGGTCGGGCTCCACCGCTGAGAGCTCCCCGACCGCGACGCGCACCGTCTCGAGCCGGCCCGGACCGTGCCCGGCCACCGCCTGGCGGCAGGTCCGCAGGATCTCGTGAGCGATCGACAGCTCGTGCACCGCGCCTCCCGGCGCGCTCCCCGTTGACCACCAGGGCGATCGCGCCGGAGTAAGCATACGACGACGGGACGGCGGTCGGGACGGACAGACGCGTGACACGGGCGCGCCGAGGTAAGATGTTCGTAGGCCATGGCGCTACCACGCATCGTCATCACTGGAGCCTCGGGGTTCATCGGACGCCACCTCCTCGACACGATCAAGGAGCGCTACCAGATCGTGGCGATGGGGCGGCGGTCGCAGCGCCAGTGCGGCGCGCCGGTCCACCCCAACATCGTCTGGCACCAGGTCGACATCGGCGACTGCGAGCGTCTCACCGCGCTCTTCCACGAGATCCGCGACGAGGGCGGCGCCGAGCTGCTCATCCACCTCGCCGCCCACTACGACTTCACCGGCGACGAGCACCCGGAGTACTGGCGGACCAACGTCGAGGGGCTGCGCAACGTCCTCGACCTGTCCCGGGTCCTGTCGCTCAAGCGGTTCATCTTCGCCAGCTCGGTCGCGGCGTGCCGCTTCCCGGCTCCGGGCAAGCCGCTCACCGAGGCCAGCCCGCCGGACGGCGAGCACATCTACGCGGTAACCAAGCGGATCGGCGAGGAGATGCTCGGCGAGTACGCCGGTGACTTCCCGACCCTGATCGTCCGGTTCGCCGCGCTGTTCTCCGACTGGTGCGAGTACCCCCCACTGTTCATGTTCCTCGAGACGTGGCTGTCCCGCGCCTGGAACGCCCGGGTCCTGGCGGGCAAGGGGGCGTCCGCCATCCCCTACCTCCACGTCCGCGACGCCACCGCGTTCCTCTCGACCATCCTCGACAAGTGCGACGAGCTGGCGCCGGGTGAGATCCTGTGCGCCAGCCCCGACGGCAGCGTCAATCACCGGGAGCTGTTCGAGGCGGCGACGCTCTACTTCAGGGGCCAGCGGGTCAAGCCGATCCTGATGCCGAAGCCGATCTGCCGCGTCGGGCTGCACGCCATGGACGTGACGGGGCGCGTCCTCGGGGCCCGCCCGTTCGAGCGGCCGTGGATGGGCAAGTACATCGACCTCGCCCTCGACGTCGACGCCCACCGGACGCGGGCGCGGCTCGGCTGGGTGCCGCGCCCCAGGCTCGAGATCCTCCGGCGGCTGCCGTTCCTCGTCGAGAACCTCAAGACCGACCCGGTCGAGTGGTACCGCCGCAACCGCGAGGCGATGAAGTCGGTGCACCTGCGCGTCAACCTGCGAATCCACCAGCTCCTCGAGAACCACGAGCAGGAGATCCGTGAGGCCTTCACGGCGCTGCTGGTGGGGAGCGACAAGCAGACGCACCTGCCGCACTACGAGGCGATTCCCGACCAGGAGCACCACTGGCACCACCGCCTCATCCTGCGGAGCCTGCTCTCGTCGATCCGGACGCGCGACCGCGGCGTGTTCAAGGCCTACTGCCGCGACCTCGCCGAGCGCCGCTTCGCCCAGGGCTTCGACGTCGAAGAGGTCTGCTACGCGGTCGCGTCGCTCAACCAGGTGTGCCTGCACATCCTGCAGCGCGATCCCGCCGCCGACGGCCTCGACCAGCCGATCCACGACCTCGTCACGATGACGATCCAGTTCGGCATCGACGAGATCCAGGAGGTCTTCGAGCAGCTCGGCTCGGGCCGCACGGGATCACTTCCGCCCGACGACGCGTCGCGTCGCTAGTCGACGATTTCGGCCGGATGGGCCGCGTGGCGGTTCACGAGCAGGGCTGCGAGCGCCATTGCACCGTCGATCACCCCGGCGAACGGCACGAACCACGGCGCCCCTCCGAACACCGCGGTGCCGAGCAGGAACACCACGGCGAAGGTCTTCGCCATGACGAGCAGCGACACCGTGCCGAGCTTGCGGTGCTCGGCCAGGTAGCCGATCCCGAGGATGAAGTGAAAGATCCCGGCCTGGCGCGGGAAGAACGGGGGCGGGATCGACTCCCACCCACCGAACGACAGTGCCCACTCGGGGACGAGCAGGAGACCTGCGCCGACGGCAAAGGTGTGCAGCGCGATGAGCACGACGAGCCAACGATCGAGCTTCTTCCATGTCTCCGCGGTGATGGTCACGCCCCGATCCCCTCCCCTCCAGCCTAAACCGACCCGGGCGCCGACGCCCACCACAGGTCGGGATCCCCCGGCGGGACCCGCGGAGCGGCCGGCACGCCGAGCCGTTCCAGCTCGCGCAGAACCTCGGCCTCGGCACGCGCCACCGCCTCGCCCACCGGGCGCGACAGCTCCGTCCCCATCTCGCTCCGCTCGGGCACGACGCCGACGAGCAGGACCTCGACGGGCGCGTTGCCATCGAGCTCGAGCAGCAGCAGCGCCTCCTTCAACCCCGGGTCGTGCGGTGACAGCCTGGGCTGCGGAGGCGTTGCGAGCAGGTCGTTCTTGCGGTACAGGCGGACGGACCCCGGCGGGGCGTCCGCGCGAACGGTATCGACGATGATCAGGGCGTCGAGACCGAGGATGTAGGGCGTCAGGTCGAGGCCGGGGGTGCCGATGTCGAGCACCGACACCCCCGCCCCGAACTCACACCCGGCGAGGAGGCGACGGACCACCGTCGGGCCGAGACCGTCGTCTCCCATGAGCACGTTGCCGAGCCCGAGGACAGCGACCCGCGTTCCGTCGGTCGCCCTGGCGTCCTCCATCTACAGCACCCGCAGCCGGGACAGCTCCTTGCCCTCGGGGTCGAGGGTGTGGATCGCGCAGGCCAGGCAGGGATCGAACGAGTGAATGGTCCGCAGCACCTCGAGCGGCCGTTCCACGTCGGCGATCGGGTTGCCGATCAGCGAGGCCTCGTAGGGTCCCCGCTGGCCCTTCTCGTCGCGCGGCCCGGCGTTCCAGGTCGACGGGACGACCGCCTGGTAGTTGGCGATCTTGCCGTTCTGGATCACCACCCAGTGCGACAGGAGGCCGCGCGGCGCCTCGTGGAACCCGAAGCCGCGCTGCTCGCCCGAGGGGAACGTCGGCGGGTTGAAGATCGCCGTGTCGCCCTTGCCGATGTTCTCGACGAGGAGCCCCCAGTGCTTCTTCGCCACCTCGGCGAACACCCCGGCGCGGACCGCGCGGGCGGCGTGGCGGCCGATCGTCGAGTGCAGCGCCGCCGGGCCCACCCTGGCGCCGGCGATCGCCGACACACGGTCGAGCGTCAGGCCCACGTACTTCTTCACCAGCTCGTCGCCCAGAGCGTACGCGATGAGCATGTTGGCGAGCGGCCCGACCTGCATGACCCGCCCCGCAAAGCGCGGCGCCTTCACCCAGGAGTACTTGCCGTCGTCCTGCCACTCGCTGTACTTCGGGACGGTGTCCTCCTCCCACGGGTGCTTGTTCCAGTCGCCGTCGTACCAGGAGTGGGCGATGGCCTCGCTGACGTTGTCGCGGAAGTAGGGATCCTGGAAGGAAGTGATCGCCTTGACGCCGGCGAGGTTCCCGTCGAAGACGGTGCCGCCCGGGATGTCGAACTTCGTGCCGGCGGTGTCGAGGGGGAACTCCGGCGCGGCCAGGTAGTTGGTGACCCCGGCGCCGTACTTGGTCCAGTCGGCGTACATCGCTCCGACGGCCGCCACGTCGACCAGGTAGACCTGCTCGACGAAGGTCTGCACGTCATCGAGGATGTCCTTGATCATGAAGAGCTTTTCCATGTTGAGCGTGGCCTGGTTGTCGAAATTGATGGCGTTGGCCACGCCGCCGACCGCGAGGTTCTGGATGTTCGGCGTCTTGCCGCCGAGCAAGGCCACGATCTTGTTGGCCTTCTGCTGGTACTCCAGGGCCTGCAGGTAGTGTGCAACGGCCAGCAGGTTGACCTCGGGCGGCAGCTTCATCGCCGGGTGACCCCAGTAGCCGTTGGCGAAGATCCCGAGCTGGCCGCGCTCGACGAACGCCGCCAGCTTGGCCTTGACCGCCTCCATCTCGCGCCGGCTGTTGCGCGGCCAGGCCGACAGCGACTCCGCCAGGGCCGACGTCTTCGCCGGGTCGGCGCTGAGGGCCGAGACGACGTCCACCCAGTCGAGCGCCGAGAGGTGGTAGAAGTGCACGATGTGGTCGTGCAGGCCGTGCGCGGCCATGATGATGTTGCGGATGAGTTGGGCATTGAGCGGTATCTCGAGCTTCAGGGCGTTCTCGACGGCCCTGACCGAGGCGATCGCATGGACGGTCGTGCAGACGCCGCAGAAGCGCTGGGTGAACAGCCACGCGTCGCGCGGGTCGCGCCCCTTCAACATGATCTCGATGCCGCGGAACATCTGGCCCGAGGACCACGAGTTCTTCACGCTGCCGCCATCCACCTCGACGTCGATGCGCAGGTGCCCCTCGATGCGGGTGATGGGGTCGACGGTGATTCGCTTGCTCATCGCTTCTCCCCCTTCTACTTCGCGGCCCGGGCGGACGTGCCGCCGCTCAGGATCGGGAAGGTCTTGACCAGGACGACGTACAGCATGATTTCAAAGGCGACGATCCCGAGCGTGATGAGCTGCTCGGGCACGGTCGGGAAGTACGACCAGTTCGGGCCCGGGTTATAGGCGACCAGGTAGGTGTCGATCCGGTACAGCACTCCGGACGACACGATCAGCATCGACGCGACGAACTGGCCGGCCTCGGTGTGGCGCGACCCGGACAGCAGCATCAAGGCGCCCACGATCGACAGCGCCACCTCGAGCCAGAAGAAGAAGCCGTACATGTCGAAGGAGAACAGCAGGCCGACCTTCCCGCGCAGGACGATGTCGAGGAGGCGAAGCACGGCCCAGCCCATCACGACGGCGCCGGTCACCTTGCCGAGTGACGCCAGCATGGAGGTCTCACGATGACGGTGAAACACCCGCGCGGCGAGCGTGCCTTCGAACGCCACCACCGCGTAGCCCATCCCGACACAGGAGATCAGGAACAGCAGCGGCAGGAGCGGCGTGTGCCACAGCCCGTGCAGCTTCTTACCGGCGAGCAGCATGAGCGAGCCCAACGACGACTGGTGCATGGTCGGAAGCAGGATCCCGACCGCCAGGAGCGGCACCATCAGCTTCTTGACGATGGGGTGGAAGGTTGCCGAGAGCTTCTTCAGGAAGCCTTCCGGACCGGCTTCCCAGCGTTCGAAGAACGCCGGCGACAGCTCGATCCACAGCACCGCGACGTAACTCATGACGCACAGGGCGACCTCGAGCAGCGCCGAGTTGAGGTTCCACCAGCTCGGCCTGATCGGGATCAGGTAGATGTAGAGCGGCCGCCCGACGTCGAGATTGATGGCCAGCGCCGCCATCGTGTAGCCGAGGGCGCTGGTCAGCACTGCCGGACGTACCAATGGGTGGTACCGGCCCTTGTTGAAGATGTAGACCAGGAACGCCATCGCGTAGCCGCCGCAGCCGAGGGCCGTGCCGGTCACCACGTCGAAGGCGATCCACAGTCCCCAGGGGTAGCCGTCCGAGAGGTCCGTGGCCGCGCCGAGCCCGACGATCCAGCGCCAGATCATGAGCACGGCGCTCACGGCGAAGAGGGCTGTGATCAGCCGGAAGCCGCGAGTCCAGATCGGACCGCCGACCGGTTGCGCCTTGGCGTGCGCGCTCATGAGTCCACCCCCTCGCCCCTGGCGGCGGCCTTGCGGTTACGCCAGATCACCCCGGCCAGCACCGCGAACAGCGCCGCCGGTGCGATGAACCCCTGGTAGATGCCGTGCTGGATGCTCTGCTGCAACTGCGGCACCGGCTCCGGCCCGAGGTCGGGCAGGCCCAGCTTGTCGAACGGGATGCCGGCGGCACTCAGGTACAGGACCTGGGTCCCGCCGCCGTCGGTCTCGCCGAACACCTTCGGCTCGTAGCGGTCGGGATGCTCGGCGAGCCGTCGCTTCGCCTCGACGAGCAGGTCGGCGTATGTGCCGAAGATCACCGCCTTGACCGGACAGATCTCGCAACACGCCGGCTTGAAGGGCTTGTCCTTCCGTTGCGCGCACATCTCGCACTTGACGACGGCGGGGAACGCCTTGTCGTACTCGTAGGTCGGGATCCCGTACGGACACGCCACACCGCAGTACCGGCAGCCGGTGCAGCGTTCGCCGTGCCAAGTGACGACACCGTACTCCCGCTTCTCGAGTGAGCCCATCATGCACGCGTTGATGCACGACGGGTCGACGCAGTGCATGCACTGCGCCTTCATGAACGACTGGCGCCCTTCGCCTTTGTAGAGCTTGATGATGTTCTTGGTCTTCGAGTTGAGGTCGTCCGGAGCGTCCCACAGCCCGTCTCCACGGCTGGTGTCCGGCGGCAAGCCGTTGGCCTGCTTGCACGCGACCACACACGTCTTGCAGCCGATGCACAGGGTCGCGTCGTAGAGCATCCCGATCGCGTCGGCCGGCGCCCGCTTGCGCGCTCGCGCCTCCGCAGTCGTGACACCCGAGGCCACCACCGCGCCGGCCGCCGCCATTCCCTTGAGCAGCGCGCGACGATTGGTGGCCATCGTCAATCCCCCTTTTCGTTGCCGCGATCCTGGCCCGCGAACTTCTTCCCGGCCATGATCCCGGCCCCGACCAGCGCACCACCGACCAGCCCGGCGACCCCGGTCGCAACCGGGCTGACACGGCGGTGATCGGCGTCGATCGACGGGAACGCATCCGGCGGCGTGAGGTGCTCGACCTGGACCGTCTCGTGGATCGGCACGCGCCACAGCATCGCCTGCTCGGTGCACCCCACGCACGGGTGGCCGATGCCGATCGGCCAGGCGCCCACGACCTCGCCGAAGTGCTGCAGCGAGCAGTTGGCGTGGGTCGCGGGGCCCTTGCAGCCGAGCTTGTACAGGCAGTAACCCTCGCGATGCCCCTGGTCGCCGAACTGCTGCGCGAACCTTCCGGCGTCGAAATGCGGGCGCCGCGGGCAGTCCTCGTGGATCACGCGCCCGTAGGCGAACTTCGGCCGCGCCTTGTCGTCGAGGGCGGGCAACGTCCCGAATGTCACGAACTGCAGGACCGTCCCCAGGAGGTTGTAGGGGTTCGCAGGGCAGCCCGGGATGGTGACCACCGTCTTGCCCTCGAGCACCTGAGGCGCGCCCTTCGCCCCGGTCGGGTTCGGCTCGGCCGAGGGGATGCCTCCCCACGACGCGCACGACCCGATGGCGATCAGGGCGGCCGCCTTGTCCGCCACCTCGTGGACGATCTCGAGCGCCGTCCGACCACCGATCATGCAGTAGATCCCGTTGTCCTTGGTCGGGATCGCCCCTTCGATGATGCAGACGAACTTGCCCGCGTTCGCTTCGATCGTCCTCTTGAGGTTCTCCTCGGCTTGATGCCCGGCTGCCGCCGACAGGGTCTCGCAGTAGTCGAGCGAGATCAGGTCGAGGATGAGCTCGGCGACCGCCGGGTGCGAAGTTCGCAACAGCGACTCCGTGCACCCGGTGCACTCCTGGAAGTGCAGCCAGACCACCGAGGGCTTGAGCCCCGCGGCCGCCGCCTCGGCCCACTTCACCCCGACGCTTGCCGGGAGGCCCACGGCGACTGCAGCCATGGTGCAAGCCTTGAGGAAGTCTCTCCGGTCGACAGCTCCGCCCCCGACGCTGTCGACAACACCTGGGTTGCCCGCGAATCTCTCCATACGGTCCTCCCCGAGGTTAGGAACTGAAAGCTCCGAACATCGTTATTGGCGCGCGGAGTTTTGTCAAGAGCTGCCGTGACAATTGTCTGCGGAGACGGAATCGCATCTTGCGACATTGCCTCCATGTAAGAGATTCCTTTGAGTAGCAGTTACTCGGCGCCCCGGAGCCCGGAAGATCTCTGTCGCGGCTGCGTCACGGACGAACTGAGAGGCGCTCCCGTGGTCGATCACGCCACGATTTTCGGCACTCACTGTGCGCCGCGTTGCGGCAATTATGAAAAGCAATATTGAGCTTGTACGGGCATGCACATGCAGAACAAGATTGTTATGATTTGAACAAGCTAAGTGCGTAAAGGAGAGTAGCCATTCTGCAATTGAACGGCGATTCAGATCATCGATCAGGGCAGGGCCCGGCCGGAATCGGTAGAGCCACGGTGACCCGGGTCCCCTCACCCGCTGCGCTCTCGACGTTTACCGTGCCGCCGTGCTGCCGGACCACTGCCCCGACGATCGCGAGGCCGAGGCCGGTCCCGCCGGTGGTGTGGGCGCGGGCGTTCGGGGCACGGTAGAACTCCTCGAACACGTGCGGCAGGTCAACCGCCGGGATTCCGATCCCCGTGTCCCGAACCTCGAGCCGCAGGGAATCGGCGGTTCGCGCCAGGATCACCTCGACGCGGCCCCCCGGCGGCGTGTAGCGGATCGCGTTCGAGATGAGGTTGTCGATCACCTGGCGCAGCCCGGCGAGATCGGCGCAGATGGTCACCGGCTCTCCGGGCGAGTCGAGGGCCAGCTCGAGCCCGCCGCGCCCGGCGGCCTCGCGGAGCTCCGCCACGACGTCGGTCACCAGCTCCGTCGCGTCGAACTCCGACATCTCGGCTGCCAGCCTGGCCTCGCGGGCCCGCGACAGGACCCGCAGCTCCTCGACCATCTCCGCCAACTCGCCCGCCCGCCTGGCCGCCCGGCCGAGCAGGTCGTTCACGGCTGCCGGGGACTCGCCGGCGGTGCCGGCGAGGACCACCTTGAGGGCGGTCTCGATGGTCCCGAGCGGCCCCCGGAGCTCGTGCGAGACCTTGCGCATGTACTGCGACTTCGCCTTCTCCAGCTCGGCCAGCCGCTCGTAGGTCTCCTCCAGCAACCGCGCCTTGCGTGCGACCTCCGCGGCGAGCAGCGCACCGTGCCGCTCGCGCTCCCGCATGTGGGCCGCGATCGTGCTGCCCATGAAGGCCGCCAGGTACAGCGTGATCCCCAGCACCAGGAGCTGGGCGCCGACCAGGAGCGGGTCGGCGTGCGCGTCGGGCCGCCACACGCCGTCGAGCGGGTAGTGCGTCAAGATGCCCGTGCACTCCCCGACCCCGATCAGCGACAGCAGCAAGAACGCCAGCGTGGCCTGGAGGTAGGTCGCGCGCCGGGACAGGATGATGCTGGAGATCACGGTGTGGAAAATGAAGAAGAAGATGAACGGGTTCTCCAGCCCGCCCGCGAAGTGGACGAGGAGCGCGAGCGCGCCGAGGTCCAGGCCGATCTGCGCCGCAACGAACAGCGCCGCGCGAGCCGCCTCACGCTCGCCTTCCATGCCCCGCAGCGCCCGGGGCGTGAGGATCTGCGCGACGATCCCGGAGAGCCGCAGCTCGGAGCCGGCCGGGAACGGCCTGAGCCGCCGGGCGAGCCACGTCAGGACCAGGTTGTAGGCGGCGATCGCGGCGACCACGGCATAGATCGGCGCCAGCGCCAGGTGAACCGGGAAGATCCGGCGGGCGGTCTCGACCGTCGCGACGACGCCGACGACCGCCAGCCACCGGAGCCTGATCAGCCACGAGATACGGTCGATCAGCTCCACCGCCGCAGAGGTTGCGGCGCCTACCTGCTGTCCTGCAGCCGCGATCGGTGCTCCAGCACTCACGGTGGACGTCTTCGGGGCGTGGTCCCGGACCTATCGTAGCTCGAAGCCGCGAGCCAGGACCTGCCGGACCTTCTCGACGAGGCGTGCAGGATCGACCGGCTTGTCGATGAACTCCTGCACCGGCAGGTATTCGCCGGACCGGTAGGTGCCGTCGCCGCCCTCCGGGTAGAAGCGCAGCGACGTCTTCTCGTGCACCGCGGTCAGCATCACGATCGGGATCGACCGCACCCGCTCCTCGGCGTGCTGCCGCAGCGTCCACACGAAGTGGAACCCCTCGGTGGCGTTCGGCATCATGACGTCGAGGATGATCAGGTCGGGCGCGTCCGACGCCGCTCTCTGCAGCCCGGTCGGAGCATCGAACGCCGCCGTGACCTCGAAGCCCGCCCCCTCGAGCGTCAGCTTCAGCGCCTCGACGAGGTCGCGGTCGTCGTCCACGATGAGGATCCTCTGTCTGTCGCTCATGGCCGTACCTCGCCGACGATCGACTCACCCCTGGCCAGCTCCTCGACGCTTTCCTGTCGCAGCAGCTCGGCGCCGACCGTCTTGGGCGCCAGGCCGAGGGAGACCGCGACCCCGTAGAGGATCGCCTCCGGCCTGGGCGGGCAGCCCGGAACGTAGAAGTCGACCGGGATCACCTTGTCGGCACCGCCGAGCGTGCTGTAGGTGTCGAACCAGCACCCGCCGCCCGTCGCGCACGAGCCGATCGCGAAGACCAGCTTCGGGTTGGGTGTCGCGTCGTAGAGCCGCTGGAGCGCCGGCGCGACCTGCCGGGTGACCGGGCCGCACACCAGCAGCACGTCCGCGTGGCGGGGCGAACCGACCAGCTTGATCCCGAAGCGCTCGGCGTCGTAGTAGGGCGTGAGGACGTTGATGACCTCGATGTCGCAGCCGTTGCAGGCCCCGGTGTTCGCGTGGTAGACCCACAGCGCCTTGCCGAACGCCTTCTGGCACGCCTTCTCGAGCATGGCCATCGTCACCTCCCGACCGTCGCCAGGACGGCTGCTGCCTGGTCCAGTAGCGGGTACGCGAGTTGCGGGAAGACGCCCAGGACCACGCACGCCGCGGCGAGCCCCAGCATCGGCGCCCACATGCCCGCCGGGACCTCGCGCACGACCTTCTCGCCGCCGTCGAGCGGCGCCGCCCGCCAGAACACCGCGACCGCGGCGCGCACCATGACGACCATGGTCAGCACGCCGGCGAGAACGGCCGCCACCGCCGCCCACCACAGCCCCGCTTGGGCCAGTGCGAGGTAGACGGTCATCTTGCTCATGAATCCGTTGAGGGGCGGGAACCCGGCGATCGCGAGCGCCCCGACCAGGAAGCACGCCGCAGTCAGCGGCATCCGTTGCGACAGGCCGCCGAGGTCGGCGATCCTCCGCACCCCGGTGGCGTAGATGACCGCGCCGACGGCCATGAAGAGCAGGGCCTTGATGAAGGCGTGGTTGAGCAGGTGGAACAGGCCGCCGTAGCAGCCCAGGTAGGTGCCCAGCCCGACCCCGACGACGACGTAGCCGATCTGGCTGACCGACGAGTAGGCGAGCAGCCGCTTGAGGTCCTGCTGCGGGAGCGCGGCGAGGATGCCGAGGAGCATCGTGAAGACCCCCAGCGCCACCAGGAAGACCGTCAACTGCGGCAACGAGGGGTAGAAGATGCTCACGGTCCGGGCCAGCGCGTAGGCGGCCATCTTGATCATCACGCCGGAAAGCAGGACGGAGATCGGCGTCGGGGCCTCGGCGTGGGCGTCCGGCAGCCACGGGTGGAAGGGCGCGATCCCCGCCTTGGTGCCGAACCCGATGACCAAGAACGCCACCGCGATCAGCGCGGTCCGGGCCGGGATCAGGGGCGCGACGGAGCGCACCTCGCTGATCAGCAGCGCCTGACGGCCGGCGAGCGATCCGGTCGCGGCCGCCGACGCGTAGATCAGGACGCAGCCGACGAGGGCGAACGTGATCCCGATAGTGAGGAGCATCAGGTACTTGTAGCCGGCCTCGAGGGCCCGCCGATCCCAGTAGAAGGCGACCAGGAGTCCCGACGCGAGGGTGGTCGCCTCGACGGCGACGTAGAGCATGATGATGTTGTTGGTCACGCACCCCCACGCCATGCTCGCGATGAACCAGAGGAGGAGGCCGTAGAACACCGGCAGCCTCCGCTCGGCGGCGGGACCGCCGAGCCGGGAGACGAGGCCGGGCTGGGCGACGTACCGCACCGAGTAGATCGCCGTGAGCGAGCCGACGAGCCCGATGGCGAGCACGAGCAGCGCCGACAGGCCGTCGACGCGAAACTCCTCGCCCCAGCTCACCAGTGCCCGCCCGGCCACGACCTCGGGCAGCATGAGCACGCCGACCAGGGCAACGGCGGCCGATCCCGCGATCGCGAACGACTGCCAGTAGAGTCGCCCGAGCTTCCGGCCCAGGAACACGAGGGCCCCCGCGACCGCCGGTGCAGTGAACGCCAATATCGGCAGGCTCGATGACACGGTTGCGTTGAGATCGCTCATCGCTTCGTTCCCGCCTTCCGGGTGTGGCCTAGCACTGCAGCTCGCGGAGCTTGAAGGTGTCGGTGGTGCCGAACTCCCGGCGCAGCCCGGCGATCACGTAGAGGAGGAGGAAGACCGTCACGACCACCTCGGTCGCGACGCCGAACAGCGCGGTCTCCGGGAGCTCCGGCGCCAGGCTGACCAGCGACAGGTGGACCCCGTTCTCCAGGAGGCACAGGCCGATCACGGTCTTGACGGCGTCGCGTCGCGTCAGCACGCAGTAGAGCCCGAGGACGAACACCGTCGAGGCCACCGCCAGGTTGACCCGGAACACCTCCTGCTGCGCCATCGCGGTCGGCGCCAGGATCGACATCTGGCTGTGCGTCAGCCGGTAGAAGGCGATCATCAAGGCCGCCGCCACCACCACGGACGGCCCGAAGCCGATCAGCGGTTTGATCTCGCGGTCGCCGGTCGCCCCGATGAAGCGGAACAGGAAGTACGGGGTCAGGATCGCCTTGGTGACCAGCGCCGTGGCCGCCCACCAGTAGAGCGCCGGGTTGATCGCCGCGAAGCTCAGCAACAGTGCGACGATGAGAAGCGCCTGGACCGAGTAGGCGACCGCCGCGAAGCGCAGCCGGCGGACCTCCACGGCGATCACCGAGGTGATCACCACCACCATGCTCAGCGTCTGGATCACGTCGCCGTGGAACGGCTGGGGATTCACGCCCGCCCCCCTTCTCCGTCCGCCCTGAAGCCGGTCCGCTTCATGCGCTCCAGGGGCGTCGGTGGCGGGAAGCACCGGCCGCAGCGCTGGCACGGGCCCATGAAGACCTCGAGCCGCAGGTAGAGGTCGGCCGCGTCGTTCGTCGCGGTCTGGAACTCCTGGCTGAGCTTGACCGCACCCTCGGGGCAGACCTCCTGGCAGCGCCCGCAGTAGGTGCACCGGCGCCAGAAGAACTCCAGGACCCGGGTGTGCTGGCCGCTGTCGGTCAGGAGGATCACGCCCGCCTCGCAGACGTTGGCGCAGCCACCGCAGCCAAAGCACAGGTCGGCGTCGATGGTGACCTTGCCGCGGAACCCCGGCTCCGGATCGTGCGGCGCGAACGGGTAGGGCAGCGTCACCCGTCCCGCCTTGAGGCAGATGAGTGCTTCGCGCAGCTTCGAGGTGAGCACGCTCCCCTCCCTACATGCCGATCACGGCGAAGGCGAGGGCCGCGAGCGACGAGAACGCGACCCGCAGGTAGTAACCCATCGCCTGGTCGATCCGCAGCCTCGGGTTGACGACATCGACCAGGGCGACGACCACGAGCACGAGTGAGACCTTGACCAGGGCGAGCATTAGGTCGAACGGCAGGATCCCGACCCGGGGCCAGGGGACGAACAGCTCGACCAGGAGGAAGGCGAGCACCAACTGCTTGGCCCACATCGCCCAGCGGAACAGCGCGAGACGGGGGCCGCTCTGCTCGATCAGGCTGCCCCCCATGATCTCCTGGTCGGCCTCCGGGATGTCGAACGGCAACTTGCCGGCCTGGGCCTGGAGCGCCAGAAGGAACGCGACCCCGGCAATGACCATGCTGATGGACGGCCCGTGCTCCACCTGCCAGGCGAGGATGCCGGCGGTCGACAACGTGCCGGCCTTGACCGCCCCGACGACGAGCGCCACGGCCATCACCGGCTCGACGGTGAGCAGGGTCATCATCTCCCGCGAACTGCCAACCGACGCGTACGGGCTGGCGCTGCCGAACCCGGTGAGCATGACCAGCACGGCGCTCATGGCTGCGACGTAGAGCACGACGATGATGTCCCCGGCGAACGAGAGGGGCGGCGCGGCACCCATGGGCACGAGCGTCGCCAGGACCAGCACGGAGCCGAGCGTGAGCGCCGGCGCCGCGGCGTAGAGGAACCCCCGCCCGGTGCGCAGGTCCTCCTTGCCGAGCAGCTTCAGGAGGTCGAGGTAGGGCTGGGTGACCGGCGGGCCGATCCGCGAGTGGATCGTCGCCTTGAGCTTGCGCATCAACCCTTCGAGCAAGGGCGAGAGCAACAGTGCGATCGCGGCGTTGAGGACGGCCAGGCCGACCACGACGATCGTCCTCATGACCCACCTCCCGGCCTGCCCGATCGGCGTGACATGGCGAGCAGCTCGGCCGGCGAGTAGACCCTGACGTTCCGGCTTCGGACGTCGACCGTCTCCATCCGCTCGGTGCAGGAGAAGCACGGGTCGAGGCTGCCCAAGGTGATCGGGATGTCGGCGATGTTGCCCCCGGCGGCCATGGCCGGCATGGCCTGGAGGTTCGGGTAGGTGGGGGCGCGAACGCGCCAGCGCCACGGGCGGTTGTCGCCGCCGGTGAGCACGTAGTGCACCGCCTCGCCGCGCGGGGCCTCCACCGTCGAGACCCCGATCCGCCCCGAGGGAATCTCCTCGGTGATCTCCGCGACGATCGGCCCGTCGGGGAGACCGGCGGCGGCCTCGCGGACCAACCGGATGGAGTCGAGCAGCTCCTCGATCCTGACCAGCACCCGGGCCCAGATGTCGCCCTCGTCGTGGGCGCAAAGACGTGGCACGACCTCGTCGTACGCCGCGTAGGGATGGTCGATGCGGGCATCGATCCTGACGCCCGAACCCCGGGCCGGGGGTCCGACGACGCACACCTGCCTGGCCCAGGCGTTCTCCAGGATGCCCACGTTCTTTGTCCGCATGTGCAGGGTCGTGTCCCCGACCACGGCATCGCGGACCGCAAGGCTCTCCTTCTCGACCGGGCCCAGCACCTCGAGGATCCGCGCCTTGGTCACCTCGGTGACGTCTCTGCGAACCCCGCCGATCGTGTTCATCCCGTATGACTTGCGGTTCCCGGTGATGACCTCTGCGAGCCACATGACGGGCTCGCGGATGCGCCACGTCTGCATCAGGACGGTGTCGAAGCCGAGGATGTGGCCGGCGATGCCGAGCCACAGCAGGTGCGAATGGATCCGCTCCAGCTCCAGCATCATGGTGCGGATGTAGCGGGCCCGGCGCGGCACCTCGATCCCGGCCGCCCGCTCGACCGCCTGGCAGTAGCACGTCGAGTGGATGAACCCGCAGATCCCGCAGATCCGTTCGGCAAGGTACGGGATCTCGTTGTACGTCATGACGCTGTCGCCGAGCTTCTCGACCCCGCGGTGGTTGTAGAACCCGCGGTAGTCGCAGCCGACCACCGTTTCCCCCTCGACGAACAACCGCCAGTTCGACGGCTCCTCGAGGACCGGGAAGAACGGGCCGAGCGTGACCACCGAGGCGCCCTCGGGGGTCGGCACCCACGCGGGCCTGGTGCCTTCCGCGGCCGGCGGCCGTTCGTTGTAGGGAAAGTCGCGACGCAGCGGGTACACCCCCTCGGGCCAGTCGTCGGGGAGCAGGAGGCGGCGGGGGTCGGGGTGACCTCGGGTGGACACCCCCACCACGTCGCGAATCTCGCGTTCCGACCAGGCCGCCCCTGGGATCAGCGGCGTGATCGAGTCGATTTCGGGGTTCTCGCTCGCGACCGGACACTCGAGCACCACGTAGAGGTGGGACTGGTCGAGCGAGAACAGGTGGGTGACGGCGAAGTCCCCCGAGATCGGGCGCCGATCCGTCCCCACCGACACCAGGAAGCGCGCCCCGAGGTCGTCGAGCAGCGCCTGGGTGGCGGCCAGGACCGTCCCGGGCTCGATCGTCACCAGCAGCGTGTCGGGCTGCGGCCGTCCGACCGCGATGATCCCGCGCCCGAGCCGCTCGCCGAGGACCTCCTCCACCCGTTCCGCGTCTCCGTTGCCTTTGGCCATCGCGACCCTCACCTCGTCAGGGCCAGCATCACCGCCACGACGACGACGGCGCCGACCGCGATCCACAGCAGGTAGACCTGGGGCACGCCCACGTGCGAGCGGCTCACGCCGCGCGCGAGACCGTCGACGGCGCGCACCACCGGGCGATAGAGCCAGGTGTCGACGTTGAAGGCACGGCGCAGGGCCGCAGGGAACTGCGGCACGCGGGCGTGCAGCGCCGGGTAGATCCCCGCGAAGGCGTGCTTGAAGGGCAGGTAGAAGCTGCTCGCGGGGTAGCGGACGGCGGCGGCGGAATCCAGCTCGCCGCAGGTCCAGACCGGCACCTCCCGCACCTTCGCAGCACCGGCGCGCTGGATCGCGTAGGCGAGCGCCCCGCCGAGGGCGAGCGCGAGCACGACCACGAGCGGCGCCCAGAACGCCAGGGCGAGCCCGCCGGCCGTGAGGCCCAGCCCGAACCCGGTCCCCAGCAGGGCGTCGGCGCCCGGCACCTCGATCCGGACGGCGCTGGCAACGGCATCCCGGAGGACCCCGAGCGGCAGGCGCGGGAACACGCCGAGGAGCACGCAGAGGGCCGCCAGAACGACCTGGGGAAGAGCCATCGAAAGCGGCACCTCCTTCACGCTCCGGCTCTCGTCCCGGGCCCCCATGAAGACGGCGCCGAGCACCTTGAGGAACGAGGCGAGCGTGACCAGGGAGATGAACATCCCGACCAGACCCAGGACGAGGAAGAGGGGGTGCTGCAACCCGCCCAGGATGCAGGCGGCGACGATCAACCACTTGCTGGTGAACCCGTTGAACGGCGGCACCCCGGAGATCGACAGCGCGGCCACGGTCGTCGAGGAAGCCGTCACCGGCATCGACGCGGCGAGCCCGCCGAGGCGGTCCATGTCTCGCTCGCCGGTGCGGTGCAGCACGGCACCGGCGCCGAGGAACAGGCACGCCTTGAAGCACGCGTGGTTGGCCGCGTGGAAGAGGGCGCCGAGCAGCGCGAGCGCCGCGATGGTCGGGCTGGTCCGCAGGCAGGCGACGCCGACTCCGAGCCCGAGGCAGATGTAGCCGATCTGACCGATCGTGTGGAAGGCCATCAGCCGCTTGCTGTCGGTCTGCCGGAGCGCGGTCAGCGTGCCGACGAACAGCGACACCGTGCCCGCCAACGCGAGCACCACCCCCCAGGTGTCCGACGCCGCGGAGACCGGCAGGAACGAGCAGAACACCCGGATGAGCCCGTAGATCCCGAGCTTGACCAGGACCCCGGAGAGCGCCGCGCTGACGCCGGATGGAGCCGCCGGGTGGGCGTCCGGGAGCCAGTCCCCCATCGGCAGCACCCCGGCCTTGGTCGCGAAGCCGACGAAGAAGAGGAACAGCACGAGATGCGCCACGACGGCCCGCTCCGCGAGCAGCACACCGAGCGAGTCCTGGAGCGCGGCGAACGAGAACGAGCCCGCCTGGCGCCACAGCACCAGCGTCCCCGCGATCATGCACAGCGTGGCCGCATGGGTTATGACGAAGTACTTCAGGCCGGCCCGCTGGCTGTCCTTCCGCTCCCGCTCGAAGATGACGAGGAAGAACGAGGACAGCGTCATCAGCTCCCAGAAGACGAGGAAGAAGAGCATGTCGGTGACGACCAGCAGCGCCACCATCGAGGCGAAGAAGACCAGCAGCACCGGGTAGAACTTCGCGACCGTGTCCTTCTCGAAGTGCTCCATGTAGCGGACCGAGAAGAGCGTCGAGAGCAACGCGATGACCCCGGTGAGGACGAGGAAGAAGGCGCTCAGGGCGTCGACGTGCACCGTCAGGCGGGCCGGCAGGGCCGGCAGGGCGAGCAGCACCGTCTCGCCTTCCGCGACCCCGGCGAACACGTTCACCACGACCCTGGCGAGCGGCACACACGCGGCCGCGACGAAGGCGACGCTCACCCAGCCGGCCAGGGCACGGTTCCTCGCGCACGCCAGGCTGACGAGCGCTCCGCCGAGGAGCAGCAACACGCAGGTCTGGAGGAGGAGGGCGCTGGTCATGAGCTCACCGTCCGATCCACTGCACGAGGGGGATGCCCACGGCCGGGGCGAGCAGGCAGCCGATCATCAGGGCGACCAGCACGCCGCTCATCGCCGGCGGAGGGTCGCTGTTGACGCAGGCCACCGGGGTACGCTCGCCGAAGAAGACCTTTTGTCCGACGTACACCATCCAGGAGAACGCGATCAGGCTCTCGAGGAGGACCAGGACGAGCAAGACGGGGCCGATCGCCCCCCCGAGCTGGACGGCGCCCGACAGGATCATGAACTTGCTCCAGAAACAGGAGAACGGCGGCACACCGGTCGCGGCCAGCACGCCGACGAAGAAGGCGGCGGCGGTGAGCGGCATGGTCTTGGCGAGTCCGCCGAGCGCCGAGATGCTGCGCGACCCGGTGACGTAGGCGATGGCGCCCACGCAGAGGAACAGCGTCGCCTTGGCGAAGCCGTGGCAGATGATGTGCAGCACCCCGCCGCGGAACCCGACGGTCGAGCCGAGCGCGCCGAGGGAGATCCCGAGCAGCACGTATCCGAGGTGGGCGATCGTCGAGTACGCAAGCAGCCGCTTGAGATCGTCCTGGACGAAGTAGTACGTCAAGGCGATGAACAGCGTCAGCACGGCCATCGCCCCCATCACCATCCCGACCTCGACCGGCATCGCCCACCCGGAGCTCACACTGCGCGCCATCAGGAACACGCCCGCCTTCACCATGGCGGCGGCGTGGAGGTACGCGCTGATCGGCGTGGGCGCCTCCATGGCCTCGGGCAGCCAGGTGTGGAAGGGCACCTGGGCGGCCTTCGCCCACGCCGCCAGGAGCAGCAGGACGAACACGACGAGCCTCAGCCGGTCGGGCAGCAGGGCAAGCGCGCCGAACTCGAACGACCCGGTGCGAGCGAACAGGATGAGCAGGGCGACCAGGAAGAAGACGCCGCCGACCTGGGTCACCACCAGCGCCTTGAAGCCGGCCGCCAGGCTCTTCTCGTTCCGGTAGTAAGAGATCAGCGCCCACGAGCAGACCGTGGTCAGCTCCCAGAAGAAGAAGAGCTGGAGAAAGTTCGGCGAGATCGCAACACCCACCATGCTGGCCAGGAAGAGCAGCAGCCAGAAGTAGTAGCGCGGGTGCTCGGTGGGTGGGACCCGGTGGTCGCGGTTGTCCATCCCGAGATAGCGCGTCGAGTAGACGACGGTCAGCAGACCGATGACCGTCACCACCAGCAGGAGGATCGAGCCAAGCGGATCGAGCAGCACGCCGACCACCGGCGTGGCGGCTGGACCGCCGAGCCATGGCATGTCGCCGACGGCGGCCGCGTGGGCGCCGCCGTAGACCGTCGCCGTCGCCCACGCGGCCAGCGCCGCGGTCGCCGCAGCGGCCGTCACCGCCGCGCCGCGGGACGACGCCCCCTTGAACGCGCCGGCGAGCACGCCGCCGACCGCCGGGATCACCACCATCAGCACGAGGGCCAGAGTCAGCATGGAAGGGCTCCCGTCACCCCGACGGCTGCCGTGCAGCCCGCGGAGAGCACCCGCTCGAGCGCGTCGCCGACCGACTCGGCCGCCGCGGTCACCTCGGCGCTCGGTGGCGCGCCGAAGCCCACCTGGGAGGGTTGAATGCCGAGCAGCATCACGTCCGCGCCGGTCTCGAGCTCGACCAGCTCCATCAGCACCGGGAGGGGAAGCCGGTGGGTCCCCACGTAGCCGGCTGTCACGTCGTCCCTGCCGAGGATCGCGAACGAGCCGGGCTCGGCACCCATGTCGACCGCGTCGATCAGCACCACGGCGTCCGGGTGGGCCGCGGCGATCGCCCCCAGGTAGGCCTCGGGGATCTCCTCGGCGACGAGCACCCTGACGCAGTCGCGCTCCGTCACCCGGCGCGCGGCCAGGCAGCCTGCCGCGTCGTCACCGCGAAGGGAGTTCCCCACCCCGACCAGCACGACCCGGCCCACCAGACGGGACGCCAGCTCGAGCTCCGCAATCACTCGACCAGCTCCCTGATCTGCTTGAAGTTGAACACCGGGCCGTCGCGGCAGATGTAGCAGTGGCCGATCGCGCAGTGGTTGCACTTCCCCACCCCGCACTGCATCATCCGCTCCAACGTAGAGATCACGGACTCCTCGGCGAACCCGCGCATGAGCAGGTCCTGGACGACGAACTTGATCATGATCGGGGGCCCGCACACGTAGGCCAGCGTGGTCGCCGGCCGCAGCTCGGTCTTGTCGAAGAGGGTCGGAACCATGCCGACGTTGCCGGTCCAGCCCGACTCGCCGCGGTCCACCGTCACGAGGAGCTCGAGGTCCCCCCGCGCCGCCCACGTCCGCAGCTCGTCCTTGTAGACCAGGTCGGTCGGCGTCCGCGCGCCGTAGAGGATCTGGATGCGCCCGAAGCGGTCGCGCTCGTCGAGGACGTTCCAGATCAGGCCGCGCAAGGGCGGGAGGCCGATACCGCCGCCGACGAACAGCAGGTCCTTGCCCCGTGCGGCCTCGACGTCGAAGCCGTTGCCGCACGGACCGCGCAGGCCCACCTCGTCCCCCACGGCGAGGGTGTGGAGGGCGTTGGTGAGCTGACCCGTGCGCCGCACCGTGGTCTCGATGGAGTCGGGCCTGGTCGGGCTCGACGCGAAGCAGAACGGCGCCTCGCCGAAGCCGAACACCGACAGCTCGAGGAACTGGCCGGGCCGGAAGGAGAAGCTGTCGTGCCGGCGGTCGTCGCGGAGCCGAAGCGCGAACGTCCTCGTGTCCGGCGTCTCGTCCCGCATCGACGCGATTCTCGCGACCTCGGGGAGGAAGAGGTCACCCATGCCAAACCCCCTTGCGGATCGCCGCCACGACGGCCGGCATGTCGGTCGTGCCCAGGCAGGTCTGCACGCACCGGCCGCAGCCCACGCAGCCGACGGCACCGTCGCGCTGGTAGTACTGCGCGCTCACCTTGTGGAAGAAGCGTCGCTTGATGCGCTCCTTGCGCCGCTCGCGCGGGTTGTGGCCCGAGGCCTCCAAGGTGAACGCCGAGTACTGACACGAGTCCCAGGTCCGGCAGCGCTCCCAGCCGTGGTCCTGGCAGCGGTCCTTGACCGAGAAGCAGTAGCAGGTCGGGCAGATGAAGTTGCAGCCGCCGCACTCGAAGCACCAGGGGCTCATCGCCTCCCAGAGCTCCTCGGCGACCCGTCGCGTGGAGATGCGGCGCATCGCGGCGCCGAGATGGGCGGACTCGTCGCCGAAGTGACGCTCCGCCTCGCGTTCGAGCTCGTCCCGCCTGACGACGTCGCCCTGGGTCGCGGGCCGGAACGGGGCGTCGGCGACCATCGCCCGCCCCCGCTCGGTGGCACCCTCGGCCAGGAAGCGGTCGCCGAGGTCGACGAGCTGGACATCGTGGCCGTCGCGGGCGAAGGGGCCGGCATCGCAGCACACGCAGAACCCGAGCGTGCACGGCGTGGTGCACGCCAGCGTGACGACGGCGATCCGATCCGCGCGCCGGAGGTAGGAGTCGTCGGGAAGGTCGGTCGCCTGCATGCGGCGCAGGTACGCCATTCCCCGAGCGTCGCAGCTCCGCATCCCGAAGATCACCCGCGCCCGCTCGTCGCTGATCGAAGACACCTGGACACCGCCCCCGTTGCGCTCGATCCTGACGATCGGGTCGGTCTGGGGAAGGACGAACTGCTTCGGCGGCTGAAGCGGGTTGCCCGGGCCCAGCCACACGGATGCCGGGTCGGTGACAGGACCGAACATGAGGTCGCCGCCGGCGCCCGCCGCGGGCGCGATGACCTCGGCATCGTCCATCAGCCGTCGGATCCAGGAGACGAGGTCCGATTTCACGAGGAGCCGGGACGCTCCAGGGTCTCTGCCTTGCACGTCGTTGGCGGGCCTCATGCTCGCTCCACTCGGACGCCGGCCCGGCCGCGCCCGCCGAGCACGACACCCACCCGGTCGCGGGCCGAGAACGGCAGTCGGGCCATGCCCGGCGCCACCTCGCCGGACACCACGACAGGCACCGTCACCTCGCCGTGCTTCGAGGTGAGCCGGACCGCCCACCCCGGTCTCACCCCGAGTCGGTCCGCGTCGGCCCTATTCATCTCCACGAAGCCGGTGGGGAAGAGCTTCCGGCGCGCGACGTGATCACGACACAACGTCGGCGCGTGGGCGACCGACGGATCGCTGCCCCAGTCGAACGCCTCGTCGAAGACCGCGACGCAGGGGCCCTCAACCGGGTCCCGGCGCCCGAGGTCGACCGTCCGGAGGTGAACCCCTGGCCCCGTCGCGGGTCTCGAGACGAGGGCGCCCCAGCTCTCGTCGAGCTGTCCCTCCCCGATCTCGCCGAACAGTGGCACGAGGTCGGTCATCTCCCGGTGGAGGTCGCCGATCGACCCGTAGGTGCAGGGCAGCCCGAACCTCGTGACGAGCTCCGCGAGCACCTGCCACCCAGGGCGGGCCAGCCCGGGGGGTGAGGCGCACTCCCTCACCCGCTGGACGCGTCCGTCGAGGCTGGTCGTGGTGCCGTCGGTCTCGCCGAAGGCCGCGACCGGCAGCACGGCGTGAGCCGCCCGTGCGGTCGCGGTGGCGAACGAGTCGAGGACGACGACGAAGGAGGCACTCGCCAACGCATCGAGGCCGCCACCGCCCGCCCGCAGAACAGCCGGCAGCTCCTCCGCCACGACGACGAGCCCGCGGCAGCCGGCGACCATGGCCTCGGCGTCGAGCCCTGCCACGACCGACGGCTCTCGCGACCAGGTCCGGCGCAGCTTCGCGATCACGGCCGCGTCGTCGAGCGGCACGCCTCCGGGCAGGGCGTCAGGCCGGACGCCGACCTCCAACGCTCCCCGCTGGTTGCCGCGCGAGGGCAGAATCAGGATCGCCGAGCCGGCGCGGCCGAGATGGCCGGTCACGGCCGCGAGCATGGCGAGAGCGGCGGCTCCGTCGCGCGCCTCGTCCGGCAGCAGCGCGCCCTCTCCGACGACGATGCTGGCGCGGGCCGCCGAGGCGTACCAGGCCGCGACCTCCCGGACGGGCTCGCCTACAGCAAGGCCTGCGAGGCCGGCACGGAGCGCTGCCAGTCCGGGATCGGCGGCCACGGCACCGGCACCGTCCGCCGACCCACCGTCCAGGACCGCGGCGAGGAGCCCCGGGATGACCTGGTGTCCGGCCCCTGGATCGACGGGCAGATGGCGCGCCGCCAGCCGGCTCATCTGCGTCTGGTGCCAGCCGACCGTCACCAGCCTGGCGCCTCGCTTGACGGCTGCCGCGACGAGCGAGGCGGCCCTCGGATGCGTCTCGGCGAGGTCGCCCTCGAAGAGCAGGATGAACTCGCTCCTCTCGAGGTCGAGCAGCCGGCCCGGCGGCCACGGATCGCCAGTGACCTCAGCAACGCCGTCGATGAGAGGTTGGAGCCCCGCCCGCAGGCAGAAGTCCACGTTGCCGGTCCGGAGTGCCCCTCGGGCCAGCTTGACGGCGAGGAAGTTCTCCTCGTTGGTCGCGCGGGCCGAGCCGAGCACGCCGATGGGATCTCCGTCCGCGAGAATCCGGGAGAGACCCTGGACGACCGCGTCGATGGCCTCGGCCCAGGAAACCTCGACCGGTTCGCCGCCGCGCCGGAGGAGCGGCCGGGTCAGACGTGGGCCCCACGTCGGCGCCTCGTGCGCGTGCCACCCTCGGGCACACAGCTTTCCCTGCCCGACCGGATGGTGCTCGCTCGGGGCGCTGCCGGTGAGGTGTCCGTGGTCGGCCTGCAGGTGGAGCCCGCAACCGCACGTGCAGAAGGGACAGGTGGTGAGGACAGTAGCCACCGCCGCCGACTCCCTTCACGGCCACACGCTCCGGCTGCATCGCTGCCGCGCCGCCCGTGGCCCGGGGTCTTCAGGCCCTGTCCGACACCTGCCGGGGAACTCCCCCTTCTGGTCGCGTGGGAGGCGGAGAAAGCGCTGACGTGAGGGTCGAGTCACCTCAGCGAACGATCAACCACCCCGGCTTGTGAATGCTCCCACGAGTGCTGGAGTCAATCTAGCTCGAAACCGGGGTCACTGCAAGTGGGGGACTGAACGCAACTCGCCCAGCACTTCGGACGCCACCGATTCCACCGCGGCCGCGACGACCGGGGTCAGCCCCGGCTGCAGGCTCACGTGAGTGATCTCGATGCCCCAGAATCGGTAGCGCACGTGGGCCATCTCGGGGTAGGCGATGGCGATCCAGCGGAGGCTTTCGGGCAGGCTCAGATGGTGCACGGTGGCGTGACGTTGCGGGACCGACATCACGCCGTCGTGGTCGAGCCGATGGATCGAGCCGGGCGGCGTCCCACGGGCGACGGCGTCGACGAGCCAGATCTCGCGCTCGCCTCGCCACAGAGTCGGGAGGCGCAGGGAGTCGCTGCCTCCGTCCTCGCAGCGCACCCCGGCTGGCGGGTTCATCTCCAGGAGGCGCGCGACGACGGCCGGTCCCGCGCCATCGTCCGCGGCCAGCGGGTTCCCGAAGCCGACGACGAGGATCCGAGTCGCCACGGCGTTCAGCCTAGGGCTCTCGCATCTGCTTTCGGAGCCCGGGGCTCGGGCCGACGCGGAGACCCCGACGGACGCTCCCTGTCCCCTGTCCCCGTCACTCGCCGTCCAGGCGAGTGACATGCACCGAGCAGGAGATGCAGGGGTCGTAGGCCCGGGCGACCATCTCCAGGTTGAGCTTGAGTCGGCTGTCGTCGACCTGCTCCCCTCCCGCCAGCACGTTCTCGACCGCCGTCCGCATGTCGCGCTCGACGTTCGCCAGGTTCTGAGCGGTCGGGGTGATGACGTTGGCGGAGACGACCCGTCCCTCGGCGTCCAGCTCGTACTCGTGGAAGAGCGTCCCGCGCGGTACCTCGATCGCCCCGACGCCGCGACCCGCCCGGACCTCGTAGTCGACCATTTCGCGTGGCGCCTCCGGCATGGCGAGGAGCTCGTCGCAGACCTCGATCGAGTGCTCCACGCAGTGCACCAGCTCCACGAGCTGAGCCCAGTTGTTCAGCAGGATGTTGTCCTGAACGCCGGCCGGGAACAGCTTGCCCATGGCTTCCCGGGCCCGGCCACCGAGGTGGTGGCCCCAGAGCTTCAACCGCGCCAGAGAGCCGACCATGTAGGTCTCACCGGACGCGAGCGCCGAGTGCTTCGCGTGGGAGTGCTCGACGGTGAACTCCCGCACGACGTCCCGGTACGACTCGATGGGGAACTCCTCGCCGCGGGAGGTGCAGATCGACACGCCGCGGAAGCGGTACGCCTCCTCGTACGGCCGGAGGGCGACGTAGACGGTGTCCTGCTCGGCCCATCCGGGCACCGGGAGCGTGGCGACCAGGTCGACCGCACCCATCAGCGGGTCGAGGGCGGCCTGCAGCTCGGACCGGATGGCCTGGAGCTCACGGTGTCCGGGGAGCTTGCCGAACCCGCCGACCAGCGTGTTGATGGGGTGAATGGCGCGGCCCCCGATGAGCTCCTGGATCCGGTTGCCGAGCTGCTTGAGCTTGAGGGCGAACGCCACCTCTCCCGGGTACTTCGAGGCCATCCCGATGACCGAGTCGAACCCCAGGAAGTCCGGCAGCGCCAGGGCGAACACGTGCAGGGCATGGGACTCGATGGTGGCTCCGAGCAGCAGCAGCCCGCGCAACGTGTGGACGCGCTCCGTCTGCTTGACCCCGAGGGCGTTCTCGATCGCGGTGAGCGCCGCCACGGTATGGCTGGCGGAGCAGATCGCGCACACGCGGGTGATGATTCCCTGGATCTCGAGGAAGTGCTTGCCCTTGAGGAGCGCCTCGTAGTAGCGGCTGCCCTCGAAGATGTCCATGTTGACTTCGTGGACCGTGTTGCCGACGATCTTCACGAAGATCCCGCCGTGACCCTCGACGCGCCCCAGGTGGGGGATGACGATGTTCCTACCGCTTGGACTCACGGCGCACCTCCTGCTCCAGGCCCTGGGTCATCCACACCGGTGCCGAGAAGTTGCTCATCCTGCGGGCAATCTCCAGCCAGGAAATGCCGCGACCGGCGAACATGGTGATATTGGCGTCGTAGTTAGGTTCCTCGACCGGGCCGCGACAGCCCGAGCACGCCACGCCGTGGGATGGGCAGCGCGCCCCGCATCCACCGCGAGTCATCGCGCCGCAGCAGACCTCCTGAGCGTGGATGACGCGGCAGGTGTTCTCCTTCACCTTGCATTCCCAGCACACCGGCACCCTGGGGAGGTCGGGCTCCGTCCCGGAGAGGACGGAGTTGACGACCCGGAGGAACTCGTGCCGCTCGATGGGGCACCCCGGCAGGCTCAGCTCGAAGGGGACGAAGTGAGTCGGCGGCAGGGCCTCCACGGTGTCGAGGAATTGGACGTGGGTGTTGTAAACCTCACGCTGGAGCACCTCGCGCGACATTTCGTTGTGCATCGCCGGCAGGCCGCCCCACACCGCGCACGTTCCGAGTGCGACGAGCGTCTTGGCGCGCGCGCGGATCTCCTTGAGCGTCTCGAGGTCCCGTTCGGTGGCGACGACGCCCTCGACGAAGGCGACGTCGAGCCGGCAGGTGTGGTCGTTGCCGCTCCTGGCCATCACCCAGTCGACGATGTCCATGCGCCCGGCCAGCCTGACCAGCTCGTCCTCGCAGTTGAGGATCTGGAGCTGGTCGCCGGCGCACCCGGTGAGTCCGAAGATGCCAACCTTGGGTTTGTCGTTTCCGTTGGGCATGGCCGCTCCTCAGGTGTAGATCAGCTCGGGGAGGTTGATCGCGTCCCAGTACGAGAAGACCGGTCCGTGCAGGCACGTGAAGGTGTACCCGACGGCGCAGTGGCCGCACTTTCCGATGCCGCACTCCATGCGCCGTTCGAGCGACAGGAAGATGCGGTGGCGGCCGAAGCCGCGGGCGACGAGCTTCTCGAGCATGAACTTGTAGAAGACCGGAGGGCCGCAGGCGATCGCGTAGGTGTTCGTCACGTCGAAGGAGACCTGGTCGAGCAGCTCGGTGACCACGCCGACCCTGCCCCCCCACGGCTTGCCCTGGGCGTTGTCCACGGAGAGCAGGATCTCCGCATCCCCGCGACGCGCGAGCGACTCCAGCTCCTCGCGGAAGAGCACCTGGTCCGGCGTTCGCGTGCCGTAGAGCAGCATCACGCGGCCGAACCGGTCGCGCTGGTCGATGAGGTAGTGCAGTAGGCCTCGCAGCGGCACCATGCCGAGGCCGCCGGCGACGAGGAGCACGTCCTGTCCTTCGAACAGCTCGACCGGGAAACCGTTGCCGAGGGGTCCGCGAATGCCGACGAAGTCGCCCTCGATGACGTGGTCGAAGAGGTAGTTCGTCAGGGTGCCGGCCCGCCGGATGCCAAGCTGGAACATTCCCCGCCGGGTCGGCGAGGACGGCAGGGAGAACGGCCCCTCGCCCACCCCGAGCACCGACAACTCGACGAACTGGCCCGGCCGGAAGTTGAACGACTCGGCGAGGGCGGCGTCGGTGAAGCGGAGGTCGAAGAGACGGATCTCCGAGGTCAGGTCCTGGACCCGCATGATCCGGGCCTGGGCCGGAGCGTACGGATTGACGCCGGTTGCCAGTTTTCGCGGGGCGCTCCTGGCGGGTAGCTGTTCGGGCAGGGAGACGCTCATGCCTCACCTCGCACGTACTGGAAGACCTCGACCACGTTGATCCCGGTCGGGCAGTTCTCGATGCAGCGCCCGCACCCGACGCAGGAGGGCATCCCGAATTCGCGCACGAACGCCTCCTGCTTGTGGTAGTAGCGGTTCTTCACCCGGTCGGCGCGCGAGGCACGGAAGTTGTGCCCGCCGGCGACCAACGCGTACTCGCGGTAGAGGCACGCGTCCCAGGTTCGCACCCGCTGCGCCGAGTCCTCCTCCGGGCACTCGTCACGCACGTTGAAACACGCGCAGGTGGGGCAGACCATCGAGCAGGAGCCGCAGCACAGGCACTTCTTGCCCAGCTCCTCCCACACCGGATCGTCCTTCTTGAGCTCCAGGACGTACGGCAGGTCGGTGACATCGAGGGAGAGGGTGAACGCCTTCTCCCGCTCCTTGAGCCGCTCGAGGTACTCCTGCACGTCGCGCCGGGTGGCCGGCTGGAACAGGTGCTGGTTGGCGCGCACGATGTCGTCTCCCCGAGCGCTGTTGACAGTGACGAGGTATCGCCCGTCCAGCGGGGTGAGGAACATGTCGAAGTCCTTGTCGATCGTCGACGTGTCCATCGACTGGCAGAAGCACTTGCCGTCCGGCATGCACCCGTAGCCCACGACGGTCAGCCGGTCGCGATTCCGCTTGTAGTACGGGTCGACGTAGTCCGACAGGTAGAGGAGGTCGAGGATCCTCAGCGCGTGGATGTCGCACGAGTGCGCGCCGAAGTACACGACCGGCCCGAGGTCGTTGTCGGCCCCGTCCGCTCCGTACTGGCCCTGTCGCCGCTCCAGCATGACGAAGCGCGGCTTCAACAGGAGCTTCTTGAACGGCAGGATGGTGCGCAGGGCCTCCGGCCGTGCCTGGCTCACGTCGTCGATGGCCTCGAGGGCGAAGACGCCGGGGGAGCGCTCAACCGGCGCCACGAGCGTCCCGAACGCCTTGAGCGCCTCGAGGAAACTGCTCAAGAGACCTGCGTTCATCCTGAGTGTCTGCATCGGACCTCCCTGCTCGAGAATGTGAAGGCGTTCACAACCCCCTCGCGAAATCTACACCTTCACCCGCGGACTTGGCAACCCCTCCGGATTCCCGGCGCCGCCAGGAAGCTGCCCGCACCGGCGATGATCCTCCCTCAACGCGGCTTCGCGACGAGCGCTGAGACCACTTCCGCCGCCCGGCGGACGGCGGCCGCGACGGGGCGGGACAGCTCCTCGCCGAACCCGAACCGGCACCCACCCACGACGACCAGGGAAGCCCGCGGATCCCGGCCGCCGAGCATGCGCGCGAGGGCGATGAACGAGGACGGGTCGATTTCGTGCACATCCGGCACCGGCAAGGCCGTCACATCGAGCTCCCGCGTCTCGACGCACCCGGCGTGTGAGGACACGGCGGCGTCGACCAGGACGACCCTGTCCACCGCGGCGGCGTCAGCAGCCAGCTCCGGCGTGAGCTGGTGACAACAGACGACTCGCACACCGGGCGGAACGCCGAGCTCGACCAGCCGGGACGCGACATGCCTCGCCACCCCGTCGTCCTCCCGCAGCGGGTTGCCGATGCAGATCACCAGCGCCCCTGCGCTCCGGTCCGGGACACGCGGCGTTCCGCTCCCCCGCCTCCGGGTTCCGGTCCGTCCCGAGAGCGCCGAAGCCGTGACGCTCACCTGCGTCGCAGCTCGTGCAACAGCTCGCCCTGCGCCCCCACGAGGTCGATCGCCAGAGGCATGCGCCCCACGGCGTGGGTGGAGCACGACAGGCACGGGTCGAAGGCGCGGATCACCGCCTCGACGCGGTTGAGCATCCCCTCCTGGAGCCGGTCGCCCCTGATGAACCGCTTGGCCACCTGGAGGATCGCCCGGTTCATCGCGAGGTTGTTGTGGCCGGTGGCGATGATGAGGTTCGCCCACTCGATGAGACCCTGCCCGTCGACGCGGTAGTGATGGATCAACAGGCCCCGCGGCGCCTCCGACACGCCGATGCCTTCGGCGGCGTTGGGGGCCGCGTGGGCGCGCACGTGAGTCGAGAGGATCTCCTTCTCGGAGAGGAGCTGCTCGATGCGCTCGACGGCAAAGAGGATCTCGATGAGCCGTGCGTAGTGGTAGTGGAACGACGACAGGACCGTCCCGTGCCCGAGCTGACGGAACTCGGCCAGCTCCTGGTCGGCCCAGCGGGTGAGGGCGGTATCGACGACGTTGAGTCGCGCCAGCGGACCGACCCGGTAGATGCCTTCCGGGTAGCCCCGCGGGATGTAGTAGGGGAACTTCAGGAACGACCAGGGCTCGACAGCCTCGCCGATGATCTCGCGGTAGCGGCGCGGGTCGAACCCGTCGGCGACCCGGGAGCCTGCCGCGTCGACGATGCGCAGCGTGCCGTCGTAGTGCTCGAGACCGCCGCGGTCGTCGACCAGGCCCATGAACAGCGTCGGGAAGTTGCCGAACGCCCGCGTCTCCTCGGGGAAGCGGTCGACGATGCCCTTGAACAGGTCAATTGTCCGCAAGGTGATGGTGAGCGCCTCGGGGAGCATGCGGAGGATGGTGTCGCGCTGCTCGACCGAGAGCGGCTCCGTGACGCCTCCCGGCACCACCCAGGCGGGGTGGATCCGCTTCCCGCCGAGCAGCTCGATGATGAGCTGGCCGATCTGGCGGAGTCGGACGCCGTCGCGTACGAGCTGCGGATGCGTGGAGGCCATCGAGAAGACGTTCCGCGTCGCCGGGTCCGCGTCCATTCCGAGGAGGAGGTCCGGCGAGGAGAGGTGGAAGAAGTTGAGGGCGTGCGACTGGAGGATCTGCGCCAGGTTCATCATCCGGCGCAGCTTCATCGCGGTGTCTGGGATCTTCACCGCCATGATCTCGTCGCACGCCTTGGCCGAGGCGATCAGGTGCGAGACCGGGCAGATCCCGCAGATGCGTGCCATCAGCGACGGCATCTCGTAGAACGGCCGGCCCTCGCAGAGCTTCTCGAAGCCGCGAAGCTGCGTGACGTGGAAGTGGGCATCGGAGACGAAGCCCTGGTCGTCGAGCTGGATGGTGATGCGGCCGTGCCCTTCGACGCGGGTCAGGGGGTCGATGGTGATCGTGCTCGTCATGACGTCACCTCACTGCCCGAACCGCGACAGCCTGGCCGGGTCGGGCATGCGTCCGGCGACCAACTCCGTGAGCACCTCGTGGATGACATCGGCCGGCGGCGGGCAGCCCGGGATGACCAGGTCGACCGCCACCACCTCGTGGATCGGGCACACGCGCTCGGCCAGGCGCGGCAGGTTCTCGGTCGGCGTCTGCGGGCTCTCCGTGACGGTCTCGTGGTAGGCCCGGGCGAGGACGCAGCAGGTCCCGTGCGGGTTGCGCATCGCCGGGACGTTGCCGGTCACGGCGCAATCGCCGAACGCGACGAGCAGACGCGAGCGCTCGCGTACCTTCAGGATCTTCTCGCGGTCCTCGTCGGTGCCGATGGCGCCCTCGACCAGCGCGATGTCGACGTCGCGGGGGAACTCCTTGACGTCGACGAGAGGGCTGAAGACGAAGTCCGCTTTGGTGGCCAGCTCGAGCAGCCGCTCGTCGAGGTCGAGGAGCGACATGTGGCAGCCGGAACAACCGTCGAGCCACAACGTGGCGAGCCGGGGCTTGCTCATCGTCTCTCCTCCCGCATCAGCGTCAGGTAGGGCAGGAATTGGCGGCGTTTCGACATCTCCGCAACCGACTTCCCCTTCTCGAAGAGGGCGCCCGTGGGGCACACGTGGACGCACTTGCCGCACCCGGTGCAGCTCTCCGAAGCACCCCAGGGCTGGGCGAGGTCGGTGATCACGCGGGCGTCGACGCCCCGCCCCGACACGTCCCAGGTGTGCGCGCCTTCGACCTCGTCGCACACCCGGACGCATCGTGTGCACAGGATGCAGCGGTTGTGGTCGACGACGAACCGCGGGTGCGAGGCATCGACGTCGAGCCGCGGGTAGCGATACGGCACGTGGACCCTGACGATCCCGAGCGCCTGGGCGAGCGATTGCAGCTCGCAGTGCCCGTTGGAGACGCAGACCGAGCACACGTGGTTCCGCTCGGAGAAGATCAGCTCGACGATCTGCCGCCGGTAGCGCCGCAGCCGCTCCGAGTCGGTGGCGATGCGCATCCCCTCCTCGACGTGGGTGGTGCAGGCCGGGAGCAGCCGCGACGAACCCTCGATCTCGACCATGCAGAGCCGGCACGCACCGACCGTCGACAGCCCCTCGAGCCAGCACAGCGTCGGGATCGCGATGCCGTTCTCGCGGGCGACCTCGAGGATCGTCTCATCCTCGCGGGCCCCGATGTCGCGACCGTCGATGCTCAGGGTCTTGATCTTCACCTGAGGCTTCATGAGGTCACCTCCTCCGTCGCGCCACACGCCCCGGCCAGGCAGCGATGCTCGCCGACGTGCGCCGCGTACTCCTCGCGGAAGTAGCGAAGGGTCGACAGGACCGGATTAGGCGCCGACTGCCCGAGGCCGCACAGACTGGTGCCCTGCAGGAGCTCGCAAAGCTCGTCGAGGAGGCGCAGGTCGTCCTCGCTGGCCTTGCCGGCCGTGATGCGGGCGAGCAGATCGTGGATGTGGGTGGTCCCGACCCGGCACGGGACGCACTTGCCGCACGACTCGGTCATGCAGAAGTCCATGAAGTAGCGCGCGACGTCGACCATGCAGGAGGAGTCGTCCATCACGATCATCCCCCCCGAGCCCATCATCGAGCCGAGCTGCCGGAGCGACTCGTAGTCGACCGGCGCATCGAAGTGGTCCGCCGGGATGCACCCTCCGGACGGCCCGCCGGTCTGGACCGCCTTGCAGCGACGCCCTTCCGGAACACCGCCGCCGATCTCCTCGATGATCTCGCGCAGCGAGGTGCCCATCGGCACCTCGATCAACCCCGTGTTGACGATCTTGCCGGCCAGGGCGAAGACCTTCGTGCCCCGGCTCTTGCCGCTGCCGATCGCGGCGAACGCCTCGCCGCCCCGGCGAACGATCCAGGCGACGTTGGCGAACGTCTCGACGTTGTTGATCAGGGTCGGGCACCCCCACAGCCCGTGCTCGGCGGGGTACGGGGGGCGCGGCCGCGGCGTCCCCTGCCGACCCTCGATCGAAGCCATCAACGCCGTCTCCTCGCCGCACACGAAGGCGCCGGCCCCGAGCCTGACCTCGACGTTGAAGGAGTACGGCGTGCCGAGAACGGCGTTGCCCAGCAGGTTCAGCCGCTTTGCCTGCTTGATCGCGGTCTGGAGCCGCCGCACCGCCACCGGGTACTCGGCGCGCACGTAGACGTAGCCGTGCGAGGCGCCCACCGCGTACCCTGCGAGCGCCATGCCTTCGAGCACCCGGTGCGGGTCGCTCTCCAGCACCGACCGGTCCATGAATGCCCCCGGGTCGCCCTCGTCCGCGTTGCAGATCACGTACTTGACCTGGCCGGAGGCCTTTGCGACGGTGGTCCACTTCAGCCCGGTCGGGTACCCGCCACCGCCGCGCCCGCGCAGCCCGGAGCGGGTGATCTGGTCGATGACCTCGCCCGGCGTCATCTCGGTGAGCACCTTGATGAGCGCCTGGTAGCCGCCGCTGACGACGTAGTCCTCGATGCGCTCGGGGTCGATGAGGCCGGAGTTCTCGAGGACGATCTTGAGCTGCCGGGTGAAGAACGGCGTGTCGGTCGGGCAGAGCAGCCGCGTGACCGGCCCGCTCCCGAGGCTGGCGACGATGTCCCCGGCATCGGCTGGCGTCACAGCCTGGTAGAGGAGCCCGGCCGGATCCACGGCCACCAGCGGGCCGGCGGCGCACAGTCCCATGCAGCCGACCCCCTTGACCTGGACCTCCCGTCCGAGGCCGCGCGCGTTCACCTCCGCGGCCAGCGCTTCGCGCACCGCGTCCCCACCCGACGACAGGCAACCCGACGCCCCGCACACCAACAGGCGGTGCGTGATCGCCTTCCTGGCCTCGAGCTCGAGCGCGACGATCCGCTGGTACTCCTCAATGAACGGCATTGGACATCACCTCCTCGACCCGCTGGATGGCGGCTTCCGGCGTGAGCTTCGCGGCGATCTCCGAGTCGACGGCGGCGACGGGCGCCAGCCCGCAGGCGCCGAGGCAGCGGGCGGACAGGACCGAGAGCTCTCCATCGGGCGTCGTCTCCCCCGGTCCGACCCCGTAGCGCTCCTTCAGCGCCGCGATGATCTTCGGGACGCCCTTGATGTAGCACGCGGTCCCCAGGCAGACGATGCACGCGTGCCGGCCCTGCGGCTTGAGCGAGAAGAAGTGGTAGAAGGTGGCCACTCCGAACACCCGCGAGAACGGGACCCGCAGGCTCGACGCGACGTACCGCAGCGCGTCCTCGTCCAGGTAGCCGAACGTCTCCTGCACCGTGTGCAGCGTCTCGATGAGTGCCTGACTGCGATTCCCGTGCTGGCGCATGGTGGCGTTGACCATTCGCCAGCGCGGATCCTGCGACGGCTGGCCGACCTTCCCGAACTCCATGCGGTTCCTCCCCCGCTGCCCCTGGGCAGACCCCTCTCGTGCGGTGCCTCCCGCGCGTGACGTTCCTGGTCGTGGTTGACCGCGCCGTCGGCCGACGGCGCCGGTGGCCCCGTGCCCCCCCACGTGTCGCCAAAGATCCGGAGTGCCTCGTCTCACACGCTTGTGCATGTGAGATTCTTCACAAGCGTCAATTTACGCCACCTGCTCGGAGGGTGTCAAGCCCCCGGGCTCCCGGCGCGGCGCCCGCGAAAGGCAACACCGCCCTCGGAGGCTGGAGGGGCGAGGTAGCAAGGTTGCGGGAAGGTCCTTGCCGTGACCAAGCTGGCCGTCTCAGCGGTGACTGCGGCCGCGGTCGACGCCGCTGCGGAGAGATTTCCGGCCCGGGGCACACGGTCGGGCGTGTGGAAACCCTCGTCGAGCGCCGGCGTACGCTGCGCGGGCCGAAACACAGGAGGACCCGGCCGTTTTCAAAGCCGGGTCCTGATGTGACGGCAGAGTCCCGGGCAACGACCGGGCCTCGTGAATCGCCTAATTGTTCAACGCGCCGGCGAGGATCCAGGCGTCGATGTTGGAGCGGTCCTGCGCCGTCACGCTGCTCGAGCGGTGGTTTCCCCCACTCGGCGCGAGCTTGATGTGCAGGTAGCTGCCGTTCGCGTTGAAGGGAATGACGCGAGTCCCCGTCGCGGTCGTGGCTGCAACATTCACCAGGTTCGAGAAGCTCTGTCCGGCAGCTAGGTTCATCCCCGCCTCGGGCGACGACCCACCGTGGCAGGACGAGCACTTCGGCGTGAAGATGCTGGTTTGCAGCGAGGACAGCGTGACTGCCGGGGGTGTCGTTGGGGTCGGCGTGGCCGTCGGCGGTGGCGTGGTCGGCGTGGCTGTTGGAGGCGGCGTGGTCGGCGTGGCTGTTGGAGGCGGTGTGGTCGGCGTGGCCGTCGGCGGCGGCGGCGTCGGGGTGGGCGTCCGGGTAGGCGTCCGGGTAGGCGTCGAAGCCGGCGTGGCCGTCGGCCCGGGGGCCGTCGGAGTTGGCGTGGGAGTCGAGGGCTGCGTCGTCGGAGTCGGAGTCGGCCCCTGAATCGGGGGAGTCGCCGTAGGTGTCGGACCGGGTGGTGTCGGCGTCGGGCTCGGTGTCGGTGTGGGCTGTCCCGTCGCGAAGGCCGGGGCGGCGAGTGCCGGCTGGTGGAACCCGTCGTCACTCACGTTGTCGACCATCGACGAGTAGATGAAGACCTCGCGATCCGCGGTGTACGTGATGAAGAAGTTGGGCTGTTCCCGTTGCTCCACCGGTACGGCTGTGAGGATCTCGTGGTACGCACGGATATCGTTCGCGTAGCCCGGGAACGTCAGGCCCTGCGTGGCGATCGAGGTGCCGTCCGGCCGGTGGACGCCGAAGCTCACGTCGACCGGGCCGGGCCACGGGTTGAAGTACCCGAGGTTGGTCCGCCACCCGGCGGCGTCGGTCTTGGGCACGTGCGAGTTGAGCGGCAGCGTCCCCGCCAGGAAGGCCCGGTCGAGGGGAAGCGCCTCCTCGAACTGTCCGAACGTGCCGCGACCTCCCGGCCGCTGGTCGTTGTAGGTGTTGGCGACGGCCCGGAACGGGGTCGGCGAGAGCAACCGGAGAGCGCCCTTGGAGGTACCCCCGAACAGCGTGCCGACGACATCGTTGACCACCGCCTCCCCTCCTCCGACCACCGCGAGGGGCACGCTCGCAACGGGTCCCGGCCGTCCGCCGGCGGTGCTCGGATACCACTCGACCCACACGGTCGCCTCGACGTCGTTGAGGTTCTGCACCCGGGCATCGCTCACGTAGTTCGACGTCCCGACGCCGGGATTGCGGGCCACGACCGGGAGGTGGAGCACCGTTTCGGTCGCGGCGAGCTGCCCGCGCAACACCCCACCGGGGAAGTCGTCGTTGTGGACGTTGGCGTAGAAGCGGTCGGGGTGGGCGCGGATCTCGGCCGCGAGCGAGTCGTCGACCGGCACGCTGCCCACCGCCAGGCCCTCCACGAACTCGGGGTCCAGGTCGACCACGACCGGGCCGCTGTCGCCCGCGACACCGCGGTGGATGTGAGCCAGCCGGGGAGGGTTGATGCCCTTGGTCCACAAGTAATAGGCGACCCGCTCGTCGTCGAAGATCAGGGCCGCGATGCCCCTTCCGCCGGTGTCGCCGGCGACGGGTCGCTCGCGCTCGCCGCGTAGGTCGGTCGCGAGGGCGAGCCTGCTCGGGCCATCCCCGAGCACCTGCCCGCGCACTGCGCCGTCCGGGAACGCCGCCGTGTGGACGTTGACGTAGTAGTCCTGCGGGTCCTGCGCGATGCCCCCGAGGAGCGCGGCACCGACCACGCTGCTGCCCGCCGTCCAGTACGCACCGTCGCCCGCGCTCTCGAAGGAGCTCGAGAGGGCGACCACGGCCGGTCCTGACTGCCCCGCCGTGCCGCTATGGACGTGCGATGCAGTCGGCGCTGCGATGTCCTTGACCCACAGGAAGTAGTGAAGGGTCGAGCCATCGACGGTGACCACCGCGAAACCAACGCCGTCCGCGTCTCCAGACACCGGCCCGCGGTCGCCCGCGAGCGAGACCCTGAACGTCTGGCTGGTTGCAACCGTGGCCGCGAGCAGGCACGCCACCATCGCGAGGACTCTCTTCATCGGCTCCCCCTCAGCCGGTCCGTGCTCGTGGCCGCACGGACCCGCCAGTCCAGGTCGGTCACAGGACCGAGCGGAGATCCGGAGGGCGACGACGGCTCACCAACGTGCGACCAGCTTCGCATCGGGGCAACGCCACCCAACAGCGGGAGCATTCCCGTTCGAGGCCCCGGAGGGGCTCGCCCGGTGACCGCCGTCACCTGGAACGTCGTCGGGACGTGAGCACGGCGGCGAGGAGATGACGAAAAAGAAGAAGAGGGCGGGGATCGCTCCCCGCCCTCGTCGTTGCGTGTTGATTGTCCCGGGCCACGGACAACTGGCCACGGGCCTCGGTCCTGCTAGTACATATCCCCCATGCCGCCGCCAGGCATCTGCGGGGCTGCGGGCTTGTCCTCGGGGATCTCGGCGACCAGCGCCTCGGTGGTGAGGAGCAGGCCGGCGATCGACGCCGCGTTCTGCAGCGCGTTCTTCGTGACCTTGGCCGGGTCGATGACGCCGGCCTCGACTAGGTCTTCCATCTGCATGCTCTGGGCGTTGTAGCCGACGTTCGCGGTCTTCTTGCGGATGTCGCGGACGATCACCGCCGCCTCGTCGAGTCCGGCGTTGTGGATGATCTGGCGGGTCGGCTCCTCGAGCGCGCGCAGGACGATCTGGATGCCGGTGCGAATGTCGCCCTTGTGGTCCTTGGCCATCTTCTCGATGTCGTCCATGGCGCGGAGAAGCGCGACGCCGCCGCCGGGGACGATGCCCTCTTCCACGGCCGCCTTGGTCGCGTGCAGCGCGTCCTCGACGCGGGCCTTCTTCTCCTTCATTTCGGTCTCGGTGGCCGCGCCGATCTTGATCTGCGCGACGCCGCCGACGAGCTTCGCCAGCCGCTCCTGCAGCTTCTCGCGGTCGTAGTCCGAGGTCGTGTCCTCGACCTGCTTGCGGATCTGCTTGACGCGGCCCGCGATCGCCTCGCGCTTCTTGGGATCCGAGTCGTCGACCACGATCGTGGTGTCGTCCTTGTTGACCGT
>JACQZW010000022.1 GCA_016213675.1 Acidobacteriota bacterium | reverse complement strand
CGGCGACCTCGCCGGCGAGCCGCGCCTCGACGGCCCGCGCCGCCGCCACGACGACGCGACCGCGCGCGATGCCGCCGCTCGCCGGGATCCCCCGGAGGACGCGCACGTCCTCCCCGGCCAGGGCGCGCGGCAGCGGCGCGCCGGCCGCCGGCGACGGCGGCAGGACCGTGGCCGCGTCGTCGCAGCGCGCGAGCTCGCCCTCGACGAAGGCGCGCATCGCCTCGGCGGCGGCCTGCTCGTCGTCGCCCTCGACCCGCAGCGTGCAGGGGTCGCCGGCGCGGGTCAGCGTCGCGACCAGCGCGAGTGCGCTCTTCGCGTTCGCCGGTCGGCCGGTGCGGAGGTTGGCGAACGTGATCGCGGCGCGGTGGCGACAGGCGGCGTCGCGCAGCGCGGCGGCCGGCCGGGCGTGGAGGCCGAGCGGGAGGGGAAACGCGAAGTCGATCGTGCAAGCCACCGGGGCGTCGCCGCTAGCCCACGAGGGCGCCCAGGATCCGCTCCGGGTCCTTGATCGCGTCCTGCACCGAAACCTCGACGATCCGCAGGGCCGCAAAGCGCTCGCGGTCGCGCACCGCGATGCCGGCGGCGAAGACGGCGACCTCGGCCGCGGCGATGTCGGCGGCCGACAGGCCGTTCTCGATCCCCATCGCGCCCTGGGTCTCGACCTTGATGGTGTGACCGAGCCTCCTCGCCGCCTTCTCGAGGCGCTCGGCGGCCATGTAGGTGTGGGCAATCCCGGTCGGGCAGGCGGTCACCGCGACGATGCGCATCGCTCCCCTAGCCTTTCGCTGCCGACAGCTTCTTCCACGCGTTGATGACCAGCGCCACGGTCAGCGAGCCGGCGACGATGGCGGCGACGTAGGCGAGGCGGTTGTCGACGACCGGCAGGACGATCGGCCCGCCGTGCGGGGCGTGGTCGCCGACCCCGCCGAGCATCGCGATCACCGACCCGACCGCCGATCCGAGCATGATCGTCGGGATGACCCGCACCGGGTCGGCGGCGGCGAACGGGATCGCCCCCTCGGTGATGCCGATCATCCCCATCGCGAGCCCGGCGGCGCCGGCCTCGCGCTCCTCCTGGCTCCACAGCTTGCGGCCGAGCAGCGTCGCCAGGCCGAGACCGAGCGGCGGGATGCAGATCGCGGCGGCGCACGCGCCCATGACCGCGAAGTTGCCCTCCTTGATCATCGCCGCGCCGAAGAAGAACGCCACCTTGTTGACCGGGCCGCCCATGTCGAAGGCGATCATCGCGCCGAGGATTATCGCCAGGACAACCGCGTTGCCCGTCCCCATCACCCGGAGCCAGGCGGACAGTGCGGTCATCACGTCCTTGATCGGCGAGCCGATCACCCGGTACATCAGGAAGCCGACCACCAGCGAGGAGACCACCGGGATGACGAGGATCGGCATCACCGGCCGGAACGCCGCCGGGACCTTGACCTTCTTGATCCAGTGGACGACGAGGCCGGCGAGCAGGCCGGCGACCAGCCCGCCGAGGAAGCCGGCGCCGACCTGGTTGGCGATGCTGCCGCCGACGAACCCGGCGACCAGCCCGGGGCGGTCGGCGATGCCGAAGGCGATGTAACCGGCGAGCACCGGGACGAGGAGGGCGAACGCGGTCGTCCCGATGTCGAGGACGAGCTTGAGGAACGGCGAGGAGGAGAAGTCCGGCCCGTCCGGCCCCATCGGGGCGAAGGCGATCGCCAGGGCGATGAGGATGCCGCCGCAGGCGACGAACGGGATCGCGTACGACACCCCCGAGAGGAGATACCGCTTGATGTCGGAGAGGTGCGCTTCCATCGACGCCCCCTGACCTCGCGCAGGTCGCAACGGTGCATCCGGCACGGAGCCGGAGTCTAGCACCCGCGCCCAGGCAGCGGCGGAAGCCGCCGGGAGGCTACTCCTTGAGCTTGAGCAGGTCGACGACTTTGGTCACGCCGGAGACGCCCTTGGCGGCGCGGACGGCGAGGTCGCGGCGCTCGTCGTCGGGCACGGTGCCGCGCAGGCTGACGACGCCGTCGGTGGCCTCGACCTCGATGCGGGTCACCTTGCTCCCGAGCTCGTCGGCGATCGCCAGCTTCACCCGGCTCTCGATCACCGCGTCGTCGACCTCGCGGGCGGCGTCGCGGACGGCGCGCTCGACCTTGCCGGTCGCCTCCGGCTTGTCGACGACCTTGAGCCGATTGTCGACCTTCTTGACCCCGGGCACCGCGAGTGCGACCTCCTCCGCGAGCTCCTCGGTCGCCCGCTTGGCCACCTCGCCGGTGAGGATCACCTTGGTCCCGGCCAGGTCCACCTTGATCTTGAGGCTGTCGGTCCCGAGCTTCTCGAGCAGGGCGAGGCGGACCTTGGCCTCGAGGACCCACGCCGGCGAGGCGCCGCCGCTGTCGGTCCGCGAGCACGACGACGCCGCGGCACCGACGGCCAGGACGACGAGCAGCACCGGGATCACAGGAACGCGCAGGATCTTCGTCACGTGACGCCTCACTTTCCAGGCCACGCCCGCAGCAGGTCGATCACCCTCTCGACCCCGGGCACGCGCGCGGCCGTCCTGAGCGCAACCTCCCGGCGGGGCTCGTCGGGAACCGTGCCGCGCAGGGCGACGACCCCCTCGGCGACCTCGACCTCGATCTTGCGCGCGCGGCGCCCGATCTCGGAGACCAGCGCACCCTTGACCCGGGTCTCGATGAGCGAGTCGCTGCCCTCGTCGGTTGTCTTCGCCGCGGCCTTCTCGGCGGTTCCGGCCACACCGGTCCCGCCCACCCGCAGGCCGGCGAGCTTGAGCTTGTTGTCGACGTCGTCGACCCAGTCGGCGAACAGGCCGACCTCCTCGGCGAGCTCGAGCGTCGCACGCCGGGCCACCTCGCCGAGGAGGATCGCCTCGCGTCCGTTCATCACCACGCGGATCGTCGCGGCGTCGTCCCCGAGCTTGTCGACCAGGAGCGCCTGCAGCCGCGCCTCGGCGGTCGGCGCGGGGGCGGCCTCCTGGGCATGCAGCGGCACGACGGACGTCATCACGATCATCACGGCGCACGCGGCGCCGGTGCCGGCGGTCCGAACGAGCAGTTTCATCGCGGCTCCTCTCCAGCTCATGGTCCAAACAAGTCTACGACAGCGATTCCAATTCCTTTGAAGCGTTTCATGACCCGAATCAGATCGATCCCGAAGGTCCGGACGTCGGCGGCCGCGTAGACCGGGACAGGCGGGAGGCGGCGCACGACACCGCGACCCGCCCGAAATGGAGGACCTGGCGATGCCGACCTACTTCTGCATGGAGTGCTGCCGGACCACCGAGCACCTCAACGTGACCCGGGTCGCACAGTTCGTCGGTGTGACGCGCGCCACGATGTACAACTGGATCAAGAAGGCGCAGGTCCACACCGTCGTCCACCCGAGCGGCCGCATCCTCGTGTGCACCTCGTCGCTCCTCACCCCGGGCTTCGCCCGTTTCCCAGGCGAGCGGGCGGCCGCGCTGGCGTGGCAGCCGCAGGTCAGGCCATGAGCGCCGCGCGGACGACCCGCCCCTCCGACGCACCGGACCCGTGATCGCAGGCCTCAACCGGGGCACGCCACGCCCCGACCTTCCTTCTCCTCATCTCCTCTTCCCTTTGCAGCCCCCGGGGCCCCATCCCCGGGGGCCACTTCTCGGTTGGCCCTACTCCTCTGGCCCTACTCCTCGCTGATGGTGGGTGCCGACGCGAGCGTCTCGCGAGTGCTCGCCAGCAGCACGTCGGCCAAGGCCCTCGCCACCTTGCGCCCGATGTCGGCCTGGATCGCCAACACGTCGTCGGTCGTGCCGTCGTAGACCTCGGCCCACAGGACGACGCCGTCGGCGACGCGCAGGAGCCGGGCGGTGATCCGGACCTGGCGGCGTGGCCCGACCGGGGAGGAGCGAACCGTGCCGAGGAACGCGTAGGAGGCCTTCAGCTCGCTGCCGATCTCGCCGAGCGGCACGCGCGCGCCGGTCGACGCCACGGACCGTTCCGGCGTCACCACGGAGAGTCCCCGGAGCGCCGACAGCCTCGTCGTGACCTCCTCGCCGAGGCCGGCGGCGAAGTCGTCGTCGGCCTCGCCTCCGAGGTTCTCGAACGGCAGCACGACCAGCCGGGGCGTGGCGGGCTGGGATGCAGGCCCGATCTCGGGTCCGATGATGAACGAGGCCACGGCGATGGCGAGCACACCGGCAGCGCCGATCAGCAGAAGTTGGTGCCGGCTGCGGGGCAGGGAGTAGTCGCTCACCGCGACGGTCGCGGGTTCCGGGCGCGCCGCCGGGAGGGCCGCCGCAACGTCCTCCATCGGAGCGACGGGGGCGACGAGGCGGTAGCCCCGCTTGGCCACCGTCTCGATGTAGCGCGGCTGCTGCGTGTCGTCCCCGAGCACCTTGCGCAGCTCGCAGACGGCGCCGGAGAGTGCCGATCGGGCCAGGAAGCGCTTGCCCCAGACCGCCTCGAGGATCGCCTCGTTCGCCACCACCTCGCCGCCGCTCGCAGCGAGGACGACGAGGACGTCCATCACCTTCGGGCGGAGGTGGGTCGGCACGCCGGCGAGCGCGACGAGGTTCTGGCTGGGCACGACCAGCCATTCCCCGAGGCGAAACGCGTGCACGGGCATGGCGGGAGTTGACCTCTCGCCGCTCATGCTGCACATACGCTCGGGAGTCCTGAGAGGTTTGCGCCCGGCGGCCGCCCCCACACGCAAGGAGGGACCGACGTCGGGCTCACAGCCCACAGCGCGTCCGAACCAAGGCGCTGATCTCCCGCGACGACATGGCGCCGCGGTGGACCGGCCGCTCGGGCAGCCCGGCGTAGTGCAGGGCCTCGTGGAGCAGCGACATCGCGGCGTCCTTCGGTGAGAGCTGCGCGAAGCTCGGACACAGGTAGGTCGTCGGCTGGCCGAGCCAGGTGTACGCCGCGCCGCCGGCCCGGTCGCACATCTGCACCTCGTGCTCCCCGTCGGAGGCGATGTAGATCGTGGTCGCCAGCATCACGGGCCCGTTGGCGTGAAGCTGCTCGAAGAGGTCCCGACAGGTCGCGCGGGTGTTGAGCTGATTGAGCGCCATCCGGAACGACGTCGCGAGCCTCGCGCGCAATGGGCTGGGAACGGTGGCGCTGGCGATCGGTTTGACGTACGCGGTCCCGCCGTCCCGCAACTGCTCCAGCTCGATCCGCCCATCGATCAGGCCGCCCTGCTTGAGCCGGACGAACAGCGCGTTGGGATCGGCGAGCTCGACCGTGCGACGAGGCAGCGCCAGCGGCGGTGGGAAGCCCTTCATGCCGAGCGGCGAGGCGGCGCGCGGTGCTTCCGGCTCGGCGCTGCGCGGGGCGGCCGCCTCGACACGGCCCGCGGCCGCGAGGAGCGCGCCGAGCGCCAGGCCGACGATCCGCCGGCATACGGTGGCGTGGTGCCGGGGCGATCGGTCGGTCCGGGTCGGGCGTTTCCTGTTCATGCCCGTGATGCGCAGGAAGCCGACCCGAGTTGCCAGACTGCCCTCAACTTGGGATCAGATTCCGCTCCGCTTGGCCTCACGGCCCCCCGCGCCGGGCCCTGACCGTGCTGGGTTAAGATGCTCCGCGGTGAAAACTGGGTCGCCTCCCGCGGCTTCCGGACCCCCGCCAGACGCCCGCCGGGGGGCCAGGCGCGGGACCGCACGGGTTCCCGAGAGACTCTCCCCCGAGCGGCGCCGCGACTTCCTGTTCCTCATCACCAGCCGGGTCTCGACGAGGCTCGGCGACGGGTTCCTCCGCATCCTCTCGGTGCTGCTGGTCGCGGAGAAGAGCAAGGACCCGATGATCGCCGGGCTGGTCCTGGTCTTCCGCTACGTCTGCGAGATCCTCATCAACGCCATCTCCGGGCCGATCATCGACCGCCTGCGGATCCGCACCTCGCTGATGGCCTCGGACCTCGCCCGCACGGTTCTCGCCGCGCTCCTGGTCGGCGCAGTGATCGGCGGCTTTCCCTACCCGGTGTTCCTCGCCCTGTCGTTCCTCGGCGACTTCGTGTTCATCTTCTTCAAGCCGGCGGCCGACAAGGTGGTCAAGGTGACGTTCCCGGTCGAGGAGGGGACCAAGGTCCTGTCCCAGATCGACGCCGCCAACCACGCCTCGAACATCGGCGGGTTCATGCTCGCGAGCCTGCTCGCCGGCTGGTTGGGGCCGTCGCTCCCGGTCGTGCTCGGCCCGCCCTTCTTCCTCGTCTCGTTCCTGCTCGTCGCCCGCCTGCGCCTGCCCGGCGAGGCGGCCATCGACTACGGCCGCGAGAAGAAGAAGTCGTACTGGGCGCGCCAGCGCGAGGGGCTCGGCTACACCTGGGCCAGCCCGCCGCTGCGCCTCCTCCTCCTCGGCCGCTCCCTGGTCGCGGTCGCCCGCGGCTCCTTCACCGTCCTCTCGGTGGTGTACCTCGCGGGCCTGGCCAAGGGCCTGGCGTCATACGGCTACTTCGAGTCGGCGCAGTCGGCCGGGAAGGTCCTCGTCACCGCGCTGGTCATCCCGCTGTTCTTCGCCCACCGCTCGACGTTCCTGCTCACGGGCCTGGCGGAGATCGCCATCGGCCTGTCGTTCTTCAGCTTCAACCTGGTCGACGACGTTCTGCTCGCCTGCGTCGTCGGCGTCGCGGTCGGCGTCGGCCAGGCCGCCGAGGCGGTGGGCATCGACGCCATCCTCAACCGCTACGCGGACGCCCGCATCCAGGGCCGGGCCAAGTCCACCACCAGCTTCGGCAGCCGGCTCTCCGGGCTGGCCGCGATGGGCCTGGTCTACCTCCTGGTCAACACGTTCCACGTGCCGCCGGGGTCGCTGTTCGCCTGGCTCGGCATCTTCCCCGTCCTCGGCGGCGTCGTGTTCCTCCTCGGCTGGCTGTCCGAGCGGGGCTCGCTGGCCCAGGTCGAGTTCCTCCAGGGACCGGCGACGGCCACGCTGCGGGTGGTCGCCGGGGACGCCGGGGAGCCGGCGGCCGTCGTCGGGCGCGACCCGGTGACGCTCGGCCGCTCGCGGCGGGCGAACTTCGTCCTCCACGACGACGCGGTGTCGCGCTTCCACGCGGTCGTGCGGCGGGAGCGCTTCGGCTGGGTGATCGAGGACCTGGAGTCGTCGAACGGCGTGTTGGTCAACGGCGTGCAGGTGGACAAGGCGGAGCTCGGGAGCGGCGACGAGGTCACCCTCGGGCGCACCCGGCTGCGCTTCGAGGTCGCAACCGACGAAACGACGCGGCAGCGCAAGGCCGCAGGGGGTGCGTGATGGACGACGAGCAGGTCACACGAACGGAGTTGGCTGCACCCGAGCTCGAGCAGGAGGCGGTCCGCTTCTTCGAGGCGCTGCAGCAGGCGGCCGCGGCCGGGCTCAAGGCCGCCGAGGTCGACTACGGCGGCGTCACGCTCACCGTCGGCCTGCCCCCCCTGGGCGAGGGCGACCGCGGGATGGTCTACCCGCTCAAGGCGTTCGGCACGGCGCTGCCGGGCGCGACCGGGCCGCTGTGCGTGAAGGTGGCCAAGCAGCAGCCGATCTGTCGCGAGCGACTGCTCGAGGAGTCGATGACCACCGAGTTCTTCCTCTCCGAGGGCGTCGCGGTGCCGCGCATCCACCACATGGACCCGCTCGGCCGGTTCAGCGTCAAGGACTTCGTCGAGGGCGAGTCGATCACCAGCCTGTACCTGCGCTTCACCTCGCTGACCCTGCCGACGCAGCGGCTCATCCTCGAGACCCTGGAGAAATTCATCACCCGGCTCCTGGAGCTGTTCCGCAAGCGCCCGGACTGCAAGGTGTCGATCTCCCCGAACAACATCTACGTCCTCACCGAGAAGGGGCGGTTCACCGACCCGCCGGCATTCGTCCTCATCGACCCCGGGACGACGCTGAAGAAGAACTACGACACCTACACCTTCGCCACGTACTGGAACGAGGTGCTGCCCGACCGGATCAAGAAGTACCAGCGGACCGGCTACCTGCAGTGGCTGGTGCCGCAGGAGGTGACGTCGTCCGAGCGCGACGAGGCGAAGGACTTCGCGATCTTCCGCGGCCTGTCGCCGTCGGAGATCTTCCTCCTGCTCAAGGCGGCGCGCACCGTCGAGTTCGACGCCGAGGAGGTGATCCTGCGCGAGGGGAGCGTGGGCGACGGCTTCTTCCTCGTCCTCGAGGGCGAGGTCAAGCTGCGCAAGGGCCCCTTCGACAAGCCGGGCGAGTGGGGAGGTCGAGTCGGCCGCGGCTCGGTGCTCGGCGAGATGGCGTTCCTCCTTCACGTGCCGCGCTCGATGACGGTGGTCGCGGCCTCCGCCTGCAAGCTCATCCAGATCGACTCCGAGGGGTTCAACGAGCTGCTCGAGGCGAACCTCACGGCGCCGTACAAGCTGATCCGCAACATCGCGATCACCCTCGCCGAGCGGCTCCACGCCCTCGACCTGTCGCACGAGAAGCTCCTCGCCGCCTCGCAGCGGCAGGAGGCGTGAGCCGTGTCGAACCTCCTCGAGCTCTGCCCGCGCTGCGAGGCGTCGATCCTCAAGCGCGTCGAGGTCGCCCACGACATCGACGTGTCGGGCTCCGTCGTCCGCCTGCCCAAGGTGCAGGCGGAGGAGTGCCCGGCGTGCGGCTTCCGCTCGCTGTCCGGCCGCGAGGTGCGTCTCTTCGACGTGCTCTTCGCCCCGCAGTACCAGACCATCCGCGAGCTCATCGCGGCCCTCAAGACCGCCGGCTACGTCGGCATGTTCCTCCGCCAGGACCGCACCGAGTCGGCGCTCGCCTTCGGCTCGCGGTCCTACGTCCGCGAGCTCGACGACGGCGTGCGCGACCTCTACCTCGACAACGAGTCGAGCCACGTCATCGAGGGGCTCGGCGCGATCGGCACGGGCTGGGTCCCGGTCGAGCTGGCGTCCCGCCGCCTCACCGTCAAGCTGCCCCGCCTCGGCGAAGGCGAGAACGGCATCGTCTACGACGTCAAGGAGGCCGACGACTCGGTGCTCAAGCTGGCCAAGCCGCGGCCGTACAGCCGCAACCACCTCAAGGAGGAGAACGAGGTCACCGGGTTCTTCGCCTCCCACGGCATCCCGGTCCCCGAGGTCGTCGAGGCCGACCCGAACGGCAGCTTCATGATCAAGAAGCGCCTGGCCGGCGAGTCGCTCGCCCGCGTCTACGAGACCCTCGGCCCGCCCGACGCGCCCCTCCACCGGCTGGTCCGCGCCACCACCGAGCGCTTCATCGCCAGGATGCTGGAGCTGTTCGTCGCCCACCCGGAGGTCAAGACGTCGGTGAGCCCGAACAACATCTTCGTCCTCGTCGAGGACTCGACGTGCCGCTGCCTGCTCGTCGACACCGGCCCGGCGCCGTTGCACGACTATTCGCGGTTCAGCTTCGCCGAGTACTGGGAGACCACGATCCCGCAGAAGATCCGCCAGTACCGGGCCGTCGGCTACCTGTGACGCGCGCCGCCGGCCGCACGCCGGCGAGAGGGGGGATGCGGTCATGAGCGGTCAACCGCCACCGGAGGGTGCACGGGCGCCCGGCGCCCGCCCCCGGACTGACGTCGCCTCGACGCTGCCGGTCTCCGCCCGCGTCCACCTCGGCGCCCATGCCGCTCTCGACTTCGCCTCGCTCGAGGTGGTCGCCGGGCGGGCGAGCCGGATGAAGCTGCGCCTGGACCAGGTCAAGATCCGCTTCGGCCGCAGCCCGGACAACGACGTCGTGCTCGAGGACGAGGCCGCGTCCCGATTCCACGCCGAGATTACCTTCGCGGACGGCGGCTACGTCGTCACCGACCTCAAGTCGTCGAACGGCGTGTTCGTCGACGGCCAGCGGGTCGAGCGCGCGGTGCTGAAGAGCGGGGCGAGGATCCTCTTCGGGAAGACCGAGATGGTGTTCACCGCGGTCGAGTCGGCGGTCCCGCTCTCCGAACGCCTCGAGCTGCTCGGCCGCTGGGAGGTGCTCCGCGAGCTGGGCCGGGAGGATCGCGAGTCGCTCGCCCGCGGCCTCGCGGTGCGCACCGTCCCCGCCGGCGCCGTCGTCCGTCGCCAGGACGCCCGGCTCGACGCCGTGCTCTTCGTCGTCGCCGGGCAGGTCCGCGTCGTCGAGGTCAACGACGAGGGCGGCGAGCGGACGATCGGCACCCTGGTGCGCGGCGACCACTTCGGCGAGCGCGCCCTGCTCCCTGGCCAGACCTCGGCCTGCGCGCTGATCGCCGCGACCCAGGCATGCCTCCTCGAGTTGCCCCAGGAGCGTCTCGCCCAGCTCGTCAAGGCCCAGCCCGGCGTCAACGCCACGGTGGTCAACGAGGTGCGGACCCGGCTGCGCACCGGTCCCCACGCGAAGGTCGCCGCCGAGCGGCGTCCCGACACCCTGGCCCACCTGGTCCAGGCCGCCGACGTGGAGATCGTCGGCCAGGACCCGCGGCTGCTGTCGGCCCGGAAGAAGCTCGAGGCGGCGGCGAAGGAGGGGCAGGCGGCGCTCGTCGTCGGCCAGGCCGGGACGGGCAAGCGCACCTTCGCCCGGCACTACCACGCCGTCTCGCCCCAGGCCGGCGAGCCGTACCTCGAGGTGTCGCTCGCCGAGATCGAGCCGGTCGCCGTCGAGGCCACGATCTTCGGCATCGACGCCGACCCCGACGTGCACGACGCCGTGGGCAAGCCCGGCTGGCTGGAAATGCTCGGCTCCGGGACGCTCGTGCTCGGCCACGCCGAGCGCCTCGACGCGCACCAGCAGCACAAGCTCGCGACCTACCTCAAGCTCGGCTGGTTCCACCGGGTCTACGGGCAGATGAGCGTCAAGGCGAGGACCCGCATCGTCCTCCTCGTCGAGGCCCCGACCGAGGCCGAGGCGATCGGCCGGCTCATCCCGGAGCTCGCCGAGCCCCTCAAGGAACGGCTCGCCTTCCTGCCGCCGCTCGCCCAACGGCTGAAGGACATCCCGCTCCTCGCCGAGCACTACATGCGGCTCCTCGCCCGGCGGGAGGGCAGGAAGGCGGCCCCGTTCTCCCGCGAGGCGACCGACAAGATGGTGTCGTACGCCTGGCCGGGCAACGTCACCGAGCTGGTCAACGTCATCCAGCGCGCCGCCATCGTCGCCTCCGAGGCGACGATCATCCCCGACAACCTGATCTTCGTCGCGCCGTCGGAGAAGGAGATCCACCGGCTCAACCTGCTGCGCAACGACAGGATGCGTGCGGTGCTGCGCAGCCCCTGGCTGATGAAGGGTTTCATGTGGTTCAACATCGCGCTGGTCGGGCTCGTCACCGTCCTCACGCTCTACGGCGGGCTGCGCGGTGCCGGCCATCCGATGAACGAGTTCGGCAACAACTTCGGCATGCTCGTCACCTGGCTGGTCTGGTTCCCGCTGTTGCCGATCTCCGCGTTCCTGATCGGCCGGATCTGGTGCGGAATGTGCCCGATCGTCGGCGTCGGCGACCTCGCCTCGCGCCTCGTCAAGTTCGAGCTTCCCGTACCGAAGCTGTTCAAGAAAATGGACTTCTGGCTCGTCGTGATCTCCTTCGTGCTCCTCGACTTCGTGGAGGAACTGCTCGGGGTCGCCGACGCGCCGCTGGCCACCGCGACGCTGCTCGTCGCCATCATCGGGATGTCCGTGCTGTTCTGCATCCTCTACGAACGCAAGACGTTCTGCCGGTACCTCTGTCCCCTCGCGGGCATGCTCGGGGCGTATTCGACGATGAGCCTGGTCGAGGTGCGGGGCAACAAGAAGGTGTGCCAGACCCAGTGCGGCCAGCACACCTGCTTCAAGGGCACCGACGAGGTGGCCGGGTGCCCGATGTTCTCCTACCCCGCGTCGATCACCACCAACGTCGAGTGCATGATGTGCACCAACTGCCTGCGCTCGTGCGACAACCGGGGCGTCCAGGTCAACCTCCGCCCCCCGCTCTCGGAGCTGTGGCGCAACGCGACACCGATGCTGTCGATGTCGGTGTTCGGCGTCATGCTGGTCGGCCTGATGGCCCGCCACCAGTTTCCCGACCTCACGTCCTGGCAGCGCATCGCGGGCGGCCTCGGCTGGAAGGAAGGGGTCACCCACACGGTGCTGTGGGCCGCCGCGCTCGCCCTCGCGGTGGTCCCGTTCCTGCTCGCCTCGACGCTGTCGGCGGCGGCGTCCCAGGAGACGCTGAAGAAGAACATGGCGCTGTACGGGATGGCGTTCATCCCGCTGGCGTTCTCCGGCCACCTCGCCCACGTCGCCCACGAGTTCCTCGGCGACGGCGTGTACGCGCTCCTCGGCTACTTCGTCAGGCTTTTCGACAGCCTCTTCAGGGGCGTTCCGATGGCGGCCAGCACTTTCGCCTTCGTCCCCTTCGTGCCCGGCCCGGTGATCACCTTCGTGAAGTTCCTCACCGTCACCGGGGGCGTCCTCGGCTCCCTCGTCGCCCTCGTCATGATCGCCCGCAAGGTCTCCGAGCGGAACGTCTTCGCCCGCATCCTCCCGCACCTCCTGCTGCTCTTCGCGTTCTGGGCCGGCTACCTGGTGATCTTCACCGGCTCGACGGCGCCCCCGCCGCCGACGGCCGCCGCGCAGTCGGACGCGCCCGTCACGACGGTCCGGCTCGTTGGCAGGTAGGACGCGCCGAGGCTCAGCGCTTCTTGAACAGGGCGTCGAAGGCGGCGCGCGGGTCGGAGCTCGGCGCGGCCTGGTCGGAGGCGAACTCCTGGATGGTGTTGGGGGCGAACTGCTCGCAGGCGTTGCGCTTGCCCTTGGCGACGATGCGCTGGAGCACCGGCTTGCGGCACTCGTTGGGCCGGGACCCGTCGAAGTGGACGCAGTTGGAGCAGGTGTGCAGGTCGTTGTTGCAGTCGAAGCAGGTGGCGTCCTGGGGCAGCGGCCCGTTGAGCTGCTGCTTGGAGCCGCACACGCGGCAGCGGAACGTCGTCGCGGTCGGCGCGCCGAGGCCGCGTCCGCGCGGGCCTTCCGGGCGCTCGCGCGGCCCCTGCGGGGCGGGCTTGCGCTCCGTCCGCGGCTCGCTTTCCATGTAACCCCGCTGCTTGTACTTGCGGTCTTCCATCGCCGACTTATAGCACAGCGTGCAGCGATTGCCGGGTGAGATAGAGTGGAGAGGATGAGCGAGGCCATCACCAGGGGGGTCCGCGTTCGCGTGCACGCGATGTACGTGCCCGAGCGCAGCGCGCCCCACGAGGGCAACTACTTCTTCGCCTACCGGATCCGAATCGTCAACGAGGGACGGGAGACCGTCCAGCTCATCGCCCGGCACTGGGTGATCACCGACGCCGAGCAGCGCGTCGAGGAGGTCCGCGGCGAGGGCGTCGTCGGCGAGCAGCCGGTCCTCCAGCCCGGCGAGGCGTTCGAGTACACCAGCTTCTGCCCGCTCACCACACCGTTCGGGATGATGCAGGGCACCTACCTCATGGTCACCGCCGCCGGCGAGCACTTCCAGGTCGAGATCGCCCCGTTCACCCTGGCGATCCCCCACACCGTCAACTGACCTCGGCGCGCCTGGAGCGCCAACCTGCGTGTCCGGGGCAGCCTCAGGCCCGACGGGATCCTTCGTCGTCGCTGCGCTCCTCCTCAGGATGACGGAGGGTGAGAAGCACCGCGCTCACTCGCCTGATGGCGTTACTTCCTCGAAGAAGCGGCCCCCGGGCCGTGCTGTGCTCGCAATGACGGTTCCTCTCTCGAAGAAGCGGTCCGCCCGGGCCGTACTGTGCTCGCAATGGCGGAGGGAGTGGTGACTGGGAGCGCTGCCCCACTCCTCCGCCGGGTGCTTGCGTCGGGCGGCCGGATCGAGAATGATCCCGCCAGGAGGGGCGCGGTGGCGTACGGACGGGGACCACAGCGGCTGGGCGTGCAGTTCGGCTCGATCGGCTTCGCGGGACACGGTCGGCCGCCGGCCGACCTGATCGCGCTGCTCGCGGTCCTCTTCGTCACCTACGCGCTGCAGTTCTTCGCCTCCACCCGCATCGTGCCGAGCCTGCTCCAGCTCGGCCCGGCCGTCTGGCAGGCGGGGTTCGTCTGGCAGCTCGTGACCTACGCGTTCTCCGGGTTCGGGCCGCCGAGCCCGTGGTTCCTCCTCGAGCTCCTCGTCGTCTACTGGTTCGGCCGGGACGTCCGGCGCATGGTCGGCCGCGGACGGTTCTGGCGGCTCCTCGCGCTCGGAGCGCTCGGCGCCGCCGTCGCGGCCGTCGCGGTGCAGCTCGCCGCCGGTGGCGTCCATCCCATGCCGTTCCAGCTCATGCAGGGACAGCGCGTCCTGCTGGCGTTGCTCGTCGCCGCCTTCGCCATGCTGGCCGGCGACGCGACGATCCTGCTGTTCTTCGTGCTGCCGGTGCGGGCCAGACTCATGGTATGGCTCGGACCGCTGCTCGGCTTCGTCGCCTTCCTCGCCACCAAGGACCTCGCCGGCCTCGCCGGGATCTGCGCCGCCACCGGCCTGGCGGTCGCGATGACCTCGCCGCGCGGCCTGCGCCGCGCCTGGCTCGCCTGGCGGCAACGCCGCTTCCAGCGCCGCGTCGACCGGGCCGCCCGCAAGCGCAACCTCCGCTTGGTCAAGCCCCCCGACGACCGCAAACCCACCATCCACTGACTCGGGGGGCCCGCGGCCACCCCCCTCAAGCACGAGGGGACAGGGAACAGGGGACAGGGGACGAAACGACGAGGAACGGGGTCTGCGCTGCCCGCAGCATCTTTCTTCTCTGTCCCCTGTCCCCCCTTCTCTTCTGAGCTAGACTCTGCTGCTCGGGGGGTGTCATGAGCAGGCTCTCGTCGTCCGACCGCCGACGTGGTCGTGGCCTCGTCTTCGTCCTTCTCTCGCTGGTTCTCGTTGCACTCGGCTTCGGCCTGTGGGGCGCGCTGCGCTTGGGGCCCGCGCCGGCCATCGTCATCGAGGTCGACCGGCCCGCGGTGGGCCGCTCGGCCAAGGTCACCGCCACCTTCACCGAGCCGGGCCGCGGTCTCGGCGCGGTGCGGCTCGAGCTCGTCCAGGGCACGCACACGATCGTGCTCGGCGAGAAGAGCTTCGCGCGGGCGGGGTCGTTCAGCCCGCTGCGCGGGGCGGCCACCGCCGAGGCGTCCGTCGAGGCGACGATCGGCCGCGCGACGCAGGAGTGGCTGTCCGAGGGCGAGGCCGTGCTGCGCGCCACCGCTGACCGGATGTCCGGGCCGCTGCGGACGGCCGCACCGGTCGTGGTCGAGAAGCGCGTCGCGGTGCGGCTGCGCCCGCCCCGCCTCGAGCTCCTGTCGCGGCAGCACTACGTCCGCCAGGGCGGCGCCGGCGCCGTCGTCTTCCGCGTCGGCGACACCGCGGTGCGTTCCGGGGTGCGGGCCGGCGGGTTCGAGTCGGTCTCGTTCCCGCTGCCGGGCGCGGCCGCCGGCGAGCGGTTCGCCCTCTTCGCGATCCCCTGGGAGCTGGCGGACGGGCGCGACATCCGGGTGTTCGCCGAGGACGACGCCGGCAACCGGGCCGAGGCCTCGTTCGTCGACCTCTTCAAGCCGATGCCGGCGAAGTCCGACACCATCGAGGTCAGCGATGCCTTCCTCGAGAAGGTCGTTCCGCCGATCGTCGCCCAGACGCCGGAGCTCGACCCCGCCGGCACGCTGCTCGACCAGTACGTCCGGATCAACTCCGACCTGCGCGCGAAGATCCTCGCCCGGGTCACGGCCATGGCCGCCACGACCGAGCCGCGCTTCCTGTGGTCGGGACCGTTCCTGCAGATGGCCAACACCGAGAAGCGGGCGAACTTCGCGGAGACGCGGAGCTACACCTATCAGGGCCGGGTCGTCGACCGCCAGACCCACCTCGGCCTCGACCTCGCCTCCAACGCGCGCGCCGCCGTCCCCGCCGCCAACGCCGGGCGCGTCCTCTTCGCCGGCTGGCTCGGCATCTACGGCAACGCCGTGATCCTCGACCACGGCTACGGGCTGCTCAGCCTGTACGGCCACCTGTCGGCGGTGTCGGTCGGCGAGGGCGAACGCGTGGCCCGCGGCGCGACCGTCGGCAACTCGGGGGCGACCGGGCTTGCCGGCGGCGACCACCTGCACCTCGAGATCTTCGTCCAGGGCAAGTCGGTCGATCCCGTCGAGTGGCTCGACGCCCACTGGATCACCGACAACATCGCGAGCAAGCTGCCGGTCACGATGACGCCGTAGGCACGCGCCTCGCCGTTGCCTGCCGGGGGCGTTGTCCCTAGATTGGTGGCACGATCCGCACGACCGCCACCGGAAGGGGACCTTCATGGGCTTGCCGGCATCCGCGATCCATATCGTCACGTTCGACCTCGGCCGTTGGGTGGGAACGACGCTTCCCGACGAGCTCCTCGACGCCGCGCGCGAGCACCTCCAGCGCGCCGGACGCCGCCTGCGCGGCGCCTTCGTCACCGCGTTCGGCGGCGACCTCCATGTCCACCTCGCCACCTGCGAGGCCGACTTCCGGGCCGGCGAGAGCGCCGCCGAGTACGCCCGCACCGTGGCCGGCGAGGCGGCGCTCGCTGCCCTCGACCGGGCCACGCGCAAGCACCTGGCCCGCTCGCACGTCGTGATCGGGGACGGCGAGGCCGAGCGCGACGGCATCCTCGAGCTGCACCACGTCCACGTCCCGTACACCGAGCGGGGCGCCGAGCCGATCTTCGTCGCCAAGGCGCTCAACGCCTCGTGGGGCTTCTTCAACCGCGCGCTGTTCAACCTCTTCTTCAACCCCGACAAAGGCTCCGGCCACCGCATCGAGGGCAACGACTACAACGCCGTGGTCGAGAGCGTCGCCGACCTGGCGGCCGGCCGCGCGGCGCGTTCCTTCGAGTTCGGCCCGGCCGACGGCAACGAGCTGCTCGCCCTCGTCACCGACCCCGACGAGTGGCGCCTCACCGAGGTCTACGCGGTGCGCGGCAAGTTCGGCACCGGGCCGTGCAAGGACGAGCCGGCGGCGCGGGTGGCCGGCGGCCGCAACCCGGTGCTCGTCGGGCGCTGCCAGTCCGGGCTTCCCGCGGTCGGCGAGTACACGCAGGCGGTCGGCGAGTTCTACTTCGGGCCGGGCGGCACCGCCGGGGGCTACCGCGTCGGCCTCGTCCCGGCGACCTTCGCCGAGGCCCGCGAGGGCTCCGGCTCGGGGGGGGTGGCCCGGGTCGTCGCCTACGCCTACCAGTCGTACGGCGCCGGCAGGATCCCGGACGGCGACGACGTCGTCGACGTCTTCGCCCAGAACCCGCCTGAGACCCGCCACCTGCAGCGCGAGGCGCTCCGGCTGATCCAGCACATGACCGGGCACGGCGAGTTCGAGCCCTACCTCGCGCCGGCCACCGCGGTGCGGCGCGCCGAGGCGATGGCGGACTTCCTCGCCGATCGCTTCCGGCCGATCCCGGACGGCCAGGACCCGGTCGTCGTCGCGGCCAACCGGCGCGCCGCCTTCACGGTGTCGGACATCAAGGCCGACGCCGGCGGCCGGGTCGGCCACACCACGGTGCCGCGCCACTTCGGCCCCACCGCCGAGGCCAGCCTGGAGGTGGCCAAGGACGCCGGGCTGATCTTCGCCACCTCGGTGTTCCTGGCGGTCGGCGACGACGGCCACCTGCTCATGACCCACACCCGCGGCGCCGACGACAACGCCGTCCACCTCCTCGCCTTCCGCACCTTCTTCCGCCAGGTCTGGGTGGCCGAGGCGCTCGGCTACCGCTGGTACGGCCTCGGCCAGGACCTCGTCGGCGAGGCCACCGCCGGCAAGACCACGGGCGACCTCGCGGCGCTCGACGAGGCGTTCGTCACGGCGCTCGGCGAGCACCTGCCGGGCCCCGAGAAGCACCGCTTCGCGGAGATCGAGGCGGCGTTCGCGGCCTGGCGCGCCGGCGCCGCGCAGACCGGCCCGGCGGCGCCGTTCGCCGGCAACGTCTCCGGCCAGGGCCCGGGGTTCGCCGAGCTGCCGATGCCGAAGGCCGCGCCGGTCGGCCTGCTCGCCATGGACAAGGCGGGGCCGGCGGCGTTCAACCTGCCGGTGTGGGAGGCGCTGCGCCGCTGCCGGGCCGACGGCTCCCTGGCCCGCTACCTCGAGGGCACCGGGACGTTCGGCATCGTGCTGGAGATCTGGGACGTCGAGGGCCACCGGCGGGTCTTCCTCGACTTCGCCGGCGAGGCCGAGTGGGCGCAGCGCCTGCTCGGCGCCACCGACAGGTTCAACGTCAAGCGGATCTGGACGCGCACCGACGAGTGGAACCAGTTCGCCCCCGAGCCGCTCCTCGGCGACGTCCTGCTCGCGGCCTCGACCGAGAAGCTCGCCATCATCACCGGCAGCGAGTACCGCGGCAAGGACGACCCCGTCCTCCTCGCCGTCGAGCCGCTCGCCGACGCGGTCAACCTGTTCATGCGCGACCGCTTCTACATGACCCAGGGCGACAGCCGCGGCTCGCACACCATGTGCCCGGTGCCGCTCGCCCTCGACGAGGCGATCGCGACGGTCAACTCGCGAGCCGTCGCGGTGGCGGCGATGCTGTCGTTCGACGTCCGCGGCGAGATCCGTGCGGTCCGCGACGTCTTCGCCGACCCGGTCTACGACGAGGCTCGGGAGCGCGCCCTCACCCTCAACCGGGCGATCTGGGACGCCCACGGCGGCAGCTTCGCGCCCGTCGGCGTCGGCGCCTCCAAGGTCGAGCAGTCGTACCCGCTCGCCAAGATGATCGCCCGCATCGTCGCCCCCGACTCGCCGTACGTGAGCCGCCGGCAGCGCAGTTAGGACCTGCAGACTCGGCGAAAAGGCCGGCCGCCCGGCGGGCGGCCGCTACATCTTCTGCAGACACCGTCGTTCGTGGCGGGTGGCCGCGACGGCGCTATCATCTGGGGCGATCGGGTCGGGAGGTGGCGACGGCGATGCGAAACCCAGCGGTTCCCTGCGTCCTCTTGGCGGCGTTGGCCGCCTGCACGACGCTTCCCGACCGCGAGGCGATCTCGACGGCGGCGGCGCCCGCCGCCATCGGCCCGTACGCGCAGGCGGTGCGCGTCGGCCAGACCGTCTACCTCTCGGGGCAGCTCGGGCTCGACCCGGCGACCGGGAAGCTCGTCGCAGGCGGCGTCGAGGCGGAAACCCGCCAGGCGCTCGCCAACTGCCGGGCGATCCTCGCCGCCGCCGAATTGACCCTCGCCGACGTCGTGCAGGCCCAGGTGTTCCTCGCCGACATGGGCGACTACCAGGCGGTCAACGCGATCTACGCGGAGCACTTTCCGGCCGCGCCGCCGGCCCGCGCCGCCGTCCAGGTGGCGCGCCTGCCGCGCGACGGCCGCGTCGAGATCCTGCTAACCGCGATGAGGACCGGGCGATGACCGAGAAGAGCCTCCAGGACACCTACGCGCCGACCACGGTCTGCTTCGGCTGCGGGCCGGCCAACCCCAAGGGGCTGCACATCAAGAGCTTCCCGCGCAGCGACGAGGTTGTCTGCGACTTCACGCCGGAGAAGCACCACGAGGCGTTCGAGGGCGTGCTCAACGGCGGCATCGTCGGCGCGCTGTTCGACTGCCACTGCAACTGGACCGCGGCCTGGCACCTGATGCGCGCCGCCGGCGCGGCCGGTCCGCCGTTCACCGTGACCGCCGAGTACCACGTCGTCCTCAAGCGTCCCACCCCCGCCACCGGCCCGGTCCACCTGCGCGCCCGGGTCGTCGAGGCCACGGCGGACCGCGCCACCGTCGAGGGCGTCATGGAGGCCGGCGGCAAGGTCACCGCGACCTGCCGCGGCACCTTCGTCGCCGTCAAGGAAGGTCATCCGGCGTTTCACCGTTGGTGACGGGCGAGCTCGGCGAGCCCGCTCCCCGAGGGTCCCCAGGCCACCACCAGGACCTCGAACCCAGACCTCTCGACTTGATCCGAGAACTGCTACCCGACCTGACTGCTCTTCCCCGGCGCGCCCGGGCTCGCCTCGGGGACCTTGGCGAACTCCACCGGGTCGTTGGTGCAGTAGGCGTCGCGCCGCCAGGTGAGATCCTCGATGACGGCGGCCTTGAAGCTGCCGTTGCCCTGCGCCTGCAGCGACGCCTTGTAGGTCGGGATGTCGAGCGACTCGAACCCCATGCGCAGGTTGCGGAACGGTACGGGAAGGAGCTCGCCCGGCACCTGCACGTGATGGAGGCCGCCCGCGTAGGCGACGATGAGGCGCCCGTGGTCCATCCCGCCGAGGATGTCGGCGATCCCGCCGCGCACCGTGATCGGCTTGCCGTCGGAGTCGAGCCCGTTGGCGCGCTTCATCCGACCCTCGGGCGCGATGACCACCAGCGAGCGCGGCGACACTGCGTCGAGCATCGCCTGCCACGTCGCGTCGGGCTGGCGGGTCACGACCAGCACCTTGCGCGCCAGCAGCCGGAAGAAGATCCCGATCGGGAAGCGCCGCGCCGTCTTCTCGGCGACCGGCAGCACGCCGTGGCGGGCGAGCTGCCAGAGCAGCCGGGGCGGCACCGCGCCCGCCCACAGCACTTCGTAGAGGCTCGTGTGGTTCATGACCGCGATCAGGCGGATGTCCGCCCACGGCTTGGCCGGGACCTCGCCGATCCACCGCACGTGGAAGCGATAGAAGAACTTCGCCACCACCCGTAGCGTCATCAGCAGGCAGAACACAAAGAGCGCGCGCAGCACCTGGTCGATCCTCGGCGTCCCGCCGGCCCACCACGCACCCCGTCCGGCCGGAACGTACCGCGTTGGTGTAGACCCTGAACGGTCATTCGTCAAGAGGGACGCAGCCCGCGGGCCCGGCCCGCACCCTCGTCGTGCCCGCCGCGCGCCGCGAGCGGAGGGCCCCGTCGCAAACACTGTCATCCTGAAGGAGCGAAGCGACTGAAGGATCTCGTCGCGCTTGGAGGGCCAACCCCACGGCTTGCCGCACGTCACGGACCAAGGTCCGTCCCCTCGTCTGGCCCCTGGGGTGCGCGGCCCCCTCGTCCCGGCCTCGCCCCCGCGAGGCCAGGACGAGACTGCTCCGCTCGCGACCGG
>JACQZW010000019.1 GCA_016213675.1 Acidobacteriota bacterium | reverse complement strand
GGAGATGGTGATGCCAGGCGACAACATCGCGATCGACGTGGAACTGATCACGCCGATCGCGATGGAGAAGGGGCTGCGCTTCGCCATCCGTGAGGGTGGTCGTACCGTCGGCGCCGGCACCATCGCCGAGGTCATCGAGTAGGAGTGGCCATGGTCAAGGACAAGATCCGCATCCGGCTGAAGGCGTACGATTTCAGGCTGCTCGACCAGTCCACTGCGGAGATCGTGGACACCGCGAAGCGGACCGGAGCCCACATCTCGGGCCCGATCCCGCTGCCGACGCAGATCCAGAGGTTCACGGTTCTGCGTTCGCCGCACGTGGACAAGAAGTCGCGCGAACAGTTCGAGATCCGCACGCACAAGAGGCTCTTGGACATCCTCGATCCGACGCAACAAACGGTCGACGCGCTCATGAAGCTCGAGCTCCCGGCCGGCGTCGACGTCGAGATCAAGGCCTACGGCGGGAAGAAGTGAGGGGGTGCCGTATGGTGAAGGGAATCCTCGCCAGGAAGATCGGCATGACCCAGGTCTTCGACGCCAAGGGCAACCTCGTGCCCGTGACCGTCGTTCAGGCCGGGCCGTGCGTCGTGGTCGAGCGTCGCACTGCGGAGCGCGATGGCTACGAGGCCGTCGAGATCGGGCTCGTCGAGGGGAAGCCACCCAGAAGGGTGACGCGGCCGATCGCAGGCCAATTCGCCAAGGCCGGGGTCCCGCCGACGCGAGTCCTTGCCGAGTTCAGCGTCGCCGAGGGCTCCGAGGTCAAGCCGGGAGACACCGTTCTCTGTGAGATCTTCGCTGCCGACGAGGTCATACGGGTGGTCGGCACCTCGAAGGGCAAGGGCTTCCAGGGCGCGATGAAGCGCCACAACTTCCGCGGCGGCGGTGCCGCGCACGGTTCGATGTTCCATCGGGCGCCTGGCTCGATCGGTCCGTCGGCGTATCCATCCCGCGTCTTTCCCGGGACTCGAATGGCCGGTCGGATGGGCGTGGACCGGGTGACGCTCAAGCGCGTCAAGGTCGTGAAGGTCGACCTCGAGCGCAACCTGCTGTTCCTCAGGGGTGCTGTCCCCGGCGGCCGCAAGGCGCTGGTGCGCCTGGAAAAGGCCTGAGAGGGGGCGGATCATGAAAGTCGACGTTCGCAATTGGGGAAACGAGAAAGTCGGCGAGGTAGAGTTGCCTGCCGAGGTCTTCGGCTATCCCGTTCGACCGCACCTGGTGTATGAGGTGGTAAAGGCGTATCTCGCCGGCCTGCGGCGTGGGACTCACGCGACGAAGAACCGGGCGCTGGTCTCCGGCGGTGGCAAGAAGCCGTGGAAGCAGAAGGGCACGGGGCGTTCGCGGCATGGTTCGATCCGGTCTCCGCTCTGGCGGCATGGCGGCACGGTCTTCGGGCCGCAGCCGCGCAGCTACGCGGCAAAGGTCAACATCAAGGCGAAGAAGAACGCGTTGAAATCGGTGCTCTCCGAGCGGCTGGAACAGGGTCGCCTCCGGATCGTCGATTCTCTCGAGCTCGAGTCCTTGAAGACCAAGGACCTGGTCGGTCGAATGGCGGCACTCGGCCTGGCCGACGCGAAGGTACTCTTCGTCGACAGCTACGAGAACCTGAACCTGATGCTGGCGACGCGCAACCGCCCCGAGCTCGCAGCCGCCGATGCGCTTCACATGCACGTGTACGAGGCGCTCGCTGCGCAGCAGATCGTGGTCTCGCGGCGCGGCCTCAGTGTCCTCGTGGAGGTGTTGTCGTCATGAAAGACCCGCGCGAGATCATCCTTCGTCCGGTAGTGACCGAGAAGACCGCCGACGCCAAAGAGGCAACCAACACGGTGTGTTTCCAGGTCGCCCGCGGCGCCAATAAGATCGAAATCGGGCGCGCAGTTGAGAGCCTCTTCGGCGTGAAGGTGGTGGACGTACGCGTCGTCAACCTCACCGGGAAGCAGCGCCGATTCGGGCGCTTCACCGGGCGGCGCCCGGACTGGCGCAAGGCCTACGTTCGCCTCGCAGCGGGCGAAAAGACGATCGAATTCTTCGATCAGGTGTAAGGGGACGGAAATGCCAATCAAGTCCTACAAGCCGACCTCGCCCGGTAAGCGGTTCATGACTCGGCTCGACTTTGCCGAAATCACCGAGTCCGTGCCGGAGAAGTCCCTGACCGTCGGCCTGCGCAAGAGTGGCGGACGCAACAACGAGGGGCACGAGACGCTGCGCTTCCGGGGCGGTGGCCACAAACGGCGCTACCGCATCATCGATTTCCGTCGCGACAAGCGGGGGATCCCGGCGAGGGTCGCGACCATCGAGTACGACCCGAACCGCTCCGCACGGATCGCACTGCTTCACTACGCCGACGGCGAGAAGCGATACATCCTGGCGCCGGTGGGCCTCGAGGTCGGGGCAACCGTGGTCGCGGCCGACAAGACCGAGATCGTCCCTGGCAATGCACTCCCACTGAAGAACATCCCGCTCGGCGCACTGGTCCACAACGTCGAGTTGAAGCCCGGGCATGGCGGACAGATGGCGCGTTCCGCCGGCGCAGGCGCCCAGGTCATGGCGAAGGAGGGCCGATACGTGACGCTCCGCCTACCCTCCGGCGAGATGCGCTATGTCCTGGCGACCTGCTGGGCGACCGTGGGCCAGGTCGGTAACGTCGAGCACGGCAACGTCTCCATCGGCAAGGCCGGCCGCAACCGGTGGCTCGGCCGTCGCGGCCACGTCCGTGGAACGGCGATGAACCCCGTGGACCACCCGCACGGCGGCGGCGAGGGACGAACCAAGGGTGGGCGCAACCCGGTGAGTCCATGGGGGCAGCCGACGAAAGGCTTCAAGACCCGGCAGTGCAAGAGGACCGACCGCTTCGTCGTCAAGCGTCGGAAGTGAGGGGAGATCGCAATGGCTCGCTCCGTCCATAAGGGACCGTTCACCGATGATCACCTGCTGCGCAAGGTGCAGCAGCTCAACGAAACCCGGGAGCGCCGGGTCATCAAGACCTGGTCGCGCCGCTCGACGGTCATTCCGGAGATGGTCGGTCACACCATCGCCGTGCACAACGGGCAGAAGTTCGTGCCCGTGTTCATCAGCGAGAACATGGTGGGCCACAAGCTCGGTGAGTTCGCCCTCACGCGCACGTTCCGCGGCCACTCCGGTACCAAGAAGGAGAAGGGCGCCGCCCACTAGGGAGGAACCATGCAGGCGAGAGCGATCCTCAGGTATTACAAGGGTTCCGCCCAGAAGGTGCGGCTCGTTGCCGATACCGTCCGCGGCGAGGGCGTGGTCCGGGCGTTGGCGATTCTCAAGGTGACGCACAAGCGCTGCGCACGGGACCTCGAGAAGCTCGTTCGATCGGCCGTGGCGAATCTGGAGCAAAAGTCCCCAGGAATCGACTCGGGGAAACTGGTCCTGGCGACGATCCAGGTCGACCAGGGGCCGAGCCTCAAGCGCTTCAAGGCCGCCTCGATGGGGCGGGTCTTCCCCCGGTTGCACAAGTACTGCCACGTGACCGTACGCGTCGCGGATCGGGAAGAGTAGGAGGTCCACGTGGGTCAGAAGACACATCCCTACGGTTTCCGGCTCGGCTACAACAAGACCTGGCGTTCGCGCTGGTACGCCGAGAAGGACTATGCCAAGCTGCTCCACGAAGACCTGCGGCTCCGCAAGGCGCTCAAGGCGCGGCTGGCCCATGCGGGCGTGGCAGAGATCGACATCGAGCGTACCGCCAACAAGATCCGCGTGAACATCTTCTCTGCGCGGCCCGGGATCATCATCGGCCGCAAGGGCGCCGAGGTCGACAAGCTCGGCGCGGAGCTGCGCGCTGTCTACGGCCAGGACATCCACATAAACATCCAGGAGATCCAGCGCCCCGAAATCGAGGCGCAGCTCATCGCCGAGTCCATCGCCGGCCAACTCGTGCGGCGCGTCACGTTCCGCAGGGCGATGCGGCGCTCCATGGAGAACGCCTTGCGTTTCGGCGCTCAGGGTGTCAAGATCCGCTGCTCCGGCCGCCTGAATGGAGCCGAGATCGCGCGCTCCGAGTGGTATCAGGAGGGGAGACTTCCCCTCCACACCCTCAAGGCCGACATCGAGTACGGATTCGCCGAGGCGTTTACGACGTACGGGGCAATCGGCGTGAAGGTGTGGGTCTACAAGGGCGAGCTGCACCGGTCCAAGGTCCACCGGCGCTCGATTTGAGTGAGGTGCTGCCATGTTGATGCCGAAGAAGGTGAAGTTCCGCAAACAGCAGCGGGGGCGCCGGCGGGGGCTGGCGACCCGCGGCGGTGAGCTGTCGTTCGGCGACTTCGGGCTGCAGGCCCTGGAGCCGGGCTGGGTTTCCGCTCGTCAGATCGAGGCGGCCCGTATTGCCATGACGCGGCACGTCAAGCGCGGGGGCAAGATCTGGATCCGCATCTTCCCGGACAAGCCGATCACCAAGAAGCCGGCGGAAACGCGCATGGGCAAGGGCAAGGGTGCGCCGGAGGAGTGGGTCTGCGTGGTGAAGCCGGCGCGGATCCTCTATGAGATGGAGGGCGTGCCGGAAGACGTGGCTCGCGAAGCGATGCGGTTGGCCTCGCACAAGCTACCGCTCCGGACGCGGTTCGTGATCCGGGGGCAGGTACGATGAAAGCACGGGAACTGCGTGAACGGTCCATCGAGGAGTTGCGTCGGTCGGAGGCTGAGCTTCGTGAGCAGCTCTTCAAGCTGCGCTTCCAAAAGGCCACAGGACAGATCGAGAACCCGGTGAAGATCCGCCTCGTGCGCAAAGACATCGCCCGAGTGCAGACGATCCTCGCCCAGCGCCTCGCCGAAGCGGAGTGAGTCATGGAAGAGACCGCAAACACCAAGAAGACCGCGAAGGTGGGGACCATAGTCTCCGCCGGGATGAACAAGACTGTGGTCGTGAGGGTGGAGAGCGTGGTAATCCACAAGCTCTACCACCGGTTCGTGAAGCGCTCCCGCAAGTTCATGGCTCACGACGAATCCAACGACTGCAAGGTGGGCGACAAGGTTCAGATCCTGGAGTGTCGCCCCCTGTCGCGAAACAAGCGATTCCGTGTCGTTCGAGTGATCGAGCGGGCTTCGTAGGGAGGCGGCCATGATCCAGATGCGAACAATGCTGACGGTGGCCGACAACTCCGGCGCCAAGAAGGTGATGGCGATCCGGCAGTTGGGTGGCTCCACGGCCGGCCGCTACGCCGGATTGGGCGACATCGTCGTGTGCGCGGTCAAGGAAGCTGTCCCCGATTCCCAGGTGAAGAAAGGGACGGTCGTCAAGGTCGTGATCGTCCGCACCCGTCGCACCTACCGTCGCAAGGACGGGTCGTACATCCGCTTCGACGACAACGCGGCGGTCTTGATCAACGCACAGAAAGAGCCCGTCGGTACGCGGGTGTTCGGGCCGGTGGCCCGTGAGCTGCGTGAGCGACGGTTCATGAAGATCGTCTCGCTCGCACCGGAAGTGTTGTAGGAGGCGGTGATGGCATCTACGAAAGTCAAGAAGGGCGACCAGGTCCTGGTCATCACCGGCAAGGACAAGGGCAAGCGGGGCAAGGTCCTGCGCACCGACCGTGCCAAGAGCCGGGTCGTCGTGGAGCACGTCAACATGATCAAGCGTCACACCAAGCCCAACCCGCGGGCGGGGGTGACGGGTGGCATCGTGCAGCGCGAGGCGCCGATCCATGTCTCGAACGTCAAGGTGATTTCGACCGACAGCGGCGAGCCAAGCCGTGTCGGTTTCAAGCTCCTCGAGGATGGCCGCAAGGTGCGGTTCGCCAAGAGGGACGGCGCGATTCTCGACCAATAGGGGAAGGGAGGGTACGGTGGCGCGCTTGCAGGAGAAATACCAGAAGGACGTGGTGCCGAGGCTCAAGAGTGAGTTCGGCATCTCCAACCCCATGGCGATTCCGCGGATCACCAAGGTCGTGTGCAACATCGGGACGGGTGAAGCGTCTCGCAACGCCAAGATCCTCGACCAGGCGATCGAAGAGCTGACCGCCATCACGGGTCAAAAGCCCGTCGTGCGCAAGGCGCGGAAGTCGATCGCGCAGTTCAAGTTGCGGATGGGGATGCAGATCGGCTGCTCGGTGACTCTGCGCCGCGAACGTATGTATGAGTTCCTCGACCGCCTCGTGAACATCGCACTACCACGGGTGCGCGATTTCCGCGGGCTGTCGGCGAAGGGTTTCGACGGTCGCGGAAACTACACCATGGGCGTGAAAGACCACTTGATCTTCCCGGAGATCGACTACACCAAGGTCGAGTTTCCCAAGGGGATGAACATCACCGTGGTCACCACCGCCCAGACCGACGACCAGGCCCGCTTCCTCCTGCAGGAGCTGGGCTTTCCCTTTGTGAAGGGGTAGGAGGACGCCGTGGCTCGACTGTGTCACATCGCGAAGAACCGTAGAACGCCGAAATTCCACGTGCGTCACCGCAACCGCTGCAAGCTGTGCGGTCGTCCCCGCGCCTATATGCGCAAGTTCGAGCTTTGCCGTCTCTGCTTCCGCAAGCTCGCGCTCGAGGGTTATCTCCCGGGCGTCACCAAGGCGAGCTGGTAGGGGGTTGGCGCTATGACCATGACTGATCCGATCGCCGACTTCCTGACCCGCGTCCGAAACGCCGCGCAGGCGGGCAAGGACCGCTGCGACGTCCCGGCGTCCAAGCTCAAGCTGGAACTCGCGAAGATCTTCCAGGAGGAAGGCTTCATCCGAACTTTCAAGGTCCTGGAGGAAGGCCCGCAGGCGACGATTCGCCTCTACTTGCGCTACACCTCCGAAGGTGAACCGGTCATCAAGGGTCTGGATCGGGTGTCCCGCCCAGGCCGGCGCGTGTACAACGGAGTGGACGATCTCAAGCAAGTTCGCGGGGGCATTGGGATCGCCGTGGTCTCGACCTCCAGGGGTCTCATGACCGACGCCAGGGCGCGCGAGCAGCGCCTGGGTGGCGAAGTCATGTGCCGCGTGTGGTGAGGGGGTTGCAATGTCTCGAATCGGCAAGAACCCAATCCCGTTGCCGTCGGGCGTGCAAGTGCACGTCGGTAACGGCGTGGTCCAGGTGAAAGGCCCCAAGGGCGCCTTGCTGCAGCCCGTGCACGCCTCGATCAGCGTTGCCGTCGAGGGCGGCACGGTGGTGGTCAGCCGCGCCAGCGACGAGCGGCACGTGCGCGCCCTCCATGGCCTCACTCGAGCGCTGCTCGCGAACGCCGTGACCGGCGTGACCTCGGGATTCAAGCGGGAGCTTGACATCGTCGGCGTGGGCTTCAAGGCCGAGCTGAAGAGCCCGCGCGTGGTTTCGCTGGCCCTCGGGTACTCGCATCCGGTTGTCTTCGACGTTCCGGACGGGATCTCAGTTGCCTACGATGCCAAGGCTAACCGGCTGACCATCGAGGGGATCGACAAACAGATGGTGGGGCAGGTGGCCGCGGAGATCCGCGCCGCCCGGCCGCCAGATGCTTACAAGGGCAAGGGCGTCAAGTACTCCAACGAGGTCTTGAAGCTCAAGGCCGGGAAATCGGGAGCGTAGGGCCATGGCGAAGCTCACGGATCGCAAGCAACGGCGTGCCCGCATTCACCTGCGGATCCGCAAGGTGGTCTCCGGATCGCCCGAGCGCCCGAGGTTGGCGGTGTTCCGTTCCCTCCAGCATGTTTCCGTCCAGCTCATCGACGATGTTCACGGCGTCACGCTCGTGGCAGCGTCGACGCGCGAGAAGGCCGTTCTAGAGGGGCTCTCTCACGGCGGCAACAAGGCGGCGGGCCGCGCGGTGGGGAAGGTCATCGCGGCCCGTGCGCAAGAGAAGGGAATCTCCACGGTGGTGTTTGATCGCGCCGGTTTCCGTTACCACGGAGTGGTGAAGGAACTGGCGGACGCGGCTCGAGAAGCCGGACTGAAGTTCTAGGGGTAGACGATGGCAGAGCGCGAGTCCCAGTTCATCGATCACGTGGTCAGCATCAACCGCGTCACCAAGGTGGTGAAGGGTGGTAAGAACTTCTCCTTCTCCGCCCTCGTCGTCGTAGGTGACGGAAACGGCCGGGTCGGGTTCGGCACCGGCAAGGCGCGCGAGGTGCCCGCGGCGATCCGCAAGGGCACGGACGCGGCACGCCGCGCGATGGTCAGCGTCCGGCGGACCGGCAGCACGATCCCCCACGAGGTGATCGGGCACTTCGGAGCCGGCCGGGTCCTGCTCCGCCCGGCGTCGCCGGGGACCGGCGTCATCGCCGGCGGTGCGGTGCGCGCCATCGCCGAGGCTGCCGGGATCCAGGACATCCTCACCAAGTCGCTCGGCACCAACAACCCGCACAACATCGTGCGGGCGACCTTCGAGGCCCTCGAGCAACTCACCACGTCCGAGGAGGCCAGCCACAAGCGGCGCGTCATCGAGGCCGAGGTGGTCGAGGAGGTCGAGCGGCCGAGCGGCCCGCTTCCGGAGGTGCAGGTATGACCACGCGGAAGAAGGCGGTCCAGGCCAAACTCCGGATCATCCAGATCGCGAGCGGGATCGGCAACCAGGAGCGGATCAAGCGCGTCCTCAGGGACGGGCTGGGGCTCCGCCGCATCGGTTCGTCGGTGGTCCTGCCTGACAACGGCTACACGCGCGGAATGATCGCCAAGGTAGCCCACATCGTGCGGGTCGAACCCGCCCAGGAGTAGTCATGGAGCTCCACAATCTCTCACCGAGGAAGGGCTCGACCAAGGACCGCAAGCGGGTCGGACGCGGGCCGGGTTCGGGCAACGGGAAGACCGCCGGGCGTGGCCACAAGGGCCAGGGCTCCCGCTCGGGGACCAAGCAGAAGCGCAACTTCGAGGGCGGCCAGATGCCCCTCGTGCGTCGCTTGCCGAAGCGCGGCTTCACCAACATCTTCCGCACCGAGTTCGCGATCGTGAACGTCGGGCAGCTCGAGCGTTTCCCCGCCGGTTCCGAGGTCACCCCGGAGGTATTACTGGCGGAGGGCGTGGTGTCCGATCTGCGTGATGGCCTCAAGGTCCTCGGCGACGGGACGCTGACCCGTGACCTCGTGGTCAAGGCGCACAAGTTCTCCAAGAAGGCGCTGGAGATCATCCAGTCTGCCGGAGGCCGCTGCGAGGTGATCGGCCGATGATCGAGAGCCTGCGCAACATCTTCGCGATCCCCGACCTGCGCAAGCGGGTCCTGTTCACATTCCTGCTGCTGGCGGTGTACCGCTTCGGCGCGTTCATCCCGGTGCCGGGAGTCGATCCGAACGCGATCGAGGAGTTCACCAAGCAGGCCTCGGGCACGATCCTCGGCTTTCTGAACCTGTTCTCGGGCGGCGCACTCGGGCGCATGACGATCTTCGCCCTCGGCATCATGCCCTACATCTCGTCATCGATCATCCTGCAGCTCCTTACCGTGGTCTGGCCCTACCTGGAGAAGCTCTCCAAGGAAGGGGATCTCGGGCGGAAGAAGATCACCCAGTACACCCGCTACGGAACGGTGGTGCTGTCGATCATCCAGTCGATGGGTATCTCGTTCTTCCTCGAGCAGACCAGCGCTCCCGGCGGCGCGCCCCTGGTGCCGGCGCCCGGATGGGGGTTCAGGCTGCTCACCATTCTCACGTTGACCACCGGCACGGCCTTCGTCATGTGGCTCGGCGAGCAGATCACCGAGCGTGGCGTGGGCAACGGCATTTCCCTGATCATCTTCGCGGGCATCGTCGTCGGCCTCCCGGCGGCGATCTTCAACACGATCGAGGACATCCGCACGGGGAGCATGAGCATCTTCACGGCGGTGATCTTCATGGTGTTCGCCGTGGTCGTCGTCGGTGCGATCGTGCTCATGGAGCGGGCGCAGCGTCGCATCCCGGTGCAGTACGCCAAGCGCGTCGTGGGCCGCAAGGTCTACGGCGGCCAGAGCACGTACCTGCCGCTCCGCCTCAACACCGGCGGCGTCATCCCGGTTATCTTCGCCGCATCGATCCTGTCGTTCCCGCAGACGATCGGCCAGATGATCGATTCTCCGGTGGTCAAGGCGATCACGCGGGCGTTGTCCTGGGGCGAGCCGCTCTACAACCTGGTCTACGTGATCTCGATCATCTTCTTCTGCTACTTCTACACCTCGATCATCTTCAACCCGCAGGACACCGCCGAGAACATGCGGAAGTACGGTGGGTTCATCCCCGGTATCCGTCCCGGCCAGCGGACGGCGGACTTCATCGACACGATCCTGACCAGGATCACGCTGGTCGGTGCGATCTACCTGTCGCTCGTCGCGATCCTCCCCGAGGTCCTGCTGACCGGCTTCAAGGTCGCCACCATCCCGTTCATCGGTGGATGGCTCGATGCCGCGATCCCGAGGTTCATCACCGAAGGGCTCGGGGTCAAGTTCTACTTCGGCGGCACGTCGCTGCTGATCGTGGTCGGCGTGGCAATGGACACGGTGCAGCAGATCGAGGCGCAGATGGTGATGCGTCACTACGACGGGTTCGTCAAGGGCCGGCGCATCCGCGGGCGCCGGGGTTGACGGGGAGATGGTGACTCGCGCGCTCGACGTCGTGCTGCTGGGCCCCCCGGGGGCCGGCAAGGGCACGCAGGCAAGGCGCCTCGCCGAGGCGTTCGTGCTGCTGCACATCTCGACGGGTGACCTGCTCCGCGACGAGGTGGCCCGCGGCACCGCTCCGGGTCTCGAGGCGAAGGCCTTCATGAACCGCGGTGAACTCGTCCCGGACGAGGTCGTCGGCAGGATGCTGCTCAGGCAGTTGCACTCGCAGCAGGCCTCGGTCGGTTGCGTCTACGACGGGTATCCGCGAACAACCGCACAGGCTCACCTCCTCGACGGACTGCTGGCGGAGCTGAACCGGCGGATTGACGTGGCCCTCTTCCTCGATGTCCCGGACGAGGAGCTGGTGACCCGCATGGCCGGCCGGAGGTCGTGCCCGGCATGCGGATCCGTCTACCACCTCACGGCCCATCCGCCCAAGGACGGTGCGAACTGCGACGGCTGCGGGAGCGGGCTGGTCCTGCGGGACGACGACCACGATGGTGCCATCCGCGAACGGCTGCGGGTCTACAAGGCAGCGACCGCTCCTCTGCTCGACCTTTACCGGGGTCGGGGGATCCTCCGGGAGATCGCGGGCACCGGCACCCCGGACCAGGTTCACGGCCGCCTGCGCGACGGTATGAGGAGCGTGAAGCGGTGATCGTGCTGAAGAGCGCCGCGGAACTCGAAACCATGCACCAGGCCAACGTCCTGGTCCATGAGACGCTGCGTCTCGTCGCCGAGGCTGCACGCCCGGGGACGAGCACGGGCGAGCTGGATGCCCTCGCAGAGGATCACATCCGCGCCGCCGGGGCGCGGCCGGCGTTCAAGGGCTACCGTGGCTATCCCGCATCGCTCTGCACGTCGGTGAACGACGTGATTGTCCACGGAATCCCGTCCCGAACCCAGAAGCTCAAGGACGGCGACATCCTGTCGATCGATTGCGGCGTCGTCTGGCAGGGCTACTTCGGCGACGCAGCCGTGACGGTACCGGTTGGCGAGATCTCCCCGGAGGCCGACCGGCTGCTCCGGGTCACCCGGGAGTGCCTCGGCCGCGCGGTCGAGCAGATGACTCCCGGACGGCGTCTCACCGATGTCGGAGACGTGATCCAACGGCACGCGGAGGGCGCGGAGTTCTCGGTCGTCCGCGAGTTCGTCGGTCATGGCATTGGCCGCTCGTTGCACGAGGACCCGCAGGTCTACAACCTTGGTCCGGCCGGTCGGGGACCGGAGCTCCGGCCTGGACTCGTCCTGGCTATCGAGCCGATGATCAATCAGGGCAAGCCCGGTGTGGTCATCGACGAGGACGGCTGGACAGCGCGGACCGAAGACGGTAAGCTTTCCGCCCATTTTGAGTATTCGGTGGCCGTGACGTCGGACGGGCCGCGGGTACTTGGTGTGGACGGGAGGTAGGGAGAGGGTATGGCGAAAGAGGAGGCCATCGAAGTCATGGCCACCGTCATCGAATCGCTGCCCAACGCGGTGTTCCGCGTGGAGCTGGAGAATGGGCACGAGGTGCTCGCCCACATTTCGGGCAAGATGCGGAAGCACTTCATCCGCATCCTGCCGGGCGACAAGGTACTCGTTGAGTTGTCGCCGTACGACCTGACGCGCGGGCGCATCGTGTACAGGTACAAGTGAGCGCGGTTCGCCGGAGCGAACCGGCCTCTTCCCGAGCCCGAGCACGGCAAGGGATCCGGGGGACTCCGGGAGGAAGTGGAAACTCAGGACTCGAGGAGACGCGGTCATGAAGGTTCGATCGTCGGTTCGGAAGATCTGCAGCAAGTGCAAGATCGTGGTGCGCAAAGGCGTCGTGCGGGTGATCTGTGAGAACCCCAAGCACAAGCAGCGCCAGGGCTAGTTGAGGAGGTTGTGTCGTGGCTCGAATCGTAGGCGTCGATCTGCCCCCAAACAAGCACGTCGAGATCGGCTTGACGTACATCTACGGCATCGGTCGCTCGCTGGCCTCGAAGCTCTTGGCCAAGGCGAACGTCGACGGACTGACCCGGGTCAAGGACCTCTCTGAAGACGAGGTGCGCCGGATCGTCCGCGTGATGCAGGACTCGGAAGTCCCGGTGGAGGGTGACCTGCGCAAGGACGTCGCGATGAACATCAAGCGGCTGATGGAAATCGGCTGCTATCGCGGTGTCCGGCATCGCCGCGGCCTTCCGGTCCGCGGCCAGCGCACCCACACGAACGCACGCACCCGCAAGGGCCCGCGGCGCGCCACGGTGGCCAAGAAGAAGAAGGCAACGAAGACGTAGGCCGGAGGCACGAGGATGGCGAAGGCAACCAAGACCGCGAAGAAGGGCCCTCGGAAGCGCGAGCGCAAGAGCGTGCCGCACGCCGTGGCGCATATCCAGGCGACCTTCAACAACACGATCGTGACGTTCACCGACCCGACCGGGGGCTCGCTGTGCTGGAGCTCGGCCGGCCGGATCGGCTACAAGGGTTCCCGCAAGGGGACGCCGTACGCCGCTCAGCTCGCCGCGCGAAACGCGGCGGACCAGGCGCAGGAGCACGGTGTACGCACCATTGATGTGGAGATCAAGGGACCCGGTGCGGGGCGCGAGTCGGCCATTCGGGCGCTCGCGGCCTCCGGGCTCGAGATCAAGAGCATCAAGGACACCACGCCGATTCCGCACAACGGATGTCGGCCGCCCAAGCGGCGCAGGGTTTAGGGAGGTTCCGGTGGCACGTTACACAGGGGCGGTCTGTCGGCTTTGCCGTCGCGAGGGGATGAAGCTCTTCCTGAAGGGCGAGAGATGCTTCAAGGAGAAGTGTGCGGTCGAGCGTCGCGCGTACGCGCCCGGCCAGCACGGCAAGCGGCGCAACAAGATGCAGCCGTACGGCCAGCAGCTCCGCGAGAAGCAGAGGGTTCGTCGCGTCTACGGCGTCCTCGAGGCGCAGTTCCGGCGCTACTTCGCCGAGGCGTCCCGCCAGAAGGGCGTGACCGGCGAGAACCTGCTCCGCCTCCTCGAGCAGCGGTTGGACAACGTCGTCTACTCGCTGGGCTTCGCGTCGTCGCGAGCGCAGGCGCGGCAGCTCGTCCTCCACGGACACGTGTTGGTCAACGGCCGCAAGGTCAGCGTGCCGTCGTTCCAGGTGCGCGTGGGCCAGGACGTCGCGCTCCATGAGGGGCTGCGCGCCAACACCCTGGTCAACGAGGCGCTCGACACCGCGCAGGGGCGAGGTGTGCCTCCGTGGCTTGAGCTGGACGCCGAGAACTACCGTGGCAAGGTGATCTCGCAGCCAACACGTGAGGACATTCGACTGCCGATCCAGGAACAGCTCATCGTCGAGCTGTACTCGCGGTGAGGAGGTCTCGATGAGAGGACTGGAACTTCACCGGCCCCCCGCGGTGGTGCTCGACCCCGATCGCAGCGGCGCCAACTTCGGAGTGTTCACGGCGCAGCCGTTCGAGCGGGGCTGGGGCGTCACGGTCGGGAATGCACTGCGGCGGATTCTCCTCTCGTCGATCGAGGGAAGCGCCATCACGGCCGTTCGCCTGGCTGGCGTCGACCACGAGTACGACTCGATCCCGGGGGTGATGGAAGACGTCACCGACCTCATCCTCAACATGAAGCGCGTGCCTCTGCGCCTCTCGGGCGTCGAAGGGCTGACCGCCGTGATCAAGACCGGCAAGCCCGGGATGCTCACGGCCGCGGCCATCGAGGGTGGGTCCGAGCTGGAGATCGTCGATCCCGCGGTGTACCTCGCGACCCTCTCCGAGGAAGGCGCCATCGACGCCGAGTTGGTCATCCAGCGTGGGCGGGGCTACGTGGCGGCCGATGAGCACGCGGCCAAGGACCTCGGGGTCGGCTACATCTACCTCGATGCGGCGTTCTCGCCGGTCCGCAAGGCCAACTTCCGGATCGAGCCGGCCCGTGTCGGCCAGGCGACCGACTACGAGAAGCTGGTCCTCGAGGTCTGGACGAACGGCGCGATCACGCCGGCGGCAGCCGTCTCCGAGGCCGCGCAACTGCTGGCCGACCACCTGCCGATCTTCACCACGCTCGAGGCCGGCGAAGCCGCTGGGCTTCCCGCGAAGAGCGACGGGCTCCTCGACAATTCGATCGAGGACCTGGATCTCGGCGGCCGCATCACGAACATGCTGCGCAATGCCGAGATCGAGACCGTCCGCGACCTCGTGTCGCGCGGCGAAGACGAACTCCTCGGTGTCTCCGGCTTCGGCAAGAAGGCTCTTGCCGAGGTCAAGGAGAAGATCGAGGCGATGGGGCTCTCGCTCGGGATGCGGTTCGACCTGCCGCGATAGCAAGGGAGAGAAGTCATGCGACATATGAAATCCGGACGCAAGCTGGGACGGGTGTCTGAGCACCGGCGCGCCCTGTTTCGGAATCAGTTGCGCTCGCTGATCATCTACGAACGGATCGTGACGACGCTGCCGAAGGCCAAGGAGCTGCGGCCGATCGCCGAGAAGATCGTGACGATGGCCAGGGACACGGAGTCGGTCCATGCCCGGCGGCTGGTCGGGCGCTGGTTGACCGATCGCGACCTCATCAAGCGCCTGTTCACGGAGATCGCGCCACGTTTCCTCCAGCGCCCTGGCGGGTACACTAGGATCGTCAAGCTTGGGCCGCGACGCGGCGATGGCAGCGAGATCGCCATCCTGGAGTTCGTCGACTACAAGCTGCCCGAGACGAAGGGCAAAGATGCAGTCGAGAGCAAGAAGGAGAAGAAGCGCAAGGCTCCTGCGGCCGCCAAGGCCGAGGTGTCGACTCCGGCGAGCGCCTAGAACCGCACGTCTCAATAATTCCTTTCCGACGCGCCCGGGGTTGCCCGGGCGCGTTTTCGTTTCACGCCGGGACGTCCGCGCTGCGACGGGATCTCGGGGCTTGACAGCATCCTGCGTTCGATATATAACTATATAGCGATGGAGGAATGATGCAAAGCACAGCACGCTTCGTACTCGCCATTTCGACGTTCTCGGCCGCGTCATTGGCGGCCGAGCCGCTGACCCTCCGGGATGCCATGGCGCAGGCTCGCCTCCGCGCCCGTGAGGTGACGGCAGCCACGGCCCGCAAGGAGGCGGCCGTGTCGCGGGTCGATCAGGCCCGCTCGTTTCGCCTCCCGAGCGTCACGCTGACGGAGTCGTGGGTGCGAACGGACTCGCCCGCCGAGGCCTTCGCCCTCAAGATGAACCAGGAGCGTTTCTCCTTCGCGGATTTCGTCACGTCCGACCCGAACCGGCCGGACCCGCTGGAAACGGCGATGACGAGGCTCGAGGCGTCGATGCCGCTGTTCACGGGCGGTGAGCTGTCTGGGCGGATCGAGCAGGCCGAGTTGGCCGCCGGCTCGGCAACCGACGCGGAGACCTGGAGCGGACACCAGGCCGCCGCACAGGCGGCAGAAGCCTTCATCATGCTGGCGCAGGCCGGCGAGTACGTGAGCCTGCTCGAGCACGCCCGTGACACCGTCAAGGCCCACGTCGAGCTGGCCAGGGCGTACGCCGAGCAGGGCATGTTGGTGCGGTCGGAGTTGCTGCGCGCCGAGGTCGAGCTCGCCAGGGTGGACGACCTGCGGGCCGACGCCCGCGGCAAGTCCCACATCGCGGCGGCCAACCTGGCGTTCCGCCTGGGCCTGGACCTTGGCACAACGTTCGAGCTCGGTCCGTTGCCGGCCCCGGGTGCCCTCGACGACACCCTGGACGGTTGGCTGCGGACTGCGGCGGCGCGCAAGGACCTCTCGGCGGCGAGGCAGATGCTCCGTGCCGGGGAGCTCGAGGAGCGGGTCATGAAGGCGGGGTACCTGCCGAAGGTGGGCGTCGCCGCCCGGGCGGACTGGGTCGACGAACAGCTCTTCGGTACTCACGGGGATTCGACGTCCGTGTTCGCCTTCGCCTCCATCAACCTCTTCGCCGGCGGGGCGACCCGCGCCTCGGCCGCGGCCGCGCGCTGGGAGGCCAAGGCCGGCGCGGAGGACGTGAAGCGCTTCGAGGAGGGGATCGCGCTCGAGACCCGCAGCGCCTTCGAGGAGGCCTCCGCGGCGCGCGCGAGGCATGCGACGGCGGTGCAGGCGGTCGCGGCCGCTGCCGAAGCGGAACGGATCACCAACGAGCGGTTCCGGACCGGTGTCGTGAAGACGATCGATGTCCTGGACGCCGCCAACGCCCGGCGGGAGACCGAGACGCGCGAGCTGGTCGCCCGTGCCGAGGCGAGCGCAGCCCTGGTGCGGCTGGCCCTCAGGTCGGGACGGGCGCCGGAGAGTGTGCTGCCATGAAAAGAAACGGAATCGGGCTCGAGTCAGAGGGGACGGCGATGAAGAACTTCCGGGTCTCGGAGGCAGGAATGCGCAGGACGTGGGTGGCAACGATCGGAGCGGCGGTTTTGGCGGCCGCGGGGTGTGGCGGCGGCGCGCACGAGTCGTCGACGGCGGCGCTCCCGCCGGTCGCGGCCCGGGTCGCGCTGGCGGAGGCGACATCGAGGCCGCAGCGCGTCGAGCTGAACGGCACCGTCGAGGCCCAGCGGATGGCCGCCGTCTCCTCGCGGGTCATGGCGATGGTGACGGCGGTCCGGGTCAAGCCCGGCGATGAGGTGCAGGCGGGCCAGATACTCGTCGAGATCGATCCCCAGACCTCGCAGGGCCAGGAGGCACAGGCCCGCGGGGCGCTCGCCCAGGCGCGTGCCGCCCTCGCGCTAGCGGAGAGAAACCTCGAGCGCTTCAAGGCGCTGCAAGAGAAGGGCGCGGCCTCGGAGCTCGAGCTCGACATGGCCAGGATGCAGTACGAGCAGGCATCCGGCGCGGTCCAGCAAGCGTCCGGCGCGGTCGAGGCAGCATCGTCGGTGGCCCGGGAGTCGCGGGTCGTGGCGCCGTTCGCGGGGCGGGTGGCGGCCAAGCTCGTGGAGGTCGGCGACCTGGCGGCACCCGGCCGGCCCCTGCTGATGATCGAGTCCGTGACCGGGCGCCGGCTGGCGCTGACGGTTCCCGAGAACGTGGTGGCGGCCTCCGGGCTCAAGCCCGGCGTCGTCCTGGGCGTTCGAATCGACTCCCTGGCGAGCGCCGGCGAGCTCACCGGGGCCGTCGTGGAGATGAGCCCCGGTGCGGACCCCGCGAGCCACAGCTACGTGGCGAAGGTCGAGTTGCGCGGCGTCGAGGTCCCGACCGGCCTGGCGGGCCGCGCCTGGGTCGTGACCGGATCGCGATCGGTCGTCGCAGTGCCGCGGGAGGCCGTCGTCCAGCAGGGGGGCCTCGCGATGGTGGCGATCCGCGACGCGGCCGGCAAGTCCCGATCCCGGGCCGTCACGACGGGAGAGACGCTCGCGGATGGCCGGGTCGAGATCCTCTCGGGTCTCGCCGGCGGTGAGGACGTGCTGGTCGGCATCTCGGTCCTGCCGTCCGACGGGTCCCCCGTGGAGGCGCGACCGTGAACGACCGGCCCCCCCGACCCAACCACGAGGAGACGCGGCGCGAGGCGCTGCGCCTGAAGATGACCCGCCGGCCTCTCGGCGCGTCGGGACGCATCGCTCGCGCCTTCCTCACCTCGAAGCTCACGCCGTTGCTGGTGGTGTTCTCGCTGCTCCTCGGCGGCTTCGCCGTGCTCGTCACGCCGAGGGAGGAGGAGCCGCAGATCAAGGTCCCGATGATCGACGTCTTCGTCGCACAGCCCGGGGCCAGCGCCCTGGAGGTCGAGCGCAGGGTCATCACGCCGGTCGAGAAGGCGATCTCGGAGATCCCGAACGTCGAGTACGTCTACTCCACGTCGCAGCCCTCGGGCGGGATGATCATCGTCCGCTTCCTCGTCGGCACCGACCCCGATCAGGCCGTGGTCCGGGTCCACGCCAAGCTCGCCGAGCTGGCGCCGCAGTTGCCGCCCGGGGCGCTGCCGCCGGTCGTGGCGCCGCGCGGCATCGACGACGTGCCGGTGACGGCCTACACGCTGTGGTCGCGCGATGCCTCGGCGATGCAGCTCCGCCAGACGGCCGACGAGCTGCGTTCCGAGCTGGTCCGCCACCCGCGAGTCGCCCAGGTGACGGTCCTCGGAGGGCAGCGCCGTGTCGTTCGGGTCTCCTTCGACCGCGAACGGCTGGCCAGTCACCACGTGTCGCTGCTCCAGGCCACCCAGGCGCTCGCCGGCCTCAACTGGAGGCTGCCGGCCGGGACGTTCTCGACCGCCAACACCGAGACGCAGGTCGAGGTGGGCTCGTTCTTCCGCAGCGCGGAGGAGGTCGGCAACGCGGTCGTCGCGGTGTCCAACAACAGCCCGGTCCACCTCCGCGATGTGGCGGCCGTGACCGACGGTCCCGAAGAGCCCGTCCAGTACGTCTGGATGCTGTCCGGGGCCGCCGGCGAGCACAAGGGACTCCCCGCCGGGCTCGACGTCCCGGCCGTCACGGTGGCGGTCGCCAAGAAGCCCGGCACCAACGCCGTCGACCTCGTTCGCGATCTCGACGCGCGCCTGGCCGCCCTGCGCGGGCCGGTGATCCCGTCGAACATCGAGGTCACCAAGACCCGCGACTACGGCTTCACCGCCAACGAGAAGTCGTCGGAGCTGATCTTCCACATGGGCCTCGCGACGTTCTCGGTCGTCCTGCTGATGGCGTTCGCCCTCGGCCGGCGCGAGGCGATCGTCGTCGCGGTGGCGGTTCCGACGACACTGGCCCTGACGCTCGCCTCCTCGTACCTGTTCGGGTACACGCTGAACCGGGTCACGCTGTTCGCGCTGATCTTCGCCATCGGCATCCTGGTCGACGACGCCATCGTCGTCGTGGAGAACATCCACCGGCACTACGAGCTGGGATGGGGCGAGCCGCGCCAGGCGACGTTCTTCGCCGTCGACGAGGTCGGCAACCCGACGATCCTCGCCACCTTCGCCGTGGTGGCGGCGCTCATGCCCCTGGCGTTCGTCTCCGGGCTGATGGGGCCGTACATGCGCCCGATCCCCATCAACGCGTCGGCTGCGATGGTCTTCTCGCTGATCGTTGCGTTCGTGATCTCGCCGTGGCTGACCTTCCGGCTCTTCCGCTCGTATGCCGAGGCGCACGCCAGGAAGGCCGGGTCCGCCCCTGACGCCGAGACCGCCAAGGAGGACCGCCTGCACCGGTTCTACGCGAGGCTCTTCGCGCCGTTGCTCGAGCGGGCCTGGCGGCGATGGGCGCTGCTCGGCGGCATAGCCCTGCTACTCGTGGCCTCGGTCAGCCTGGTGTTCTTCAAGGTCGTCACGGTCAAGATGCTGCCGTACGACAACAAGAGCGAGATCCAGGTGATCGTCGACATGCCGGAGGGCACGACGCTCGAAGGGACGGGCGCGGTCACCCGCGAGCTCGCGGCCGCAGTCCGCCAACTCCCGGAGGTGTCCGACGTCCAGGCCTACGTCGGGACCTCGGGGCCGTTCAACTTCAACGGCCTGGTCCGCCACTACTTCCTCCGCTCGGGACCGCTGGTGGCCGACCTCCAGGTCAACCTGCTGCCCAAGCACGAACGGGATCGCGCGAGCCATCCCTTTGCCCGGGACGTGCGCGACCTGCTGGCGCCGATCGGCGTGCGCACCGGCGCCAACATCAAGGTCACCGAGGTGCCCCCGGGCCCGCCGGTGCTGTCGACCATGGTGGCCGAGATCTACGGTCCGGATCCGGCCCAGCGGATCGAGCTGGCCGGGCAGGTGCGGGAGATCTTCGAGTCGACACCGGGGGTCGTCGATGTCGACTGGTACGTCGAGGACCCGGGACGGAAGATCGACATCGAGATCGATCGCGACAAGGCGATGCGCGCCGGCATCACGGCGGAGATGATCGTGCGGACGCTGCGCATCGCCCTCGAGGGCGCCGAGGTCGGCCTGCTGCACGACGAGCGCGCCCGCACCCCGGTGCCGCTGCTCCTCCGCCTCGACCGGACGCAGCGGTCGAGCCTCGAAGGCCTCCTTTCGGTCGGCGTGCACGGGGCGCGGGGCGACCTCGTTCCGCTCGGCGAGCTCGTCCGACCGGTATCCGGAACCCGGGAGAAATTCATCTACCACAAGAACCTCCAGCCGGTCACCTACGTCGTCGCGGAGATGGCCGGAGTGGCCGAGGCTCCCGTCTACGGCATCCTCGCGATGAATGACAAGATCGCCGCGCTCAAGGGCCCGGACGGTCAGCCGCTCGACGTGATGTCGACGCACATGCCGACGGACTCGACCCGGTACGCCCTCAAGTGGGACGGCGAGTGGCACATCACCTACGAGGTGTTCCGCGACATGGGCGTGGCGTTCGCGGCGGTGCTGGTCCTGATTTACCTGCTGGTCGTCGGGTGGTTCCGCTCGTTCGTCACCCCGCTCATCATCATGGCGCCGATCCCGCTCACCCTGATCGGGATCCTCCCCGCGCACGGCTTCGGCGGCGTGTTCTTCACCGCCACGTCGATGATCGGCTTCATCGCGCTTGCCGGGATCATCGTGCGCAACTCGATCCTCCTCGTCGACTTCATCAACCTCGAGCTGGAGGCCGGCGAACCGCTGGAGGACGCGGTGGTCAAGGCCGGCGCGGTGCGGTTCCGTCCCATCGCGCTGACGGCGGCGGCGCTCGTCGTGGGTGGCGGTGTGATCCTCCTCGACCCGATCTTCCAGGGCCTGGCCGTCGCGCTGATCTCAGGCGTGATCGTGGCGACGGCGCTGACGCTGGTCGTCATCCCGCTGCTCTACTACATGTATCTCAAGACCGTGGGAGTCGATCGGGCAGTGACGATCGATGGAAACCCGACGACGTGAGGTCGCCGGGAGCGTGACTGAAAGGAGCCTGACATGACCGTCAACGAGTATCTGCGTGCGATTGCGGGGCTGTTCGTGCTGGTCTCGGTGGGGTTGGGTTTCGTCCTGAATCAGCCGTGGTTCTACGCCTTCACGGCGTTCGTTGGCCTGAACCTGCTGCAGTCGGCGTTCACCAAGTGGTGCCCGATGATCTCCATTCTCAAGGCGCTCGGCGCCAAGGAGTGAAGCGATGGAGATGAAGCTGCTCATGCTGATCGTCGACGGGGAGAAGAAGGAAGAGCTCGAGGTCTTCCTCAACCGCGCCGGTGTGCTCGGCTTCACGGAGCTACCCAACGCCACGGGATTCGGCGAGACCGGGCCACGGCTCGGCTCGCGGGCGTTCCCGAAGACCTCGGCGATCATCTTCACGGTGATCGCCGCCGACGCCCTCGACCCGCTCGTCGCCGACCTGAAGACGTACTGCGCCGAGTGCAGCGAGCGGCTGAAGATGCTGGTCTGGGGCGTCGAGGACGTGCTCACGGCCGGCTGAGCCGGTCGCGAGCGGAAAGAACCCGACATGAGCCCGAAGCACCGCGAGCCTGCGCCCCTTGACCCGCCGGTAAACTGGTCGTATATTACCGAGTGGTTATACTTGCTCGGGGGAGGCTCAGTGCGACCGGCATCGGAACAGCTCCTGCAACGCATCTCGGACCGACTCAAAGGGATGGCCGATCCCATGCGGCTTCGCATCCTGCACACGCTGCAGGACGGCGAGAAGTGTGTGAACGAGATCCTCACCGAGGTGGGCGGGAGTCAGGCCAACGTGTCGAAGCACCTGGGTGTCCTCAAGCGGACCGGCCTCGTCGAGTGCCGTCGCGAGGGGGTCAGTATCTACTATCGAATCGAGGACCCGGCAGTCTTTGCCATTTGCAGGACGGTATGCGATTCACTCGAACGTCACGTCAGCAACGAGATGCAGGAGATCGAGGCGGGCCGGGCGGAGATGATGGTGGGGGCAAGCTGATGGGCTCCGATATCCTCTGGTTCCTCGGCCTGGCGGCCGTCTGGATCGTCCTGCAGTGGGTGGTTCTGCCTCGCCTCGGGGTGCCTACCTGAGCCGTCCCCTCACCGACCGGTGGTCGGGGCAGCCAGTGCAGTATCGAGAACAAGCCCGAGCCCGGGCAGGAATCCAAGGGAGCGCCGGCGCCCGACCAGGGCAAGGCCGTGCGCGAGCAACACTGAGACGAGAGGTCGACGATGGAAGACGAGACGAGACCCGGCGAGGGCGGGGCGTGCACGCGGTGCGGCAAGCGCCTGCAGCCGGTGCCGACGTGAGGGTCGCTGCTCTGGCGGTGCCGGAGCTGCGGCGCGATCTACAGCACGGATGAGGCGTTTCCCGCGGGGATTCCCGGCAGCGTGTGGGACACCCTGTGGACCGGATGTGGAGGTTAGTGCCAATGCCGCTCTACGAGTACGCCTGCGCCGGGTGCGGGCACCGTTTCGAGGTTCTCCAGAAGATGGGCGCACCGAGTCAAGGTGTGAGCTGTCCCAAATGCGACGGCGACAGGGTCGTCAAGCAGCTCTCGACGTTCGCCAGCACCGGGACGGGCACCGGGAGCTCCGGATCGTTGCCCTGCGGGGCGACGAGCGCCGCCTCGTGCGGCAGCGCCGGGTTCTCCTGAGCGTCGTGACGACGGTGCCGGTCGGCACCGACGAGGCGCGAGGCTTGAGGCCTGGGACCTGAGACAAGACACGGGGCACGCGGACCAATCGGGATTCGGGGCGATTTGCCTGCGAGTCCGCAGCATCGGCCGAGTTCGCCCGCAGGGAGTGGAACGATGAACGAGTCGAACGTGGCGTTCGAGGTGGTCTCTCCGCTGGAGTACGGCGCCGCCGTCGCGAAAGCACGGGAGGCACTGGCGAAGGAGGGGTTCGGCGTGCTCACCGAGATCGACGTGCAGGCGACGCTGAAGGCGAAGCTCGGCGTCGATCGTGAGCCGTACGTGATCCTGGGCGCCTGCCATCCGCCGTCGGCTCACCAGGCGCTGTCGGCCGCACCCGAGGTCGGCGTGCTCCTGCCGTGCAACGTGACGGTCTCCGTGGAAGCCGGGAAGACGATCGTGCGGGCGATGAACCCCAACGGGGTCATGGGCGTGATCGGCAAGCCCGAACTGGCCGTGATCGGCGAGCATGTCGGCGCCGCGCTGCGCCGTGTCGTCAACGCCTGCGGGTGACCCGGACCTGGGGCAGGGACCCGGGGGCTCGCGTGCCGTTCGCCCGGTCTCCCGCCACCTACCTGCCGTCGTCCGGCGGCTTGGTGTTGTAGAAGAAGGTGATGGTGACGCGCTCGCGCTCGACTCCGGTGAGGTCGGCTGGGAGCGGGGGCAGCGGCGAAGCATCGAGGATCGCGTCCCGCGCGGCGAAGTCCATCGGCGGATGTCCCGACACCTTCTCGATCTCCAGCCCGGACACCCTGCCAGTGCGCTCGATGTAGAAGTGGATGCGGACGACCCCGGGCACGCCGAGCTGCGCGATTTCCGGGATCAGCCAGTGATAGCGGATTCGCCGCAGCATCTCGGCCGCGTACGGCCCCCACTCGTACCACTCGGTCTCGAACGACAGGGGCCCGAGGTCGACCTGCCCACCTGACCGGTCGGGAACGGCTCCACTGCCCCCCACGCGGCCGGCCGCTCCGAGACCCCTGAGCAGCGGTTGTCCCGGCGTAGAGCCGTCGCGACCGTCGCGAGCCTCCTTGGGCATCTGGAGGACGGCCTCGGCGCCCTTGTCGCCGAGGTCGGCGACCTTCGAGCCCTCGCGCTCGGCCTCGCCGGGTCGCTGGGCCGTCCCGGCGTCCGTCCCGGCCGGTGGGGAAGCCGGCGCCGAGGGCGGTTCCAGGCGGGGCTCGAAGGTGTTGCCCTTACTCCCGGGCCGATCGGCGGGGGCTCCGAGGCCGCCGTGTGCTCTGCGGTCGAGGTCCGAACGCGGCGCCTGCCTGGACGCCGGCGGCTCCGGCTCCTGCTGCGGCAGGTAGGGGAGCAGGTAGACCGGCGGGATCGTCTGGTCCTCACGCCGCCGCGCCTCCTCCTCCATGGCCACGAGCCAGCGGTTGCCGGCGGGGAGCAGCAGCACCAGGCCGAGGTGGAAGAGCAGGGAGAGGACCATGGCGAGCTGGACGCGCCGATTGAGGAGGATGAAGCGCTCGGCACGTTGCTCGTCGAGGAACAGTTGCGCCCGCGCCTCCGCGGTGTCCGGGCGTTCCGGCGGCAGCTCCTCCCACCGCACCACGAGGCGGCGGCGGGTTGGGGGATCGGGGAGCTGTTCGTCCGGTTTGGGGTCGTCGAGACCGAACATCGTGCCTGCAATGCTACAAGACCCGTGCCAGTGTGTGGGGCCGCACTCGAAGGCGGACACGCCGCCGTGTCTCAGCGCGGCGTCACGTTGGCGTGTCGGCGGAGCATCTGCGGCGTTGACGGGGCCGTGGCCGACGGCAATAATCGGCCGGTGCAGAAGGTGAAGGCGTTTCTCGCCACTCCCGCCGGACGTTTCCTCCTGCGCTACGTGATCATCCTGGTGGTCGGCTTTGCCGTGCTGGCGGCGGAGCCGGTGAACGAGCACGTGGTCAAGAAGTACACGACGTTCGTGGCGCACGAGGCCAGGATCGTCCTGAACGCGTTCGGGGAGGGGGCCACCGTGGTCGGCCAGACGTTGCGCTCGCCGCGGTTCGCGGTGGTCATCTACAACGGCTGCAACGGACTCGAGGCGATGTTGATCTTCGTGTGCGGGGTGCTCGCCTTCCCGGCCCCCTGGCGGCGGAAGCTGCTCGGAATCGCGCTCGGATTCCTCGCCATCCAGGCCGTCAACATCGTCCGCGTCGTGTCGCTGTTCTACGTGGGCGTGCTGAAGCCGGAGTGGTTCTCGACGGCCCACGTGTTCGTCTGGCAGTCGGCCATCATCCTTTTCGCCGTGCTCCTCTGGGTGCTCTGGGTGCAGCGTTATGCGATGGCGCGCGACGCCTGATCTCCGCCGCTTCCTGCGCCGCCTTCCGCTCGCGTTGCTGGCTGCGGTCGTTCTCTGGGCACTCGCCAAGCCTGCGTACGGGCACGTCCTCGCCGCCGTCAGCCAGGCGCTGGCCCGGGCGACCGAGAATCCCCGGGCGGCAGTCGTGAAGGTGGACGGCAACTACGCGATGATCGGCAGGACGGACTTCCGCGCCGGATCGGGATGGCTTAAGACATCGCTGATCCAGATTCACTACAACTTGATCCCCTTCCTCGCCCTGGTCCTGGCGCTTCCGGGATCGCTCGCCGGCCAGGGGTGGCGCCGGCTCGTCCTGGCCCTTGCCGTGATGGTCCTGGCCCACGTGCTCGGACTGCTCTGGCAGATCAAGTGTTTCTTCGCGTTCGACATGGGTCCATGGAGCGAGGCCAACTACTCCGCGTTCGCACGGAACGTCTACGGGTCCCTCCGCTACTTCTGGGACCTGCCCGTCACCTTCACCCTCCCGCTCCTGCTGTGGCTCGGTTTCTTCGCCGACCGCGCGATGCCGCTCGTCGGCCTCGACGGGACGACCACGCCCCGACGAAGGTGACGACGGCTCCACCCGCCGATTTCTCAGGTTGTGGCGGGCAAATCGTCGGTATTGGGGTCGCGCAGCAGGGAGTCGCGGAGCTCGTCGGGGAGCACGGTCGGGCGAGCGGTCACCGAGCTGACCGTCAGGTGGCGGGTCTCGCCTTCCGCGAGCACCTGGCCGTCCGGTCCGGTGACGCGGTAGGCGAACGTGACCCGACGGCTGGCCACCTCGGCGACCCGCACCCACACCGTGATGTCCTCGTCGTACCGCGCCGGCCGGCGGTAGCGGCAATGGAGGTCGGAGAGCATCAGCCAGACGCCCCGCCGCTCCCAGTCCGAGTAGGGGAGGCCAACGGCACGGGCGAGCTCGGAGCGCGCCGCCTCGAACCAGACCGGGTAGACGGCGTGGTGGACGACGCCCATCTGGTCGGTCTCGGCGTAGCGGACCCGGAGGCGCACGGGGTACGGTCTCGGCTCCATCCCTGCATTGTATCCGCCGCCCCGATGCCGCACTGCGTCACGCCGAACCTCTCAGTGCGGCACGGCGTGATAGGCTAACTCGGAGAGCCGGGAGGCGGCAATGCAACTCAACTCGATCATCGCGAACCGCGACGTGAGCGGTCCGGGCTCGTTCGTCGCCCGGAGCCCTGCCACCGGCGAGGCGCTGGGGACCGTCTCGATGCTCGCCGAGGACGGCGCCAGGGCGGCGGTCGCCGCCGCCCGCGACGCGTTCCCGGCCTGGTCGGCGACCTCGTTCCGGACGCGCCAGGAGCTGCTGGCGCGCTGGCTCAAGCTCATGGTGGCCGAGGCCGACCAGCTCGCCGAGCTGATCGCGCGCGAGAACGGCAAGCCGATCGCCGAAGCCCGCCTGGTCGACGTCTTCGCGGCCACCGAGGTACTGTCGTTCCTCGCCCGCCGCCTGCACCGGGTCCTGGCGGAGGAACCGGTGCCGACCTGGCAGGTGCTCTTCCGTCACTGGCGGGCCGGCTACCGCTTCGATCCGCTCGGCGTGGTGGCGATCGTCGCGCCGTGGAACTACCCGGTCGGCATCCCGGTCAACGGGATCGCCGCGGCCGTCGCCGCGGGCAACACCGTCGTGTTCAAGCCGGCCTCGGCCACGGTCCTGATCGGCCTGGCGCTCGGCGACATGGCGCGGCGTGCCGGGTTTCCGCCGGGTGTGATCAACACGGTGGCCCTGCCCGGCCGGGCGACCGACGCGCTGGTCGACGACCCTCAGGTGGCCAAGGTGATCTTTACCGGCTCGGTGGGCATCGGCCAGCGGGTCGCCCAGCGCTGTGCGGCACGGCTCGTCCCGTGCCAACTCGAGCTCGGCGGCAAGGACGCGGCCGTCGTCGCCGCCGACTGCGACCTCGAGCGCACGGCCCGCGGGCTGGTCTGGGGCGCCTTCATGAACACCGGCCAGACCTGCGCCTCCATCGAGCGCGCCTACGTCGAGAGGGCGGTCTACGAGCCTCTCCTCGCCAGGGTCGTCGAGCTGACGATGTCGCTCAAGGTCGGTGACCCGCTCGCCTCCGACACCGACGTCGGCCCAATGACCACCACCGACCAGCGGGAGGTCGTCCACCGGCACGTCGGCGACGCCATCGCGGGCGGCGCACGGGCGCTCACCGGGGGGGCGATGCCGGGCGGGCCGGGGTTCTTCTACCCGCCGACCGTGCTCGTCGACGTGCGCGACGACATGGACGTCATTCGGGAGGAGACGTTCGGCCCGGTCCTGCCGATGCTCCCGGTGAAGGACCTCGGCGAGGGGATCGCCCGCGCCAACGCCTCGAGGTTCGGCCTCACCGCCTCGGGATGGACCCGCTCGCGCGAGACGGCCCGGCGGTTCCAGCGCGAGCTGGAGGCCGGGGTGGTGATGGTCAACGAGCACGTCGTGGCGTTCGCCGAGGCGACCGGGGCCTGGGGCGGCCTGCGCGAGAGCGGGATCGGCCGTACCCACGGCCGCTACGGGCTCCTCGAAATGTGCAACGTCAAGTACGTCGCCGCCGACTTCGGGCGGGACCGGGCCGCGCCCTGGTACTACCCCTACGACGAGGACTTCGCGCGCTTCATCACGGTCGCCCTGCCCGCGCTCTACAGCCACGGCGCTGCGAAGCTCCAGGCGCTCCTGCGACTCGCGGCGACCAGGCGGTTCCGCGACCGCGTTCGCAAGGGGACCATCATCGTCAACGCCCACAGGCTCTTCTGACCGTTCCGGGGACGATTCGCCTAGAATGGTGCGACCCGTCACGGTTGGGCCGGTCCGCCCCGCGCGGGCGTCCGCCGGCGTCGCGTTGGAGGAGTTGAGCATGCACGAACTGGTCCTGCTCGACGGCACCGAGCGCCGCTACAAGCTGCCCGAAGGCAGCGAGCTGACCATCGGCGCCGCGGCGAGCTGCGCCGTCCGCCTGCAGGCGGCGGATGTCTCGCGCAAGCACGCCCTGCTCACGTGTCAGCGAGGCACGATCGTCCTCCTCGACCTGGGCAGCACCAACGGAACTTTCGTCAACGGGAAGCCGGTCAAGGAGGCGGAGCTGAAGTCGGGCGACGCCATTCGCTTCTCGTCGGTGATCGCGCAGATCCTGCCCGAGGCCTCCGCGTCCGGGGCCGTCAGCCCGCCGGCGGAGCGCAACGTGCCGTCGCCGGTGCCCGAGAAGCTCACGACCTCGGACCGCATGCCGGTGATCCTGCAGGAGAGTCTGCTCTGGCTGCTGTCACGTTGGGGCATACCCAACGGCAACGCGGTCGCCGTGCTGGCCGAGTGGTTCGTGGTGTGCCGGGGGATGTCGGCCGCGGCGGTGCTCGAGCAGGTCGGGAGCGACGTGGGGGTGGTGGCCGCCTACGGGGCGGTCAAGCCGGTGCTCGACGACCCCCGGATCCGGACCCTGCTGCGCGCCCCGGTGCCGCCGGGGAGCACCGTGGAGAGCGTTCAGATCACGCTCGGCGGCGAGAAGGCGTTGGCCGTCAAGGGCGCCGACGTGCCGTGGCTGCTGCTGGTCTGCGGCGACTCCACGCCGGAGGCCGGGGAGCTGGAGCTGTTCGTCCGCCTCCTCGCGGTTGCGCTCCGGCTTGCCGGGGCACCGGTCACCGGTGGATGAGACCTGAACCGCTGCGTGTTCCGAGGACGGGTGGCCGGTGGCCACCCGGGGAGAGCGAGCCATGGTGAAGAACGTCGGTTCTGCGGATCGGGTCGTGCGCGTCGTCCTGGGCCTCGCGATCATCGCCGTCGGCCTGTACACCAAGAGCTGGTGGGGCGCCGTGGGCGTCGTGCCGCTCCTCACCGCGGCGATCGGCTGGTGCCCGGCCTACTTGCCGTTCGGCATCACGACCTGCCGGACGAAGGCCTAGCTTTCACCGTGAGGCGCTGACGTGCAAGGCCCCCCGCGCGGGTGCGCGGGGGGCCGGTCAGGCTCGCTCGTTTCTGGGAGCTACTCGATCGTCAGGCTCTGCAGCTCGACGGGCACGGTGAACAGGGAGCTCTCGGCGCTCGTCATGAAGCCGCCGTTGTAGCCGGCCCCGGCGAACAGCCGGCCGTTGGTGTTGTCCTGGGCCGCAGCGAAGGTGCGGCGCCCGGCGACCAGCGGGTTTCCCGGGGACCAGGTGCCGGCGAGTCCGGACGCGAGCGGGTACTGCTCGACGGATGCCAGGTACGACGACCACCCGCCGCCGCCGACCGCGAGCTGGCCCTCGTAGGTCCACATCCGCGCGGCGCCGCGCGCCGTCGTGAGGTTCGGCAGGCTCGCCCACGTGTTGGCGGCCGGATCGTAGCGGTGGACGCTCGCGAGGTCGGCCGTAACGGCATTCCGCATCCCGGCGTAGAAGATGTACCCGCCTGCCGCGATGGCGTCGCCGTAGGCGCCGGCCGTCGGGGCGTCGGCGAGCATGGTCCACCGTGACCCCGCGGCCGCGACCGGGTCGTACACGTACGTTGACCCGATGTAGGCCGTGCCGTTGTAGCCACCGAGGACGTAGACCTTGCCACCGGACGAGGCGCAGGCCATTCCGCTCGTCATCACCGGCAGCGGGTCGGTGGCGACGGTCTCCCAGGTGTTGGTTGCCGTGTGGAAGACCTGCAGGGTCGAGAGGTAGGCAGTTCCGGTGTAGCCGCCGGGGATATAGATGTCCGTGCCGACGACGGCGGCGCACAGGTTGGAGCCCGGGGTCGGCATCGTCGGCGCGGTGTTGTCCCAGGTGTTGGTCCCGGGGTCGAAGCGCTGGACGAAGCCGTTGCGGACGCCGCCCGTCGCCTCGCCGCCGATGACGTAGAAGTAGCTGCCGACCACGGCGCCGGCCGGCCGCGACACGCCCACGGCCATCGGTGCGGTCGTCACCCACGGCAGCGGGGCGTCGATCACCTTGCCGACCGTGCCCGGCGGCGGCCCGACGGACACCGTCGTGCCATTGTCGGCGACCGGATCGGCCTGGCCGGTGACCACCGCAGCCAGGCCGAGGGAGGCCAGGATGGCCAACATCACGACCACGAGAGCTGACCGATTCTTCATCATCCGGATCTCCTCTCCCTGTTCCTGACAAGCTGGTGGCGATTATAGGCAGGAGTCTTCACGGTGCAAGACCGGAATCGCAAGCCGGAGGCCTGTTTGGAATCGGCGCCGCGGTCCGGGAGCTGAGGTAGGATTGCGGGCTTGGAGACGGGCTCGATGACAGCGAACGAACGCGCGTCCCGCCACCTCGGCTCGTGGCTGCGTTGGATCCGACCCTGGGCAGCGTCGCTCGCGCTCGGCGTGGGACTTGCCGGCTGCGCCGCGACGACGGAGACAGGCGGCCCGGCGACGCCGGCGCCGGAGGCCTCCGCACCCCGCCAGGCAGTCGTCGCCGAGGCGTACGAGTCGCCGCGGCTGAACGGCGACAACGTCGACTCCCTCGCAGTGTGGGCGCCGGGCGGCTGGCTGTTGGCGACCGCGAAAGCGAGCGACTCGGTGGTGGTCCTCGACGTGGCGAGCGGCGCCGTGGTCCGCCGGCTCGGCGGCTCCGGCTCGGGCCCGGGCCAGTTCAGGCGACCGAACGGCATCGCGGTGGTCGACGACCTGCTCGTGGTGGTGGAGCGGGACAACCGGCGCGTGCAGGTCATCGCACTGCCGGAACTGACCACCGTCGCGATCGTCGGCGCCGGCGTGCTGCGCTTCCCCTACGGCGTCGCGGCGTACGCCTCGGGCGCCGGACGCTACGAGCTCTACGTCACCGACTCCTACCAGCAGCCCGACGAGTCGGTCCCGCCCGAGGCCGAGCTCGGTGAGCGGGTGAAGCATTTCCGCGTCGAGCGGGAAGGCGCGGCGTTGCACACGACCCTGGTGAGGAGTTTCGGCGCGACTTCCGGAGCGGGCGTGCTGCACGTCGTCGAGTCGATCGCGGCGGACCCGGCCGCCGGCCGCCTGCTCGTCGCCGACGAGGCCGACGGCCGTCACGACATCAAGGTCTACTCGCTCGACGGCGAGTTCACCGGCCAGGTCTTCGGTCACGGGCTCTTCCAGGCCGATCCCGAGGGCATCGCGCTGGTCGAGTGCGGTGAGGGCGGCTTCTGGGTGACCACCGACCAGCAGAAGGAGCGGACGGTCTTCTATCTCCTCGACCGCAGGACTTTCGCGGTGCGCGGCTCGTTCAACGGCAACGTGGTGGCGAACACCGACGGCATCGTCACGGCGACCGGACCGGTGAAGGGCTTCCCGGCCGGCGCCGTCTTCGCGGTGCACGACGACGTGAGCGTCGCGGCCTTCGCGTGGCCGGCGATCGCCGAGAAGCTCGGCTTGCCCGCCCCGTGTCGGACGAGTTTCTGAGCGCGCCCGAGCCCGGGGTCGCCGGCGACGCACGTCCCGGTCCCGAGCCGCCGCCACTGGGACCGTCGCCGAGAGTGCCGCACTGCTGCCGCCTGTCGGAACAGCTCGAGGAGATCCTCGAGCTGGCCGGCGGCAGCGCCGTCCCGGCCGGGACACTCCTCGACCACCTCGCGGTCCGCGGTCATGCGCTGCTCGCCTTCTTCCTCGCCCTGCCCTTCCTGCAACCGGTTCCGCTGCCGGGCGTCTCGACCCCGTTCGGTCTCGCGGTCGCCCTGCTCGGCTCCCTCATGGCGCTCGGCCGTCCGGCATGGCTGCCGCGCCGTTGGCGGGAGCGGATCCTGCCCGCCAAGCTCGTCGTCGGGATCGTCCGCACCGGGCAGCGGTTCCTCGCCCGGGTCGAGCGGTTCATCCGGCCGCGGGGCCAGTGGTACCACCGCCATCCGTGGGCGCGGGGCATCGCCGGCGGCGTGATCGCGGTGTCGGGCCTGGAGCTCGCGCTGCCGCTGCCGATCCTCTTCACCAACACGCTGCCGGCGCTGGTCATCGCCACGACCGCGGTGGGCATGCTCGAGGAGGACGCCCTCCTGGTCGCCGTCGGCGGCGCCGGGTTCCTGTTCGGTCTCGTCGTGTTCGGCGCGATCGTCGGCCTGCCGCTGCTCGGCCTCACCGCGGTGCTGTGAGCATCACCGGCATCGCGCGGCGCTCCCCAGCCAGCGGCCCGCGACCAGACATCCGCGAGTGGGGCGGGCGCCCCCGCCCGCCCTCCCCAGCGTGCGCGCGGAACGCGCGTCACTCGTAGCGGAGCGCTTCGATCGGGTCCAGTCGCGACGCCTTGACGGCGGGGTAGGTGCCGAAGAAGAAGCCGACGAGGCCGGACACCACCAGGCCGGCAACGATCGCGCCCGGCGAGTTGGCGGTCGGGAACGGCGTGGCCATCGCGAGGAGCTGGGAGGCGCCGATGCCGAGGCCCACGCCGGTGGCCCCCCCGATCAGCGTCAGGGTGATCGCCTCGGTGACGAACTGCTGCCGGATGTCGGTGGCGCGGGCGCCGAGGGCGCGGCGGACGCCGATCTCCCGGGTCCGCTGCTTGACGCTCATCAGCATGATGTTCATCACGCCGACGCCGCCGATGACCAGCGAGATGCCGGCGATCACCAGCATCGCCGCCGACACCCCGCCGGTGATCTGCTGGAACGTCCGGATGCCGCGGTCCGGGGTGCGGACCCCGAAGTTGTTCGGCTGGTAGAAGCGCAGGCCGCGGCGCTCGCGGAGGATCGAGGTGCCCTGGTCGATGGCGAGGGCGACCCACTCGGGCTTGTGGGGGACGGTCGCGATGACGCAACCGTAGGTCCGCTGGGATTCCGGCCAGATCCGGTCGAACATCCCCATCGGGATGGCCATCTGGCTGTCGCTGCCGCCGCCGTCGAGGAAGCCGCCCTTCTTCTCGAAGACCCCGACCACCGTGAACGGCCGGCCGTTGACCGAGATCACCCGGCCGAGCGGGTCCATCTCGCCGAACAGCGAGTTGGCGACGTTGACGCCAAGGACGGCGACCTGCGAGGAGTGGCGCTCCTCGCCCTCGTTGAAGAAGCGGCCCTGCTGCACCCAGTGGTTGTTGGCGTCGGGGTAGGCGGCGGTGACGCCGCCGACCGTCACCCCGTCGGCGCGCTGGTCGCGGTAGCGGATCTCGGTGTTCTGGAACTGCCAGCGCTCGGGCGAGACGAACTTGACCGCCCAGGCGTAACGCCGGATCGCGTCGGCGTCGTCGGTGGTGAGGTTGGGGCGGTTGATCTCGTCCTCCGGCCGGGGGCCGCCGCCGAACCGCTCGTCGAACTTCTGGAACTGGACGAGGGTGGCGCCGAAGCTCTGGAAGGAGGCGACGAACTGGTTGTTGAAGCCCTGGATGAGCGACACCATCAGGATGACCGTGGCGACCCCGATGATGATGCCGAGGCAGGTCAGGAACGAGCGAAGCTTGTTCTCGCGAATCGCCCGGAACGCCGACAGGACGTTCTCGCGCCGGGCCGCGATGACGGCGTGCCAGCGAGTCATCATTCCTCCCGAAGCGCCACGATCGGATCGAGCCGCGCCGCGCTGATCGCGGGCAGCCAGCCGGCCGCCACCCCCGACAGCGTCGCGACGAGCAGTGCCGCCAGGATCAGGCCCGGCGTGACCTGGGCCGGGAACGGGCTGAACGCGCCGATCGCCCGGGAGGCGAGGAAGCCGAGCCCGACACCAAGGAGGCCGCCGGCCAGCGACAGACTCACCGCCTCGACGAGGAACTGCCGGCGGAGGTCGCGGCGGCGGGCGCCGAGCGCCTTGCGCAGGCCGATCTCGCGGGTCCGCTCGACGATCGAGGCGAACATCGTGTTGGAGATCGCGACGCCGCCGACGATCAGCGAGATCGACGAGATGACGATGACCAGCGCGAACGCCGAGAAGGTGAACTGCTTCCAGAACGCCTGCAGCGCCTCGGCGGTCACGATGCCGAACGGGTCGGGTGCCGAGAAGGGGGTGCCGCGGCGGGTGCGCAGCGTGAGCCGGACGGCGTCCTCGACCTCGGTTCGCTGCTCGGCCGACGGCGCCTCGACCAGGACGTCGACGGTGTCGCGGCGCCCGAACGACTTCTGGTACGCGGCGAGCGGCATGACCACCACGTTGTCCTGGCTCTGCCCGAACGCCCGGCCCTGCTTGGCGAGCACGCCGATGATGCGGAACGGCTTGCCCTCGACCTTGATCATCCGCCCCATCGGGTCGACGAGCGGGAACACCTCGTCCTTGACGTCCCAGCCGATCACCGCCACGGGTCGCGCGGCGTCGGCCTCGCTCTGCGAGAAATAGCGACCGTCCTCGAGCTCCATCCCGACCATGTAGGGCATCTCGGGACCCGAGCCGACGACGTTGCAGCCCTGGAGACGGCGGCCCTCCGCGTACACCGCGTGGTTGGAGTCGACGCGGCCGGTGACCCGGAGCGCCTGCGGGGCGAGGCGGCGGATCGCCTCGACGTCGTCGACGGTGAAGTCCTTGCGCTTGACCGCCTCGAGGAACCCCTCGCGCGAGGTGATGAGGCCGTACTTGGAGAAGACCATGGTGTTCGGGCCGAGCTGGCCGAACACGCTGGCCGCGTACTTGTTCAGACCGGTGACGACGGAGATGACCGCGATGATCGTGGTGACCGCGATGATCACGCCGAGCAGGTTGAGGAACGAGCGCAGCTTGTTGGTCAGGAGCGCGCGGAAGGCGACGCGGAGGATGTCCTGCACGATCATGGCTCGCTCCCTCCTGCCTCGTGCCCCGGCGCTCAGCCTTGCGAGCCCGGCTTGTTGCTGTTGTCGACGACGATGTCCGCCCCCGGCTTGAGCTCGCGCAGGGCGCGGAAGGGGCCGACGACGATCTCGTCGCCCTCGGCGAGGCCGTCCAGGACCTCGATGTCCATCTCGCCCTTGACGCCGGTCTTGGCCGGCTTGAAGACCGCCTTGCCGGCCTCGACGACGTAGACGCCCTCGATGTCGCGCGCCCGGGCGGAGACCGGCTCCGGCTTCGGGGTGCTCGCCGCCTCGGGCTCACCGGATCCCGCGGGCGAGCCCGCGGCGGGGCTGCCGACCGGTTCCGGCTGGCGCAGCACCAGCGCGCCGATCGGCACCGCGAGCGCCGCCGACCGGGTGTCGGTGGTGATGTCGGCCGTGACGGTCAGGCCGGGCCGGACGCCCTCGGGGTGCTTCGTCAGCGTGACCTTGACCTCGTAGTCGGTGCCGGTGGCCGCGCCGCCGAGCTGGGAGGTGCCGCGAATCGGGCTCGACCCGATCTCGGCGACGACCCCGGGGAACGTCTCGCCCGGGAAGGCGTCGATGACCACCTGGGCGGGCTGGCCGATCTTCAGTTGCGGCACGTCGGTCTGGTCCACCTCGAGCACCGCCTCGACCGTCGACATGTCCGAGATGGTCATGAGCTGGGTGCCGGCGTTGTTCATCGTCCCGGTGACGACCACCTCGCCCTGCTCGACGTTGCGCCGCGTGACCGTGCCGTCCATCGGCGCCCGGATCTCGGTCTTGTGGAGCGAGTCGCTGGTCGCGGCGAGGTCCGCCCGGGCCTGGGCGACCTGGCGCTCGGCACGCTGCGCCGAGGCGATGGCCTGGTCGTGCAGGCTGCGGCTGCGGTCGTACTCGGCCTCGGAGATGATCCCCTCTTTGAACTGGCTGTGGACCCTATCGAGGTCGCGTTTGGCCTGGGCGGTGGCCTCGCGCGAGCGCGTCAGCTCGGCCTCGAGCGCCTGGAGGTTCGACCGCGACCCTTCGACGGCCGCGGCGTAGCGGACCGGGTCGATGACCAGCAGCAGGTCGCCCTGCTTGACCTGCTGGCCCTCTTCGACCAGGAGCGAGTTGATCTGCCCCATGATGTTGGCCGACAGGTCGACCTTGGTCTTCGCTTGGATCGTCCCGTTGGCGGTGATCAGCGAAGTCAAGTCCTTGCGCTCGACCTTGGCGGTGCGCACCCGGACGCCGTGCGGCTGCCGGCTCTTGAGCGATGCCGCCGTGATCCCACCGAGCCCCACGACGACCACCGCCGCCAGGATGACCTTCGTTCTCGTTTTCATCGCCCGTCCCTCTCCGCGCCAGTCCAGCCCGACCCTTCGTTGAGTTGCGCGGGTTGATCACCACCTCTTACGCAACGGACTGGCGAAGGTTCGCCGCTCCGACACGTCGGCAGTCGTCATCGCGAGGAGTGAAGCGACGAGGCGATCCCCTCGAACCCGCAGTCATCCTGAGGGAGCGCAGCGACCGAAGGATCTCGGCGCGCTTGGAGGTCCTGCCCTCCGACTCCTGCTGTCACCCTGAGCGCAGCGAAGGGTCCCGTCGCGTTTGGAGGCCCTGCCCCCAGACTTGCCGCCAGTCACGGACCGAGGTCCGTCCCCTTGATGTGCCCCTGGGGTGCGCGGCCCCCTCGTCCCGGCCTCGCCTCCGCGAGGCCGGGACGAGACTGCTCCGCTCGCGACCGGACTGGCGCGATCCACGGTGGGGCCCCTCGGGGTTCCCTCGTCGCTGACGCTCCTCGGGCCCCCGATACCCCACCGCGGCTCG